>JAXMEZ010000039.1:0-35223 GCA_046348035.1 Rubrivivax sp. | reverse complement strand
ACCTTCCCGTCAACCCCCGGTGCAAACGACGTCTGTCCTCGTTGCATTCCACACACGACCCATCAGCCTCGCAAGACGAGTGCCGCCGATTGCGCCGGAATGCGACGGGCAAGCCGATGCGGCGCAGTGGTCTAACCGCTTGGGCAGTTCCTCGAACACGCAAAGGCGCCGACTCTGCCGGAGCCACTCACCTGCCACGCTTGCCCGGAGCCTTGGCGTGGTGCCTCCAATAATCGAATTCGTCTTCGTGCAGCTCGATGTCGAGTTCAGAGACACGTGCCTGGAGCTTCTCCTGCGCCTCCATGACGGCCTTGTTGTAGATGGACGGGCCAATCTCTTCGAGGAAGAAGCTCAGCAAAGCACCGGCGTTCCATGTTCTCGGCGAAGTAGCGCTCGATGGAAAGGACCGCTTGCGCTCTTGCCTCGCGTGAAAGTTCGATCGTCATGCTGCTGCGGTGTCCTCGTTCGGTGAGTATGCTCCCGTCGTGCAGCGCGCCGCCGCGATCATCGGTTCCGCGATCTTCCTGGTCGTCGCTCCGGGCACGCTCGCGGTGTACGTTCCTTGGTACCTCACGCACTGGCACTTCGCGCCGGCGCTACTTCCGCTCGGGCGCGTGCTCGGTGCCGCCCTGATCGTCGCCGGGCTGCCCGTCTTGCTCGATTCGTTCGCTCGCTTCGCGTTGCAGGGCCTCGGCACACCGGTGTCCGTGATGCCTCCCGAGCGCCTCGTCGTCACCGGTTTCTATCGCTACGTGCGCAACCCGATGTACGTCGCAGTCACGGCGTTGATTGCCGGCCAGGGCCTCCTGTTCGGGAGCGTCACGGTGCTGCAGTACGGCGCGATCTTGTGGGCCGGATTCTTCTTGTTCGTTGTCACCTACGAAGAGCCCGTGCTGGGCGAGCAGTTCGCCGACGAGTACAAGCGCTACCGGGCTAACGTCAGACGATGGTTGCCGCGCATCACCCCCTGGCGCGGGTAGGCGGCGCCTGGGGTCGCCTGCAAGCGACGTTCAAGGTTCCATAGCCAGGATGGCCGCGGTGCGCTTGTGGCGTTTTCCGGCGCCGTCAATTCTCGAGCTTGATGTTCGCCGCCTTCACGAGATCTGCATAGCGCGCGAGGTCGGCCTTCATCAGCGCGCCGTAGGCCTCCGGGCCGTTGACGAAACGGTCGAGGGCGAGGCTGAGCAGGCGTTCTTTCATCTCGGGGGTGTCCATCACCGCGCCGATGTCGGCGGCGAGTTTCTCCACCAGCGCCGGCGGCGTTCCCGCCTTGGCGATGAAGCCGAACCACAACCGCGCCTGGAAGCCCGGCATCCCCGCTTCGGCGAAGGTGGGCACTTGCGGGATCGCCGGCACGCGCGCGTCGCCTGTCACCGCCAGCGCCCGCAGCCGCCCGTTGGTGATGAACGGCAGCGCGGCAACGGGCGCCGCGAACGAGAACTGGACCTGGCCGCCGATCAGATCGGTCAGCGCCGGGCCGGCGCCCTTGTAGGCCACGTGGTGGGTCTTGATGCCGGCCATCACGTTGAGCATCTCGCCCGCAAGGTGCGTGGTGCCGCCCGCGCTCACCGACGCGTAGTTGAACTTGCCCGGGCTTTCGCCTTCGCTAGCGCGATGAACTCCTGCAGGTTGCTGGCCGGCAGTGCCAGGTTGACGACCAGCACCAGTTCACTGCTGTAGAGCGGCACGGCGCAGGGTCATGATCGAGTCGTAGGGCGTGGACATCAAGAGCGGGTTGATCACATGCGTGCTGCTGGCCAGCAGCAGCGTGTGACCATCGGCCGGCGCGCGCAGCACGTCGCTGGCGCCGATGATGCCGCTCGCCCCCGGGCGGTTGTCGTGCGGCTGGCCCCACTTGTCCTTGAGCTTCTGGCTCAGCGACTGCGCGACGATGCTGGTGCCGCCGCCGGCGGATAGGGCACCACGAGAAGCGCACCGTCTTGCTCGGAAACGTCTGGGCGAAGGCGGCCTCCATGCAAAGCAGCCAGCCGGCAGCGATCAGAGCCGTGGCCGAGAACAGGCGCCGCAAGTGCCAGGACCTCGGCGACGGTCTGTACGCCGCTGTCGAGCTGAGCCCAGTTCTGCGCCACCTCGGCGAGGACTTCCACGGAAACCAGCCCGGTGTCCGCACGCCGAGCGCTCTTCGCGCGGCACGATCACCCCGGCACCGAGCCGGCCCCTCGCCGTCGCGCAGGCGCAGGCTCGGCGTCAGCGGCGATGTGGTCGTCGGCGCGACGACCGGGCGCGACCGAGAACCGGCGATCGTCGCCAGCGCAAGCCCGGCGCGGGCACCTTCGATGTGCCACGACTCGACACGTGCGCCCGGCAGGCGCGGCAATGCGGCGTCGATCGCGGGGCCGAGCCGGTCGAACCTGATCGAGTGCATCGGCGGGCAGCTTCGCGAGCAGTTCCTGGAACCACGCTTCGGTGCGCGCGAGCCGCGCTGGCGCCACGCCGCGTGCAGCCGTGCGGGCGATTCGCAGCCAACAACCCTTGTAGGCGAGCGTGACCTGCAACGAGAACTCGGTGCCCAACGTCGCGCCGCCCTCGATTCGGCGCAGGCGCGGGTTGGATCGCATGTCGGGCGCCAGCGCCAGCGCGACTTCTTCGGCGCCCGGACAGGCCGTACCTTCGGCTGCCGAGCACCGCTGCCGCGTCGCCGCTGCCGGCTAGCCCGAGGCCGGCAGCAGCGCGCGCAATGGCCAGCGTGCGCTGCGCCACGGCTCGAGCGTGGCGCCGCCTCGATGCCAGCGCGGCGTCGAGCAGATCGCCCGCTTCCTCGAAGCGCACGTCCGGTGCCGGCGGCGAATCGACGCAACCACTCCACTGAGCAGGCTCGCCAGATCGACCACGCCCGCGTGCAGCGCGCCTTCCGCCGCCGGCAACGCGTCGCTCACGCCTTCGCCGAGATCGAGCGTGTTGACGAAGGCGATCGAGCATCGAGTGGATCCAGTCGGCGACGCGGCGCGACGTCATCGCCACCAGCGTCGCCCCAGCGCCGGGCGCGACGCGACGAGCACGCCGTTGCTCCAGTAGGGCAGGATGCGTCGGCGCGCCGGCGGCGGCCGGCCGCGTGAGGTCGGTGTAGACGAGCATGCGGTGCAGTCGGCGCTCGCGCAGGCCGGTGACCAGTGCTTCCATTCGTTGTGCGAGCAGCGCCGGCGGCACTTCGTCGACGACCAGCCCATCAACCACGGCGCATCTCGCATTCTCCTTCAGCCGCCGACGCTGAACAGGGTGCGCGGCGTCGCCGTCAGCACCTCGGCTCCTTCGGCGCGCACGATCGCCGAATCGCCGAGCACGACATAACCGACATCCGGATGGTACGTGTTGGGGTGCACGATGATCGCCATGCCGGCCTGAAGCGGCAGGTTCATCTTCGAGCGCCGAGGCGCGAGTCGACGTACAGGCCCAGCCCGTGGCCGCGCAGCGCGGCGGTTGGTCGTGTACTCGCCCAGGCACAAGCGCGGAACACGTCGTTCTCGCGCCGCGCGACATCGGCCGCGGTGACGCCCGGCCGCAGTGCCGCGAGCGCCTCCATGCTGCGGCGGAAGAGTCGAACGCGGCGGTCTGCTGCGCGGTCGGTGCGCCGAGCACCAGCGTGCGGCACACCTGCGCGTAGTGGCCGTCGACCTGCACGGCGTCAGCTCGGTCGTCACGAGGTCGCCGGCCGCCAGGCGCCGGTCGCCCGGCGGATGCACGCAGCACCTCGCGGCCCGCCGGAGCCGAGGATCATGAAGTTGTCGGGCACGCCGCGGCTGCGGAAGAAGGCCTCGACCTCGCGGTCAACTCGTACTCGGCACGGCCGGGCCAGGCCGCGCGCAAGAACACGTAGCCTTCGTCGGCCGGCGCAGCGCACTTCACCTGATCTCCTCGGCGCTCTTCTTCATCATCGGCTGGTCGAACGGACGCCAGCATCTTCGAGCCGGCCGCTACCGGCTTCGACGATGGCCTGCGGCATCCCGGCTTCATCGGCGCTCGCGCCGCGGCTGCCGGGCGCCACCGCACAAGGTCGCTCACTTCGGCAGCGAGCATCGCCAGCAGTCGGGCCGCCACACGACATCGCAGTCGGGCGCCTCGACGCCGGCGCGCTCGGCTTCCATCGCGCTTTCGAGGGCGATGGACGCTGCCGTCCGCGCTCGGAGGCGGCCGTGGCCTTCGGGATCGGGAAGTCGCTCGCGCTCCAGGCGGTCGCAGCACCACGCGTTGCCGTAGACCGCCAGCCGGTCCCAGCCGCGCTCGCTTCCAGCTCGCGCGTGCGCTCGCGCCTTTGGCGGGCCAGGGTGAGCGACATCAGCGGGTCTCCTGCATCAGTGCGGCGATCAGTGCGGCGATCGACGACGGCCGTCGTGCCGTCCACCGACAGCCGCGTCCCATAGATGCGCCGACAACCGCGCGGCGCGCTCAGCACGCGCGCCACGTCGCCTTGCGCCAGCAGCAGCAGCCGCTGCGCCCGCGAGCAGCCGTAGCCCAGGTCCAGGGATGCAGTCGCAGTTCGGCCAACCGGCCTGCGGAAATCGCAGGTGGCGGCGAAACTCTCCCAGAACTCGGCCTCGGCCGGAAAGCCGCGCGTGTCGTTGCCGGTGCGCGCGTCGAGGAAGTCGGCCGGCGTCGCTTCGTGCCCGAGCCCGAAGCGGCCGTACGACTCCGACGGGAAGACGGGCACGGTGTCGTTCTGGAAGACGAAGTTGCCGAGGCTGTAGAGGATCGGGCGATCGTTGTAGACCTCGACGCCTAACGTCAGATGTGGGCCGTGACCGGCGACCACGTCGGCGCCGGCATCGATCGCCGCGCGGGCGAACGCGGTGGCGAAGGCGGCGGGCTCCTCCATGCCAGAGTCGGTGGGCGCTGTGAGTCGGCCCGCGTTGCCGAACTCGTGCGAGTGGAAGGAGAAGATCACCCAGTCGGCCTGGCGCCGCGCCTCGCGGATCGAGCGCAGGTTGGCCTCGGCGTCGGCACGGTTCACCGCGGTGGAAAGCGCGAAGCCGTCGCCGCGCGTGAAGTGCGCGTCGAGCAGATCGACCGCATCGTCGCGCTCGGGCGCCACTTCGCTGGCGCTGTAGAACTGGGCCCGGTGGCGGGCGCGTTCGGCCGTCAGCCAGAGCGAGTCGCTGATGCGGCGCAGCGCGCGCAACGCTTCGTCATCGACCTGGTAGCGGCGCGCGAAGCCGAGCGGATTGATGCCCGGGCGGCCGGCGGCATCGGGGCGCTGGTCGGCAGCGCGGTTCCACGGCCGGAAGAACGACGTCGCGGCCACCAGCGCCACGCGCCCGGCCGGCGTGTCGACATACGCCGGCGCGCGCGCTTCGGCGAGGTTCGCGCCGAGCCCGGCCGCGGGAATGCCGGCGCGCGCCAGATGCGCGGCCATTGCCAGCAGCCCGCCGTGGCCGTAATCGGTGGCATGGTTATTGGCGCACGAGACGATGTCGAAGCCGAGCCACTTCAGGTCTTCGAGCAGCCGCGGCGCCGTCGTCATCGGCGTGCCTTGCGTGAAGTTCGGCGTGCCTTCGTCGCGCTCGCGCACGACGGTCTCGAGGTTGCCGAATGCCGCGTCGGCGCCACGCACGGCGACACCAGCGCGAGGTAGTCGTCCTCGTCGAAGATGGCGAGCGCGCGCGGGCATCAGGTCGCCTGCCAGCAGCATGCGGATGTCGCCACGCTCGGACCGGTACGGCACGGGCCTCGCTCCTCCAGCGCCTTTAGCGCAAGCTGGCGGCGTGCAGCGCGGCGCTTCGCCCGCCGATGCGGCCGAACACCGCGCCCGACATCAAGCCGCTGCCGCTGGCGTAGTTGTGATAGTAGAGGCCGCCCACCAGCTCGCCGGCACCGAAGAGGCCGGGAATGCGCCTGCCCGCGGTGTCTTCCACCGCCGCTTCGGTATCGACCTTGAGCCCGCCGAACGTGAACGTGATGCCGCAGGAAACGCCGTAGGCGTGATACGGCGGCTTGTCGAGCCGCGTGGCCCAGTTCGACTTCTCGATCGGCAAGCCGCGCGTCGCCAGGCCGTCGCGGATGTTGGGGTCGAAGGGCACATCGGGCCGCGGCGCGGCGTTGTAGGCGTTGATCGTCGCCAGCGCCCGCTTCGCATCGACGCCTTCGAGCTTGGTCACCAGCTCCTCGAACGTGTCGGCCTGCACCTTGGTCATGCGGCGGATGCGGTAGTCCTCGCGCAGGAGGTGCGTCACCTTCTGGTCGAAGATCTGCCAGGCGAACTGACCGGGCTGGTTCAGCACCTCGCGGCCGTACTTGGCGTAGGTGTAGGTGTGGAAGTCGGCGCCCTCGTCGAGGAAGCGCTCGCCGCGCGCGTTGAGGTAGATGCCGAAGGTGTAGTTGTGCTTCTGGAAGCTGTCGCCCACGCTCAGGTCGCCGAACGGCGGCGCGTTCATGTCCCATTCGGTGGCGTGGCAGCCGGACCAGTGGCCCATCGGCATCGCGCCGATGTCCAGCGCCATCTGGATGCCGCGGCCGGTGTTGTACGCCGTGCCGCGCACATGCGCCAGGTCCCAGTTGGGGCCGAGGTAGCGCGCGCGCATCTCGGCGTTGGATTCGAAGCCGCCGCAGGCCAGCACCACGGCGCGTGAACGCAGCTCCACCGTGCGGCCGTCGCGCCGCGCGCGCACGCCTGTGACACCGCGGTCGTCGTGCAGGAGGCTGATCGCCGGCGTCTCGTACAGCACCGGAATGCCTTGCTGCTCCAGGCGCTTGTGCAGCGCTTCGACGAGCCCCGGTCCGCCGCCCCAGATCTGGCACGGCAGGCCACCCCAGAACTTGAACTTGCCGCCGACGTTGAACGCATGGCTGCCGAGGGTGAGCTGCAGCCGCACGCCTTGCTGGCACATCCAGCGCGCGGTGTCGAAGCTGCGCTTGATCATCACCTCGGTCAGGTCGGGGTGGCAGCGGTATTGCGTCAGCCGCCCCATGTCGTCGAAGAACTGGCTCTCGGTGTAGGTGTCGAACTCGACGTTCGAGAGGTCCATCTCGGCCATCTCGGGCACCACCTGGCGCAGGTCATCCGGCCCGTTGTAGGCGAAGCGCAGCATGCCGCCGGTGAAGGTGGAGTTGCCGCCGCGCAGGTCGCGCGGCGCCGCTTCGAGCATCAGCACGCTGGCGCCGTGCTCGCGCGCCGAGAGCGCGGCGCAGGCTGCGGCGTTGCCCGCGCCGACGACGATGACGTCGGCGTCAGTTTCGTTGCTGTTGCTGTTCATCGATCAAATTCCTGTTCGGATCCAGGGAAGAGCCAGGGCGAGCGCTCGCGGTGCTTGTGTTCGAAGGCATCGATGGCGTCGCGCTGCCGCTCGGTCAGCGCCAGGTCGTCCACGCCTTCGAGCAGGCAGCGCTTGCGCCGCGCGCCGATGGTGAAAGGGTGCGCGTTGCCGTCCGGCCCGGTCACGGTCTGCCGCGGCAAGTCGATGGCGACATGCGCGCCGGGCGCGCGGTGCAGGCCGGCACGCAATGCGTCGACTGCCTCGGCCGGCAGCGCCACCGGCAGCACGCCGTTTTGCAGGCAGTTGCCGACGAAGATGTCGCCGAAGCTTTCGGCCACCACCGCGCGCAGGCCGAACGCCACGAGCGCGAAGACGGCGGCTTCGCGCGACGAGCCGACGCCGAAGTTGCGCTGCGCGACGAGGATGCGCGCGCCGGCGTAGGCCGGCTGGTCGAGCACGAAGCCAACCTTGCGCCCGTCCGCGCCATGACGGCGGTCGTGCAGGAACACGTGGTCGTGCGGACCGGTCTCGGCGAAGCTGCGGATCAGCCGCGCCGGGCAGATTTGGTCGGTGTCGACGTTGGACTCGTCCAGCGGCACGGCCACGGCATCGAGAACCTGGAAGGCTTCCATCGCTTCAGAGATCTGCCATGCTGCCGATGCGCCCGAGCACGGCGGAGGCGGCGGCCGAGGCCGGGCTCATCAGGTGCGTGCGGCTGCCCGGGCCCTGGCGGCCGGGGAAGTTGCGGTTCGATGTCGATGCGCAGCGCTCGCCCGGCTGCAGGAAGTCTTCGTCATTGACGCCGGTGCACAGCGAGCAGCCCGAGTCGCGCCACTCGAGACCGGCGTCGATGAAGATGCGGTGCAGTCCTTCGCTTTCGGCCTGCCGCTTGACGCTGCTGGAGCCGGGCACCACGAGCCCGGGCACGGTCGCGTGCAGGCCGTCGAGCACGCGCGCGGCTTCGCGCAGGTCCTCGATGCGGCCGTTCGTGCACGAGCCGATGAAGACGCGGTCGATGCGCACCTCGGCCAGCGCCTGGCCGGGGCGCAGGTCCATGTACGCGAGCGCCTTCGCTTGCGCATCGCGCCGTGTCGCGTCGGGCTCGGCAGCGGGGTCGGGAACGCGGCCGTCGATCGCCACGCATTGCTCGGGCTCGTGCCCCAGGTGGTCATCGGCACGATCGCGTGGCCGTCGAATCGCACTTCGCGGTCGAAGCGCGCGTCGTCGTCGCTCGGCAGTCGCCGCCACGACGCCACGGCGCGGTCCCTAAGCCGCCGCGCGGCGCCCGGGGCGGCCGGCGAGGTACGCGAGCGCCGTGTCGTCGGGCGCGACCATGCCGGCGCGCGCGCCGGCCTCGATCGACATGTTGCACCGCGTCATGTGCTGCTCCATCGAGAGTGCCGCGATGCCGCTGCCGGCGTATTCGATGACGTGGCCGGTGCCGCCGCCGGTGCCGATGCGCGCGATGACGGAAAGAATCAGGTCTCGCCGGTCGCGCCGTGGCCGAGCCGGCCGTCGACGGTGATGCGCATCGCCAGCGGCCGCGCCTGCCACAGCGTCACCGTCACCATCGCGTGCATCACCTCGGAGGCGCCGATGCCGAACGCCAGCGCGCCGAAGGCACCGTGCGTGGCGGTGTGCGAGGTCGCCGCCGCAGATCACCATGCCCGGCAGGGTGATGCCCAGCTCGGGCGCCACCACGTGCAGGATGCCCTGGCGCGGGTCGCTGAGGCCCACCAGGCGGCAGCCGTGGCGGCGCGCGTTGTCCTCGAGCGAGACCACCATCTGCCGGATCGACGCGTCCGCGATCGCCGCCACGCCTTGCGCGCGCCGCGTCGTCGGCATGTAGTGGTCGGCGCAGGCGATCACCTGTGCCGGGCTGCGCACGGTCTTGCCCAGGAGCTCCATCGCCGCGAACGCCGGCCGCGAGCCTTCGTGGATCAGGCAGCGATCGACGTAGACCAGCGCGTCGTCGTCTTCCAGCGCGAGGACGGTGTGCGCGCGCCAGATCTTGTCCAGCAGCGTGCGGCCGGCGGGGCGGCTGGCGGGGCGGCTGGCGGCAGGCGAGTCCATGTCGAGGCGGCCAATGTAGGCAGCCGCCGGCTGCCGCGCCATAGAATCCATCGACTATCAGCCATGCGCAATGCGCATGGGCGAGGGCGCGCCCCGACCGTCCTCCTTCCGGGCCGCGCGGCGCCGCGGTGTTCTGCCGACGAGATTCGAGGGCCGATGAGATTCGAGGACCTGCGCGCCTTCATCCGCGTCGCCGAGTCGGGCAGCATCTCGCAGGCCGCGCTCGCGCTCGGGCTGACGCAGCCTTCGGTCAGCCGCCTGCTGGCGGCGCTGGAAGACGAGTTCGGCACCCGGCTCTTCCACCGCACTGGCCGCGGCGTGCAGCTCACAGAGGCGGGCCAGGCCGCGCTGCCCAAAGCGCGCGCCGTCGTGCTCGACGCCGACCGGCTCGTCGCCGACATGCGCGACTTCGGCCCCTCGCCTTCAGGCGTGGTCACCGTGGCCCTGTTGCCGTGGATGATGCAGCGCATCGCCGGCGACCTCTACGACGAAGTGCGCCGCGCCTACCCGCGCATCGTGCTGCGCATGGCCGAAGGCCTGAGCGGCCGCAACGAGGAAGGGCTCGCCGACGGGCGCCTCGACATCGCGCTCATCGGCCGCTACCGCGCCACGCCGGCGCGCGGCGAGGAAGTGCTGATCGATTCGCATCTGGCGTTGATCAGCCCACGGCGCCCCGAGGCGCAGCCGAAGACGATCGCCTTCCGCGAACTGGCCTCGATCCCGCTGGTGCTGCCCTCGACGCAGCACCGGCTGCGCGCGACCGTTGACGCTGTCGCGCGCGCCCGGCGCGTGCACTTGAACGTGGTGGCCGAGGCCGATTCCTACGAGGCGCAGAAGGCCATCGTCAGCCGCCAGGGGTGCTGCATGCTGCTCAGCCCCGAGACCGCGCAGCGCGACGTTGCAAGCGGCCAATTCCAGACGCGCGAGATCGTGCAGCCCCGGCATGCCGCGGCTGGTGGTGATGTCGACCACCACGCACCGGCCGCTCAGCCGCGCGCGGCGCGCGGCGTGGCGGCGATCCTCAGGCGGCTGGTGCGCAAGGCCGCGCGCTGGAGCGCGGCGAAGGCGAAGGCGAAGCGAACGAACGCCTTCAGCGGTCGAAAGATCCGCCGCGCTCGTGTCCAGGTGCGGCGGGCAGCGGCTTCGGCGGGCTCGCCGGTTTCCGGGTCGAGCCAGGTGTTGATGCCGATCGCGCTTGGCCTCGGCCAGTCGAGCGCCGGATCCTGCTCGTCGCGTTCGCGGTCGGCGCGCGCTGCTTCGGCCGAAGGGAACGGGCCGAACTGTTGCTGCCCGTCGCGGGCCACTCCAGTACCAGCCATCGGGGTGCAGCACGACACCTGGCTCGGCGCCATCGGCGCGGTGTTCTTCGATTACGGCGGCGGCCCCGAGGCGGCGCAGGGGGCGCAGCGGGCGCGTGGGCTTGGGGTGCTGAAGCATCACACGGTGTCCTTCGCGGGATGCAGCATCCAGCCTGCCCGTTCGTGGCACGTCGTGAGGCGCCCGGACTGGTCAGGCGCCGCGCGGCGGCCACTGCGCGAACGGTGCTTGACGACCGTCAAGCCGGCCCCATCTGCGATGAAGGTTTGCCCCGAAGCGCCTGCCGCCGACACGCCGAAACGCCGAACATCCGCAACTTCCGCAACGCCATGAAGCATGCCTGCCCCCAATGCGGCACCACCAACCGCGTGGCCGACGAACGCCTGCAGGACCAGCCCGCGTGGCGGCTGCCGCGGCGCAGAACTGATGGCGGCGCGCCTGGTGCCGCTGGCCGATGCGGTGTTCGAGAACATTGCCGGCACCGAGCCGCCGGTGCTGGTCGACTTCTGGGCCGAGTGGTGCGCGGCCTGCGCCGCATGATGGCGCCGCAGTTCGAGCAGGCCGCGGCAACGCTGCCGCAGGTGCGCTTTGCCAAGGTCGACACCGAGGCCAACCCGCAGGCGAGCGTGCGCAACCGCATCCGCAGCATTCCCACGCTCGTGCTCTACGCCGGCGGGCGCGAGGTGGCGCGGCGCAGCGGCGCGATGGCCGCGCCGGACCTCGCGCGCTGGGTGCAGATCAGCCTGCGCAGGCGCAGGCGGCCCGAGAGCGGTCGCGCCTGCTGTTCTGCTTGCTGCTCGCTGAAACCCGCGCCCGAACAACAGACAAGCCGACAAGCACACACCCGACAACCCCGGAGGACCTCATGCCCTACAAGCGACTACTCGTGCCGCTGGATGAATCGGCCACCGCGCAACGCGGCCTCGGTGAAGCGATGGCGCTGGCGCGTGCGCTCGGCAGCACCGTCGTGCTGCTGCACGCCGTGGAACTGGCGCCGATGCTGCCCGAGGTGGCCACCGCCGAAGCCTGGGAAGCCATCCGCGAGGGCCTGAAGGCGAGCGGCGAGCGCGTGCTCGAAGAAGCGACGAAGCGCGTGCGCGCCGCCGGCGTGGCGTGCGAAGCGGTGCTGCACGAAGCCGATGCCGGGCGGCCCGCCGACACCATCGTCGCCGAAGCCACCGCGCGCCGCTGCGACCTCATCGTGATGGGCACGCACGGCCGCCGCGGCATCGGGCGCGCTCTGCTCGGCTCCGACGCCGAGCTGGTGCTGCGCCAGAGCCCGGTGCCGGTGCTGCTGGTGCGCGGCGAAGGCAAAGCCGTCGGCTGACCCCGTTCGCAGGCCCGGCGCCGCGCCGGCGGCCGTCGCATCGGCGGTGGCGGCCGTCGCACCGACGACGGCTGCCGTCGCACCGACGAAGGTTCTCGACCTCGTAGCGAGCCCGCTCGGCTCACGCTTTCAAGGCTTCAAGCCTGCGGATGCCCGCCGGTGCTGCCGAGGATGTCGCCGCTGATGAAGCTTGCGGCCGGGTCGGCCAGCAGCACGTACACGGGCGCGATCTCCGCCGGCTGCCCCGGCCGGCCGGTGGGCGAGTGGCTGCCGAAGTTGACGAGGTCGTCCGGGCTCTGCCCGCCGCCCAGCTGCAGCGGCGTCCAGAACGGACCCGGCGCCACCGCGTTGACCCGGATGCCCTTGGGCGTGAGCTGCTTGGCCAGCGACTTGGTGAACGAGACGATGGCCGCCTTGGTCATCGCGTAGTCGATGATGTCCTCGGAAGGGTCGTAGGCCTGGATCGAGGCGGTGTTGATGATCGCCGCGCCGGGCTTGAGGTGCGGCAGCGCCGCCTGCGTGATCCACAAGAGCGCATAGAGGTTCGTCTTGAACGTGTCGTCCATCTGCTCGGGCGTGATGTCGGCGAGCGACTTGCGCGCCTGCTGGTAGGCGGCGTTGTTGACGAGGATGTCGAGGCCGCCGAGCGCGGCCACGGCATCGGCGACCAGCTTGTCGCAGAACGCGTGCTCGCGGATGTCGCCCGGCAGCGGCACGGCCTTGCGACCTGCGGCGGCGATGAGCTGCCGCACTTCCTGCGCGTCTTCCTCTTCCTCGGGCAGGTAGCCGAAAGCGACATCGGCGCCCTCGCGCGCGAAGGCGATCGCCGCGGCGCGGCCGATGCCCGAATCGCCGCCGGTGATGAGCGCCTTGCGGCCGGCGAGCCGGCCCGAGCCGCGGTACGACTGCTCGCCGTGGTCGGGGCGCGGCTGCATCTTCGAAGCGAGCGCTGGGCGCTGCTGCTGCTGGCGCGGGAACGGCGGCTTGGGGTAGGCGTTGCGGAAGTCGGCAGGCTCGGCCGTGCGGGCCTTCGAAGGGGCGTTCTGGGCGTGGGCAGTCATCGCGGGCCTCGCGGCAGCCATCAGGCGAAGAATCGGGCGAAGAAATGGGGCGAAGAATGGGGCGAAGAATGGGGCGAAGAATGGGGCGAAGAATGGGGCGAAGAATGGGGCGAAGAATGGGGCGAAGAATGGGGCGAAGAATGGGGCGAAGAATGGGGCGAAGAAGCGAACGAAGAAGCGGAGAAGGACTCGGACGGAAGAGTCCGACGAAGCCTCCGGCAACCGGCGTTCCGACAGTGGCGCGTCTCCCGCACTGCCCGTGGCGCCCCGTGCCACCAATAATCCGCCGTGCCTCACTTGCCGCAACGCATCCATCCGGCCCATTCGATCGGCGCGCAGCGGGTTCGCCTCGCCGCCGCGTTGCTGGTAGCGCTGCTCCCTGCGGCGTGCGGCCGCGGCGCCGCCGGCGTGGTCGGGCTATGTCGAGGCCGAGTTCGTCTACGTCTCGTCGCCCCTGGCCGGCACGTTGACGCGCCTGGATGTTCAGCGCGGCCAGACGGTGGCGCGCGGCGCGCCGCTGTTCGCACTCGATTCCAGCGGCGAGCGCGACGCGCGCACGAGGCCGCGGCGCGCCTGGCCTCGGCGCGCGCGCAGGCCGCCGACACCACCAAGGGGCGGCGCAGCGACGAGATCGCCGTCACGCAGGCGCAAGCCGGCGCAGGCGCGGGCGCAGGCCGACCTCGCCGATGCCGAGCTGGCGCGCGCGCGCTGCGGCGCAGAACTTCATCTCGGCCGCGCAGCTCGACGATGTGAAGGCCGCGGCCGAGCAGGCGCGCGGCCGCGTCGCCGAGTTGCAGGCGGCGCTGCGCGCAGGCGCAGCCGCCCGCGCGCAGCGACGAGCGCGCCGCCGCCGCGGCAACGGCGCCAGGCGGCATCGGCGGCGCTGGCGCAGGCCGCGTGGCGCGAGCAGCAGAGCGGCAAGCGCGCCGGCCGACGCGCCGGTGAGCGACACCTCTTCTTCCAGGTCGGCGAGTGGGTCAACGCCGGCCAGCCGGTGGTGGCGCTGCGCGGCCCACCGCCACGCGCGCCCGCTTCTACGTCGCCGAAGCCGAGGTCGGCTCGATCGCCGCCGGGCAGCGCGTGCTCATCGAATGCGGCGGCTGCGGCGCGCCGATCGCCGGGCGCATCGAGGCCATCGCGACGCAGCCCGAGTACACGCCGCCGGTCATCTACTCGAACGCGCAGCGCTCGCGGCTCGTGTTCATGGTCGAGGCGCGCGCCGGACCCCGCCGACGGCCTGCGCTTGAAGCCGGGGCAGCCGGTGGACGTGCGACGAGCGCCCGCGCCGTAAGCCGGACCCATGAGCCGCGCATGAGCCCGCCCGGTCGCCCGAAGCGCTCATGGCGGAGTGCGAAGCACGAAGGACCTCCAGTGAGCCGTGCATGAGTGAAGACGTCGAAGCGGCGATCGACGTCACCGGCCTCACCAAGCGCTACGGCGGCCGCGCTGTCGTCGACGACGTCGGGCTGCGCGTGGCGCGCGGCCGCATCTGCGGCTTCCTCGGCCCCAACGGCAGCGGCAAGACGACGACCATCCGCATGCTGTGCGGCCTGCTCAAGCCCGACGCCGGCCACGGCACCCGCCTGGGCCTGGACATCATCACGCAAGGGTAGCAGATCCGCTGCCAGGTCGGCTACATGACGCAGCGCTTCGGCCTGTACGAAGACCTGTCGATCCGCGAGAACCTCGACTTCATCGGCCGCCTGCACGAGCTGCCGAAGCGGCGCGAAGCGGTGGACGGAACGCTCAAGCGGCTGGGCCTGGCCGAGCGGGCAAGGGCAGCTCGCCGGCACGCTCTCGGGCGGCTGGAAGCAAAGGGGCTCGCGCTGGCCGCCTGCCTGATGCACGAGCCGCGCCTGCTGCTGCTGGACGAGCCCACCGCCGGCGTCGACCTGAAGGCGCGGCGCGACCTGGGACGAGATCCACGGCCTCGCGGCCGAGGGCATCACCGTGCTCGCGTCCACGCACTACATGGACGAGGCCGAGCGTTGCCACGAGCTGGTCTACATCGCCGCCGGCCGACCGCTGGCGCGGCACGCAGGCCGAGATCATCCGCGACGCCGCGCTCGTCGTCCGGGCCGTGCGCGGCCAGGACGAGCGCGAGCTGTCGGCGCTCGTCGAGGAGCTCGGCGGCGCCGGGCGCGCTCAGCGTCGCCGCGTTCGGCATCGCGGTGCACGTGTCCGGGCGCGACGCCGCGCAGCTCGAAGCGGCCATCGCGCCTTACCGCAACAAGCCGGGCCTCACGTGGCAGCACGCCGAGGCGAACCTGGAGGACGTGTTCATCAGCCTCATCGGCAGCGCGAACAATGGCACATGAATCCGTTCGAGCTGACGAATCCGTTCGGGCTGAGGAATCCGTTCGGGCTGACGAATCCGTTCGGGCTGAGCTTGTCGAAGCCCCTTCCCGGCCTGCTCAGTGAGCGCTGGACAAGCTCAGCGCGAACGGTCCTTCGGAAGGCTCCGTTCGGGCTGAGCTTGTCGAAGCCTTCATGCCCCTGTCCGGGGATGGCGCTTCGACAAGCTCAGCGCGAACGGTTCTTCGGGATCGAACGCCGCTCGGTACGAAGCGCCGCCGCGATGAAGCGCTTCTCGTTCGGCCGCACGCTGGCGGTGTTCATCAAGGAAGTGCAGCAGATGCTGCGCGACCGGCTGACCTTCGCGATGGCGATCGGCGTGCCGGTGCTGCAGCTCGTGCTCTTCGGCTACGCGATCAACACCGACCCCAAGGGGCTGCCGACGACGCTGGTCGTGCACGACACCGGGCCGATGGCGCGCGCGCTGGTGGCCGCGATGCAGAACACCGGCTACTTCAAGGTCACGCGGCGCAGCGCCAGCGAGGCCGACGGCGAAGCGCTGCTCGACACCGGCGAAGTGCAGTTCATGGTCGCCATCCCGCCGGACTTCTCGCCGCGGTGCGCGGCGAACGGCCGGCGATGCTGGTGGCCGTCCATGCCACCGACCCTCGGCTTCGGGCACCGCGCTGGCGGCGCTGGCGGCGCTGGCCGACCAGGCGCTGGCAAGCGAGCTGACCGGCCCGCTGCGCGCGCTGCGGCCGGGCCCGCCGCCGCATGAGATCCGCGTGCACCGCCGCTACAACCCCGAAGGGCTGTCGCGCTACAACATCGTGCCCGGGCTCATCGGCACCATCCTGACGATGACGATGGTGATGCTCACGGGCCTGGCGATGACGCGCGAGCGCGAGCGCGGCACGATGGAGAACCTGCTCGCCACGCCGGTGCGGCCGTTCGAGGTGATGGTGGGCAAGATCGCGCCACGTCGCGATGGGCTACATCCAGCTCGGTGTCATCCTGCTCGCGGCGTGGTGGCTGTTCGAGGTGCCGATGTTCGGCAGCCTGACGCTGATGCTGGCGATGATCGGCATCTTCATGCCGCCAACCTGGCCGTGGGCTTCACCTTCAGCACACTGGCGAAGAACCAGCTGCAGGCGATGCAGATGACGTTCTTCTTCTTCCTGCCCTCGATCCTGCTGTCGGGCTTCATGTTCCCGTTCCGCGGCATGCCGCAGTGGGCGCAATGGATCGGCGAGGTGTTGCCGCTGACGCACTTCCTGCGCATCGTGCGCGGCATCATGCTCAAGGGCAACGGTATCGCGCAGACGCTGCTCGAGCTGTGGCCGATGCTCGCGTTCCTGGCGCTGGCCGGGGCGGTGGCGCTGAAGCGCTACCGGCAGACGCTGGATTGACCCCGCACGCGGCGCAGCAGCTCCAGCGCCAGGCCGGCGAACGCCGCGACCCACGCGGCCAGCGCGATCGGGAAGAACACCTGCGGGACGAAGTCGAGGAAGCCGATCGCCATCGCTTCGATCATCCGGTCCGTGCCCGCCGCGTACATGCCGAGCGGAAACACCGCGCCCCAGTACAGCGGGTCGTAGTTCAGCGGAAAGCGCCGGTAGACGTGGCGCCACAGCGCGAGCACGAGCAACATCGGGATCCACCAGGTTCCGGTCGCCCAGTAGAACACCGTGAAGCCCTTGAGGAACGGTAGCAGCGAAAGCAGGAAGGGCGCCTCGGGCGCATTGAGGATGAGCAGCGACTCGCAGAGCGTCGAGATCGCCATCGCGCCCATGTTGATCCAGTACGGCGGCGACAGGTCGCCCGGCTGCAGGGCGAAGAAGGTGTAGCGGTAGAAGATCAGCGACATCATCCAGATGTAGAGCATGCCGCCCCACAGCCACATCGACAGCGCCAGGAAGTTCAGCTCCAGCCGCACCGGCTGGCCGAGGTGTGCGGCCAGGAGCGCGCTCAGTGCCGCGATCGACTGCGTCGCCACCACTGCGAGCAGCCAGGCGCCGCTGATGCCCTGGTCCAGCGTGGGCTTGTGCTGCTTGATCGTGAGGCCGGCGAAGACCGTGTAGGTCAGGGTCACCCACAGCACGACGGCAACGATCCAGAGCACGACCGCGGCGCGAGTGTTCTGCGCCAGGAGCAGGAACTGGCTGCCGAGGATGCTCGTGCCCGCGACGCTGGTGAAAAGCCCGGGCCGCGCAGATGGTCGACCAGGTCGCCGAAGAACTGCGCTCGATACCGAACGGCACGCAACACGTTCAGCGCGCACAGTACCGCGTAGGCGACGAGGTTGAGCGCGAACAGGGCCTGCGCGAGTGTCGGATGGTCGAGCAACTGCGCCGCGATCGACACGATGCCGGTCGCCATGACCATGCCGAAGTAGGCCGGCGACAGCCCGGCCAATGCGGCGCGCGGTGGCGCTGCGTTCACTCCACCGTCACGGACTTCGCCAGGTTCCGCGGCTTGTCGACATCGGTCCCTCGCGCGCACGCCGTGTGGTATGCGAGCAGCTGCAGCGGCACCACGTGCAGGATGGGGCTGAGCGACCCGTAGTGCTCGGGCATGCGGATCACGTGCACGCCGGCGTCGTTCTCGATGGCGGTGTCGGCATCGGCGAAGACGTAGAGCTGGCCGCCGCGGGCGCGCACTTCCTGCATGTTGCTCTTGAGCTTCTCCAACAGTGTGTCGTTAGGTGCCACGGTCACCACCGGCATCTCCTCGGTCACCAGCGCCAGCGGGCCGTGCTTCAGTTCGCCGGCCGGGTAGGCCTCGGCGTGGATGTAGCTGATCTCCTTGAGCTTCAACGCGCCTTCGAGCGCGATCGGGTAGTGCAGGCCGCGGCCGAGGAAGAGGGCGTTTTGCTTGCGCGCGAAGTCCTCGCTCCAGCTGATGACCTGCGGCTCCAGCGCCAGCACCGCCTGCAGCGCCGCGGGCAGGTGGCGCAGCGCCTTCAGCTGCCGCGCTTCCTCGGCATCGCTCAGGCGGCCGCGCACCTGCGCCAGCGCCAGCGTCAGCAGGTACAGGCCCGCGAGCTGCGTCGTGAACGCCTTCGTGCTGGCCACCCCGATCTCGACGCCGGCGCGCGTGATGTAGGCGAGCTTGCACTCGCGCACCATGGCACTGGTAGCCACGTTGCAGATCGTCAGCGTGTGCTCCATGCCGAGGCTGCGCGCGTGCTTCAGCGCCGCGATGGTGTCGGCCGTCTCGCCGCTTTGGCTGATGGTGACCACCAGCGTGCGCGGGTCGGGCACGCTGTCGCGGTAGCGGTATTCGCTTGCGATCTCCACCGTGGTGGGAATGCCGGCGATGCTCTCGAGCCAGTAGCGCGCCGTGCTGCCGCTGTAGTAGCTGGTGCCGCAGGCGAGGATGAGCACGCGGTCGACCTGCTTGAAGACGCGGTGCGCGCCGTCGCCGAACAGCTCGGGGCTGATGCCCTGCACGCCTTCCAGCGTGTCGGCCAACGCGCGCGGCTGCTCGAAGATTTCCTTTTGCATGTAGTGGCGGTACGGGCCCAGCTCGGCGGCGCCGCTGTGCGCGTTCACCGTCTTCACCGGCCGCGTGACGGCGACGAAGCGCACGTGCTGCGGCACGCCGGCGGCGTGCGGGCCGTGCGCCGAGGCACCGGCCAGCGGCGTCTCGGGCCGCGTCACCCACACCTTGCTCCATCTGCAGATCGACCACGTCGCCTTCTTCGAGGTAGACGATCTGGTTGGTCACTTCCGCCAGCGCCATCGCGTCGCTGGCGACGAAGTTTCGGCCGGCGCCTTGCCGTTGTTGCCGGCCACGCCCACGCCCACCACCAGCGGCGAGCCCATGCGCGCGCCCACCACGCGGTGCGGCTCGTCGCGGCAGAACACGGCAATGGCGTAGGCGCCGCGCACCGCGGCACGGCGGCCTGCACCGCTTCGAGCAGGTCGCCCTGGTAGAGGCTATGCACGAGGTGCGCGATGACCTCGGTGTCGGTCTGGCTGGCGAAGACGTAGCCCTTGCGGATGAGCTCGGCGCGCAGCTCTTCGTGGTTCTCGATGATGCCGTTGTGCACGAGCGCGATGCGGCCGCTGGCGCCGGAGTCGCCGCCGCTGTCGTCGGACGATGAAGCATCGGCGCCGAGCGTGCCGTCGAACTCGCCGAAGCCGGTGCTTGCCGCATCGACGCCGGGGCCGGCGCTGAAGTGCGGGTGCGCGTTGTGCCACCGCCGGCGCGCCGTGCGTGGCCCAGCGCGTGTGCGCGATGCCGGTGCCGCTGGCGATGCCGTCGCGCTTGACGCTCGCTTCCAGCTCGGCCACGCGCGAGGTGCTGCGCGCGCGCGCCAGCTCGCCCGCCTGGTGCACGGCGACGCCGCAGCCGCCGTAGCCGCGGTACTCCAGCCGCTTCAGGCCTTCGATGAGGATGGGGACGATGTTGCGCGTGCTGACCGCGCCGACGATGCCGCACATGTTGCCAGGGGCCTTTGCTGGGCTGGGGGAAGGGCGCAATGCTAGGAAGCTGCTGATGAAATGTTCTGCCGAAATCTGATCACCGATGGATCGTTATGGCCATTCGTGAGAACATGCAGCGAAAACTGCCAAGCGCACCGCTGATATGAACGAAACGATCACGCTGGCTCTCGATCCGACCGACCTCCGGCTGCTGGAACAGCTCCAGGCCGACGCTTCGCTGTCGAACCAGGACCTCGCCGCCGCGGCGCACACGTCGCCGGCCACGGCCCTGCGCCGGGTGCGGCGGCTCGTGGATGCCGGCGTCATCGACCGCCGCGTGGCGCTGCTGAACCCCGAGCGCATGCGCCTGGCCGGTGGCGAGGGCCTGAGCGCGATCGTCGAGATCTCGCTCGACCGCCAGGGCGCCGAGCACCTGGACGCCTTCGAGCAGCGCGTGCTGCCCGACGCCGAAGTGCAGCAGCTGTGGCGCGTCTCGCCCGGCCCCGACTTCGTGCTCGTCGTTCACTGCGCCGGCGGCATGGCCGGCTACCACGCGCTGGTGCAGCGCCTGTTCACGCAGGACGCCAACGTGCGCAACGTCAAGGCCTACTTCGGCGTCAAGCGGGCGAAGTTCG
This sequence comes from Rubrivivax sp., assembly GCA_046348035.1. GTDB lineage: Bacteria > Pseudomonadota > Gammaproteobacteria > Burkholderiales > Burkholderiaceae_C > Rubrivivax. The sequence goes on along the minus strand of JAXMEZ010000039.1, from coordinate 14,880 downwards.
ATCCGCGGGTGGTGCTGTCGCCGCGCGCCGCGCCGCCATAGGCGCCGCAGTGAGCGAACCGGCTTTACCGCCGCCTAGTCCTCGCAGGCTCTGCGGTCCTGCGCTCGACCCCGCCGTTCAGCCGCCCCCAGGCACGTTCCACTGAATGAACTGCTCGGCGCTGAGGCGCTGCAGGTCCGGCACCTTCGCACTGGGCGCCGGGTAGCCGACCGGGAACACCATCACCGCCTTCTCGTTGGCGCCGCGGCCGAGCAAGTCGCGCAGGAAGCCCATCGGGTTGGGCGTGTGCGTCAGCGTCACCAGACCCATGCGGTGGATCGCGGCGACGAACAGCCCGGCGGCGATGCCCACGCTCTCGTCGACGTAGTAGTTCTTGATGTGCGAGCCGTCGGGCTTCAGGCCGTACTTCTGGGCGAACAGCACCACGATCCACGGCGCGTCGGTCATGTGCTCCTTCACGTGGTCGGTGCCCAGCGGGTGCAGGGCCTCGCGCCACTCGTCGGTCATGCGCTTGGCGTAAGTCTCCAGCTCCTCGGCCTCGGCGGCTTCGCGCAGCCGCGCCTTGATGGCCGCGTCGTCGATGGCGACGAAGCGCCACGGCTGCCGATGCGCGCCCGAAGGTGCGGTGCCCGCGGTGAGCATCGCCAGCTCGACGAGCCGCCGCGGCACCGCGTCGCGCGCGAAGTGGCGCGTGGTGCGGCGCCGGTTCATCTCGGCATAGAAGGCCTCGGCGCGCGCCAGCATCTCCGGCTCGGGAAGGCGCTCATAGCCGGGCAGCGGCACGAACACCGGCTCGGGCAGGTGGGCGGTGAGTTGCTTGTAGTCGGTTGTCATCTCTGCGGCGCCTGAGCTGCAACGCTCGCAGTCTATGGGCGACGCCGCCCGTCTCAGAGCAGGCCGAAGCGGCGCAGCAGCGCGTCGGGGTCGGGGTCGCGACCGCGGAAGGCGCGGAACGCTTCTTCGGCGGGAACGCGCGCGCCCACGCTCAGCACGGTGTCGCGCCAGTGGCGCGGTGTCGGCGTCGTACCAGCCGCCGGGCGCCTGCGCGAACGCCTCGGCTGCATCGGCCGCCATCACGTCGGCCCAGAGGTAGACGTACAGGCCCGCGGCGTAGGCCTCGGTCATCGCATGCCAGCCTGGCGGCATGCGCATCACCAGATCCCAGGCCGCGGGCATGCCCATCGCTGCCAGCGTCTCGTTCTCGAACGCCACCACGTCGAACGCGCGCCCGGGCTCGCCATCGGCCAGCAGGTGCAGCTTCATCTCGACGATGGCGCCGCCCAGGTAGTCGAGGTTGACGCTGAAGATGCGGTCTTCGGCCAGCGACGCTTCGAGCGCGTCGAGCATCGCCGGCGGCACGGGCGCGCCGGTGCCGTGGTGGCGCGCGAAGCGCTGCAGCAGCTCGCGGTCGGCCAGCCAGCGCTCGTTGAGCAGCGAGGGCAGCTCGACGAAGTCCCAGGCCACGTGCATTGGCCCGAGCGACGGGTACGCAGGTGGCATTGGCCAGCATGTGCATCGCGTGGCCGAACTCGTGAAAGAAGACGTTGGCGTACTCCCAGGCCAGCAGCGTCGGCTCGCCCGCCGCCGGCTTGGGCAGGTTGGAGGTGATGCAGGAGATCGGCAGCACTCGGCCGCGAAAGGTCTCGGCGCTCCGCCACTCCGTCTGGTACGAACCGTGGCCTTTGCCGGGGCGCGCGAACAGGTCGACGTAGAGCACGCCGGTCGCCGTGCCCTCGCGGCGCAGTTCATAAACCTCGATGCTCGGGTCCAGGCGCGGCACGCTGGACGGCAGCGCGTGGAAGGTCACGCCGTGCAGGCGGCCCGCGGCCCAGAACATCGCCTGCAGCATCGCGTCCAGCCTCAGGTAAGGGCGCAGGGCTTCGCTGTCGAAGCCGAAGCGTCGCCGCCGCAGCCGCTCGGCGTAGTGCAGCCGGTCCCACGGCGCCAGCGGCACGCCGGGGCCGCGTGCCGGGTCGGCATCGGCCACGGCCTGGTAGGCGGTGATCTGGCGCTCGGTCCTGGCGAGCACCGCCTGCCAGGTGCGCTCAAGCATCGCCAGCGCCGCCTCGGGCGTGCGCGCCATGCGCTCGGCGGTGGCGTAGTGGGCGAAGCTCGCGTAACCCAGCAGCCGCGCCTTCTCGCCGCGAAGCTGCAGCATCTCGGCGACGACGGGCTTGTTGTCGTGCTCGCCGGCGTGGTCGCCGCGGTCGGTCCACATGCGCCAGACCTGTTCGCGCAAGGCGCGGTCGGCGCATTGCGTAAGGAAGGGCCAGACGAACGCGCGCAGGTTGCGCACCGCCCATTCGCCGGAGCGGCCGAGTTCGACGGCGGCCTGCTTCAGCATCCTGCGCAGACCCTCGGTGGCCCCCGCGAGGCGCCTCTCGTCGCCGATCCAGACCAGCTGCTTCTCGTCGGCCTGCAGGTTGCGCGCGAAGGTCGCGAACAGTTCGGCGCAGCGGGCGTTGATCTGCGCCAGGCGAGCGCGTTGCGCGGCAGGCAGTGCCGCACCGCGCCGCAGCAGCCGCTCGTGGACCACCTCGACGAGGCGCTTTCGCTCCGCGTCCAGGCGCGAGCGCCCGCCGTACACCGCCGCCACCCGCGCGAAGAGCTGCTCGTCGTGCGCGATCGCGTCTTCGAGGGCCGGCGCCAGCGGCGCCAGGCGTTGCGTCACCGCCGGCATCTCGCCGCTGGCCATCGTCTGCGAGAACGCCGACAGCAGGGTCTGCAGGCGTGCCAGCGCGCGGCCGCTGTCTTCGAGCGCCTCGATCGTGTTCTCGAAAGTCGGCGGCGCCGGGTTGCCGGCAACCGCGCGCAACTCGCCGCGCTTGCTCTCCACTGCGGCGCGGTAGGCGGCTTCCAGCGCCACCGGCGTCACCCGGTCCCACGGCGGCAGGCCGCCCAGGTGCGGCAGGTCCTGGTCGGGCCAGGGGTCGAGCAAGGCCCGCACCTCGGGCGCGACGGGTGCTTCTGTCACTGGCGTGTCCATGAGCGGCTCAGAGCACCGCGTCGAGGAACTCGCGCACCGGCGGCAGCACCAGTTCCGGCCGCATGCACACGGCGTGGCCGTGGCCCGCAATCTGATGCACGCGCCAGCCCATCGCTTCCAGTGCCGCGCGGTTGCGGTGGATGTTCGAAGCGATCGGCACCGGGATGCCGGCCTCCACGAGATCCCCGTCGCCGCCGAAGATCACCAGCCGCGGGCACTCGATGCGCGCCACCGCTTCGCGTTCGCGCCAGCCAAGCATGCTCTCGTAGTAGTGGATCCACTGCGCATACTGTGCCTTGCTGCGCAGCACTTTCATTGACGAGGGCTCGGGGTTGGGCAGCTTCAAGCGCGCTGCGGCAAGGATCGCCTCGTACGGTCCGTCCAGCGGCGGCCAGCCGCCCACGACCAGCGCCGTCAGCCGGTCGCTGCGCGCGGCCATCTGCAGGCCCACCGCGCCGCTCCACGAGTAGCCCCAATAGGCGAAGCGATCGAAGCCCGCGGCGCTGGCCACGGCCAGGAGGTCGGCGCAGACGCGATCGGCCGTCAACTCGTGCGGCGGGATGTCGCGGCTGCCGCCGATGCTCGGGTAGTCCACCAGCAGCACGCGGTAGCGGTCGCTGAGGCGGTCGAGGTAGCCGTGCAGCACCGGTTCGAGTTCGGTGCCGAAGATCCCGGCGAACGACGCCATCAGCGGCAGCGTCACCATCAACGGCCGCCCCTGCGGGCTGCCGTGCAGCGCGTAGAAGACGCCGGTGGCGGGGTCAAGTGGCATCGCGCGCCAGCCAGTCGTCCACGGTCTCTTCCAGCACCGGCAGCGTCACGGGGCCCGCGGCCAGCACCTGGTCGTGGTAGGCGCGCAGGTTGAAGCGGTCGCCCAGCCGCTCTCGCGCCCGCTGCCTCAGCTCGCGGAACTTCAGGCCGCCCACGAGATACGCCAGCGCCTGCCCGGGCATCGCGATGTAGCGGTCGACCTCGGCCTCGATGGCGCCGCGCGACATCGTCAGGTGCTCGGCCATATAGGCGACGGCGCGCTCGCGGCTCCAGCCCTGCGCGTGGATGCCGGTATCGACCACCAGGCGGCAGGCGCGCCACATCTCCATGTCCAGCCGCCCGTAGTGCTGGTGTGGCGTCGTGTACAGGCCGAGGTCGATGCCCAGCGTCTCGCAGTACATCGCCCAGCCTTCGAGGCAGGCGGTGTACTTGGTGAAGTTGGCGCGCCGGAACATCGGCAGCGTGTCCATCTCCTGCATCAGCGCGATGTGCATCAGGTGCCCCGGCCAGGCTTCGTGCAGCACGAGCGGCAAGTGCACGTAGCTCGGCACCCGCTGCGGCAGGCCGCTCACCCACAGCCAGCCGGCGCTGGCTCCGTCGGCCGGATTGGGTTGCGCGTAGGCTAGTGGCATGTGCTGGGCGGCCGCCTCGGGAATGCTCTGCACGCCGTAGGTGATGCGCGGCAGGCGGCCGACCAGCGTTGGGATCTGGCCGTCGATGCGCTTGGCCAGCGCTTCCACCTGCTGGCGCAGCGCCTCGGCCGTAGGCGCGTAGAAGCTCTTCTCGTCGCGCAGGAAGCGGCGGTAGCCGGGCACGTCGTTCGCGAACCCCGCCTCGGCGGCGACGGCGGCAATCTCGGCGCCGATGCGCTGCACCTGCGCCAGGCCCAGCGCGTGCACCGACGCCGGCGTCGCTTCGGGCAGCGTCGGGAAGTGGCGCAGCCAGAAGCCGTAGTACTCCTCGCCCAGCGGCTCGTCGGTGCAGGCGACGCTGTCGCGGGCGCGCGGCAGCAGTTCGTGCTCCATGCAGTCGGCCAGCGCCGCGAGCGCCGGCGCGATCGACTTTTCGATGAGGGACAGCGCGCGCGCGGCCTGCGCCTGCACTTCAGGCTGTGGGGCGGCGGTCGTGCGCTTGAACGGCGAACCACGGCGTCGCCTCGGGCGCGGCCGCCGCGGCGCGGCGCAGGTTGGCCAGCGCCGGCATGAGCACCGCCTTCGGCGTGCGCAGGGCCGCGCGCGGCGCCTTCGCGCAGGCCCGCCCGCACGTCGCCGAAGAAGGTGGCGAACGCGATGCGATCGACATAGCGCGCGGCCGAAGCCGCGTCGCCCACGTGGCAGGCGTTGCAGAAGTAGAAGGTGTTGAACTCGGGCCCGGCGGGCAGCAGCCACGGCCGCAGGTGCGACAGCGTCGCGTGCGCCTGGCGCAGATCGTCCAGTTCGCGCCGCAGCAGCCCGTGCGTGGCGCGTTCGGGCATCGCCAGGCCCGCGGCGGGAATCGCCTTCAGCTCGCGCAGCATCTCGCCGGCGCGCGGGCACGGCGCTCGAAGTCGCCCGGCGCCTCGCGGAACATCGCCGGGTCGTCGTTGGGCTGGCCGGCCAGAAAGGCGGTGAGCGGGAACTCGTGGCGCAGGAACTGCCAGTAGTGTTCGGCCAGCGCGGCCAGCGCGGCCGGTGCACCCGCGCACCCGGCGCGGGCAGGGTCTCGGCAAGCGCAGGCTCCTTCCACGCTGCGCGCCGAGCGCAGCAGGTTGCCGCCGAGCAGCGCCTCGGATCGGCGCTCTTGTAGCCCCAGCCGAGCAGCGTGGCGACGATCTCCTCGATCTGCTCGGGTGCGACGAAGCGCGCGCCGAGTTCGTAGCCCAGTCCCGGCGGGAAGGTGTGCTGCATCTTCGCCATGTACTCGTCCAGCTCGCCGAGGTCGAACACGTAGTCCAGCGCCACGGCCACGTGCGCCGGCCCGACCTGCTGCACCACGTGGTCGACATGGCGTGCGTAGGCTTCGCTCGAAGTGTCGTTGCGGCCGAGGAAGATGCCCACGCCGTTGATGCCCACCACGCCGCCGGTGGCGGCGCAGGCGCGGATCAGGTCGTCGGGGATGTTGCGCGGGTGCGCGTGCAGCGCGGCGCAGTTGCTGTGGCTGAAGATGACCGGCCGCGTCGCCAGCGCCAGCACTTCGCGCGCGGTGCGGTGGCCGGTGTGGCTCAGGCACACCAGCATGCCTACGCGTTCCATCTCGGCCACCACTTCGCGGCCGAAGGCGGTGAGGCCGTCGTCATCGTCCTGGCAGCCGCCGCCAGCGTCGTTGTTGCGGTTGTAGGCCAGCGCCATCCAGCGCACGCCCAGGTCGTAGTACATCTGCACCAGGCTCGTCTGGCCGCCGAGAGCGTTGGCGCCTTCGATGTCGAAGCCCACCGCCAGACGGTTCGTGGCGCGCGCCCGCTCCACGTCGCCGGCCCGTTGCAGCAGCAAGTACTCGCCCGGCCGCGCCAGCACCCAGTGGCGCAGTGCCGCCAGCATGCGCAGGTGCTCCTGCGGCACCTGTTCGCCGAAGCCGACGTTCAGCGTGACGGCGTCGAACCCCGCGGCCTTGTGCCGCTGCAGCTGCGGCATGAACGACAGGTCGTGCGGGCGCAGCGGCATGCAGGCGTGGTTGTCCCACGCGGCGCAGTCGTCGAGCACGCGGCGCGCGGCAAGGCGGTCGTCAGGAGTCATCGGCGGGGCGTGCACGGCAGCGTGTCGGGCCGGCAACACCTTAAGCGCAACGCCGCGCCGGTGGATTAGGCTTCGCCCTCCAAGTTTTAGGAGAGCTCACCGCATGGCCCCGCGTGCGCCGCGCCTGCCCGACGTGCCCAGCGCGCTCGACTTCGAGCGCGAGTGGCACCGCCTGGCCGAAGAGCGCGGCCGCTCGCAGCCGATCTCGCGCAACGTGGTGCGCACGATCTTCCAGCCACCCGAGGGCCGCGGCATGACCGACACCGTGCGCCTGGGCGACGACGCGCTGGTCAACGTCATCAATTCCTCGGTGCCGCGCACCGTGCGCTGGACCTACGCCACCGACGAAGCGCTGATCCTGCTGCGCGCCTCGCTCGCCTGCGACGTGGAGTTCCGCTACGGCGGCGCGCCGCCGCTGGTGTTCGACCACCCCGAGCTGACGCTGATCTGCATTCCGCCGGGCCTGCAGCTGAGCGCGCAGGTGATGGCCGGCGCGCGCCAACAGGGCATCGTCGCGGTGTTCCGCGCGCGCAGCTTCGCGCAGCGGTTCGGCCTCCTGCCCGAGGACCTGCCGCCCGAGATGCGCGCGGCCATCGCGGGCGAAAGCGGCATGGGCCGCATCGCGTCGTTCCCGATCGACCACCGCGTCGCGGCGCTGGTGGCCGACACGCTGGACAGCCGCCTGCACGGCGAATTGCGCACGGTGCAGCTGGCCGGCCGCCTGGCCGAGCTGGTGGCTTATGCGCTGGAGGCGATGCTGCACCAGCGCGACTCGCGCAGCGCGTTGCTGCCGCGCCGGCGCGACCTCGACCTGGCGCAGGCGGCGCTGGCGCGGCTGGACCGGGAGTACCGCCGCCCGCCTCCGTTCGCCGAGCTGGCGCGCGACATCGGCACCAGCCAGAACAAGCTCAAGGCGGTGTTCAAGCAGGCCTACGGCGCGACGATGGCCGACTACTGCCTGGAGCGCCGCGTGCGCGAGGCGCAGCAGTTGCTGATGGAAGCCGCGTTGACCATCGCCCAGGTGGCCGAGCGCGTTGGCTACGAGCACCAGAGCAGCTTCACGGCGGCGTTCCGCGGCTGCGTGGGGATGTCGCCGCGCGAGTACCGCCGGCACCGCGCGCCGTTCAGCCTGGAGCTGCCGCCGCAGCGCGCCTGAACGCGCCCCCTCGCCGGGCCCGCCGCGGGTCTACGGGCTTCCCCGCGGGTCGGTCGGTTCGCCTAAATCTTCGGTGCAAGGCCGAATGCGGCGCAGCGGGGCCTTACCTATGGTTGCGACCGGCCCAAGAGGAGGAGCGAAGCGATGACGAGCCATCCCCGACTGACGGTTCTGACCCTGGCGATCTCGGCGGCGTGGCCCGCGCTGGCACAGCAGGCCGCGCCAGCGAAGCCCGAGGAGGATCCCGCGCAGCGCCTCGTCGTCACCGCCAGCAAGCGGGTCGAGAAGCAACGCGAGGTGGCCGGCACGGTGTCGGTGCTCGACGGCGCCGAGCTGGAACGGCGCGGCGCGCGCGACCAGGAAGACGCGCTCAAGCTCACCCCCGGCGTGCAGTTCAACAAGGGCGACGTCGCCAGCAACACCATCACCATCCGCGGCATCGGCACCAGCACCACCAACGAGGGCGGCGGCGCGCAGCAAGGCCCCACCGGCCAATACCTGGAGGACGTGCCGCTGGCCTCGCCGCAGGGCAAGGGCACGGTGTACGACCCGCTCACCTGGGATCTGGACCGCGTCGAGGTGCTGCGCGGGCCGCAAGGCGTGCTGTTCGGTTCGGGCTCGCTCGGCGGCGCGGTGCGCTACCTGTTCAACAAGCCCAACCTCTCGGCCTTCGAGGCCAGCGTCAAGGGCGAATACGCCAAGGCGTCGCACGGCGAGGGCACGTTCTCGCTGTACAGCATGGTCAACGCGCCGCTGCAAAGCGGCACGCTCGGCCTGCGCGCCGTCGCCTACGACCGCAAGGACCCGGGCTACATCGACAACCTGGGCACCGGCACCAAGGACGCCAACGACCTGCGCCAACGCGGTGGCCGGGTGCTGCTGGCGGCGCGGCCGATCAAGGGGCTGACGGCCACGCTCGTGGCCAGCTCGCAAAAGACCGAGCAGGGCGACACCTTCAGCGTCTCGCCTGACCCGGGGCGGCTGGAGCACCGCGCACCCAACGACTCCAAGCGCAGCAGCACCACCGACTTCTACAGCCTGACCATCGATGCCGACCTCGGCGGCCACACCCTCACCGCGATTACCGGCCACTGGCGCAACAAGTCCAGCACGCTGATCGACGACACCGAGTTGTTCGCCAGTGTCGGCGTCGTGCTGCCGCAGGTCATCCGCCCAGGCACCGCGCAGGAGCGCGCCACTTCGCAGGAAGTGCGCATCGCCAGCAACCCGGGCGGCGCGTTCAGCTATGTCGCCGGGGTCTTCTACCAGACGAGCAAGTCGAGTTCGGCCGCCAAGCAGATCGAGCCCTCGGGCGCGTTCGGGCTCACCGACCTCGTGGACCTCGGTACCAGCGGCGGCGGCACCGAGAAGGCGGTCTTCGCCGACACCGAGCTCGACTTCGGCGCCGGCTGGCGCGCGGGGCTCGGCGGCCGCTACTACCGCACCAGCACCGACTTCACGCAGACTGGCACCGTCTTCGGCGCGCCGTCCCCCGTCGGGCCGCTTTCGAGCAGCGACTCCGGTTTCACGCCCAAGGCCACCGTCAAGTACCGCTTCGGCGAGAACCAGTGGTATGCGCTGGCTTCCAAGGGCTACCGCTACGGCGGGCGCAACGGCCCGCCGGCCAACGACAGCTACAAGTCCGACTCGCTGTGGAACTACGAGACCGGCGTGCGCCTGACCCCGGCCAGCGGCTTGCAGGTGGACCTGAGCGCCTTCCTGCTCGACTGGAAGGACGCGCAGTTCACCTTCTTTGAGCTGGTCGGTGCGCTGCCCAAGTCGCGCATCGGCAACGTCGGCAAGGCGCGCAGCACCGGCCTGGAACTGGCGCTGCGCTACCGCATGGCCAGCGCGTTCGACGTTGGCGCGTCGCTGGCCTACGTCGACGCCAAGACGCGAGCGCCGGTGACCATTCCTTCGGGCGGGCCGACCTCGATCGTCGTCGACTCGGGCGCGCGCCTGCCCGGCACGCCGCGCCTGCAGGCGGCGCTGCAAGGCAACTTGAAGTTCGCCGGCCCGTTCGACACGCAGGCCAGCGCCAATGCCACCGTGACGCATGTCGGCGAGCGCGTGATGTTCCTCGGCGGCAACAAGCCCGCCGACGCGTTCGACACGCTCGACCTCGGCGTGCAGTTCGCGCGCGAGCACTGGACCGTGGCGGCCGGAGTGGCCAACGCCACCGACGAGAAGGGCGTGCTCAGTATCACCGGCGCGCCGGCGGGCGTGGGGCCGTTCGCGCAATACTTCCTGCAGCGCCCGCGCACGTTCACGCTGTCGGTGCGCTACGACTTCTGACCGACTTTCAAAGCCGCATTGAACGCCGCCACCGCCGGCAGGCCGGACCTCGATACCTCCGCGGGCTGGCGCGTGCTGGCCGGCTGCGGCGTGATCTTCGTGTTCAGCGTGCCGGCGCTGTTCGGCTCGACGTTCGGGCTGTTCATGGTGCCGCTCGAACGCAGCCTGGGCTGGAGCCGCGCCGGCATCGCCTTCTCGATGACGCTGACGGTGGCGATCGCCTGGCTGTCGGTGCTGGCCGCCGGCTGGCTGGCCGACCACGTGCGGCTCAGGCCCTTGCTGCTGGCGGGCATCGTGCTCGGCGCGGCCAACCTGGCGGCTTTCGCGCTGATGAGCGAGGACATCCGCGGCTTCTACGCGCTGGTGGTGGCGCTCGCCTTCACGAGCCTGGGCGCATCGCCGCTGGTGCTGTCGAAGGCGGTTCAAGGCTGGTTCGACAAGAGGCTGGGCAGTGCGCTGGGCATCCTGTTCGCGTGCCTTTCCGTGGGCGCGGTGCTGCACCCGCTGGTCGTCACCGCGGTGATGGCACGCTGGGGTTGGCGCGAGGCTTTCCTCGCGATGGGAGCGATGGCGCTCGCCGGCGGCTTGCTCGCGCTGTGGCTGCTGGTGCGCGAGCGGCCAGCGACTGCGACAGGGGCGGCAACGTCGACGCCGGCCTCTGCGCCGGCCGGGCCCGCGCCCTGCACCGGCCTGGCCGCGGCGCCGATGCTGCAACTGCTGCGCCAGCCGGTGTGGTGGTCGATGGGCTTGTGGAACCTGCTGTTCGCCTTCGGCGGCGGCTGCATCATGGTCCACTTCGCCGCGCTCCTGCACGACCGCGGCGTGCCGATGGTGCAGATCGGCCTGGTGGCCAGCCTCATCGGCGCCAGCACCTTCGCCGGCAACCTGCTCGCCGGCTGGCTCGTCGATCGCGTCAACCCGCGCCGCATGGCCTACGGGCTGATGCTGATGCCGCTCGGCGCTACCGTGCTGCTGCTGGCCGGCGAAGGACTCGCGGCGATGGTGCTCGCTTCGCTGGTGCTGGGCCTGAGCGGCGGCAGCGACGGCAGCCTGAGCCACTTCCTCGTGCGCTACTACTGGGGGCCGGACCTCTACGGCCAGGCGGGCGCCACGCAGATGGTGGTCACCGCGCTCGGCGGCGGCGTCGCGCCGTGGCTGTCGGGGCTGATGCGCGACGCCAGCGGCGACTACCGGCTCTCGCTGCTCGTGGCCGCGGCGTGTTTCGCCGCAGCGGTGGTTGCCGGCTGGCTGTTGCCGCGGCAGGGGCCGGCAGTGGCTTCGTCGCCCGGGGCTCCCGCAGGACTGGCTAACGCCTGACATGCACGGCGTCGTCCTGTCGCTGTTGAGCCGCGATGGCTGCGGCTTGCTCATCGCGGCGGCGGTCGCGGCGGCCGGTTGGGGGTTGCGCGCGCTCGCCGTGCCGCCGGCTTTGTGGCTGGCGCTGTTGGCCGTGGCCGCGGCGCTTGCGCTGGCCTCGTTGGTGCATCAGGTGCGGCTTGCGCGCGCGCGGCGCGCGCACCCGCCGCCCGGCAGGATGATCGACCTCGGCGGCTACCGCGTGCACCTGCTCGCCGAAGGTGCCGTGCGCGACGGGCGGCCGCCGGTCGTCTGGTTCGCCGGCGGCCACGCCGGCGGCTTCGCAATCCACCACCTGCATCGTGCCTTGCGCGGCGAGACGCGCTCGATCCTGATCGACCGCCCGGGCACGGGGTGGAGCGACGCCGGCCCGTTCCCGCGCACCACCGCGCGGGAAGCCGTGGAGATGGTGCTGGCGCTGGAGCGCGCGGGCGAGAAGGGCCCCTTCGTCTGGGCCGGTCACTCGTTCGGCGGCCTGCTCGCGGCCAACATCGCGCGCCGCCGGCCCGACCTCGTGCACACGCTGGTGCTGCTGGACCCGACGCCGCTGGAGACGATCGTCTTCGGCCCGCGCCTGGCCGCACTGAAAGCGATGCGGCGCACCGCGTGCGTCGGCGGTTTCGCGCAACTGTTCGGCTTCAACCTGCTCAAGCGCCATGAGGCGCAGATGCGCCGCACGCCGGCGTATGCGAAGGCACTGGACGCCGCGCACGCCGTGCTCGGCCCCGAGGTCGCCGCCGTGCGGGGCATCGAGGCCAACGCCGCCCACTTCTTCACCCAGGCCTCGATCTACCGCGAGCTGACGCCCGAAGGCGTGGCCGAGCGCGCCTGGGACACCGTCGTCTACGACCGCGACCTCGGCGAGCTGCCGGTCTGGCTCGTCGGCCCGAAGGACGACAACGACAACGACATCGCCCTGCTGCCCGAAGCGCAAGGCGGCGGCGCCGACAACGCCAAGCGCATGTTCCGCTTCTTCGCTGCGACCCGCGAGCGCTACTTGGCGAGTTCCACGCGCTCGCGCCGTGTCGTCGCGCCCGCCGGCTCGGGCCACAACTTCGTCTACGAGATGCCCGAGTTCACGATCGGCGTGATGCGCGAAGCGATCTGCGGCAGCAACCGCTGAAGCGCGCGTGCCAGGCCCAGCTGCTCAACTGCGCAGCACTGCCAGCCCCTTCAGGTACTCCCCTTCGGGAAACGCCAGCGTCGTCGGATGGTCCGGCGCGCCTTGCAGGCGCTCGACGATGGCGCCGTCGACTTCGGCGTCGATGCCGGCGCCGGCGACGATCTTGTGGAACAGCTCGGCACCCACGCCGCCCGAGCAGCTGAAGGTGAAGAGCAGCCCGCCGGGCGCCAGCAGCTTCAGCGCCAGGCGGTTGATGTCCTTGTAGGCGCGCGCGGCGCGTTCGGCGTGCGCGGCCGTCGGCGCGAACTTCGGCGGGTCGAGCACGATGGCGTCGTAGTGCTCGCCGGCCTTCAGCGCTTCGCGCAGGAAGGCGTTCACGTCGGCATCGGCCACCGTGCTGCGCGCCACGTCGAAGCCGTTGCGCTGCACGTGCTCCTGTACGCGCGCCAGCGCCGGGGCCGATGAATCGACGCTCGTCACCGCCTCGGCACCGCCGGCCAGCGCCGCCACCGTGAAGCCGCCGGTGTAGCAGTAGCCGTTGAGCACGCGCTTGGCATTGAGCCTGCGCACCCACTGCGCGAAGAGGGCGCGGTTGTCGCGCTGGTCGAGGTAGAAGCCGGTCTTGCAGTCGCCCGCTACATCGAGCGTCAGTGCCCAGCCGTGCTCTCGCGGGACGTCACTTCGGTGCCGCTGTTGCCGCGCAGCCAGCCGGTCACCGGTTGCAGCCTCGGAGGCCGCGCATCGCCCGAGTCGCTGCGCCCGTACAGGCGCGGCAGCCGGTGGCGGCGAGCAGCGCGTCGGTGATCGCGTCCTTCCAGCGCTCGGCGCCGGCGGAGAGGAACTGCGCCGAGAGCACCTCGCCGTAGCGGTCGACGATGAGCCCCGGCAGCCCGTCGGCTTCGCCGTGCACGAGGCGAACGCCGTCGCTGGTTTGCGGAAAGATGGCCAGCCGCTCGCGCAGCGCCAGCGCGCGCGCGATGCGGCGCTTGAAGAACGCGTGGTCGATGCGCTCGGCCTCGTCGAAGCTCCAGGCGCGCACACGGATGGTGGAAGTGCCGCTCCAGGCGCCCCAGGCGAGGAAGCGGCCGTCGTGCGCTTCGATGCGCACCGTCTCGCCGGCATCGGCGCGGCCCTTGGCAACGCTGCCCTGGAACACCCACGGGTGGCGGCGCAGCAGCGAACGTTCCTTGCCTTCGACGAGGCGGATGGATTTCATCCGCGCATTGTCGGCGGGCCCGCGCGCCCGGCCGTGCTGCGCTCCTTCTTGCTGTCCGCCGCTGTGCGCCGGCCGCTCGCCTCCTCGGCGCCCACGGCACGCAGCAGGTCGGCCAGCGTGCGGCCGGGTTCGTCGCGGAAGCGCTCGTTGCTCGTCTCGACGCTTTGCACACGGTCGATGCGGAAGCTGCGGAAATCGCCCCGTAGCTCGCACCACGCGGCGAGCGTCCACGCTGCGCCCCAGAAGAAGCAGCCGAGCGGGTGCACGGTGCGCGTGCTGGCGCGTCCTTGCTCATCGGCGTACGAGAGAACGAGCTTGCGGCGGGCGACGACGGCCTCGCGCATCGTCTTCAGCGTGGCGCGCACTTCAGGCGCGATGCCCGCGTCCGGCGCGAAGAGAGCCAGGCTCTCCGCGGCGGCGCGTGCGTCGCCGGGCAGCACGGCGAGGATCTTCGACAGCGCCGCTTCGGCTTCGGCGGCCATCGCCGCATCGAGCCGCGGCTGCGCGATGCGCACGGCCGCCACCAGCGCCTGCGCCTCGGGCGCGGTGAACATCAGCGGCGGCAGCGTGAAGCCGGCGTGCAGCCGATAGCCCACGCCGGCCTCGCCCTCGAACGGCACGCCGCGCGCCTGCAGGTCGGCGATGTCGCGGTACACCGTGCGCACCGACACCTGCAGCCAGCCGGCGAGCTGCTCGGCCGTGGTGAGGCGCCGCCCGCGCACGAGCTGCACGAGTTCGAACAGGCGGTCGGCACGGCGCATCGGCTCAGTGTCAGGGGAGCGGCGGTGGCGCGGCGGCTGCTGCGGCGCGCCGGATCACGTCAGCGCATGCAGCCCGACGCGGTTGCCTTCGCTGTCCTCGATGTGCGCGAAGACGCCCATGCCGTCGGGCAGCGTCACTTTGGGCGTCAGCAGCTTGCCGCCGGCGGCGCCCAGGCGTGCCAGCGCGCTGTCCAGCGTCGGCGCCACGCCCAGGTAGACGAGCGTGCCGGTGTCGGCCGGCACCGCGTTGGGGCCGGCCATCACGCAGCCGCCGGCGCCCGGCTCGGTGTAGGGGAACACGGCCAGAGTCGTCTCGGGCCCCATCGCTTCGCGCCGCAGGCTCGCGCCGAGCAATTTCTCGTAGAAGCGCTGCGCGCGGTCGATGTCGCGCGCGGGAATCTCGAACCAGTTGATCGCGTTCGTCATGTCGGCTCTCCGGGTGTTGCCGCGAGCCCTTGTTGTGGCGGCGCACGGCGGGTGGGTGAGGCCGCCATCGTGCGCGGGG
>JAXMEZ010000038.1:0-35411 GCA_046348035.1 Rubrivivax sp. | reverse complement strand
GACCAGCTCGCCGCGGTCAAGAAGTGCGGCCACATGGGCGGCAAGGTGCTGGTGCCGACGCGTGAAGCCGTCAGCAAGCTGGTCGCCGCGCGTCTCGCGGCCGACGTGATGGGCGTGCCCACCGTGCTGCTGGCGCGCACCGACGCGGAAGCGGCCGACCTCGTCACCAGCGACGTCGACGACAACGACAAGCCCTTCATGACCGGCGAGCGCACGGTCGAAGGCTTCTACCGCACCAAGAACGGCCTCGAGCAGTCGATCAGCCGCGGCCTGGCCTACGCGCCGTATGCCGACCTGATCTGGTGCGAGACCGGCAAGCCCGACCTCGCGTTCGCGAAGGCGTTCGCCGACGCGATCCACGCCAAGTTCCCCGGCAAGCTGCTGGCCTACAACTGCTCGCCGTCGTTCAACTGGAAGAAGAACCTCGACGACGCGACGATCGCCAAGTTCCAGCGCGAGCTGGGCGCGATGGGCTACAAGTTCCAGTTCATCACGCTGGCCGGCTTCCACAGCCTGAACTACGGCATGTTCGACCTGGCCTACGGCTACGCGCGCAACAACATGAGCGCCTTCGTCGAGCTGCAGGAGCAGGAGTTCGCCGCCGCCGAGCGCGGCTTCACCGCGGTGAAGCACCAGCGCGAGGTCGGCACCGGCTACTTCGACGCCGTGACGACGACGATCGAGAAGCAGGCCTCGACCGCGGCGCTGAAGGGCTCGACCGAAGACGAGCAGTTCTTCGACGGCACGCACCACTGAGCACTCAGCGCGCCGAAAGCGGACCGGGCTCCAGGGCCCGGTCCCACGCGAATCAGAGGCTCTCTTCGAGCATGCGCCGGTAGTCTTCGCGGCTCGCGACGCGCGGGTTGGTCTTGTGGCAATGGTCGGCGAGGGCGCCGTCGATCACGCGCTCGAAGACGTCGCGCGTGACGCCCATCGCGGCCAAGCCGGAAGGCAGGCCGAGGCGGGCGTTCATTGCGCGGAGTTCGGCGGCCAGTTCGGTGCCGGCGCCGTCGCAGCCGGGCACGCCGATCGCTTCGGCCAGCCGCTGCAGCGCCGCTCGACGCGGATCGATTCCGCCCCGGCGTTGAAGCGCACCACTGCCGGCAGGAACATCGCGTTCAGCGTGCCGTGGTGCAGGCGCGGGTCAGCGCCGCCCAGGCTGTGGCTGAGCGAATGAACGCAGCCCAGGCCCTGGAACGCCATCGCGCCTTGCATGCTGGCGCCCAGGCGATGGCTCCAGCGCGCGGCAAGGTCGCTGCCGTCGCGCGTGGCGCGTTCGATGTGCGCCCAGCCGCGAGTCAGGCCGTCCATGCGATGGCCGTCGGCCGGCGGATTCACCGCCGGCGCCATGAACGTTTCCATGCAGTGCGCGATGGCATCCATGCCGGTGGCCGGGGTGGTCAGGAGCGGCGGCAGCCGAGCGTCAGTTCCGGTCGAGCAGCGCGGCCTTGGGCATCAGGTGCCGGCCGTGGAAGCCGGCTTGCGGCCGTCGTCGACGATGACGATGGCGCCGCGTGCCACTTCGCTGCCGGTGCCGGCGGTGGGTACGGCGATGAGCGGCAGCACGCTTGACGTGATCTTGTCGCTGCCGCCTTCGATGGTGGCGTAGGTCTTGAGCGGCTCGCCGCGCGTGGCGGCAATCGCCGCGGCCTTGGCCAGGTCGATGCTCGAGCCGCCGCCCACGGCGACGAGGCCGTCGCAGCGTTCGCGCTGGAGCAGTTGAACAGCGGCGCGCCGTCGTCCTGCTGGTGGGTTGAAGGTGCGCCGTCGAACACGGCATGCGGCAGGTCGGCGAGCGCCGCCTCGGCGCGCGCCAGCACGCCGGCGGCACGCACGCCGGCATCGGTGACGACGAGCGGCTTGCTCATGCCGCGCGCGCATTCGGCCTTCAGCAGGCGCACGACGCCGGGGTCGATGTCGATCTGGGAGGTAGAGGATTCGAGCCATGCGCGACAGTATGCTCCGCAGCCGGAGCCCCTGACCCTCGCCTCGGAGGAACTCGGCCTGACCATCTCCTCGAGCCTTCGCGCAGGAACGCCGATGACCGCCACCGCCATGCCGAGCCTGGAACCGAAGACGCATTCGCCCGCCGACGGCGCGAAGGCGAGGCACTCCGCCACCGCGCTGCCGCAACGCGGCGACTTCCGCTTCCTCGAGCCTGCGGGTGCGCTGGGCCGAGGTGGACATGCAGAAGATCGTCTTCAACGCCCACTACCTGATGTACTTCGACACCGCGATCGCCGGCTACTGGCGCGCGCTGGCGATGCCGTACCACGAGACGATGGAGGCGCTGGCCGGTGACCTCTACGCGCGCAAGGCCACCGTCGAGTACGAAACCTCGGCGCGCTACGACGACGTGATCGATGTCGGCGTGCGCTGTGCACGCATCGGCCGCTCGTCGATCTTGTTCACGCTGGCGGTGCTGCGCGGCGGCGCGCGGCTCGTGCACGGCGAGCTCGTCTACGTCTTCGCCGATCCGGCCACTCAGACCAGCCGGCCGGTGCCGGCACCATTGCGCGCGGTGCTCGAATCGTTCGAGGCCGGGCTGCCGATGGTCGAGTGCACGAGCGGCGACTGGCGCGCGCTCGGCAAGGGCGAGGCCGCAAGCTGCGCCACGCCGTCTTCGAAGGCGAATTGGGCGTTGCGCACCCGATGGGCGAGGACGCTGCCGACACCGAGCGCTGCATGTGCTGGCGCGCAACCGCTTCGGGCTCGCCGTGGCACCGGGCGCCTCGTGCGCGAGACGGCTGCATCCGTTGGCAATGGAGCGCAAGCACAGGCGGCGGCCACGCCGGCCGCATCGGCCGCTTGGCGGTGATGGCCCGCTGCGCGGCGCGGGCATCGGCGCGGCGATCGTGGCCGCGCTCAACGACGCAGCGAAGGCGCGCGGCGACAGCGAGATCGTGCTGTCAGCGCAGGTCGATGCGCTGCGCTTCTACGAGCGGCTGGGCTTCACCGCCGTCGGCGCGTTCTACGATGCCGCTGGCCTGGCTCACCAGGACATGCGGCGAGTGCTGTAGCCCGGGCCGCACACGGTGATGCGGCCGGCGCTGCGTCAGGCCGGCGCAGTTGGAAGCGCGTAGGGCAGGGGGGCGAGGGTCAACGCCGGACCGGTGGCGCTGCCCAGGTGCAGCGAGCCTGCCGCACTGGCGGCCATCTTCAGCTCGATGAGCCCGGCGAAGGCGCCGCGTGCGCGCCACCGAGGACGACGCCCGGCCGGCTGCCCG
The DNA here is from genome assembly GCA_046348035.1 of Rubrivivax sp. GTDB lineage: Bacteria > Pseudomonadota > Gammaproteobacteria > Burkholderiales > Burkholderiaceae_C > Rubrivivax. Next base: position 32,184 of record JAXMEZ010000038.1, on the reverse strand, counting down.
GGGTCTTCGCTGTGGAAGACCTCCTGCCCCGGCTCGAGCGGTGCCGTGGCATCGACGATGTAGGCGCGCCGCTCAGCGCCACGGTACTCGCTGCGCGCGACGATCTCCTGCCCGGGATAGCAGCTCCTGCGGAAGCTGACGCCGCCGACCAGTTCCAGGTTCACCATCTGCGGCACGAACTGCTCGACGGTGGCGGCGACGATGCGCGCGGTGCCGCTTCGTTTTCGAGCCAGCGCCACGCCGATGTCGAGCGCGGGCAGCCCTCGAGGGCAGATCGCCGCCGGCGAGCAATGCCCGCGGCACGGCGTTCGCGCCGACCTGCGCATCGGGAAGGCGGATCAGCCGGCCGCCGCTTTCCAGTGCCACCCCACCGCGCGCCGCGGCCAGCCGGCACCGAACGTCGAGGGCAGCGCCGCCCCGGCCAGCCCCCACAGCGGCACGCTCGCCGACGTCGCTGAGCTTGCACTTGGCGCGCAGCACGGCTATCGACAGGCGCTTCAGCGTCGGCGCCAGCAGGTCGGCGCTGCAGGCGAGCAGGAAGTCGCCGGCCTCGTCGCGCCAGACGACGAAGGTCGCCAGCAAGCGGCCCTTGGCCGAGCAGTAGCCGGCCAGCACCGCATGATCGGCGTTGCGCAGGCCGCCTTCACGTCGTTCGTCAGCTGCCCTTGAAGGAAGCTTTCGGCGTCGTCGCCGCTGGCGCGGATGACGCCCCAGTCGGCGAGTCGCAGCGCGCTCCGCGGGGGCGGCACCCGGTGAAGCGCCGGCAGGGGCGCCGCTCGTCGTAGCGCCCGTGGCGCCGGAAGAAGGAGAGGACATGGCGCCGATTATCATTTCCACCCATGGCAAGGTCCAAGGGGTCGCGCCGATGGCTGGCCCTCGGGGGCCTTGGTTTTTGTCGCGCTGCTCACCGCAGCGGCCGCGGCTTGGTGGGGCAATCGGTGGCTCGACCAGCCGATGGCGCTGGCCGGCGCACGCGCCGAAGTCAGCGTCGAGGCCGGCAGTTCGGCACGCACGGTGGCGCAACAATGGGCGGACGCCGGCCTGCGCGTGCATCCCCGCCTGCTCTATGAGTGGTTCCGCTGGTCCGGCCAGGCGCGTGCGATCCGCGCCGGCACCTACGAAGCGGCGCCCGGAATCACGCCGCGCCGGCTGCTGGCGATGATGGTCAATGGCGAGGTGGCGCTCGAACGCGTGCGCTTCATCGAAGGTTGACCTTCGCCAGCTGCGCGCCGAACTCGCGCGCGCGCCGCGCTTGAAGCCCGACACGCGCGCGATGAGCGACGCGCAGCTGATGGCCGCGATCGGCGCCGAGGGCCAGCATCCCGAAGGGCGCTTCTTCCCCGACACCTACGCCTACGGCCGCGGCGTCAGCGACCTCGTCGTGCTCAAGCGCGCCTATGCGGCGCAACAGGAGCGCCTGGCGGCGGCGTGGGCCGAGCGCGCCGCCGATTCGCCGCTGAAGAGCGCCGACTTGGTAGCACTGATCCTCGCTTCGATCATCGAGAAGGAAACCGGCATCGAGGCCGACCGGCCGCTGGTGGGCGGCGTGTTCGCGAACCGGCTGCGCGTCGGCATGCCGCTGCAGACCGACCCGACGGTGATCTACGGCCTGGGCGAGAGGTTCGACGGCAACCTGCGCAAGCGCGACCTGCTCGCCGACACGCCCTACAACACCTACACGCGAGCCGGCCTGCCACCCACCCCGATCGCCCTGCCGGGCCTGGCGTCGCTGCGCGCGGCGGTACGGCCGCAGGCGACCAAGGCGCTTTACTTCGTGGCCCGCGGCGACGGCAGCAGCGCCTTCAGTGACTCGCTGGCCGAGCACAACCGCGCCGTCAACCGCTACCAGCGGGGCGGGCGCTGAGGGCTGCCGCGATGGCTGGACGCTTCGTCACCTTCGAAGGCATCGACGGCGCGGGAAAAAGCTCGCACATCGAGGCGCTGGCGCAATGGTTGCGTAGCCGCGGCTCACGCGGTGCCGGTGACGCGCGAGCCTGGTGGCACGCCGCTGGCCGAACGCCTGCGCGAACTCGTCCTCGCCGAGCCGATGGACACGCTGACGGAACTGCCGGCGGCACCGCAGCGGCGCGACCATCTCGAGCGGCAGATCGTGCCGGCGCGTCGGCGGCGCCACGGTGTTGTGCGACCGCCTACCGATGCCACGTTCGCGCCTGCAGGCGCTGGCCGCGGCCTGGGCCGGAACGGCTGCGGCTCTGGAGCGATGGGTGCAGGGGTGATCGCCAGCCCGACCTGACGCTGTGGTTCGACCTGCCGGCGGCGCGCCGCGCGCGGCGCGCGGCGGCGCGCGAGCCCGACCGCTTCGGTTTCCGAGGACGAAAACCTTCTTCGCCCGCGTGCGCGAGGGCTACGCGGCGCGCGCGAAGGAGCACGCGACACGGTTCGTGCGCATCGACGCCGAAAGCGCGGCGGCACAGGTGTGGCAGCAGTAGGTGGCGGCCGTGGCGGCAAGGGGGTTGGCGGTGAGGCCGGCGGTGAGGCGGTGATGAGCACGGAGCAGCCGGCCACGGCGGCGCCTTCGACCTGATCGACGGCGGTGGCCGCCTGCCGCTGCCGTGGCTTGCGGCGCCGCTGGCGCAAGCGCTGGCCGCCGGCCGCAGCCACCACGCGCCGCTGCTGCGGCGCTGCGCCCGGCGCCGCGCGCGAACGCTTGCGCTGTCGCTGGCGCAGTCGCGGCTGTGCGAAGCGTATGGGCCCCGAGGGGTTGGCCTGCGGAAGTCGCGCCAGCTGCCGCCTCGTCCATGCGCATGCCCATCCCGACCTCTTCGTGCTGTTGCCCGAGATCGAGCGGCGCGAGACCGGCTGGCTGATCGGCGAGGACAAGCCCGAAACCGAGGAGGGCGGCAAGCGAAAGCCGAGCCGCCAGATCCGCATCGACGACGTGCGCGGATTGCTCGATTGGTGACGAAGACCGCCGCGCAGCGGCCGCGGCAAGATGGTCGTGCTGCATCCGGCCGAGGCGCTGAACGCGCATGCCGCCAGCGCCCTCTTGAAGACGCTGGAGGAGCCGCCGGCCGCGGTGCAGATCGTGCTCACCTGCAGCGATGCGATGCACCTGCTGCCCACGGTGCGCAGCCGTTGCCAGCAGATCGTCATGCCGCTGCCCGGCATCGGCGAAGCAGCAGCCTGGCTGGCAGCGCTTGGCGTCGCACAGCCCGAGGTGCTGCTGCCCGCCTGCGACGGGCTTCCGCTCGAGGTGCTGGCGTGGCGACAACTGGGCGTCGACGCCGAGCGCTGGGCGGCGCTGCCGGCCGAATTGGCAGCCGGCCGCCCTGGTGTCCTCGCCGGGGCCGGCGTGCGCCGCTGGCCCTGCAATGGCTGTTGAAGGCGTGCCACGACGCGATGGCCGCCGCGGCTGGCGCGCCCGGCCGCTAGCTTCCCCCGGTCGCGTTGCCCACCGGACTCGCCCTCGAGGCGCCGAACCGCTGGCATCGCGAGTTGCAACGCCTGGCCGTCGCGGCCGAGCACCGTGGGCGCATGAGGCGCTGGCCATCGACGCGCTGGTCATGGCGCCCGGCTGCAGGCGCCGTCCGCACCCGCGCGCCGGCTGCGCGACGCGGCGTCAATCCGTCGCGCACTCCCTCTCGTGCGGGGGCCTGATGGGCCGGCGCGCTGCGGCCCCTTCGCTACACTGCGCTCCATGAACGACCGCCTGACCTCGCGCTCCGCCGGCCTCGCGCCGGCATCGGTGCCTGCCGGGGCGGCGCGGCCGAGCGTGATCCGCATTTCCTCGTCTTCCGCGAGAAGCTGAAGGGCGCTGTACGCGGCCTACATCCCGTTGCCTTCCGACGGCGGCCTGTTCGTGCCGACGACTCGGCGACTACCGGCTCGGCGAGGACATCGACCTGGCCGCTGTCGCCGCCTGACGACCCGCAGCGCTTCCCGGTGGCTGGCAAGGTGGCCTGATCACCCCGGCCAATGCCTCCGGCGGCCGCACGCAGGGTGGGCGTGCGTTTTCCCAACGACGAGAAGACGCGTCAGCTCAAGCTGAAGATCGAAGAGATCCTCGGCACGACGCTGCAATCGGCCAAGCCGACGCAGACGATCTGAGGCTGCGGCGCGGCGCGCCGCCCGATCTCGCCGAATCTCGTCGATGCGCGCTGCGGCGGCGATCTGCCTGGCGCTGATCGCACCGCGCAGCAGGCCGTGACAATGCCCGCGCCGCCCGCCCTCCTGCTCGAGGTCCGCCGATGTTCGTCGACTCGCACTGCCACCTGAGCTTCCCCGAGCTGCTGCCGCGCGTGGACGAGATCCTCGCGGCGATGAGCCGCTCGCGCGTCGAGCGAGCTCTTTGCATCTGCACGACGCTGGAGGAAGCCGAGACGGTGCTGGCGCTGGCTGCACGCGACGAGCGGCTCTTCGCCACCGTCGGCGTTCACCCCGACAGCGAAGACGTCCGCGAACCGACCCTGGCGGACCTGATGGCGCTGGCGCGCCGGCCGCGCGTGGTGGGCATCGGCGAGACGGGCCTGGACTACTACCGCCTGAACGGCCGCAGCGTCGCCGAGATGCATCGGCAACGCGACCGCTTCTGTCGTGCACATTCGCGCGGCGCTCGCCACCGGGCTGCCGCTCGTCGTGCACACGCGCAGCGCCAGCGAAGACACCGTGGCGCTGCTGCGCGAGCACGGCGCGGAGCAGGGCGCCTTGCGCGGCGTCTTCCACTGCTTCATCGAGACGCGCGAAGTGCCGCGCGCTGGCGATGGGCTTTCACATCTCGTTCCGGCATCCTGAGCTTTCGCAGCGCGCAGGCGCTGCGCGACGTGGCGCGCGAAGTACCGCTCGCGCGCTGTCTCATCGAAACCGACAGCCCGCCGGTGCGCCGTACCGCGGCAAGACCAACACGCCGGCGCTCGTTCCGCACGTGGCCCAGGCGCTGGCCGACGCGAAGGGGCTCACGTTGGAGGAAGTGGCCGCGGCGACGCGGCGCAATTTCGAGCTGTTGTTCGGTCTGCCGCCGTCGGGCTCGGAGTCGGCGTGAGGCCGCACGGGCGCCCGATGGGCGAGTACGACGGCGCGCGGCGCGTGAGTGCCTCGATGTCCGGGCGCCGACGGGTCGCCGTTCGGTTGGCAGTCGGCATGGCTACGGGCGCGCTCGGGTGGGCGTGGGTCGGCGTGGCACACGCGGGTTCGAAGGAGGACTTCTTCAAGGCCATCGAGCTCGACCGGCCACAGTTCGTTCGCTCGGAGGTCGAAGCGGGCTTCGACCCGAACACTCCCGACGAACGCGGCCAGACCGGGCTCGTCCTCGCGATGCGCGAAGGCTGCTTCGCAGCGGCCGAAGCGCTGCTGGAATTCAAGCAGATCGAGATCGACCGGCCGAACGCCGCCGGCGAGACGCCGCTGATGATGGCTGCGTTGCGCGGCCACGAGGCCTGGGTGCTACGCCTGCTCGAGCGCGGCGCGGCGGTCAACCGGACCGGATGGTCGCCGCTGCACTACGCGGCCAGCGGGCCCGAGCCGAAGGTCGTTGCGCTGCTGCTGGCGCGCGGTGCGCACGTCGATGCACTGTCGCCGAACGGATCGACGCCGCTGATGATGGCCGCCGGCTACGGCGCCATTGATGGTGCCGCGTTGCTGCTGTCGCGCGGTGCCGATGCACGGCTTCGCAATCGGGCCGGCCTCGACGCCGCAGGGTTCGCGCGGCGGGCAGGCCGCGATGCCTTGGCCGATCGCATCGCCGCGGGCGTGCGGTGATTCACGGCCGATGCCACCTCGTGCATCGAACGGGCTGTTTGCTCGGTGTTTTCCCCCTTTCTTGCGTTTGCACCCCCGGAAGCCGCGCGTAGAGTCGTTCGGCATCGAGTCGTTGGACGCAAACCTGGAGATTCGTGATGACGCAACCGACCGCTGAACACAACCCGTTCATGCTCCTCGTGCACCCTGAGGCGGTGTTCGCGGCGATGGAGAAGTCAGAGCGCCTGGGGCGCCTCAACCGCCATCTGTGCCGGCCGCTCGACCGCGTCGTCGGCCCGCAGGCGACGACGGCGCTGGAAGGTGATGCCGATTCCAGCGCTGCCGACGAAGACATGAGCGACGTGCTGATCCAACCGCACGAAGCCGCTTTGTCCTGACGGGATATGGCTTTAGCTCCGGAATCTCAGCTTCTACTTGAGATTCTGGAAGATCGGAATGGAGGCCCTCGCGGCCTCTTCTTTCTTCTCTTCCATAGATGACAATGTATATTATGTGAATAATAAACAAAGGCGACTCAGGGTTGGAGCGTCGCCCTCTCTGACCAGGCCCCTATCACCGGCCTCACGGCCGCCCGCCGCCCTCAACCCGGCCGCCCATCGAGCCGCGATCGGGACAGCACGGGCCAGTAGCGCACCGCGTACAACGCGAAGCCGCCCGACCACAAGAGCGCCGATACCAGCGCCGCCTCCACCAGCAAACCCGGCGCAAGCAGCGGCAGCCCCACGCGCACCAGCGCGCCGAGCAACACGAGCACATAGCACGCCGTGTCGAATCGGTCAGCGCGCAATGGCCGCGCCGTGTGGCCGCGCGCCGTGCGTGTGACCATGCCGATGATGAGGCCGCCGACCGCGCCGGTGGTCAAGGCGTGCGTGGCCAGCGTCGGCGCCACGACCCCCGCCTCTGCCAGCGCGCGCAACAATTGGCGCACCGGCACCACAGGTAGGTCAGGTGCAGCACCCAGACCAGCGGCACGCGCCGCGCGGTCCACGGTTGCCACAAGGCCCAACGGGCACCGTGGGCCAACGCGGCGGCTGCGGCGATAACCGCCAGCGGCAGCCCCTGTGCCGGCCGGCCGCATCGAACAAGAGAACAGCAGCACGCCGCCCAGCGCGGCCTTCTCCACCAGAGGCCGGCGCCGCAGCCGCGCCAGGGACGCCGTTGTTGGTGAACATCGGGATCACGCGCCCGCCCATCACCGACAGGATGAACAGTACGGCGTCCAAGGCCAGTTGCAGTGCGGGCCGTGCCACCGGCCCGAGCACGCCCAAAGCGGCGAGGTGGAACGCGCCGGCGGCCGCACCGATCAGGACCAGCAGGCCGATGAAGAAGTAGTTGCGCCGGTTGCGCGCGCGCGCACGAACGGCACCGCCAAGGCAGCGGCCGCGGCCCACGGAAAGGCACGGCCAACGCCGCCGCCCAGCCCCAAGGCGTCAGCACGAGCACGCGTGCCGCCAGCCACAGCGCCGCCAGGGCCATCAAGGCCGGGCCGGTGGGCGTGGGCTGGTTGGTCCAGTTGCGGCCCGCCGTGAGGAGGAAGCCGACGATGACCGCCAGCGCGAAGCCGAACAGCATCTCGTGCGCGTGCCACAGCGGCCTGGCCAGGTAGGCATGGCCGAGCCATCCGGAGGAGAACTGCAACGCCCACAGCGGTACCGACAAGGCGGCGAAGGTCGTCGCCAGAAGGTAGAAGGGACGGAACCCGAGTTCCCAGAGTGCGAAACGGTGCGGCGGTGCCGCGGGCGGGGGCTCTTTGATGGCGTGCACGGACAGCATGGTGGCGTTTCGAGGCAGACTGCGGCAGCGCTCGAGAAGCGGCACCGGCGACCGCAGCAAAGTCTAGAAAAGCCTTCCAGAGGCCGCTTGACGTGGCTCAACGGCACCACTGCCAGCGCGGCCGCGCGCCGGCCCAGTCCCCGGCCAACTCCCATCATCCGGCGTCGTGCCCCGCCGCAACGAGGTCGCCGCGCGCCAGCGCCGGCCGTGCCTTGACGAACTGCGCCGGGTCCTGCACCAGGCGCATGAACGGCTTGGCCGAACCCGGCGGTCCGACGACCAAGCCGCCGGCGAGTTGCCCATCCCTCAGCACGAAGCGCCACCAGGCGTCCGCCCCCGGCGCGGCCTGCAGCGTCTCGTCGCCGGCCTGCGGCTCGACGGCGCCGAACGAGCGCACGTCGATGCCGTCGCACTTGAGTTGCACGACCTGGCGGCTTGCCGCAACGACGCCTGTCTCGCCGAAGATGCTTTCTACGACCGCCGTCGCTTGCGCGGCGCCGATCGGCCACAGCCCGCGGGCCATGCCGTCCTGCTCGGCGCAGTCGCCGGCGGCGAGGATGTTCGGGTCGCTGGTGCGCATCTGCGCGTCGACACGGATGCCGTGCGGCCCGACCTCCAGGCCAGCGGCCTGCGCCAGCCGCACGTTCGGACGGATGCCGAGGCACGCCACGAAGAGGTCGGCGCGCACACGCGGCCCGTGCGCCAGCCAGGCGGCCGCCAGTTCGGGCGTGCCGTCGAAGCGCGTCACCTGCACGCCGGTGACCACCTGCACGCCGATGCTCTCGAGGTACGACGCCAGCACGCCGGCGCCCCGCTCGTCGAGCTGCGCATTCATCAAGCGCTCGGCGCGTTGCAGCAGGTTCACCTTCAGGCCAAGCTTGTGCAACGCATCGGCAGCCTCGACACCGAGCACGCCGCCGCCGATCACCACGGCGCGGCGGGCGCGGCTGGCATGAACGTGCTCGCGGATCGCACCTGCACTTCGGCGGTGCGCAGCACGAAAGCGTTGCGGTGGTCGAGGAACTGCGCATCCGGCTCGGTGGCACTGGCGCCGGTGGTCAGCACCAGCCGGTCGTAGGGCAGCCAGTCGCCGCCGCCGAGGCCCAGGCGCCGCTGCTCGCGGTCGATGCGCGCCGCGACGCGCCCATGCAGCACCTGGATGCCGTTGCTTTGCGCCCAGTCAGCCGGCCACCAGGTGCAGCGCCTCCATGCCTCGGGCCGGGCACCAGGCGCCTGATGCCCATGCGGTTGTAGAAGCGGTGCGGCTCGTTGGTGACGATGAGGTGCACGCGCGGGTTGCCGCGGCGCAGCCCTTCGGCCACGCTCATGCCGGCCACGCCGTTGCCGACGATGACCACGCGTTCCACGCCCGTGCCGCGGGCGCGATCCCGGCGGCGCGGCGCGCGATGGTCGCGCCGGTCGGCGCGCGGTGCTGCCGAGCGCGCGTCGCGGTCGATCGTCACCGGCCCGCTCGCCACGCACATGCAGGCCAGGCGCACGTTGCCGTCCAGGCCCATGCGGCGCAGCGTCGCGCGCTCGTCGGCGTTCATCGGCGAGAGGTGCTCGCCGCCGGAGCAGACGGCCACGGCGTCGGCGCCGCACACGCCCGAGCGGCAGCCATAGTTGATCTTCAGCCCCGCCTTCTCGATCGCCTCGAGCAGCGTGCCGTCGCTGGCCGCCTGGAAGGTGATGCCGGTCTCGCGGTCGGTCACCTCGGCGGCGTGGCTGGCCGCGAGGCGGTCTTTCAGGCTGCGCCCGCCGCCGAAGCGCGACTTCTCTGAGGCACGGGCGCCCTCCTCCACGGTTGACGTGCCCTCCTCGCCCGGCGCGCCGGCAATCTGCCGCTGCGCTTGCGCTGCGCGCTCCGTGCGTGCCGCGGCCGAAGCGCGCACCCAGCGGCGCTCGGCGCGAAGGCCGTTGGCCAGCAGGCCGGCGGCCAGTGCGAAGCCCGTGCCGCGCGCCAACCACGACAGCCACTCGGGCGGCGCGGCATCGAGCAGTTTGCCGACGGTGGCCACCACCACCGGCCCGGCGAAGACGTAGAAGATCGTGATCGCCGCGGCACCGAACGCCAGCGAGACGCGGTACGGGTTGGCCGGCGCGAACGCCACTGCCACCGCGTACAAGCCCGCCGAAGCCGCCACCGCGCCCAGCAGCAGCGCCGCGCCGGCGGCGCTGCCTTGCACGCCGAGCGGCGCGGCGAGGAAGTAGCCCAGCAACAGCCCCGGCAGCAAGCCCATGAACAGCCGCCGCTGCGCCGCATAGCGCGCATCATCGTCGTAGACGTCGCTGAACACGGCCGCGCGCGGGTTGAAGTCGTAGCAGTTCTTCTGGCAGCCCACACAGGGCTCGCAGTAGCCGTTGCGCACCACGACGAGCGGCGCCTGGCCGTAGGTGCGCTGGATCGGCCCCAGCGGGCAGAAGGTTCCGCACCAGCCGCTGCGGCCCTTGAAGAACCAGCCACCGGCCAGCGCCGCCGCCAGCATCGCCAGCACCAGCACGCCCACGCTCGGGCCGTGCTGGTTGAGCCATGGCTGGCGCAACGCGACCGCGCCGATGAACACCGCCAGCGCGATGGTGAACGCCGAGCGCTTCACGGGCTCGGGAAGCTCGAGTGCGCGGCCCTTGCCGAGTGCGCGCGGCAACTGGTTCAGCGCCGCCATCGGGCACACCTGCCGCCACAGCCCCGGCGCGATGACCAGCAGCGCCGGCACCACGGGAATCGCGAGGCCCCAGAACACCAGCAAGCCGAGCGCGGGCTCGGCGATCAGCAAGGCGGCGATGGCCAGCGCCACCGCCACGGCCACTGCGCGCAACGCGGGCCACATCCAGGCCGGTCCCTGCGCGGGCATCTGCGTGTAGTTGCGGAAGTAGCGCGCCGCGGCCTCGGCGGCACGTGCTTCGCGCGCCTCGCGAACCTCGCGCGGGTCGCGCAATTCGCGGCTGGTATCTGCCTTGCCCTGGGTGCCGGCGGCTCCTGCCCCAACGCCTGGGCGCTCGCGCTCGCCGGGCGGGGATGCCTTGCCCGTGACGATCGTCGACGCCAAGCCCGGCCGCGATGACACTGGCCCTCGCGCAACGGTGCCCGGCGGCGGGCCGCTGCGCACGATGGTCGCCGGCAACGCCGTCGAAGCTTCGGGTTCTGCCGGCCGGGCCGGCTGGCTCGGGACAGTGGGTCGCTGCATCCTGTTCGCGGCGGCTTCGGGGTCGGTCGTCGTTCTAGAAGACGGGATGGCTCATGCGCGGCGTCCCCGCTTCAGTCGCCGCCTTGCACGCGGCGCAGCCGCGCCGCCACCGCCGCGCCCAGGTCGCGCAGCAGCGCCACGGCGATGCGCGGCTGCCAGGCCGCCAGCTGCAGCAGCGCCTCGCGCGTGAGCAGCAGCACCTCGGTGCTTCCGCGCGCGCGCACGCGCATCGTCGCCGCGGCGCCGTCGAGGAAGCCGAGGATGCCGAAGACATCGCCTTCCTCGCGCAGGTCGGGCCGGGCGGGGGCGCCGGGCGTCGCTTCGGCAGCCACTTCGACCGCGCCACTGGCGACAAAGCCCAGCGCACCGGCGACGCGGCCGATCTCGAAGATCACGGCCCCGGCGGGGTAACGGCGGCGGGCTGTGAAGCCGATGAACTTCTCCCAGTCCTCGTCGCTCAGCTCGCCGAGGATGGCGCGGCCGCCGTCGGCCGGCGCGGCTTCGCGCGGGGCGGCCGGCTTTGCCGCCGCCGGCGCTTGTGCAGGCGCAGGTACAGGCGACGGAGAGGGTGCCGCAGGGCCGTACTGGAAGAAGTCGTTGCCCATCGGGTGCCTCCTCGTCGGCGGTGAAGCGCGCCGCCCGAGCCGGCGGTGCAGCGCGAGGCGACTCTACGCCGGCTTCCCGGCACGCTGCGGCTTGTCGTACGCCTCGGCCAGATACGACGAAGCGGCTTGCGCGTGTGCCTCGGGCCAGCTCTTGCCGACGCCGATGCCCAGCGCAGTCCACACGGTCGCGTAGTGGCGCCACAACCGCTGTGCGTCGTCGGCAGCGCCGACGGAACGCTCCAGCGCCGCCGGCGCCAACTGCTCGCCGAGCCGCGCGGTGGCCGCGGTGAAGGCGGCCAGCAGCCGCTGCGCATGCTTGTTCACTTCGCTGTGCGCGCGCAGCAGAACGGCTTCGGCCTGCGGGCCCGCGGCAAGCAGCGCCGTGATCGCCTCCTCGGGCCCTTGCGCCGTGCGCAGGCGCGCCGCCTCGGAATCGGCCAGTTCCTGCAAGGCGCTGCTGCCCAGCGCCTCCAGCTGCCGGCCCTGCTGGTCCATCTGGTGCACCAGGGCCAGCACCGAAAGCCGCAGCAGCTTGGCCACGCGCTCGGCGGCCAGCGCCGGATCGGTGGTGCCCAGAGTCTGCGGCGGCACGCCCAGCCCACCGGCCAACCGCTGCAGCACATCGGGCGTGCCCGGCGGTGCGCGCCAGGGGCCTTCGCGCGGCGCCGCGGCCGCGCCCTCAGGCTCGGTGCGCGGCTCGGTGCGCGGCTCGGTGCGCGGCTCGGTGCGCGGCTCGGTGCGCGCTGGAGCCGCCGTCGCCGGGGGCTCGCCGGCCTGGCGCGGCGGCGGCTTGGAGATGCGCGTCATGCCGGTCTTCATGGCGGCGCCATGCGCCTCCGAGCGCACGGCGGCGCGTGCCCAATCGCTGCCCACCATCGCCGCCGGGTCGCCGCCGCGGCGGGGCGCCGCTGCACCGGCCGCCGCAGCCGCGCGTCCCGGCGCGGCAGCGGCGTCGGGCACCACCGAAACCTCGATGACGTAGCTGCCCAGGTGGATGCGGTCACCGTGGCGCAGCAGGTGGTCGGCCGGCAGCCGCTCGCGCGCGCCGTTGACCGACGTGCCGTTGGTCGAGGTGTCGCGCAACACATGCCGGCCCTCGATGCGCACGATCTCGCAATGGCGCGCCGACAGCGCCCGCAGGCGGTCGGCAATGGGCCAGTCGCACTTGGGGTCGCGGCCGATGATGAAGCACTCCGCTGCCGGCGGCACGTTGGCGACGAGCTGAACCTTCTCGGCGTTCTCGGCGCCGCTGACCAGTTTGAGGCTGAGCATGCGCGAAATGATGCGTGCAGGCGCCGGGCTGTCCATCCCTATCGATGCCGAGCGGCATCCCTGCGACATCCCGAACGTCATCGAGTCGCTATCGAGCCGTCGTCGAGTCGTCATCGGCCTCGCTTCGCCTCGCAGGATGACCCGCGCGAGCGCGTTGTCCCGGCGGCGACGCCAGCTCAGCGAACGATCGTGCTAAAACGCGGCGGCGCCCCTCCCCTCGTCCCCCACCCTGCCCTGCCGACGCCATGGACCTGAACTTCACCGCCGAGGAACTGGCCTTCCGCGAGCACATTCGCGGCTGGGTCGCCGAGAACCTGCCGCGCGACATCAGCGCCAAGGTCATGCTGGCGCAGCACCTCACGCGCGATGACATGCAGCGCTGGGCGAAGATCCTCGGCAAGCAGGGCTGGCTCGGCTGGGGCTGGCCGAAGCAGTTCGGCGGCCCCGGCTGGAGCGCGGTGCAGAAGCACCTGTTCGAAGAGGAATGCGCGCGCGCCGGCGCGCCGCGCGTCGTGCCGTTCGGGCCGATCATGGTGGCGCCGGTGATCATGGCCTTCGGCAGCGCCGAGCAGCACAAGCGGTTCCTGCCCGGCATCGCCAGCGGCGAGGTCTGGTGGAGCCAGGGCTACAGCGAGCCGGGCTCGGGCAGCGACCTGGCGTCGCTCAAGACCCGTGCCGAACGGCGCGGCGATAAGTACATCGTCAACGGCCAGAAGACCTGGACCACGCTCGGCCAGTACGGCGAGTGGATCTTCTGCCTCGTGCGCACCAGCAGCGAAGGCAAGCCGCAGACGGGCATCAGCTTCCTGCTCATCGACATGAAGAGCAAGGGCGTGAGCGTGCGCCCGATCGTGCTGATGGATGGCGAGGCCGAGGTCAACGAGGTCTTCTTCGACAACGTCGAGGTGCCCGCGGAGAACCTCGTCGGCGAGGAGAACAAGGGCTGGACCTACGCCAAGCACCTGCTCGCCCACGAGCGCACCAACATCGCCGACGTGAACCGCGCCAAGCGCGAGCTCGAGCGACTCAAGCGCATCGCCAAGGCCGAGGGCGTCTACGACGACCCGCGCTTCCGCGACCAGATCGCCTTGCTCGAGGTGGACATCGTGGCGCTGGAGATGCTGGTGCTGCGCGTGCTCTCGGCCGAGAAGAGCGGCAAGCAGAGCCTGGACATCGCCGGCCTCCTGAAGATCAAGGGCAGCGAGATCCAGCAGCGCTACACCGAGCTGATGATGCTGGCCGGCGGCCCGTACGCGATGCCCTATCGGGAAGGAAGCGATGGAAGCCGGCTGGCAGGGCGACCACGTCGGCGCGGCGCATTGCGCCACCGCCGCGTGGAGCTACCTCAACTACCGCAAGACGACGATCTACGGTGGCAGCAACGAAGTGCAGCGCAACATCGTCGCGCAGACGGTGCTCGGCTGAAGCACGCAGCAAAGCGCAGGGCAAGGGACGCGACAAGGAACAGCACGATGGACTTCGACTTCACCGACGACCAGCATTCCCTGCGCGACGCCGTGCGGCGCTGGTCGACAAGGGCTTCACGTTCGAGCGCCGGCACGCGCTCGCCAAGGCCGGCGGCGCGACTCGCGCTGTCTACGGCGAACTGGCCGAGCTGGGGCTGGCGGGCCTGCCATTCCCGAGGCGCAAGGCGGCATGGGCTTCGGCGCCGTCGAAGCGATGGTCGTCAACGAAGAGCTCGGCCGCGGCCTCGTCAACGCGCCGTACACCCATGCCGCGCTGGTGGCGCCGGCGCTGCTGGCCGCGGCGCCGGCGGCGCTGCAAGCGGCGTGGCTGCCGCGCATGGCCGCGGCCGAGGCGTTGGTCGTGCTGGCGCACCAGGAACGCGCCGCGCGCTACCGGCTCCATCACGTCGGCACGCGCGCAGCGAAGGCCGGCGCCGGCTGGGTCGTCGAGGGCGCCAAGAGCATCGTGCCGGCCGGCGACGAAGCCGACGCGTTCATCGTGCCGGCGCGCATCGCCGGCGCCATCGACGACACTGCCGGCATCGGCCTCTTCCTCGTCGAGCGCGGTGCGGCGCAAGTGGCCGGCTACGCGACGCAGGACGGCGCCCGCGCCGCCGAAGTGAAGCTCGCCGGCGCCAAGGCCGCGCTCATCACCGAAGACGGCCACGCGGTGCTCGAGCGCGCGGTGGACATCGGCATCTGCGGCTTCTGCGCCGAGGCGGTGGGCGTCATGGACCGCTTCGTCGAGCTGACGGCCGAGTACATGAACACGCGCAAGCAGTTCGGCGTGCCGATCGCCAGCTTCCAGGCGCTGCGCCACCGCATGGCCGACATCAAGATGCAGCTCGAGCTGGCGCGCTCGATGAGCTACTTCGCGACGCTGAAGCTCGGCGATGCGCCCCCGCAGCGCCGGCGTGCCGTCTCGCAGGCGCGCGTGCAGCTCGGCCAGAGCATGCGCTTCGTCGGCCAGCAATGCGTGCAGCTGCACGGCGGTATCGGCGTCACCGACGAGTACCAGGGCAGCCACTACTTCAAGCGCCTGACGGTGCTGGAGACCGTGTTCGGCGACACGCAGCACCACCTCGGCGAAGTGGCCTCGCGCATGCAGGACAGCGCCGGCGTGTTCGCGTGATGCGGCGAACCGAAGGCCGATCAGCCCCGGTCCATCGACGCCGCGCGCCGCCGTTGCGCCGGCAGCCCGCACCGTGAAGAGCGGCGAAGCAGCCCACGCGCTTGCGCCTGCGCTGGCGCCGGGCGCCATCACCGACGTGCCGGGCATCCGCGCCGGCCATGCGGCCGTCCTCGGCCGCCCGAGCGGCTGCACCGTGGTCTTGTGCCCCGACGACCTGGCCACCGTCTGCGGCGTGGCCGTGCGCGGCGGCGCGCCGGGTACCCGCGAGACCGACCTGCTGCGCCCCGAGAACACGGTGGCCCAGGTGCACGCCGTGCTGCTGACCGGCGGCAGCGCGTTCGGGTTGGATGCCGCGAGCGGCGTGATGCGCTGGCTCGACGAGCGTGGGCGCGGCCTCGCCGTCGGCCCGGCGCGGGTGCCCATCGTGCCGGCGGCCGTGCTGTTCGACCTGTGGCTCGGCGACGCGCGCCTCAGGCCCGATGCTTCGACCGGCTACGCCGCCTGCGAAGCCGCCTCGCAGGCGCCACCGGCCCAGGGCAACCGGGGTGCGGGCCTGGGCGCCACGGTGGGCAAGCTCTTCGGCCTCGCGCGCGCGTGCAAGGGCGGCATCGGCACGGCTTCGTTGCGCCTGGGCAAGGTCACGGTCGGCGCGCTGGTCGCCGTCAACGCCATCGGGGACGTGCTGGACGAGGCCGGTGGCGTGCTGGCCGGCGCGCGCGGGGACGACGGGCGGACATTCGTCGATGCGAAGCGGGCGCTGATCGAAGGCGCCGTGCCGATGCAGGTCATTGAGCGCATGGGCGGCACGGCGACGACCATCGGCGTCGTCGCCACCGATGCCCGGCTCGACAAGGCCGGTGCCACGCAACTGGCGGCACTCGCGCACCACGGCCTCAGCCGCAGCGTGAGCCCGGTGACCGTGAACGACGGCGACACGCTCTTCGCGCTGGCCACCGGCGGCGCGGGCGTCAGCGGCGACCCCAGCGCACTCGGGGCGCTGGCGGCCGAGGTCGTGAGCCGGGCGATTCGCAACGCGGTGCTGGCGGCCGAGTCGCTGGCCGACCCGCTGCTGCCTGCGGCGCGCGAGCTGCTCGCACGCTGAATCGTGCGGCCCGGTGCTGCCGGGCCACCGGGACCGCCGGCTCGTGAAGAATGCGCCGTCACGAACCCTCGAAGGCCAGCCGCTCCCCATGCCCGACGAACATCCTCACGCCGCGTCCCCCGCGCCGAGCCGCTTCATCGAGGGTGCACGGCCCTGGGGCATCGTCAGCAGCTACGTCAGCCGCTACAGCAAGCTCCTGCGCCTGCCGCTGCGCCGCCGCAAGCGCATCCGGCGGTACGTCGAGCTGTCGCCTCGCGTGTGCCGCCGCCAGGTGCTCTACGACCGCAAGCTGCGCCGGCGCGTCGAGCTCGAAGTGCGCGATCGGGTCGACCTGGGCACGATCGGGCAGGTCTTCCTCAACGAGGACTACGGGCTGGAGAAGCTGGCGCGCTGCGCCGAGTTGCTGGCCTTCCGCGACGCCGTCCTGGCGGCCGGCCGCAAGCCGCTCATCATCGACTGCGGCGGCAACATCGGCCTCGCATCGCGCTATTTCGCCGAGAACCACCCGGGGGCCAAGGTGTTGTGCGTCGAGCCCGACTCCGGCAACGCCCGGCAGGCGCGCCGCAACAACCCGCTGCCCTCGGTGCAGGTCTACGAGAACGCCATCGGCAGCGAACCCAGCCGCGGGCGCATCGTCGACCCCGGCTGGGGCAACAACGCGTTCCGCATCGACCGCAGCGAGGATGGCGGCACCGAGATCATCACCATCAACGACCTGCTGCGGCAGCACGACCCGTCCGAATACGTGCCCTTCATCGCCAAGATCGACATCGAGGGTTTCGAAGCCGAGTTGTTCGCCCGGAACACCGAATGGCTCGAGCGCTTCCCCCTCGTCATCGTGGAACTGCACGACTGGATGCTGCCGCGCAGCGCCAGCACGCGCCCCTACCTGCGCACGATCGCCGCCCAGGACCGGGACTTCGTCTACCACGGCGAGAACACGTTCAGCATCTCCAACACGCTGCTCTGAGCGCGGCTCGGTCCGGACGCAGGGGCACCTCGCCTGCGGCGACGCGGCTCGCCGCCTCTACACTCGCGCCGGGCGGCGATGGAACGGCCGGCGAGAACGCGAGCGAGCGAGATTGAACGACCCGCATCAGTCACGGCGAATCCTGTTGGTCGGCGGGTCCGGCTTCGTCGGGCGCAACCTGAGCGAAACCCTCGGCCGCCGCGGCCATCGGGTCTTCGTGGCCGATCCGCGAGTTGACGATCCCGCGCCACCGGATGCGTTCCGCGTGCCGGTTGCCGACCGCGCGGCGATGCAACAGCTGCTGCACGACACCGCCGTCGATACGGTGATCCATCTGGCCAGTGTGTTGCTGCCCTCGAGCCCGGCCGAACAATTCGAGCGCGAAGTGGTTGAAGTGCTGCTGCCGAGTTTCGCGCTGATGGACGCCTGCGCGCGCGCCTCGGTGCGCTTCGTGCTGTTCTCGTCGGGCGGCACCGTCTACGGTGACCCCGGACCCGGCCGCGCGGCCGAGAGCCAGGCGCTCGCGCCGAAGAGCCGCTACGGACTGGCCAAGGTCATGCTGGAGGAGTACGCCCGGCTGTGCCACCGGCTGTCCGGACTGCAGTACCTCGTGCTGCGACCGTCCAATCCGTATGGGCGCCACCAGCGCGTGAACGGGGCGCAGGGCGTGGTGGCGGTGGCGATGGGTCGCGCGCTCGCGGGCCTGCCGCTGGAGCTGTGGGGCGACGGCGAAGGCGTGCGCGACTACCTCGACGTGCAGGACCTGTGCAGCGCGGTGGCGGGGCTGCTCGAACGCGGCGCCACGAACGCGGTGTTCAACGTGGGCAGCGGTGTCGGCCACTCCGTCAACGAAGTCATCGCGCTCGTACGGCAGGTGACCGGCCGCGAACTGGAGGTCGTGCATCGCCCGGCGCGCGCCACCGACGTGCGCCGCATCGTGCTCGACACCACGGCCCTGGCGGCCACGATCGAATGGCGGCCGACGCCGCTGGCCGAAGGCCTGCAACGGTTCCATCGCGAGCTCACCGCCGCCCATGGCCGCTGAGACCCTCGCGCTGGCGATCCCGACCTACAACCGGCCCGAGGCGCTGGGCATGACGCTGGGCGGCCTGGCCCCTGCGCTGCGCGAGCTGGGCATCGCCGTGCATGTGCTCGACGACAGCAGCGACGACGCGACGGCCACGGTCATGGACCGGCTGCGCCAGCAGGGCTGACGATCCGCTTACGTGCACAACGTGCCGGCCCTGCGCCACGACCGCAACGTCGTCGCGGCGCTGCAGGCGCCGCAGGCCGACTACGTCTGGCTGCTCGGCGACGGCGCCCTCGTCGACGAGCGAGGCGCTGCGCCGCGTGCACGCGGCGCTGATGGGTGACGACTTCGTGTTCCTCAACTGCCGCAGCGACACCGCCACGCCATCGCTGCGCTTCGGCGCCGCCGAAGTGCGCGCCTTCCTCGCCCGCCAAGCCTGGGCGATGACCTACACCGGCGCGACCGTCTATTCGCGGCGCGTCGTCGGTGGTGGCGCAGCCAGCCGCGCACGGTGGCGCGCAACTTCCCGCAGCTCAGCGTGGTGCTCGGCTTCGTCGCCGCACACGCCGAGGTGTCGGCGGCCTGGGTGGGCGAACGCATCATCGCGGCGAACCCGCGCCGGAGCGGCAGCTACTGGCTGGCCGACGCCGTTTCGGTGTGGGGCACCGATTGGCACCGGGTGGTGACGGACCGCGGCGGCGTTCGACGCGCAGGCCTTGCCGTCGGTGCTGCGCTCGCACTCGGCGCACACCGGCATCCTGGGCGCGAAGCACCTGCTGGCGCTGCGCGCGATCGACCGCTACTCCGCCGCCATGCTCGCCGCCTCGGGCGACACCGTCGCGCATTGCAGCACCGTGCCGCGCTGGGGCTGCGCCTGATCGCTTCGCTGCCGCAAGGGCTGGCGTCGGCGCTGCTGCGCGCCCGGCCGTCATGGCGGCGGCGCTACCTGCCGGCGCAGGCTGCTGCGGCGTAGCGCTCGGTAGCAGTCGGCCGGCATCGGGCAGCAGTCGGGCAGCAGTTGGCCGGCAGTCGGGCATCGGGGAGCCCGGGTGCACGCTCCAGGCACGGTGCCGCGCAAGGCCGGCGCCGGACGCCAGCTAGGCCGTGCGCGGGCGGTCGCCGCGCGCGCCCAGCAGCCCCATCACGCTGGCCGCCGCGTCGAGCAGCCGCGTGCCCGGCTCGTCGCGGCCCAGGCGCATGCGGCGGTCGAGCACGCGCTTGGCGAGCACCGGCATGCGCGCCACCAGCGCGCGCGCCAGGCGGCGCGTCGCGGGTCTTGAAGAAGTCGTCGGGCAGGATGTCGATCCAGGTGGCCAGCGTCGGCTCGTCCAGCACGCGCGGCAGGTTGTACGCGCCGTGGAAGCCGAACGTCGGCCCGGCCGACGCATCGTTCTCGTAAGCGAAGCGGCGCGCCAGCGCCAGCGGCGCGAAGCTCACGCCGTGCTCGCGCTCGAGCAGCTGGCGGTAGGTGCGGCACAGCGCCACGTCTTCGGGGTGCTCGTCGTCGATGCGCAGGTCCATGCCGGCGGCCAGCAGGCGGCGCGAGCGCAGCGAGAAGCCGCCGTTGCCCACCGCACGGTGCTCGGGCTGGTCGGGCCACGGCGCGCCGATGTAGTCGTAGGCGAGGAACGTGTTGGTCCAGGCCCAGGGCTCGACGACGAAGCCGTCCCACTTCGTGATCAGCACATGCGACGTGCGCACCCAGCCGGGCATCAGGCGCAGGATGAAGTGCGAGTACTCGGCCGACGAGGTGATCGCGTCGATGTCGACGATCTCGATGCCGGGCAGCGGCCGCCTCGGCGTCCACGCGTGCGTGAACAGGATCGCGCGCGCGAAATCGATGCCGGCCATCGAGCGCAGCAGGGCCTGCGTGGCCAGCAGCGGCGCCTGCGTGTCCACCGCGACGAGCGTCACCTGAGGCAGGGCCAAGCGCGTCATGGGGCGGATTGTGCCAGCCCGGTCTGGGCGCACGCCCTCGATGACTACACTGACCGCCGATGAGCGTGACTGACTTGCACGTGGGCATCGGGCTGGGGGGGACCGCCGGAACGCAGGATGGACCCGCCGCCACTCGCCCCGCGGTCGCGATTCCCCTCTACAAGCCCGAGCTGACTGCGGCCGAGAAACTGTCGATCGATCGCACCGTCGAGGTGTTGGCCGGTCGCGATCTGTTCCTCATCGGGCCCGCTCGCCTCGATGCCTACCTGGCGGCCCTGTGCAAGCGGTATCGGGGCCGGCTTCGCCACAAGACCTTCGAGGACCGGTTCTTCGCCGGCATCAAGGGCTACAACGCGCTGATGCGGTCGAGGAACTTCTACGAGTCCTTCGCCGGTCACACGCACCTGCTGATTGCGCAGACCGACGCCCTGGTGCTCTCGGATGAGCTGGACCACTGGTGCGGGCGCGACTACTCCTACATCGGCGCGCCCTGGTTCGTCGGCGGCAGCGAGCCACGAGAGCCCCTGGAGTTCCTCGGCGTCGGCAACGGCGGGTTCTCGCTGCGAAGGGTGAGCGACTTCCTGCGCGTGCTGGCCTCGCCGCGGCGCATTCCCAACTTCATCAAGTCGCGCTCGGAAGGCGAGACGGGCCTCTCGAACCTCGTCCGGAGGATCAAGCACGAGCGATGGTTCGCGTACAACGTCGAGCCGCTCTTTCCGACGTCGAACGAGGACGTGTTCTGGGGCATCCTGGTCCCGGCCGTCTGCCCGTTCTTCCGCGTTCCGGGGCCCGAGGATGCGATCGCCTTCGCGTTCGAAGTGCTGCCGCGCCGGCTGTACGAGCTGAACGGACACCGGCTCCCGTTCGGGTGCCACGCCTGGGAGCGGTGCGACCGCCCCTTCTGGGAAGAGAAGTTGCCTTTCCTGAAGGCCCAAGCCTCGCAGCCTCGGCAGGCGGCCCGGCCGGGCTGACCGGCGAGCTTGCTCAACGGGCAAGCATCTCGCGTGCGCCGTACCAGGCGCGCAGCAGGCCGCGTTGCAGCAGGTTCGACAACTCCCGGTGCGGCCGCACGCGCCGGGCATGGCCTCGTTGTTCGGCCAGACCGGCCGCGGCGGCGCTCCTGTGCAGCGCCTTGTCGTCCGCGTGGCGCGCCAGCAGCGATTCGAGGGCGAGCCCGAGATCGCGCGGGCACGAGGAAGCGAACGGTTCGAGATTGCCCGGCCACGGGTAGAAGCTGTGCATCAAGGTCCAGACTTCGGATGCATCCAGCGCGGGAAAACGCAGCGCGACGATCTGCGCGCACTCCTCGACATGGCGCTTGACGTCGCTCGACAGCCCGCCCGACATGTAGTGCACCGTCGGCGCGGCACAGTGGACGACCCGCACGCCCGCATCGAACGCGCTGCACAGCCAGCGCGTGTCGGCAACGATGCGCAATCGAGCGTCGTAGGGCCCGGCCAGGGCCAGGGCCGCGGGAGTGGCGTAGACGCCGTTGTGGCAGATCTTCGGGCAGCGCAGCCACGATCCGGCATCCAGCGGCCCCGGCAGCCACAGCTTGCGGCGGCGCTGGTCGTGCAGCCATGCCGAGGTCAGGATCAGCACGGGTGGCCAGGTGCTCGCTGAATCGCAGCAGCGAATCAGCGCCCGCGCTGCCACCGCTGCCGCATCCGGCGTCAGCCAGTCGTCGGCGTTGAGCACGCAGACCAGGTCGCCGCGCACCAGGGCCAGCGCCTTGTTCAGCGCGTCGTACAAGCCGGCGTCGGGCTCGGAGACGAAGTAGTCGATCTGCGCCGTGTGCGCCTCGATGACGTCCAGCGTCCCGTCATCGGAAAGCCCATCGACGACGATGTGCTCGACGGCTTCCCACTTCTGCGCACGGACGCTCGCCAGCGTGCGCGGCAGCGTACTCCTGGCGTTACGCACCACGGTCACGTAGCTGACGAGCGGTCGCAGCGGCCCGCGCTGCTTGCAGCGGCCGGGGTCGGTGAGACGCACGCCACCCTCGACGCGGCCGCGAGGTTCGACGCCGGCGCCCTGCCCTTTGTGCGCCACTTCGGCTGCCTCGTTCACGCGCTTCGTCTCACGCGGTTCATCATAGCCGCGGGGCCGCTGATCACCCCGGCCGCCTCGGTCCGGCGTGACGAGCTCGCCCGGATAATCAGCCGCCATGCACAGCCGCGGTCTCGCCCTCGCCGACAGCCGTCCGGCGGCGGGATGCTGAAGACGATGAGCCTGCTGGCGCCTTGCCCCGCCACGACGTGCTCGTCAGTCTCGGCCGCTCAGGACCGGGCGACGGAAGGCATCTTCGAGTTTTCCTCGCAGCTGGCGCAACGCATCGCGGCAGCGCTCACGTGGCGGACAGCACGTGTGGGCTTCACCTTCCACGTGCGGCCCGAGTTGCAGGGCCTGTTCGGCACCGATGTCGGCACCTGCCGCTGCAACCCGTGCATCGCCTGGTGCACCACCGCGCCAGTTTGCGCTGTGGCACGGCGCACCAGATGAACAAATCGCTGCCGCCGCTTGGCTGCACGCGCCGGCTGGCGACGATCCACGACCTCAACTACCTCTACGGCCGCAAAGCTCTCTCGCGCTGGCGCCACCAGCGGCATGCTGGCGCTCCTCGCCCGCACCGACCACATCGTGGCCATCAGCGAACACACCGCTGCCGACGTGCGCCGGCACCTGCATTGGCGTGGCCCGCTCGACGTCATCCTCAACGGCGCGTTCATTCGTCAGCGCGCCGCAGCAGCCGCTCGATGGTTGGCCGGCCGGAGCCACGCCGCTGGCGCTGACCGTTCCTGTTCCACTTGAGCCGCATGTCGCCTTCGAAGAACCCGCAGGCGATCGTCGAGCTGGCGCGCGCCTGGCCCGAGATGCTCTTCGTGCTGTGCGGGCCGAACGGCGACGACTCGCGCCGCCTGCGCGCTTCGGTGAACCTGCCCAACGTCCAGTTCCACCTCGGCATCGACGAAGCGCAGAAGGCCTGGGCCTGCGCGCATTGCGCAGGCTTCCTCTTCCTTCGCTCACCGAAGGCTTCGGCCTGCCGCCGATCGAAGCCATGCACTTCGGCACGCCGATCTTCCTCGCACGCCGCACACGAGCCTGCCCGAGATCGGCGGCGACATCACGCACTACTTCGACGACTTCGCCGCTGTCGATGCGCCGCGTCGTCGAAACGACCCACCTCGCGCGGGCGCGCGAGCAGGGCAACGCCGGGGGCGATCCGCCGCCACGCGGCGCGCTTCGGCTGGGACCGCGCGGGCGCCGAATACCTCGCGCTCTATGCGCGGCTGCTCAGGCTGCAATGCAGCGGCGGGCGCGATGGCGCGGTACCGGGCGCCGGCGCTGATGCGGCGGCGGCAGCACCCGGATAATCCAACCGCATGCACAGGTCTTCCGCGGTTTCGGCCACCGCGCGTTGCTGGCCGGTGCCGGCCATGCGCTCACGATCGGCAATTTCGACGGCGTCCATCGCGGCCACCAGGCGATGCTGGCGCTCCTCACCAACGAGGCGCGCCACCGCGGCGTGCCCTCGTGCGTGCTGACGTTCGAGCCGCACCCGCGCGACTTCTTCGCCGCCAGCGCCGGCAAGCCCGAGACCGCGCCGCGCCGCATCGCGACGCTGCGCGACAAGCTGGCCGAGATCGAGCGCTGCGGCGTCGACCGCGTCGTCGTCATGCGCTTCGACGCCGCGCTGGCTTCCGTGCCGCCCGACGCCTTCGTCGAGCGCGTCCTCGACGATGCGCGGCCTCGCGGCGCGCTACGTGCTCGTCGGCGACGACTTCAGCTACGGCGCCAGGCGCGCCGGCAACTACGCCACGCTCGACGCAGCCGGCGCGCGCGCCGGCTTCGACGTGGCGCGCATGCTCAGCTACGAGGTGCACGGCCTGCGCGTCAGCAGCTCGGCCGTGCGCGAAGCGCTGGCTGCCGGCGACCTGGCGCGCACCGAGGTGCTGCTCGGCCGGCCGTACGTGATCAGCGGCCACGTGCAGCACGGCCGCAAGCTCGGCCGCGAGCTGGGCTTTCGCACGCTGAATGTGCGCTTCGGCCACCCGCGGCCGGCCGCCGGCATCTTCGCCGTGCGCGTGCTCGGCCTGGCGGCACAGCCGCTGCCGAACGTCGCGAGCCTGGGCGTGCGGCCGACGGTGGACGACAGCGGCCGCGTGCTGCTCAAGGCGCATGTCTTCGACTGGCCAGCCGCGCTCGGTGCCGAAAGGCGGCACCTGCGGCCGCTTGATCCAGGTGCGGCGCTGCGCAAGCTGCACGACGAGCGGAAGTACCCCTCGATGGCGGCGCTGCGCGAGGGCGTCGCTGCCGACACGGCGGCCGCGCGCGCGCCTGGCTCGCTGCCGACGAGGAGCAGGCAACGCTCGCACGGCACCCCGATGGTCGCCTCATGCAAGCACGCGGCCAGTCATGATTCGCCAGCGCTGGCACGCCGCCACGCGCCGGCAGGCGACGCGACCGGAGTATTCGCGCCGCCATCTGGCAGAACCCGCGGGGCGGCGGCCCGAGCGGCAAACAGGAACCCGGCGCCGCACCGCCCGCCGGATCACCTGGCGCCCGTGCCCTGCCCTGCCCTGCGCTTCCCCGACCCCCCATTCCCGCACCGGCTGCGCGCCTGAACCAAGAGGCCGCAGCGTCGAGATCACCGAACTCCATCCTTGCCGCGCGCTGCCCCATGAGCACGACGGCTACCCGACTTCAAGAAGACGCTCAACCTGCCCGACACGCCGTTCCCGATGCGCGGCGACCTCGGCAAGCGCGAGCCCGGCTGGATCAAGGCCTGGAACGATCAAGGCATCTACCAGCGCCTGCGCGCTGCGCGCAAGGGCGCGCCGCTCTTCGTGCTGCACGACGGCCCGCCGTACGCCAACGGCACGCTGCACATCGGCCACGCGGTCAACAAGATCCTGAAGGACATGATCGTCAAGAGCCGCCAGCTCGCCGGCTTCGACGCCCGCTACATCCCCGGCTGGGACTGCCACGGCCTGCCGATCGAGAACCAGATCGAGAAGACGCACGGCCGCGGCCTGCCGCGCGACAAGGTGCAGGCGCTTTCCCGTGCCTACGCCAAGGAGCAGATCGCGCAGCAGATGGCGCCGACTTCCAGCGCCTGGGCGTGCTCGGCGACTGGGAGCACCCCTACCGCACGATGGACTTCGCCAACGAGGCCGGCGAGATCCGCGTGCTCAAGCGCCTCTTCGAGCGCGGCTTCGTCTACCGCGGCAGCAAGCCGGTGTACTGGTGCTTCGACTGCGGCAGGCTCGCTGGCGGAGTTCGAGATCGAAGTACGCCGACAGGAAGAGCACCGCGGTGGACGTGGCGTTCCCCGCCGCCGACCCGGCGGCGCTCGCCCACGGCCTTCGGCCTGCCGGCGCTGCCGGCAGCCGCGTACGCCGTGATCTGGACGACGACGCCATGGACGCTGCCGGCCAACCAGGCGCTGAACCTCAACCCGGCGCTCGACTACGCGCTCGTGCAGACGCCGCGCGGCGCTGATGCTGGTGGCGCAGGCGCTGGTCGAGAAGTGCCTCGCGCGCTGGGGCCTCGAAGGCACGGTGCTCGCCCGACTCGCGGCGACAAGCTCGCGGGGCTGCGCTTCGAGCACCCGCTGGCGAAGGCGCACCCGGGCTACGCGCGCACGGCGCCGGTGTACCTGGCCGACTACGCCACCGCCGAAGACGGCACCGGCATCGTGCACAGCTCGCCCGCCTACGGCGTGGAGGACTTCAACTCCTGCATCGCGCACGGGATGAAGCACGACCAGATCCTGAACCCCGTGCAAGGCGACGGCCGCTACGAGGCGGCGGTGCCGCTCTTCGGCGGCATGGACATCTGGAAGGCCAACGCCCGCGTCGTCGAGGTGCTGGCGCAAAGCGACCGCCTGCTCGCCAGCGGCCCGCTCACGCACAGCTACCCGCACTGCTGGCGCCACAAGACGCCGGTGATCTACCGCGCCGCGGCGCAGTGGTTCGTGCGCATGGACGAAGGCACCGGCGTCTTCACCGTCGACAAGGCCGAGAAGACGCTGCGCCGCACGGCGCTGGAAGCGATCGAGCAGACCGCGTTCTTCCCCGAGAACGGCCGCACGCGCCTGCGCGACATGATCGCCAACCGGCCCGACTGGTGCATCAGCCGCCAGCGCAACTGGGGCGTGCCGCTGCCGCTGTTCCTGCACAAGGTGAGCGGCGAGCCGCACCCGAAGACGCTCGAATTCATGGAGCGCGCTGCCGCGCTCGTCGAGAAGGGCGGCGTCGAGGCCTGGAGCCAGCTCGAGCCGCGCGAGTGGCTCGGCGACGAGGCCGACGTCTACGCCAAGAGCAACGACATCCTCGACGTCTGGTTCGACTCCGGCTCCACCTTCAGCCACGTGCTGCGCGGCTCGCACCAGGGGCCGCCGGGCGACCTCGGCCGCCACGCCACCGGCCCCGAAGCCGACCTCTACCTCGAAGGGCACGACCAGCACCGCGGCTGGTTCCACAGCTCGCTGCTGGTGTGCTGCGCGCTCGAAGGGCGCGCGCCGTACCGCGGCCTCTTGACGCACGGCTTCACCGTGGACGGCCACGGCCGCAAGATGAGCAAGAGCCTGGGCAACTTCGTCGAGATGCGCGAAGTGGCCAGGCAGTCGGGGGCCGAGATCATCCGCCTGTGGTGCGCCGCCACCGACTACTCGGGCGACCTCAGCGTCGACGACAAGATCCTCGCCCGCGTCGTCGACAGTTACCGCCGCATCCGCAACACGCTGCGCTTCCTGCTGGCCAACACCTCCGACTTCGACGCCACGAAGGACGCAGTGGCGCCGGCGCAGATGCTCGAGGTCGACCGCTGGGCACTGGCGCGCACCGCCGAGCTGCAAGCCGAGGTCCTGGCCCACTACGACGTGCACGAGTTCCACCCGGTGGTGGCCAAGCTGCAGGTGTTCTGCGCCGAGGACCTGGGCGCGTTCTACCTCGACGTGCTGAAGGATCGCCTGTACACCACGGCACCGGCGTCGCCGGCGCGGCGTTCGGCGCAGACGGCGTTGTGGCACATCACGCACGCGATGCTGCGCTGGATGGCGCCGTTCCTCAGCTTCACCGCCGAGGAAGCGTGGCAGGTCTTCGCGCCGGCGGCCAAGCGCGGCGAGTCGATCTTCTGCGAGACGTACTGGAAGTTCCCCGAAGCGGACGCGGGGGCCGGGGCTGCCGGCGACGCCGCGGCGCTGCTGGCCAAGTGGGCGCGCATCCGCGAGCTGCGCGACGGCGTCAACAAGGAAATCGAGAGCCTGCGCGCCGCCGGCGCCGTGGGCTCTTCGCTGCAGGCCAACGTGGCGCTGACGCTGCCGGCGGCCGACCACGCGTTGCTGGCGAGCCTGGCCGACGACCTCAAGTTCGTGCTGATCACCTCGGCGGCGCGCCTGGCCGAAGGGCCGCAGCCCGCGATCGAGGTGCAGGCGAGCCAGGCGCGCAAGTGCGAACGCTGCTGGCACTGGCGCGACGACGTCGGCCACGACCCGGCGCACGCGGGCTTGTGCGGGCGCTGCACGAGCAACCTCTACGGCGCCGGCGAGACGCGGCGCTTCGCCTGAGCGCCGCGAGGTCAGACATGGCGCTGTCCTTCCGCCGCGCCGGCGCGCCCGGGCTCGTGTTCTGGCTGGCGCTGGCCGCCTTCGTCATCGCCGTCGACCAGGCGACGAAGCAGGTCGTGCTGGCGCAGTTCCAGCTCGGCGACGTGCGCCCGGTCACCGGCTTCTTCAACCTCGTTCGCGTGCACAACAGCGGCGCTGCGTTCAACTTCCTCGCCACCGCCTCGGGCTGGCAGCGCTGGTTCTTCGTCGTGCTGGGCCTCGTCGTCTCGGCCTTCATCGTCTGGATGATCCGCACCCACCCGCAGCAGAAGCTCTTCTGCTTCGCCGTGACGCTGATCATGGGCGGCGCCTTGGGCAACGTGCTCGACCGGCTGCTGCACGGCTACGTCGTCGACTTCCTGCAGTTCCGCTTCGGCTTCCTCGAGCCGATCTTTCCCGGCGGCTACTTCCCGAGCTTCAACCTCGCCGACAGCGCCATCACGCTGGGCGCCGCCTGCCTCATCGTCGACGAGTTGCTGCGCGTCAAGCGCGCGCGCTGAAGCGCTGAGCGTCAGCTGCTTCAGCGCCCGATCAGCCCGCCGAGCGACTTCGCCGCGATGGCGAGGATCGGCATACCGGCGCGCCATGCGACGCCGCGCATCTCGCCCACGCCCAGCTCGGCCCATCGCACCTCGCACTCGATGAGCATGCGCAGGCGGGCGGCGCTTGCCCGATCGACCATGTCTTCCTTCCCGGTCAATGGCAGACAGGCCGCGAGCTTCAGCAGGCGGATGCGCGCGTCCACGGCGCGCTGGCCTGTGAAGCGGCGCCCGTAGAGCGCGTCCGTCGAGTCGGCGAGGAACTGGAACGGCACCCCCGGAGCGCCGGCCGCCGCGGGCGCCTCATTCGCGCCCAGCCCGGCCAGCCACGGGGCTTCGGCCTCGTCCAGGCTCTGACGAAGCCCGCTCTTCAGGCGCACCAGCGCGGTGAAGAAGCACGCCAGCACGAGCACCGTCGATACGCCGAGCACGAGGTAGTCGGAGAGCTGGCCATCGGCGAACCAGACGTAGCCGATGGTGCTCAGGCCGTAGATCAGCACGACCAGCGCGTTCTCCAGACCGGCCTGGATCGATTCGCGGCCGCGGCCGTGGACCAGCACATCCAGGTGCCGGTCGCGCAGGTTCTCCTGGTGCGAAGCGAAGGCGGCGTGATGTAGATCGATCCCAGCACATACAGCCAGACCAGCGCCGTCGCGGCCCACTCGATCATCCAGATCAACGGGATGAGCGCTGCCGCGTAGCCTTGGCTGTCGAAGTGCCCGTCGACGAAATCGGCGCCGGCGCGCGCATCGAGGAACGCGAACGGCGCCACCAGCAGCATGGCCCCGAGCAAGCCACGCGGCGACGTGACGGCCTCGACCCGCCTTGCGAACTCCTCGCGAAGAGCGGGGCGCAAGCCCGCTTCGGCCGCTTGCACGTGGCGCGCGAAGTTGCCCGAGGCGCAGCGCGCCAGCAGCAGGTGCAGCGGCAGCCAGAAGGCGTGGTACAGCCAGTCGCGGCTGGCGAGGATCGCCGCCTTGTCGAACGCCAGCACGTAAGCGCAACCCTTGAGCGCCAGCACGAGCAGCACGCAAGCCACGAACAGCCGCGCGGGAGCGGCCGGCAGCCAGTCGTTGCGACAGATCGGCATGCGCTGCAACGGGTGCGGGGTCATCTCCGAAACGCTCCTCGCCCTGCTCCATCGGGCAGTCCTTGACATCGGCCTGCGCGGCCTTCGGCCCGAGCGAGGGCCGGTCGGGGCGAGAGGTAAGTCACGCGGCAGGCGACTCCCGTCGTCGTTGCCGGTCCATCGCCTCAAGGTGGCCCGGCCGGCACCGATTCCCTCCCGGCAGGCGGTCGGCTCGACCACCGCAAGAGCGCAGCGGCACACCGACCGCCGCGGTTCACAACAACAGCAAGAAACGAGGGATTGCCATGGGAATGGTTCATTGCCGCGGTTGCGGCCAGCAGATCCACGAGTCCGCCGCGAGTTGCCCGCATTGCGGTGCGCCGCAGTTGTCAGTACAGGCCGGACAGGCCGGGCAGGCCGCATCGGCGCCGATTCCCGACGGTGTGCGCGGCTGGTCGTGGGGCGCCTTCTTGTCCAACTGGCTCTGGGCTGTGTTCAACGGCGTCTGGATCGGCCTGCTGGCGCTGGTGCCCGTCGTGAACATCGCGATGGTCTTCGTCCTCGGGTTCAAGGGCCGGGAGTGGGCCTGGCGGGCCAAGCGTTGGGACAGCGTCGAGCACTTCCAGCGTGTGCAGCGCCGCTGGTCGGCCGGGAGCCTGGGCTTGATCCTGGTGCCGCTTGGCCTGGGCCTCGTTGGCCTGGTCGCCAGCACCGGAATGTCGGGCTATCAGGGCTACAAGGCGCGCGCCCAAGCGGCGCAACAGGCGACCGAACAGCCGGCAAGCATTGCCATGGCACCGGCGCGCCCCGTGCCGGCGCAGCCGGTGGCGGGCGACGCGTCTTCGTCGCCTGCAAACGCTGCGGCAGACACTGAAACGGCGCCCGCGTCCACGCCCGCGGTCCTGCGCTACACCGGCACCGTCGATCGGATGACGGTCAACGCCGTCATCGAGACGAGCAGCGGCGGCAGTGTCCGCGGCTATTGGGAGGTCACGAACCGCACCCAGTTGGCCGGGAACCGCTACCGCCTGGAAGGCGTGCGGCGCGGCGAGATGATCGCGCTGCGGGAGTTCTCCGAGACCGGCGTGCACGAGATGGACGTCCAGTTGCGGCTGGACCCGGCCACGGGCGAACTCGTCGGCGAGGCGCGCAACCTCGCTCCGGGCTCCAGGCCGTGGGCCGTGCGACTGGCCAGCAACTGAGCGAAGCGCCCGGCATCACCGCCGGGCATCGCTGCCATCACTGAGCCGTTCGCACGGATCGACCCCATGACGCGAAGCGTTCTCGAAAGCAGTCTCGCGCTGGCCTCTTCACGTTGGCGCGAGCGCCTGGCGCGGCACGATCGCGGCGTCCTGCTGGGCTTCCTGCTCAGCCTGGTGCCGATCCTCCCGGTGCCGCTCGTCGGCCTTGGCCTCGGGCTCTTCCACATCAAGGCGCACCGGGACGGTCGCCTGTCCGACTTCGACCATGCGCTCGCGCGACGCGGCGTGTTCACGGCGCTGGCCACCTGCGCGCTCGGCCTGCTGCTCGCAGCCGTGGTGATCGGCGCCATCCGCGAGCTGGACCCGGCAGCCGCCTTCGCGCACCTGCCCACCCTTCTGTCCAGCGCCTTGCGCTGGCTGCTGAATCTGCGCGGCAACGCGCTCGGAGGAACCACCGTATGAACGCAACCCTCGCGCCCGAAGCGACGTCGGCCAAGCTGGCCGACCAGAAGTTCTGCCACGCCTGCGCCAACGTGCTGCACCACACCGCGGCGCATTGCCCGCGCTGCGGCGCACGCCAGGGCGGCAGCGCGCTGGTCGTGGCCGCGCCGGAAGCAGCACCGGCCGGCGTGCCGGCGGCGCCGGCCACCGCTCCCGGCTCGGCTCTGGCGCCCAACCACGTCTACTGCCGCGGCTGCGGTGCCGGCATCCACGAGTCGGCCCCGGTGTGCCCCAAGTGCGGGGCACCGCAGGCGGCCCACTCCCATGCGGCCCACGGCAGCAGCCGCAATCGCACGACGGCGGCCTTGCTGGCGTTGTTGCTCGGCGGACTCGGAGCGCACAAGTTCTACCTCGGCTCGATCTTCGTCGGCCTGCTCTACCTCTGCTTCTTCTGGACGGCCATTCCGGCGGTGATCGGTTTCGTCGAAGGCATCTACTACCTGACCCTGTCGGAGCAGGAGTTCGCCCGCCGCTACGGCTGATCAACGGGGGCCGCACACCATGTCCATGTTCCATTGCCGCGGCTGCGGGCATCGAATCCACGAATCGGCACCCGCCTGCCCGAAGTGCGGGCATCCGCAGCTGGCCAGCGCAGCCGCGGCAACACCGGGACAGGCGGTGCACCGACCAGGGCAAGGGCGGGCACTCGCGATCGTTGGCGGCGGGTTGGTTGTGCTCTTGCTGCTGGCGGCAGCGGCGGGCGGCGGGCGTTCCCGGGAGCAGGCAGCCGCGGTCGCAGAGGCGAGCGAAGCGCCAGCTGCCGCGGTCGCACCGGCCGCCGCTGCACGCCGCGTGATGTCTCAGGAAGAAGCCGAAGACGCCACGGCGCAGTCCATCATCGACCAAGCGGAAGCCAGCACCCGGAACCCGTACTGCCGCGGGCACGCAAACCTCATGGGGCAGGCCTGGTCGCTGTACCGGCAGACCGGCAACCCGGGGTATCAGCGCCACTTCTACTCCGCGATGGAAGCCGCGGAAAGGCACGGCTGCCTGTAGCCGTGCAGCGCTGATCTGCGTCAGTCGCCGGCCGCAGCTGCCGCCGCCTCGCGCGCCCGCGCGACGGCGCCATCGCCCGG
>JAXMEZ010000037.1:0-35746 GCA_046348035.1 Rubrivivax sp. | reverse complement strand
GCCCAAGGCAACGCTGCGCCTGGGCGAGCCGTTCCGCTTCAGCGTGCAAAGCGAGCGCGCCGGTCACCTGACCGTGCTGGCCGTGCAGTCCGACGGCCTGCTGGCGCAAGTGGTGCCGAACAAGCGCTCGGGGCCGGTGCGCGTGCGCGCCGGGCAGGCGTGGCAGTTCCCCGGCCGCGACGGCTTCGTGCTCGAGGCCTCCGAGCCGGCCGGGCTCACGCAGTTCCTTTTCCTCGTCTCCGCCGAGCCGCGCAGCTTCGAGGCGATGAAGCCCAGGGACGAAGGCGACATCGTCGTCTTCGCCAGCGGCGATGCGGCCACCGCGGCGGTGGCCGCGCACACGGGGCCGGGCTCGGTGCTGACCGGCCGCGCCAACTGCGCCGCCGGGGCGGCGTGCGACGCCAGCTACGGCGCGGCGCTGGTGAAGGTGGAAGTGGTCCGCTGACAAGCGTCGCGCGTCCGCTGCCTGCGCCACGCGTGGGTCGCGGTACGGCGCTTGCAGCCGGTGAACCGTGAACAAGGCCTTCGTCAAGGAATCCGAAGACGCCGACGATGACGACGGCGAAGCGCCGGGCCTGCCCGCGCTGCCGGCGGGTGCGCGCAACTACATGACGCCGCAGGGGTACCGCCGCCTGCGCGAAGAGCTGATGGGCCTGCTCGACGTCGAGCGGCCGAAGGTCGTCGAAGTCGTGTCGTGGGCGGCAAGCAACGGCGACCGCTCGGAGAACGGCGACTACCTCTACGGCAAGAAGCGCCTGCGCGAGATCGACCGCCGCATCCGCTTCCTGACGCGCCGGCTCGACATCGCCGAGGTCGCCGACCCGAGCGCGCACCACGGCAGCGACCAGGTGTTCTTCGGCGCCACCGTCACCTACGCCAACGCGCGCGGCGAGGAACGCACCATCACGATCAAGGGCATCGACGAGGCGGACAGCCTCAAGGGCGAGGTGAGCTGGGTGGCGCCGATCGCGCGTGCGCTCCTGAAGGCGCGCGAGGGCGACGAAGTGACGCTGCCGACGCCCGGCGGCGTCGAGCACATCGAAGTGCTGGCGGTGAACTACCCGAAGCCCGACGCTTGACTTCACTCCCTCTCCCGCTTGCGGGAGAGGGCAGAGGTGAGGGTGGGAACGCGCAAGAGCCCTCACCCCAACCCTCTCCCGCAAGCGGGCGAGGGAGCTAACTAACCGGCCTTGTACCGCGAGACGCGCTGCACGGTGGCCGTGCGCCGAAGCGCGCGCAGCACGTCGGCCAGGTGCACGCGGTCGCGCACGCTGACCAGCAGGCGCAGCTCGACCATGTCGGTGCCGCGGCCGGAGTCCATGTCCAGGTGCGTGATGTCGGCCTCGGCGCCGCTGATCGCCGCGGCCACCTGCGCCAGCACGCCCTTG
This sequence comes from Rubrivivax sp., assembly GCA_046348035.1. Lineage (GTDB taxonomy): Bacteria > Pseudomonadota > Gammaproteobacteria > Burkholderiales > Burkholderiaceae_C > Rubrivivax. The sequence goes on along the minus strand of JAXMEZ010000037.1, from coordinate 34,358 downwards.
CCGTTGCGAACGAGCACGTGCACCGTGGTCTCGAACAGGCGCGTCAGCTCGTCGGCCCACTCGACGTGGATCCAGCGCTCGCTGTCGCGTTCGTAGAGGCGCTTGCCCGTGGGGCATTCGACCGTGTGCACCATCAGCCCTTCGCCGCGGCCGAGGTAGCCGGCGATGGCGTCGCCGGGAATCGGCCGGCAGCAGGCGGCGAACTGCACCGAGCCGCCTTCGCTGCCGTCGACGAAGACCACGCCCTGCGCTGCCGCGTTGTCCTCGGGGGCGTAGCGGCCCAGTGTCAGCGCCACCGCGTCGGGCTTGATGCCGCGCTCGCCCATCATGTGCGCCAGCCGCTTGGCGACGATGGTGGCCACCTTGCGGCCGAGGCCGATGTCCACCAGCAGCTCGCCGCGGTGCCGGTTGCCGCCCCAGCGCGCAAGCTGTTGCCACAACGCCGCCGCGTCGGCATCGGTGGGGTCGGCCGACGGCACGGGCAGGCCTTCGGCGCGCAGCGCCTGCGCCAGCATCTTCTCGCCGAGGGCGCGCGACTCCTCGGCTTCCATGTTCTTCAGGAAGTGGCGGATCTTGCTGCGCGCGCGGCCGGTGCGCACCATCGACAGCCACGCCGGGTTCGGCCGCGCGCCGGGCGCGGTGATGATCTCCACCACGTCGCCGCTCTTCAGCTCGGTGCGCAGCGCCGCCGCCTCGCCGTTGACGGTGGCGGCCACCATGTGCTGGCCGACGTCGGAGTGGATGGCGTAGGCGAAGTCCACCGGCGTCGCGCCGCGCGGCAGCGCCAGGATCTTGCTCATCGGCGTGAAGACGTACACCGCTTCGGGGTGCAGGTCGATCTTCACGTGCTCGAGGAACTCGGCCGAGTCGCGCGTGTCGTCCTGGATGTCGAGCAGGCTTTGCAGCCACATCGACGAGAGGCGCTGCGCCTCGGCGGCGGCCTGCTTGTCGCCGCGCTGCTTGTACAGCCAATGCGCGGCGATGCCGGCCTCGGCCACCGCGTGCATGGCCTCGGTGCGCACCTGGAACTCCACCGCGGTACCCAGCGGGCTCACGATGCGTCGTGTGCAGGCTCTGGTAGCCGTTGGCCTTCGGAATGGCGATGTAGTCCTTGAAGCGCCCGGGCACCGGCTTGTAGAGCTGGTGCAGCACCCCGAGCGCCACGTAGCAGTCGGTGAGCGTGGGCACGACGATGCGGAAGCCGAAGAGATCGTTCACCTGCGCGAAGCCGGCGTGCTTCTGGCGCATCTTGCGGTAGATCGAGTAGACGGTCTTCTCGCGCCCGCTCACGCGCACCTTGAGCCGGTTCTGCGCGAAGGCGCGCTCGACGTCCTGGTGCACGCGCTCGACGATGTCGCGCCGCGTGCCGCGCGCGCACCAGCGCCTTCGCAGCGCCGCGTGCCGCCACGGGCACAGGAGCTCGAACGAGAGCCTTGCAGCTCGCGGTAGACCTGGTTCAGCCCCAGCCGGTGCGCGATCGGGGCGTAGATCTCCAGCGTCTCGCGCGCGATGCGGCTGCGCTTGCCGGCATCGAGCGCGCCGAGCGTGCGCATGTTGTGCAGCCGGTCGGCGAGCTTGACGAGCACGACGCGCACGTCGCGCGCCATCGCCAGCAGCATCTTGCGGAAGCTCTCCGCCTGCCCCTCCTCGCGCGTGCTGAACTGCAGCTTGTCCAGTTTCGTCAGCCCGTCGACGAGGTCGGCCGTGGGAGCGCCGAACTTCTCGATCAGTTCGGCCTTGGTGACGCCCTGGTTGTCCTCGATCGTGTCGTGCATCAGCGCCGCCATCACGGCCTGCGCGTCGAGCTTCCAGTCGGCCACGAGGCCGGCCACCGCCAGCGGGTGCGTGATGTAGGGCTTGCCGTCGACGCGGAATTGCCCGAGGTGCGCTGCGTCGGCGAAGCGGTAGGCCTCGCGCACGAGCTTCACGTCGGCCTTGCCGAGGTAGCCGATCTTGTCGGCCAGCGCCTGGAACGAGGATGCCTCGCCGGCGGCCGGCCCGGTGGCGTCGGGCGCGGCGGGCAACGCCGGGGGCGTGCGCTGAAGCCCTTGCAGGCCTTGCAGCGCGGAAGGCAGGAATTCGGCGGCCAGTGAGCGCAGGCCCATGGCCGGAATTTAGCGGAGAAAGGCAAGGCGGCTAAGCGTGCTGCCTCGGTCCTGGGCGCCGGGCTGGGCCGAGGCGCCTGCGCCGGCCATCGCGATTGCGGGATGCGGCATGGCGCCGCATCGTGGGACGGCGGCGCCTTGCGCGCCGCGTCGCTGCGGTCCCGTCAGATCGGAACCTTGCGCAGCATCTCCAGGCCCACCTCGCCGGCGGCCACTTCGCGCAGCGCCGTCACGCCGGGCTTGTTGCGCGCTTCCACCTTGGCCGCGTGGCCCTGGCTCAGCATGCGGGCGCGGTAGGTGGCGGCCAGCACGAGCTGGAAGCGGTTGGGAACCTTGGCGAGGCAGTCTTCGACGGTGATGCGGGCCATGTTCGGGTCGTGTGCCGCGGTTGCCGCGGCAGGCGGGAGACGAAAAAGCGGATTGTAGCCTTCGCATCCCGCCCGGCGCCGGGCGGCCAGCGGGCCGTCGAACGCGCGCCAAGCGCGCGCCAAACGCGCGTCAACGCGCAAGGGAGGCCAGCACACGCGCTTGCGGCTGGCGCGTTTGCGGCGTCGCGACGGCGAAGTCGTGCGGCTCGCCGACGAGGGCGCGCGAGGCAGCGCGGGCGGCGCGCGTTTCGGCGGCCACCTCGGCGCGGCTCTTCGTGGCGACGAAGGCGTCCTGGCGCGCGAAGGCGGCTTCGCCCGCGGCCAGGAGCGTGCCGGCGCGGCGGGCCTGCAGCACTTCGGCACGCACGTCGGCGCGGGCCTTGGTCGCGACGATCGGTTGCGGCAGCTCGTAGGTGGCTTCCTGGGCGTGTGCCGGCGTGCCGACGACGGCGAACGCGGCGGCGGCGACGGCCAGCAGGGCGGTGTTGCGGGTGATGGCGTTCATGGAGTGCTCCTCGAAGGTGAAAGTGAACGGTGCGATGCAGGGTCTTCCTGTGTGTCCTGCATGGCCGGCTGCGCGCCGACCACGAAACGAACTGTGGGCGTGGCGAGCGCTGCCAACCGAACGCCGAGATGACAAATTCGTAATCTCCCGCCGGCCTCGGAAATGCGACGATTGCGCCCGTGCAGCGGGCGTTGCTGCACCCGGGCCGGGCCCCGGTCACCGACAAGCCGCCCCCTCAAGTCCCCGCCATGCGACTCCTGGTCATCGAAGACGAAGTCAAGCTCGCCCAGTACCTGCACAAGGGCCTGAGCGAGAGCGGTCATGTCGTCGACGTCGCCCACGACGGCATCGAGGGCCGCCGCCTGGCCACCGGCGGCGAGTACGACGTCGTGCTGCTCGACCTGATGCTGCCCGGCATCGACGGCTTCGGCGTGCTTTCGGCGATGCGCTCGTCGAGCCGGCGCACGCCGGTGCTGATGCTGACGGCACGCGACAAGGTCGAAGACCGCGTGCGCGGCCTCGAGCAGGGCGCCGACGACTACCTGGTCAAGCCGTTCGCGTTCTCCGAACTGCAGGCGCGCATCGTCGCGCTGGCCCGCCGCGGTGCCGCCGCGCCGGCGCAGCCGGCGACCGAGCTGCGCCTGGCCGACCTCGAAGTGGACCTGCTCGGCCGCAAGGCGCAGCGCGCCCAGCAGCGCCTGGACCTGACGGCCAAGGAGTTCAACCTGCTCGCGCTGCTGCTGCGCCGGCGCGGGCAGATCCTGTCGCGCACCACGCTGGCCGAACAGGTGTGGGACATGAACTTCGACTCCGACACCAACGTCGTCGAAGTGGCCGTGCGGCGCCTGCGCGCCAAGCTCGACGACCCGTTCCCGGCCAAGCTGCTGCACACGGTGCGCGGCATGGGCTATGTGCTCGAGGAGCGTGCGTCATGACGTGCGCCAGCGCACCCTGCTCGCATTCGCTGGTCACGCGCCTGTCGCGCAAGCTGGCGCTGTTGACGATGCTCGTCATCGGCGCGCTGTCGGCCACGTGCTGGTTCTCGGTGTCGACGATGATGAAGCAGCGCAGCCAGCAGGACCTGGAAGCGCGCACCGAGCTGATCGCCGACGTGCTGTCGCTGGAGGCCCGCAGCGGCGGCGAGGCGGCGGTGCTGGCGCGCCTGCGCAGCGATGCGCCGATGCGCGGCCATTCGCGCCTGGAGCTGTGGCGCGCCGACGGCGCGCCGCTGTACGCCGACCCGGCGAGCCCCGAGCTTTCCGCGTCGTCGCACCTGAAGGTGCACGACTTCGTCGTCTCGGCGCCGACCCTTCCCGGCGGCGAACTGCGCGCGCGCCTCACCTGCGACTACACGCTCGATTCCCGCTCGGCCCAGACCTGGGCCTTGATCCTGCTGGTGGCCACGCTCGGCGCGGGCGTGCTCGTCGCCGTGGCGGCGCGCTGGCACGTCAAGCGCGCGCTGCGGCCGCTCAGGCACATCGCGGCGCAGACGCTGGCCATCTCGCCGCAGAACCTGAGCCAGCGCCTGAAGCTCGACGACCCGGCCGAGGAGTTGCTGCCGTGGATCGAGCAGTTCAATGCGCTGATGGATCGCCTGGAGCGCGCCTATTCGCAGCTCGAGGCCTTCAACGCCGACGTCGCGCACGAGCTGCGCACGCCGCTGGCCACGCTGATCGGCCAGACCGAGGTGGCGCTGTCGCGCGAGCGCAGCAGCGAGGCGCTGCGCGACACGCTCACCTCCAACCTCGAGGAGATGCAGCGCCTGTCGGCGATGGTCAACGACATGCTCTTCCTGGCCCAGGCCGACCGCGGCGCGGTGGCGCGGCGCGGCCAGCCGGTGAGCCTGGCGGCGCTGGCGGCGCAGGTGGTCGAGTTCCACGAAGCGGCGCTGGACGCTTCGGGCCTCGCGCTGCGCATCGACGGCGACGCCACGGTGCCGGTGGACGAGCCGCTGTTCAAGCGGGCGCTGTCCAACCTGCTCGGCAACGCGACGCGCTTCGCCGACCACGGCTCGACCGTGATCGTGCGCATCTCGGCCGCGCTGGCGGCCACCCCCGAGCAGGTTCAGGTGGTGGTGCAGAACCACGGGCAGTCGATCGCCGCGGCGCAACTGCCGCGCCTGTTCGACCGCTTCTTCCGCGCCGACGACTCGCGCTGTTGCCCCGAGGAGAGCCATCACGGCCTGGGCCTGGCCATCGTCGCTGCGATCGCGCGCATGCATGCCGGGCGCACGCTGGCCGAAAGCGATGCCGGGCTGACGCGCGTGGGCTTCACGCTCGCGACGCGCCGATCTCGCCTTGGGGCGCTCTTGCCGGCGGGCGGCGAGCGGGCCGCCGCGGCGCCTTCTCGAATCAGGCGAGGCGAGCGCCTTGAACACCTGGTGAGCGCGCCCGCTGCTGCGCCGCGAACTTCAGGCGCTGCGAATGCACCACGGCCTTGAGGTCGAAGAGCGCCGTCTCGAACAGCGCATTGACGATCACGAAGTCGAAGTGGCGCGCCTGCGCCACCTCGGCGCGTGCGTTCTCCAGCCGCTTGGCGATCACCGCCGGCTGGTCCTCGCCGCGCCGGCGCAGCCGTTGCTCCAGCTCTTCCCAGCTCGGCGGCAGGATGAAGATGAGCACGGCGTGCGGGAACAGCTGCTTGATCTGCAGCGCGCCTTGCCAGTCGATCTCCAGCACCACGTCCTCGCCGCGCAAGAGCCGCTCCTCAATGCCCTTGCGCGAGGTGCCGTACAGGTGCCCGCGCACCTGCGCCCACTCGAAGAACTCGCGGCGTTCCACCATGGCGCGGAACTCCGGCTCTTCGATGAACCAGTACTCGCGCCCGTGCAGTTCCTGCCCGCGCGGCGGCCGCGTCGTGTGCGAGACCGACACCGCCAGGTGCGAGTCCAGCTCGAGCAGCGCCTTCACGAGGCTGGACTTTGCCGGCGCCGCTGGGCGCGGCGACGCAGTAGAGGTTGCCCGGGGTTTCCATTTCGTCGTCGGCTTCGCTGCACTACTAGAGCGAAGGCTACCCCATGTGGCGGCGGCGGCCGGGCGGCCGCCGTATCAAGCCAGCGCGCCTTGCGGCCGCGGCCGCGAGATGTCCGCGCGGCCTGCGCGGCCGCGCTCGCCGGCGACGCTTCAGCGCACAGGCGTCGCTTTGCTCGCGCGTGCTGCCCGGGGGCAGCGCCGGCCCGTCGAGCGAGCTGCGCGCGGTCACGTTGGCGTGCGGCGAGACGCCCACGCCGAGGCGGTCGACCATCTCGCCGCCCAGCCACGCCGTCACCAGCGACAGCCCGGCGCCGGCGAACGAGAGCACGAAGGCGATCGTCGGCGGCTGGCTCACCTGGTCGCTGCGGCCCCAGAAGCTGAGCGCGAACAGCAGCAGTACCACCACGTTGCCCAGGCCGTGCACCGCGCCCACGCGCTTGGCGCGGCTGCCCTGCGGCAACGACACCCAGTCGATGAGGCCGAACGGCGCCGCCAGCAGCCCGGCAACGAGGCCGGCGCCGATGAGCGCGTAGGCCACCGACGACGCGGTGCCGCCGGCGCGCGAGAAGTGCATCAGGTCGAATATCACCGAGCCGGCGAGCAACCCGAGCGGGAACACCACCAGCATCTGGTGCACCGGGTGTCCGAACAGCTTGACCTTGCTTTCCATCGTCACTCCTGCTGCGAATGTGGAATTGGGAAGACCGCGCCCGCCGCGCGGCAGTGCCGGCGCGCGCGAGTTGTCCCGCGGCGGCGGCGGCCTGAGGCCGGGTGCCCGTTGCAGCTTCCGGCAAGGTGCGTGCCTTGCGCGCCGGGCTTCACGTCACAGCGGCTTGGCCACCATCAGCCAGAAGACGGCGAGGAACGCGAAGAAGGCCGGAAAGCCGAGCAGCACCCAGCCGGCGAAGTAGCGCCAGTAGAGCTTGGGCAGCGCCGTGCCTGCGGCCGCCGCCTGCCGCGCCAGCGCGCGCAGGCGCAGCTGCAGCCACACCACCGGCAGCCAGCAGGCCACCGCCAGCGCGTACAGGGCGATCGAGTGGCTGAGCCAGCGCAGCGTCAGCGGCATGCCGGCCAGGTGCACGAGGACGAGGCCGCTCGCCGGCTGCAGCAGTACCGTCGTCGTCGTGAACCACAGGTCGGCCAGCACCACGTGGGGCGCCACTTCGGCCACCGCGCGCGGGTCGCCGTCGCGCCGGCGCGCCGACAGGCTCGCGAGCAGCAGGTACCACGCCGAGCCGACGCCGGTGCCGAAGAGCACGGCCGACGACAGCACGTGCACCCACTTGGCAATCAGGTATTCCGTGGCGGTCTTTCTTCGAGCGCGAGCAGCACGCCGATCGCGGCCAGCAGCGGCAGGTTCTTCAGGATCGGCCCGAACGGATGCAGCCAGAACTCCGGCAGCCGCCAGGTGATGAGCGCCGTGTAGCCGAGCATCAGTCCGATCTGCGCCCACCACAGCGCCGCGCGGCGCTTGAGCACGAGCGTCGCCAGCCCCAGCAGCAGGTCGAGCGCAGCGGCGCCGTAGAGCATCAGCGTCGCCAGCGCGCCCTCGATGCCGAGGCGGGCCAGCAACGCGCGGCTGTCCTCGACCGGATAGACGCCGAACGACAGCACGCCGGTGACGATCCACACCGCGGCGATCGCCCAACGCAACGGCGGCAGCGCCCAGCGCAGGCGGGTTGAGTGGCGCACATGGCCGGCATGCGCTTCATCGATGAAGCTCGAAGGCGCGCGCGCGGCGCGGCCGAGCAGCCGCGCCAGCGGCTCGGCCGCGCCGGTATTGCCGCGTTCGAGCATCTGCAGCGCTTCGCGGTCCAGCGGCACGCCGGGCAGCCAGCCGGCGATCGCGGCCGTTGCTTGCGCCAGCGGCCGCGGCACCGGCAGCACACGCGCCGGCGGCAGCTGCATGCCTTCGCGCAGCACGGCGAGGTACTCGCTCAGCGCCAGTGCCTGTGGCCCGACGAAGGCGATGCGCCCCGGCGGCGCCGCGGTGGGATCCTCGACGAGCACGCACAGCCCCTCGACGAGGTCATCCAGGTGCAGCGGCTGGATGCGCTGAAGCCCGCCGGATGGCAGCGGCAGCAGCGGCAGGCTCGCCAGCGTCTCGAACAACGCCGCGCTGGCGCCGCCCGGGCCGTAGACGAGCGAGGGCTGCACGACCGAGGCAGTGAGCGGCAGCGGCAGCGACAGCAAGTGCAGGTCGGCGCGGCGCTTGCTGCGGTGGTAGGCGCTCGCCGCTTCCTCGTCGGCGCCGAGCGCCGAAAGTTGCACGACGCGCCGCACGCCGGCGGCCAGGCAGGCGTCGAAGAGCGCCATCGGCGCGCGCACGTGCAGCTCCTCGAAGCGCTGGCCGTGTGCGCCGGGTGGGCCGTGCAGGCCGCGGCTCTCGCGCAGGATGCCCACCGCGTTCACCACCGCGTCGATGCCTGCCAGCCGCGGCAGCCAGGCCGCCATCGACACGTCGCGCGTGAAGTCGGCGGCCATCGCCTCGCTGCTGCGGCCGCCGCTGCTGGCGATGCGCTGCGGCCGGCGCGCGGCACCGACGACGCCGTGCCCGCGTTCGAGCAGCGCGCGCGTCAGCGGCCGGCCGATGAAGCCGGTGGCGCCGCAGACGAGCACTCTCATCCGCGGCCGGGGCCCCGACCCCTGCCCCCACCCGCGACAGGTGGCCGCGTCAGCCGCCCGGCCACGGCGCTGCCGATCGCCAGGCCGGCAGCGAAGCCGGCGTAGACGACAACGAGGCTCGGCAGCGACAGCCGGCGCTCGAAGCCCGGCCGCAGGCGCTGGGGCGTGGCACGAAGTCCACCGCCGCCGCGGTGCCGGTGGCCAGCGCCGCGTCGCTGACGCGCTGCGCCACCGTGGCGCGGTCGCGCGCGACATAACGCTCGAAGAGCACGCCCCAGAAGCACGCCGAGACATGGTGGATCGCCGCGCCGAGCCCCGTGTAGCGCCAGCTCGCCTCGTTCTTGCGCAAAGCCTTGTCGCCCCACAGCCAGTGGCTCGGCGCATTGATCGGCCCGTAAGGCTTGCCGAGATCGGTGCGGCCACGCCACGCCAACGCGGCCATCGACACGAGGCCGGCGATGCCGCCGGTGACGAGGCCGCTTTCAGCGCGCTGTTCCAGTCTTTCATGTCGCGACTCGCCTGTTGCTCATGCGCAGACCGGCTCGGGTCCGCTGGCTGCACGACGGCAACCGCTGTGCCGCGCGGTTGTTGCGCAACGCGGCCGATCCCGGGGTCAGGGGGCAACGCGCCCAACGCGACGCGACGCATCGCCGGCGCGGCACGGGGATTGCCGCCCCGAGTCTTCCCCGCCACAGCCTTCCCGCCACAGCGAGGTGCGAACCATGCCCACGTTGCTCGATCGACAAACGGCCGCGCTCCCGGCCGCGGCCCCGGCCGCACCGGCCTTCGCCGCTGCGCCGGAACACGACGGCGCCGATTGGTGCTTCTACTCGTGGGCGGCGCCAATCATCAGCGCGCGGGACATCAGTGCGCCCGACGACATCGCCGAACTGGCGGCCACGCTGCCGCGGCCGCTCGTCTTCACCGGCGGCGTCTTCGACCTTCTGCACGCGGGGCACGTCGACAGCCTGCAAGGCGCGCGCCGCTTCGGCCGCTCGCTCGTGGTCGGCGTCAACAGCGACGCCTCGGTACGTCGGCTCGGCAAGGCGCCGGGGCGGCCGATCCACGCCGCGGCCGACCGCTGCAGCGTCGTCGCGGGCCTGGCCGTCGTCGACGCAGTGGTCTGCTTCGACGAGGACACGCCGCTGGAACTGCTGCGCCTCCTGCGGCCCGACGTCTGCGTCAAGGGTTCGGACTACGACGCCGATCGCCTGCCCGAGGCGGCGCTGGTGCGCCAATGGGGCGGCCGCATCGAGATCGTGCCGCGCGTGCGCGCGTTGTCGACGACGGCGGTGATCGAGCGCGTGCGCGCCGCCACCGTGCCGCGCGCGGCGTCATAGGCTTCGACCGCGTCGTCCGCGGCGCGAACGCCGCAGCGCGTCCGCGCTTGTGTTCGCGCTTGCGCGATGCGCCCGCGCTGCGTTTGCGCCGAGGCTCCTCGCTCAGGGGGGCGCCACCGCCACCAGCCCCAGTGCCGCCTCGATCTGCCCGCACCACGTGTGGCCGATGAAGATGTGCGCTTCCTGGATGCGCGCGCTATCCTCGTGCGGCACCACCAGCGCCAGCTCGGCGGCCGTGCGCGCCGCACCGCCGTCGCGGCCGAGCAGCGCGATGGTGCCGACACCGAGCGCGCGCGCGGCCTCGAAAGCGCGCAGCACGTTGGCGCTGCGGCCCGAAGTCGACAAGCCGATCGCCACGTCGCCCGGCCGCGCCTGCGCCGCGAGCAGCCGCGCGAACACCTCGGCGTAGCCGTAGTCGTTGGCAATCGCCGTCAGCGCCGCGCCGTCGGCCGTGAGCGCCTGCGCGGCCAGCGGGCGGCGCTCGCTGCGCAGCCGCCCGGTGAGTTCGGCAGCGATGTGCTGGCTGTCGCTGGCCGAGCCGCCGTTGCCGAAGAACAGGAGGCGGCCGCCGCGCGCGAGCGCGCGGGCCATCGTCTGCGCCGCAGTGCAGATCGGCTCGCGCAACGCTTCGACGGCGTCGAACACGCGCCGGTGCTCGGCGAGGTTGCGCGCGAAGAGCAGCGCGCCGTCGCGGCCGTCATCGGTCACGAAGAAGTTCCCGCGTCGTCGTGCCGGGCCGCCAGTGCTCATACGGATTCGCCATCAACTGCATAAGAACCCGTTCGGGCTGAGCTTGTCGAAGCCCTTGCAGCCCCGTCGAAGGGCGGCGCTTCGACAAGCTCAGCGCGAACGGTTCTTCAGGAACGAACGCGACTCGGTGTCAGGCGTGCGCCTGGGCGTGGATCTGTGCCTGCATCGGCCCGGCCGCGGCCGCGGCCGCCGGCGCCAGCCCCAGGTCGCCGCGCGAGACGACGGCGGTGCCGAAGCGCGTCACCGCCAGCCCCGCGGCGCGATTGGCGAGCGCAATCGCCTCGTCCAGCGCCTGCCCGCCGGCCAGCGCCGCGGCCAGCGCTGCCAGCGCCGTGTCGCCGGCGCCGCTGACGTCGTACACCTCGCGCGCGTCGGTGGGCACATGCAGCGGCGGCCGGCGTTCGCTGAAGAGGCTCATGCCGCGCTCGCCGCGCGTCACGAGCAGGTGCGAAACCGGCAGCGCCGCGCGCAGCGCGCTCATGCGCTCGACGAAGTCGGCCTCGTCGCGCCAGCGGCCGGCCACGCGCGCCGCCTCGGCTTCGTTGGGCTTGAGCAGCCAGGCACCGGCATAACGGGCAAAGTCCTCGCCCTTGGGGTCCACCAGCACCGGCACGCCGCGGTGGTGTGCCTGGCGGATGAGGCCGCGCGCGTCGCCGATGGCGCCCTTGCCGTAGTCGCTGATCACGAGCCAGGCGTGCGCCGGCAGCAGCAGCGCAGCGCGCTCGTGCAGCGCGTGCACGAGCGCTGTCGGCGCCGGCTGCTCGACATCCACGCGCAGCAGCTGGTGCTGGCGGCACACGGCGCGGATCTTCTGCGTCGTCACCTGCTCGGCGCCGCGCACGGCGCGCAGCTCGACGCCGGCACCGGCAAGCAGTTCGGCAATGCGCTGGCCGGCTTCGTCCTCGCCCAGCAGCGTGGCCAGCGTGACGCGGCAGCCGAGCGCCGCGAGATTCAGCGCGACGTTGGCGGCGCCGCCGGCGCGCTCGGAGCGCTCGCGCAGGTGCAGCACCGGCACCGGCGCCTCGGGGCAGATGCGCTCGACGGCGCCGTGCCAATAGCGGTCGAGCATGCTGTCGCCGATGACGAGCAGCGCCGGCGGCGGTGCCGCGGGCGGTGCCTTGAGCGCGGTGAGGGCGGCGATGGCTGCGCTGGTCGCGTCGGGCGGCGGCAGCGGCGGTGGCAGCGCCGCAGCCAGCGCCGGGGCGAACACCGGCGCGAGCACAGGGGCGGCTTCGGCGTGGGGCATGGGCGGCACCCGGCAAGCCCTGTTCCTGCCGGCTCGCCGTTCCCATCGCCGTTTGTTCGGTCCCTGTTGGCCGCTCGTTCACCGCTGGTTCGCCACGCGCGGGAACGCCCCGTGCAGGAGCTTCGCCCAATCAACGCGCTTCGGTGTCCCCGAACGCGTTCCCGCGCATCCCCGCGACGCCCGCCAAAGAAAGCTCACCTCGTCATGACCCGCCAAGCGATCACCGTCTTCGGCGCCGGCTACGTCGGCCTCGTCACCGCGGCGGGGCTCGCCGAGCTCGGGCACGAAGTGGTCTGCTGCGACCGCGACGAGCCTCGCATCGCCGCGCTGCGCGAGCGCGACGCGCCTTCGTTCCACGAGCCCGAGCTGAAGCCGATGATCCGCCGCCATGCCGCAAGCGGCCGTTTGCGCTTCACCAGCGACGACGCGGAAGCCGTGGCGCATGGCCGCATCTTCTTCATCGCCGTGGGCACGCCGAGCAGCGCCGACGGCACCGCCGACGTCGGCCAGGTGCTCGCCGTGGCGCGCTGCATCGGCCGTCAACTCGAAGACGATGCGCTCGTCGTCACCAAGAGCACGGTGCCGGTGGGCACGGGCGAGGCGGTGCGCGCGGCGGTTGTCGAGGAGCTGCTGAAGCGCGGCCGCGGCGAGCTGCACGTCGCCGTCGTCTCGAACCCCGAGTTCCTGCGCGAAGGCTGCGCTGTGGCCGACTGGCTGGCGCCCGACCGCATCGTCGTCGGCAGCGACGACGCGCGCGCGCTCGCGGCGATGCGCGAGCTCTATGCGCCGCTCATCGCGCACCGCCGGCAGTGGCAGCCGATGCGGCTGCGCAGCGCCGAGCTGGCCAAGTACGCGTGCAACGCGATGCTCGCCGCGCGCGTGAGCGTGATGAACGAGCTGGCGCTGCTGGCCGAGCCGCTGGGTGCCGACATCGCCGAAGTGCGCCGCGCCGTCGCCGGCGACCCGCGCATCGGCGAAGCCTTCCTCGCCTGCGGCTGCGGCTACGGCGGCTCGTGCCTGCCGAAAGACCTGCGCGCACTGCAGCGCATGGCAGCGCGGGCCGGCGTGACAACGCACCTGCTCGGCGCGATCGAGCGCGTCAACGAGCGCCAGAAGGCGCTGCTGGCCGAGCGGGCGCTCGCCGCGCTCGGTGCTCAAGGCGCTCCAGCGCACAGCCGCCGCGTCGCGTTGTGGGGCCTGGCCTTCAAGCCCGGCACTGACGACCTGCGCGAAGCGCCGAGCGAAGCCGTCGTGCGCGCACTTGCCGACGCCGGCGTGCAGCTGGTCGCGCACGACCCCCTTGCGATGCCGGCAGCGCGCGCGCGGCACCGGGCGCTGGCGGCGCAGTTCGCCACCGCGCCCGACGCGCTGGCGGCGGTGGACGGCGCCGACGCGCTCGTCATCGTCACCGAATGGCCCGAGTACGCCGCGGCCGACTGGGCGGCGGTGCGCCGGCGCATGCGCGGCCGCCTCGTCTTCGACGGCCGCAACATCTGCGACCCGGCGCGCATGGCCGCGCTCGGCTTCGTTTACCGCGGCATCGGCCGGCCGCCGGTGCGCGCGGCCGTTGCCGCGGGCCGCATGCGCTCCGACCATGCCAAGCCGGCAGCGACGGTGGCCCCCAAGGCGACACCGGCGGCGCCGGTCGCCAGCGTGACGCCGGCCGCGCCCCTCACCCCAGCCGCACCGGTCCCACTGGCAACGCCGGTGATCGGAGGCTGAACCTTGGCCGCCGGCCGCGTCGTCCGCGGCTTGTGGCGCTCGGCGCGGCACCATTTCGCGCGCACGCTGGCGGCGCTGGCGCTGCTGGTGCTGGCCAAGGTGGCGGCGGTGATGGTGCCGCTGGCGCTGAAGCAGATCGTCGATGCGCTGGGGCCGAAGGAGGCGCCGGCCGCATCCGTCGGGCCGGACGGACTGCAGCAGTGGCTGGCGATGCCGGTGTTCCTGCTGCTGGCCTACGCGCTGCTGCGCTTCGCCTCGACCTTGTTCACCGAGCTGCGCGACCTCGTCTTCGCGCGCGTCACGCTGCAGTCGGTGAGCGAATTCACGCAGGCGGTGTTCGCGCACCTGCTGGCGCTCTCGCCGCGCTTCCACAACCAGCGCAACACCGGCGAGCTGATGCGCGACCTCGAGCGCGGCACCGCGGCCATCGCCTTCCTGCTCGGTGCGGGGCTGTTCACGGTCGTGCCGACGCTGGTGGAGTTCGCCGCCGTGCTGGTGGTGATGGCCGCCGCCGGCTACAGCGGCTGGTTCACCGCGATGATCGTCGTCACGTTCGCGAGCTACGCCGTCTACACGACGCTGATGACGCGCCGGCGCGAAGCGCGGCAGCGCGAAGTGAACCGCGTCGATTCGCGCGCCCACGGAAGGCTCGTGGACAGCCTGCTCAACGTCGATGCCATCCGCACGCACGCGCGCGCCGGCTACGAGGCCGATCGCTATGGCGATGCGCGCCGCGAGTGGGTCGAGGCCGGCGTCGCCAGCCAGCGCGCGCTGTCGGCGCTGCACGTCGGGCAAGGCGCCATCATCGCCGGCGGCGTGGCCGCGGTGATGCTGCTGGCCGGGCAGCTGGCCATCACCGGCAAGATGAGCGTGGGCGACCTCGTGCTCGTCAACGCGTACCTGATCCAGCTGTGCCTGCCGCTCAACACGCTCGGCTTCGTCTTCCGGCAGACGCTCGATGCGCTGGTGGACAGCGAGCGCGTCTTCGCGCTGCTGGACGTCACGCCCGAGATCGAGGACCGCGCCGCGGCCAGGCCGCTGGCCCTGGCCGGCGGCCACGTCGCCTTCGAGGGCGTGGCCTTCGCCTACGAGCCGGGGCGGCCGATCCTCGCCGGCTTCGACCTCGAGCTGCCTGCCGGCAACACCGTGGCCGTCGTCGGCGGCAGCGGCTCGGGCAAGTCGACGCTGGCGCGGCTGCTGCTGCGCCTCTATGACCCCGACGACGGCCGCGTGCGCATCGACGGCCAGGACATCCGCGGCGTGACGCAGGCTTCGCTGCACGAGGCGATCGGCGTCGTCGCGCAGGACACGGCGCTCTTCAACGACACCATCGCCTACAATATCGCCTACGGCCGCGCCGGCGCCGGGCTGGCGCAGGTGATCGAGGCGGCCAAGGCGGCGCAGGTGCACGAGTTCATCGTCTCGCTGCCGCAGCAGTACGACACCGTCGTCGGCGAGCGCGGCATGCGCTTGTCCGGCGGCGAGAAGCAGCGCATCGCCATCGCGCGGGCGCTGCTGAAGAACCCGCCGCTCTTGATCTTCGACGAGGCGACCTCGGCGCTCGATACGCGCGCCGAGCGTGCCATCCAGGCCGAGCTCGACCGCATCGCCAAGGGCGCACGACGCTGATCATCGCGCACCGGCTGTCCACCGTGGTCGACGCCGACCGCATCGTCGTGCTCGACCGCGGCCGCATCGTCGAAAGCGGCCGCCACGAAGCGCTGCTGGCGCAAGGCGGCCTGTACACGCAGTCGCGTGGAACCTGCAGCGGCAGCAGCGCGAGTTCGAGGCCTCGAGCGCCGCCTGGCGCAGCAGCCGGTGAACCTGGCTGCCCTGCTGGCCGGGGCCGTCGATGCACTGCGCGAGCCGATCGAAGCGCGGCACGTGGCGCTGTACACCGACATCGACACCGGCAACGCCAGCGTCTCGGGCGACCCGGGCGTGCTGTCGGCGGCGCTTTTCGAGCTGTGCCGCCAGGCGCTGGAGGCGACACCGCCGCTCGGCCGCATGGAGATCCGCCCTCGAGTGGCACGACGCGCATGCGCGTGTCGGTCACCGATGGCCGCCACGACGGCACCAACGGTCACAACGGCGGCAACGGCCGCGGCACCGGCAATGGCCACGCGGGCGCCGACGCTCACGCTGGCGCTAACGGCCATGGTGACGGGCACCGCAACGGCAACGGCCACGTCGGCACAGCGCCTGTCAAGCCGCGCGCGCCACCGGACCTGCTGGCGCTGCGTTCAGCCATCGAGCGCCAGAACGGCCGCTTCGAGGTGCTGGAGGCCGAGGCCGGGCACGGCATGCGCTTCGTCATCGAGCTGCCCCTGCGGGCCATCGCCGCGCCATCACCGCGGGCGCGGCGGCCGCGCCCGCTGCGCCAGCGCCCGCGGCACAGTCCGCGGGCGGCAAGCCCGAAGGCGAGACCAGCCAGGCGCCCAAGCTCGAAGGGCTCACCGTGATGTGCGTCGACGACCTCGCCGACGCGGTGCAGGCCCTGTCGGCAATGCTCGGCCTCGAAGGCGCGCAGGTGCTTCCGTTTCGCAGCGGCACCGCGGCGCTCGAATGGTTCGAGCGCGAGCCGAACACGCGCTGGCCGAACCTGCTGGTGTGCGACATCTCGCTCGGCGAAGAGATGGACGGCCACCAAGTCCTGCGCCGCCTGCGCCAGCTCGAAGCCGCCTGCCGCGTGCCGCTCACGCGCCGCATCCCGGCCATCGCACTCACGGGCCACGCCGGCGCCGAAGACCGATTGCGTGCGCTCATGGCCGGATTCCAGCCGCACCTGGTCAAGCCGGTGCAGCCCGACGAGCTGATCGATTCGTTGGCGACGCTGGCGGGGAGGCGCACCGCGGCGACTTGAAGCTTGGCGCGACCAAGGCCGCAGGTGGGAGATGCGGTGCTCGACATTGAAGGTTGGCGCGGCAGGCCGCGGCGCGAGCCCGGCGGGCTGCAGGCGGTCGGGCCCCCAGGGCCCGACCGCCGCAAGCTGCCGCGCCCTGCCTGCGCAGCCCTTGCCGCCACCACCTTCGAACGCACGGCCGCATCGCAAGCCGCACGCCCCGCGCCATCAGCTCGAAGTCACTACCCGCAGCGCATCGTTCCAGTCGGCCACGAAGCGCTCGATGCTGAATCGCGCGCGCGCCGTGCGCTGCCCTTCGGCGCCGATGCGGCGCGCCAGCTCCCGGTCGTCGAGCAGCGCTCGCATGGCCGTCAGCAGCGCCGAGGGTCGCGTGTCGGCAAAGCCGTTGACGCCGTTCCTGATGAGGCTCGCCATCTCGGTGGTCGCCAGCGCCACCACGGGCGTGCCGACCAGCATCGCTTCCACCCCCGCCAGCCCGAGGCTCGTGTAACGGATCGGGTTGAAGACGAAGCGGTGCGCGGCCATGCGCCGCGGCAGCTCGGCGTTGCCGACTTCGCCAACGCCTCCGCAGCGCTCGCTGCCCATGCCCACCAGCGCCAGCGGCACCTGGTGCGCCACCTCGGCAAACACGTCGGCGCCCAGGCGCCGGCCGCGGCGGTCGAGGTTGTTGACGACGACCAGCCCGCTGGCGGTGCCGCCTTCGTACTGCGCCGGCGCCAGCAGGCGCACGCCATGCTCGATGACGCGCGTGGGCGTTCTGCCGTTGGCCCACATCAGCGCGTTGAACGGCGTCACATGCACGAGCAGCACGTCGGGGTCGTCGACCCAGTGCCGCGTGTCGGTGGGGTGCTGCTGCGGCGGGTCGTGTTCGAGGTAGATGCGCGGGCCGCGCCGCTGCGCCGGGCTGAGGATGCGGTGCTGCTCGTCGTCCCAGGCGGCGCGCGACTGGAACAGCACCACGTCGAAGCTGCGCCGGGCCACCTCGGCCACGTCGACCTCGTGCACGTTGTCGCCCCAGGGCAGCGTGCCGCTCCTGCCGCTGTGGTGCGTGGAGCGCGCCGCGTCGGTGACGAGCCACCACTCGTGCGGCACCTGGCTCAGGTAGTACAGGTAGTTGCCGTGCACGTGCCAGGTGAGGATGCGCAGCGCCCGCGCCACGCCGATGCTCTCTGTCGCTCTCTGTCGCTCTCTGTCGCTTCCCCGCGCGCTTCACTTCACCAGAACGGCACGCGGAAATGGATCGCCCCGCGCAGCCGCCAGTACACCGAGAGGAACGGGATCAGCGCCGAAGTGGCCAGCATCTCGGCCACGTGGGCGGCCGAATGGTCGGCGCCGCGCAGCCGCCGCCAGGTGAGCAGCAGCACGAAGAGCGCGGCGAGTGCCGCCGCCACGCTGGCCGCCACCGGCGTGCCGCCGCCGCGGCGAAGCCCGCCGCGGCGAGCACAGTGCAACGACGGCGTAGTGGTCCCACGGCGGCATCGGCCGGATGCGCTGGCGGTAGAGGCGCCGGTGCTTGCGGCAGGTACAGCAGCGCATCGAAGAAGACGCTGCGCCGCCGCAGGCACACGCCCCAGCTCTCGTTGCCGCACTGCAGCACGCGCTTTCGGGCAGCGGCCCACGGCCCAGCGCGAGCAGGTGGCGAACTGCAGGTCGGAGCCCTCGCGCCAGGCGGCGGTGAAGCGCTCATCGAAGCCGCCCACGCTTTCGAGCGCGCCGCGGCGAACGAAGGCGTTGGCGGCTTCCGCCGAACTCGGCCGCCTCCAGGCCTTGGTGTCATGCGTTCGTGGTCGTTGGGGGCGGGTCGTGCAGGAGCGGCACGACCACCTGCCCGGCAGCGGCCACCCACTGCGGGTGCGCTTCGAGCGGCGGCCAGCCTTCGGCCAGCCAGTCGGGTGCCGGCACCGTGTCGTCGTCGAAGGCCACCAGCGGCGCCATCGTGCTGCCCCAGCCGATGTTGCGCGCCTGCGCCGGGCCGCGCCCGCGCGCAGGGCGCAGGTAGCGCAGCAGCGGCTGGTGCTCCGAGAGCCGGCGCGCGGCGAGCTGGCGCACGAGGTCGCGCGTGGCGTCGTCGCGGCCGTCGTCGACGACGACGATCTCGCACGTGCCGGCGCAGGCGTTGCCGTTGCAGCAACGCTTGCAGGCAGCGGCGCAGCAGCGCCGGCCGCCGGTAGGTCGGCACGACGACGGCGATGCGCACGGGCGGGAACAGCGGTGTCACGGTCGTCATTGCAGCGCTGCCTTCTCGACGATGAACGGGCCGATCGCCAGCGCGTCCAGCGACGTGGAGGCGAAGGCGGTGATCGCGTCGCGCGGCGTGCAGACGATCGGCTCGCCGCGCACGTTGAACGAGTGCGTTGATCAGCACCGCGTCGCCGGTGCGTTCGCCGAAGGCGCGCAGCAGCGCGTGGAAGGGCGGGTTCGTGTGCTCGGCCACCGTCTGCACGCGCGCCGCGGTCGCTGTGGCACGCCGACGGAATGCGCTCGGCGCGCGACGGCGGCACCTCGTGCACGAAGTGCCGCCCAGCGGCGGCGCGCCGTCGCCGGCTTCCTGCGCGCCGGCGAACGTCGGCCGAAGTCTTCTCGAAGACCGTTGGCCGCCACGTCCGGCGAAGTCCTCGCGCGGTCTTCGGCCGGTTGATGCGCTCGTGGTCGCTCGGGTCGATCGGCGAGGCGAGGATCGAACGCGCGCCAGCGCCCGCGGCCCGAACTCATGCGGCCCTGGAACCAGCCGAGGATGCGGGTTCGCCTCCAGCAGTTCGGCGCAGTCGCGCGCGACGTCGTCGCTGCGCCGGTAGTAGCTTGCCCAGCGCAGCAGGGCCTCGATCTCGGCGTCGTCGTAGGCGGGGCCGAGGTAGGCGTGCTCCATCTTCCATACCCGCGGCGCGAGCTGCGTGCTGCCTTCGGCGCGCGCGCGTGCGTCGCTCCACAGCGCCGCGCCGAGCGCGGTGCCGGCGTCGCCGGCGGCCGGCTGCACCCACACCTGCTCGAAGAGGCCGCGGTCGCGCAGGCGCGAGTTCATCAGGCAGTTCAGCGCCACGCCGCCGGCCATCGCCAGGCGCGACTCGCTGCTCACCTCGCGCAGCCACGACGCGAGCGGCCAGCACGCGCCGTTCGAGCAGGTCTCCAGGACGACGCCGCGAGGTCGAAGCGCTCTTGCTCCAGCGGCGTCTTCGGCAGGCGCGGCGGCCTGGCGAGCGCCTCGAGGTCGATGGCCTTCGATCTCGTAGCGGCCGTTGTCGCGCACGGTCGATGCGCGCCGTCCGAGTTCGTCGCGGTGGCGCGGCGTGCCCAGCGCCGCCAGCGCCATCACCTTGTACTCGTCGCTCGAATGCAGGAAGCCGAGGTGCTGCGCACGCGCTCGTACAGCAAGCCCAGCGAATGCGGGTCTCGACGCCGGAGCGCCTCGTAGCAGCCAGTTGCGCCAGCGGCCGTAGGTGGTGGTGGTGCGCTCGCCGCGGCCGTCCAGCGTCAGCACCGCGCAGCGCTCGAACGGCGAGCTGGAGAAGGTGCTCGCCTGGTGGTACAAGTGGTGGTCGAGGAACTCGAAGCGAAACGGCGGCGCGGTCGAGTCCACGCCTTCGAAGCGCGCGCGCAGGTGATGCGGCACCGCGTCGACGAGCAGGCGCGGCGCGTTGACGATGGCCGAGAGGAAGAGCGGATCCCACGGGTTGTCCCAGGGCTCGCTCGGCATCGCCGAAGGCTCCAGCGGCAGCGGGATCGAAGCCTCCGAGCCGAGCCGGTCTTCGGCGAACAAGAGCGGGTCGAAGCTGTAGGCGACGCGGTCCACCGCCGCGAGGTGGATGCCGGCTTCGGCCAGGCAGTAGTCGATGGCGTGGTGGGGCAGCTCCCACGCACTGAACGGCAGCGGCCGCTTGGCGTGCTTGATGCGCGTGAAGCGCTCTTCCTCGGCGGCGGCGATCACGGCGCCGTCGATCACCAGCGCGGCAGCGGAGTCATGGAAAGCGGCGTTGATTCCGAGGGTGATCACGTTCGAACGCTCCTGTCGCGTGCGCAGCCGGGCAGGGCGGCCGGCGCAGCGCGAAACGGCAATCCCCATGCCGGGGCGCGTTGCTGCACGTACGGCTGTCAGCGCCGCTTCAGGAGTTCGTCGCGGCTTGATCACCACCGCCTTCACGGCCAACCGTCACGGCCACGACGTCTCGCGCATCGGCAGCACCATGACCTCGGGCACGACGCTGTCGGCGCTTTGCACGAGCACGAAGTACACGGCGCGCGCCACTTCGAGCGGGTCCTGCAGCACGCCGGGGTCGAGGTCGGGGAAGCGTTCGAGCAGGAACGGCGTGCGCATGCCGCCGGCGATGACGGCCGAGACCTTGATGCCCTGCGGCCGCAGTTCCGCATGCAGCGCGTGCGACAGGCCGAGCAGGCCCCACTTCGTCGCGTGGTACGCGGCGGCATTGGGCCAGGCGCGCTTGGAAGCGGTGGAGGCGATGTTGACGATGTGGCCGCCGCGCGGCATCACCGCCACCGCTTCGCGCGCGAGCAGGAACGGCCCGGTGAGGTTCGTGCGCACGATGCGCTCCCACGCCACGGTGCCGATCTCGGCCATCGGCGCCGTGACGTCGATGCCGGCGTTGTTGACCACCACGTCGAGTCGGCCGAAGCGCTCGTGCACGGTGCGCACGAGGTCGCGCACCTGCGCCCCGTCGCCCACGTCCAGCGGCAGCGCCGCGGCGCTGAGGCCGGCTTCGGCGAGCACGGCGGCCTTGTCGCGCGCGCGTTCGTGCTCGATGTCGGCGAGCACGAGCCGAGCGCCGGCGCGGCCCAGCGTCTCGCAGATCGCCGCGCCGAGCCCGCGCGAGCCGCCGGTGACGACGACGACCTTGTCGCGCAGCGGCACCGGTTCGAGGAGCGCCGCGGCGGCCGAAGACGCGGAAGAAAACGAGGCAGAGGCGGCAGCGCCGGCAGCGGTGGAAGGCATCTCAGGTCCCGTTGGTGGTGGTGAGGGCAGGGCTCTCGCTCTCGTGGGCAACGGCGATTGGCACGGCGGGCGCGGTGGACACAGTCAGCGCCGCATCGCGTTGCTGCAACGACAAGAGCGCGCTCGCCTCGGCGAGCCCCGCTTGCGGCGTGGTCGCGCTCGCGCACGGGTGCTCGCCGGGCGGCCCCACAGGGCAGGCGGCGTGCCGGCAAGGACGCCAGGGCGCCGCGCCGGCGAGCACGCGGTGCAGGCGGTGGTCCCGCGGCGCCCAGCGCGCGGCGTCGCCGCCGGAACTCACGACGACGCTCGGCCGCTTCAATGCAGCAACGAGGTGCGAGATGCCGGTGTCGTTGCAGACGACGAGATCAGCGCGTTCGACGAGCGCCGCGAGCGTCCACAGGCTCGGGCGGCCGCACAGGTTCGCCGCCGTGGGCGGCCGCAGCGCTGCCAGCGCACCGACGAGGCCGGCCTCGCCGGCAACACCGATGGCGCGATGATGCCCAGCCGCGTTCCGGCCAAGGCAGCGGCCGCCTTGCGCCCGGCATTCGACGCCCCAGCGCCGCGAAGGCAGTTGCGCGCCGGCATGCACGACGACGAGCGGCCTTGCGGCTTCGTCGATGCCCGGCCAGGCGCTGCTGGCGCAATGCGGTCTTCGTCGCGCAGCGGTAGCCCGAGTCCTTCGCCGCGCCGCAGCAGGCCGAGGTGGTCGGTCAGCGCGAGGAGCCTTTCGACTTCGGGGCCCGCTTCAGGCCAGGGCCGGTACAGCAGCGCCGCATCGGCGGCAGGCACGGCGCTCCAGGGCGCGCGAAGATCGCACGCGCTGCGGCGGGCGCCGAACATCGCCGCAGCGGATTGCTCCAGCGCGCGCCGCTGCCGTGCGGCTGCACCGCCAGGTCGAAGCGACGCGTGCCCTGCACGGTGGCGAGGAAGAACAGCAGCGCGCCGACATCGGCGGTAGGCGTTTCGGCGACGCTGGGTACCCGGGAAGGCGATGAAGTCGTCGACTTCGGCCAGGCGCGCCGCCCACTCGGCGGCCCGGCAGGCCGATCAACGTCACCCGCGCGCCGGGGAAGCCGGCCTTCAGCGCCCGCAGCGCCGGCAGCGCGCACAGCATGTCGCCCAGCATCAGAGCGCGGAAGACCGCGATGCGCCGCACGCCGTGCAAGGCGCCGCCGCGATCATGCCTGCGACGTACAGCTCCTCCAGCACCGGCAATGTCATCAGGCCGATCGCCGCTTCCACGGCAGCGCGCGGCGGCACACTTTCGTCAGGCAGTCGTTGTGGCCGAGCAGGGCACGTGCTCTTCGACGATGGCGGCAAGGCACGTCGTGAAGAACTTGCCGGCACGCGCGCAATATCGTAGGACCAGTCGATGCGTACAGCACCACCACCGGCGTACCGGCCGGCGGCGACGTGCGCCGGGCCGGTGTTGTTGGTATTCGGCACCGAAGCGCCGGCGATGAGCGCGGCCAGTTCGGTGAGGCCGATCTCTACGCCACGGCCACGGCGACGACAAGCCCGGCGTGGCCATCGTCGCGCGCAGCGCGCCTTCAGCGCCAGCTTCAGCACCGGCGCTGCCGGTGAAGACAGGCACGCAACCGCTGCGGCGGGCGATTTCTGCCGCGGCGAGCGCGAAGTGGTGTGCCGGCCAGCGCCGCGAGGCCGCGCTCGCACCGGGGTGCACGACGAAGTAGGCCTGCCCAGCGCACCGAGCCCCGCGGCGGCTTGCGAGCCGTGCGTACGGCACGCGCAGTCGGCGAGGTCGATGGCCAGCCACCGGCCAGGTCGTCATCGGCATGCCAGCCGACGGCGGCCAGCAGTGCGGCTGCCGCTCGACTTCGTGCCGCATGTGCCTTTCGACGCGCTCGTCGTCGAGCACCCAGTCGGTCAGAGCCGTAGAGGAAGGTTCTCGCGCGGCTGTGCGCCAGCCGCAGAGGAATGCCCGCGAGCCGGCACCACAGCGCCGCCGGCAGGCTGCGTGCGGACGGTGAAGACGACCGCGGCGTCGGCGCTGGGCCGCCAGCGCCTTCACCATGCGGCGCTCGGCGGCGGATGTGGCTGCTGCGCCGCGGCTGCGGTGCTTCCGTGCGCGCAGCGGGTGCTTGACCCACGGCGCCTCGAACGCGAGCACGGCATCGACGTCACGCAGCATCGGTGCCAGCGCCGCGCCGGCCGGCGAGGCGAGCAGCGTGACGCGTGCCTCGAGGCACGCTGTGGCAGATGGCGGCCAGCGCCGGCGTCGTCATCAGCACGTCGCCGAGGAGTTGTCCAGCCGCACCGCAGGCTGCGCGCCTGACGCGTTGCCAGCGTTGGTGGCCCTGCAGGTGCTGCAGGTGCTGCGGAAACTGGCGAGTGCTGCGAGCGAGGCGTGCGCTCCTTGCCCCTGTGGCGCAGCAGGGCGCCTTCCGTGGCGGCGTTCATCGGTGCGCCTCGCTGGCGTTGAGGCCGACGCCGAAGCCGTTGCCGCTGCCGCTGCCGAGGCCGCCGTCGCCCCTGCCACCGACGATCACGCGCGCGCCGCCAGCAGGTCGGCGCAGCGGTGGTGCGGCTCCTTGCCGCGGTGTCTCGGCTGCCATTCGGTCTCGCCGCCGGTTTCGACGAGCACGGCGTTGCAGCCGGCGCGGCGGCCGGCTTCGACATCGTCGAGCGTGTCGCCATCCACGATCGGGCGAGGTCGATGCCGTGCAGTGCGGCGGCCTCGTGCAGCAAGCCAAGGGCCGGCTTGCGGCAACGGCATGCCGGCGGCCGCGTCGCCGCATGCGGGCAGGTGTACCAGCCGGCCAGCACGATGCCGGCTTCCTCGCGCAGGCGCTGCGCGATGGTGCGCTGCAAGGTGCTCGTATTGCGCCAGACCGAAGCGGCCCGATGCGAGCCCGCTCTGGTTGGTGACCATCACCAGCGGCCAGCCCGCTTCATCGAGCGCGCGCAGGCCGAACGCGTTGGCGGTGAAGCGCACGAGCGCCGGGTCGACGTTGTATGGCACGTTGACGACGACGTGCCGTCCTTGTCGAGGAACACGGCGCCGGGCATCGCGAAGAGGGCAACGTGGGCGCTGATGCTGCTGCTGCCGCCTCAGGCGGGCAGCAGGGCCGCGCGCGGCGCTGTCGGAGGTGTTGCGGGAAGGGTGAAGGGCTGCCGCGGCGTGCGCGGCGGCCGGCGCGGCACCGCGCCACTTCGGCATAGACGCCGGCGAGCTGGCTCGCGACCTGCTGCCACGTGAAGCGGCTGCGCGCGCACTCACGCCGCCGCGGCCGAGCGCGGCCGCGGGCGCAGGGCTCGCCCGCGGCTTGATCCAGCCGCCGCGCGGCGCTAGAGGGTCGAGGCGGCGGCACGAAGAAAGCCGCTTTCGCCGAGTGCAGCACCGAGCTGGCGGATGCCGCCCACGTCGGAGCCGATCACGGGCCGGCCGCAGGCCATCGCTTCCAGCGGCGTGATGCCGAAGGGCTCGTACCACGGCGTGCTGACGAACACGTCGGCGGCGCGGTACCAGTTGCTAAGCGCGCGGTGCTCGCGCTGGCCGGTGAAGGTGACGCGCGCTTCGACGCCGCACTCCAGCGCCACCGCGCGCAGGCGGCCCAGCTCCGGGCGTGGCGGCCTCGTCCGGTGCTGCGCTGTTGCCGCCGACGACGACGAGGCGAACCGCGCGCTTCGCCGAGCTCATCAGCGCCAGCGCGGATGACGTTGTCCACGCCCGCTGCGCGGCACCATGCGGCCGAGCTGCAACACGATGAACTCGCCGCTCGCGAGTTCGGCGCGCGCCGCGCCCTGCGCCCGCGAGCCCGGCGCGAACTCGCGCGTGTCCACGCCGCACGGCACCAGCGAAGGTGCGTGGGGTCGGCGCCGTACAAGCGCACGAGGGTCGGCCTCGTCCTGCCGGGCACTCGGCGACGATGCGGTCGGTCGGCCTCGTGCACGGTGCGCCGCTCTCGATGGCCTCGCGCTCGGGCGGAAAGCCGTCGGCCACCTGGTGTTCGCGCCGCACGAGGCCGAGCGCGTGGAAGGTCACCACCAGCGGCAGCCGCAGCCGCGCCGCCTTCAGCCTCCAGGCCGACGAGTGCCGACATGAAGAAGTTCGCGTGCACGACGTCGTAGGGCGGTCCGTGGCGGCACAGCGCTTCGGCCGCGTTGCCGAACGCCTCCATGTGCGGCAGCAGCGCTTCCTTCGGCACCGGCACGGCGGGGCCGGCGTCGATGTGCAGCACGCGCACGCCGGGCAGCAGCTCGACCGCCGCGGCCAGGCGCGGGTCGTCGCGGCGCGTGAGCACATCGACGCGGTGCCCGCGCGCCGCCAGCGCACAGGCCGCTTCCATCACGTAGACGTTCTGCCCCGGCATCGGTGCCGCCGAGCGTCGCCAGCGGCGGGCGTGTTCGCTGATGAGGGCGATGCGCAGCGCGGCGAGGGCATGGCGGACTCGGCACTCGGCGGTTCGGTGGCGTTGAAGCGCTTCTGCAATCGCCGTACCGCTGGTGGTGGCGCGGCTGGCTGTGGGCTGTGCTGGCAGGCGCGACCCGAAGGTGGCGGCGGCGAAGGCCTGCGCGGGCAGGGCGCGGCGGTGCGTTCGACTGTCGTGGCGGCAAAGGGCTGCGCGCGCAGGGCGCGGCGCTTATTGCGGCGGTCGGGCCGAAGTCGGCTCCGCGCTGCGCTGCTCACGCTCTTGGCCCGCGGCCAACTCGCTGTCACTTCGTTCGCTCCGCTCAGACAGTGGCCGCGAGTCAGTTGTGGATGCGCGAGTACGCGCGCGGCCAAGCGCTGCGCTGCTCGCCGCCGCAAGTGCGCCGCACCCTGCGCGCAGCCCATTTGCTGCACCGGCCGTGGCGTTCGATGACCCTCACCCCTGCCCTCTCCCATACGCGGGAGAGGAGCTAACGCAGGCCACCGCCGGTGCAGCAAGGCCGCGGGCGCGAGCGGCAGGGCGCACTTGCGGCGCCGAGCAGCGCAAAGGAAGTCGGGCCCCCCAGGGCCCGACCGCCGCAAATAAGCCCCGCCAGGCTCGCGCCCGCGGCCTTGCCGGCGCAGACCCGCGAACGCCCTTGCTCGCCGGGCGCCGCGCCGCGGCCTTGCCCGCAGCAGCCGTCCCCTCGAATTCAAGAGAGCGGCGCGCGCCTCCAGAGCATCTGCCGCCGCCGCTCGGCCACCTCGATGCGCATCGCCTGGCGGTACTTGGTGACGGTGCGCCGCACGAGCGGCAGGCCCTGGCGTGCGAGCTGGCGCGAGATCTCGGCGTCGGAAAGCGGTGCCGCCGGATCCTCGGCTTCGATCATTTCGCGCACGAGGCCCTTGATCGCGGTGGGCGAGGCGCTGCCGCCGGAGCCGGTGGGCACGCCGCGCGAGAAGAAGTACTTCAGCTCGAACACGCCGACGGGCGTGGCCATGTACTTGTTGTGCGCGGCGCGGCGGACAGTGGACTCGTGCACGCCCACCACTTCGGCGATCTCGCGCAGCATCAGCGGCTTCATCGCCATCGGCCCGTAGTCGAGGAACTGGTGCTGGCGCTCGGTGATGGCGCGCGCGACGGCGAGGATGGTGTCGAAGCGCTGCTGCAGGTTCGCGAGCGTCCAGCGCGCTTCCGCCAGCTGCGAGGCGAGCTCGTCGTGGTGGCCGTTGCGGTGGCGCTGGAAAACCTGCGCGTAGCTTTCGTTCAGGCGCAGCCGCGGCATGATGCGCGGATTGAGGCGTGCCACCCAGCGCCGGCCCGACTTGCGCACGATGACGTCGGGCACGATGTACTGCGTCTGCGCGCCGCCGAAGCGGCTGCCCGAGGCGCGGGTCGAAGCGGCGGATGCGCTGGTGCGCGGCGGAGCACCGCTTCCGCGACATGCGCCCAGGCGAGCGGCCAGCGGCCGGCAGTCGCGCCGCGCCGAGCGTGAGGTCGAGTTCGAGCAGCCGCGCGCCGCTTCGCGCTCGGCCGCATCCTCGATCTTCGGCAGTTGCAGGCGCAGGCATTCGGCGAGCGACGCAGCAGGCGCCGGCGGGTCGAGCGACTGCACGCGCGTGAGCGCCAGGTGAAGTTCGTCGGCTTCGGGCGGCGGGTGCCGTCACGAGCGGCAGGCGCGCCAGCTCGGCGAGTTCGGTGCGCAGGTAGCCGTCGTCATCGAGCGATTCGACGATCGCGCGTGCAAAGCACCAGCTCGCGCCACGGCAGCCTGAGCAGATTCAACTGGCCGTGCAGGTGCTCGGCCAGCGTCGGCACGGCGGGAACGAGTTCGAGCGGCGAAGGCTCCTCGCCGGAATCGGCAAGGCGCGCAGCGCCGCCTTCGCTGGACCAGGGGTCGTACTCCTCGTCGGCGGTCTGTGCGGAAGCGGCGCCGTCATCGGCGGCCTCGTCTTCGACGGCTTCTTCGGCGGCCTCGGCTTCGGGCTCCTCGTCGACACCGTCGAGGAACGGGTTGCGCACCATCAATTCGCGCAGTTCCTGCGCGAAGTCGAGCGAGGAAAGCTGCAGCAGGCGCACCGCGCGCTGCAACCACGGCGACAGCGTCTGCTGCTGGCGCGGTTCGATGCGTAGGACAGGGGCGTTCATGGGCAAGGGCGCGAGCGCGAAGACGACGGGGTACCGCGGGAAAGCGCCCCGTCGCAAGCGTCGTGCCTGCGGTTCCTTGCGCCGCGTTCGACGTTGCGGGGAGTGCACGCACTGCCTCGGCGTTTGCCGTGGCCGCAGCAACGGGAGGCTTGCCGATGTTCTTGCTGCAAGCGGCCAGCGCTCGCGAGCAGCGTCAGCAGCGCTGGCGCGACGCTCGCGAATCAGGCCGGCGGGCGCAGTGCGTCGCCTGCGCCTTCGCCGGCGGCCTCGCGCTCGCCGTCGCGGCGGTCGGGCTCGATTGGCTGCTCGTGCGGCGCCGGTTCCGGTGTGGGCGGTTCGTGCGGCTTCGGGCGCGGCGGCGAGTGCGCTTCGTGCTGCTGCTGTTGCGCTTGCTGCTGTTGCTGCTGTTGCGGCTGCTGCGGCGACGTGTGCGTGCCGGGCCACGGTGAGGCGGCCTCGCCTCGCCAAGGCGACGCGTGCGGGCCGCGCCACGGCGGCAGCCAGCCCTTGGCGTCGAGCAGCAGCAGCATCAGCATGGGGGTTGGTCCTGTGGAGTCGCCGCGGCTCACTTCGGCCGCGGCCGCTTGAATTCGGCGTCGGGCCGTTGCAGCCGGCCGGCGCGCAGCGCGCGCACCGCGTGCACCAGCGCGCGAGCGGCGTTGCGCGTCTCTTCCTGCACCGCCTTGTCGGCGTCGAGCAGGTCGTGGCTCACGGCATAGGGCTGCCAGTAGCCGACGTAGCGCTGCAAACGCGCCAGCTCGCCGCCGTCGATGAGGCCCATCCAGTCGAGCCACTCGGCGAGCGTACGGCGCACGCTCTCCACGCCTTCGACGTCGCCGTGCACCACGAGCGCGTAGGCGCGGTCGGCCAGGTGCTTGGGGTAGTCCCAGCCGGCGAGTTCGAGCGCCTTCGCTTCCTCGGTGTTCTTGCCGTGCGTGGTGGTGGGGTCGGGGTTGCCGCCGTCGGCGCAGACGAGGCGGTCCATCATCAGCTTCAGCACCGACGGCGGCGCGTACCAGTGCACCGGCGTGACGATGGCCACGCCGTGCGCCGCCGTCCACAGCGGGTAGATCTCGTTCATCCAGTCGCCGGTCTGCCCGAGCGCGTGGTTCGGGTAGCACGAGCATGGCCAATGGCATAACGGCATGGCGGTGGAGACGCAGCCCTTGCACGGGTGGATGTGGCGCATCGGGTCGCTGGTGATGCGGCTCAGGTCGAGCAGGTCCACCTGCACCCGTTCGCCTTGCAGCACGTCCTGCACGACGTTGGCCAGGCGCCAGGTCTTCGAAACTTCGCCGGGGCAAGAGCCGTCGTTGCGCGGGCTGGCGCAGATGAGCAGCACGCGGTCGGGCAGGTCGCGCCGGGCATGCTGCTGCGCTGCCGCGGCGACGCGCTGGCTCGTGGCGCGCCATTCGTCGGAGAGCTGGTAGTCCGGGTCGGCGTAGCCGGGGCCGGCAGCGTGGGTCAGCGGCGCCTTGCGGCCTTCGTCGTAGGCGTCGTAGGCCAGTTCCTGCAAGCGCTGGAGCCAGTCGCGGTGCGCATCGAACGCCGGGTCGGTGAAGCGCTGCGCGAAGCGCTGGCCGAAGTCGGCCGGCGGCAGCGGCGCCGGGGCCTGGCCCTTGCGGATCTTCGGGACCTGAGGTGTCTGCGCCATGGGTACCGCCGCTCAGCTCGGGCCGGCGCTTGCGCCTTGAGTCAGCAAGTGCCGCTTCAGCGCTTCGAAGCCGGTGCCCACCGCCTTGACCGCTTCTTCGAGCTGCTGGCGCGTGATGCCGAAGTGGTCGCACCACTGCTGCACGGTGCGCTCGTCGGCCATGTCGATGTGGCCGGCCGCCGGTGCCGTGGGCGCCGAAGGCCTCGCGGGCTCGACGTTCGCGCGCTGCGCCGGCTGTGTCGTCTTGGGCATGCCGCTGCAAAGGCAAGCGTTGTTCCTGTTTCGTGCGCTGACGGGGACTTCACCCTCTCGTTTCGCAAGCGTTCGCACGGCGGGCGGAACGGCGCTTGCCACGGCGGCGGCCACCGAAGGCAGTACGAAGGCACGAAGGCCTCGAAAGGAATGTCATGCAGATGCGCCCGTCCGACGCTGGACGATCCGTTCGGCGAAGCGCCCGGCACCGGCGGGCAGCGGCCGCTTGCCATCGTCACCGGCGCGTCTTCGGGCATCGGCCTCGAACTCGCGCGCTGCTGCGCCGATTCGTTCCTCGAGCAGGACTTCGACGACATCCGCGGCGTCGTCGATTTCCGCAGCATCAGCGGCACCCTTTACCTGATCCACGCCATCGCGCGGCGCATGGTCGCCGCGGGCAGCGGCCGCATCCTCATCACCGGCTCGGTGGCCGGCTACGCCCCGGCGGCTACCAGGCGGTCTACAACGCTTCGAAGGCGTTCATCGACTCGTTCTCGTGGGCCTTGCGCAACGAGCTTGCAGGCAGCGGCGTCAGCGTGACGTGCCTGATGCCCGGCGCCACCGACACCGAGTTCTTCGCCCGCGCCGGCATGCTCGACACGCGTCTCGGTACCGGGCGCAAGGCCGACCCGGCGGCGTGGCACGCACCGGCTTCAAGGCGATGATGGCCTGCGAAGGCGACGTGGTCGCGGGCCTTTCCAACAAGGTGGAAGTGGCACTGGCCGCGGTGACGCCGGCGGCGCTGCTGGCGCGATTGCACCGGCTACATGGCGCAGCGGGGTCGGCCTTGTCGTGACCGGCGGTCCGTGCCGCGGCAAGCCTGCGAAGGCATGCCCGTTGCCGGCATCGCTGCCCGGGCGAGCGCTTGCCTTGCCCACCGAGGAGCATCCATGTCCCGTCATTCCCGCATTCCGTTGCTCGCCGTCGCGGCCGTTGCGTTGTCGTAAATGGCGCTGAGCGTTGGGCAAGCGCGGACAGGCCCGCGCCAGGCGGCCCTGCTGTCCCGGCTGTCCCGGCCGTCCCCGCCGCGCCGGCGGCCTCCGCCGCCAGCGGCCCGCCACGCCACCGAGCCGCCCCCAGCAGCACGCCACCGGCGCGGCCGCTGCCGCGCGCCAGCGGCCCCAGGGCCCCCGCCAACCCGGCCGGGCTTGCCGGCCAGCACGCCGGCCGTGCCCGGCGGTGCCAACCTGCCGCCGATGGGGCCGATCAGCGGCACGACGGGCGGCACCACTTCCATCGAGCCCGCGCGGCGCCAGCACGATGGGCATCCCCGGTGCGATGGCGGCGAGCGGCCGGCATGGGCGCCAGCCGGCCGGGATGGCCGCGAGCCGGCCCGGCATGGCCGCGAGCCGCCCGGGCAGGGCGGCGAGCAGGCCGGGGATGGGCGCCGCCCGGGCATGGCCGCGAGCCGGCCTTGAGGTTGTCGAAGCGCTGAACCGCTGCCGCTGCAACCCCAACGCCCAGCGTCGCGGTTCACACCGCGGCGCGCGTGTGCCTTCAGCACGCGGTTCATCTGCGCCAGCGCGGCGCGATGGTCCTCGGTCGTCTCGGCGGCAGTGCAGTCCTCGGGCACCCACAGCTCGTAGCCGCGAAGGTACGCATCCATCGCGGTGAAGAGCACGCAGGTGGCGAGCCCCGTGACGATCAGCCGCTTGCGCGCGAGTTGCCGCAGCAGCAGGTCGAGCGCGGTGCCGTGGAACGCCGAGTGGCGCGGCTTGAGCAGCGTGCAGTCACCGGCCAGCGGGCGCAGCGTGCGGGCGAGCACGCCCGGCGCGCCACTGCGTGCGGCTGCAACGGCGCCACCAGAGATCGGCGAAGTCGGCACGCCGGACGCCGTAGTTGTCGTTGGCGTAGACCGTCTGCAGGCCGCGGCCGCGCCGCGCCGGCGCAGGCGCGCGCAGGCGAGCGCCGCGGCGGCGCGCGGCGCCAAGTACTCGGCGCCGTCGAAGCGAAGCGGGTTGATGAAGTCCACCAGCAGCAGCACCACCGGGCTGGGTGCAAGGCGCGGCTCGGCGATGCGGCGGCTTCGCGCAGGTCGTGCCGCCGGTGATGCCTCGCCGTTGCTGCCTTCGTCCGCCGCCGATGCCGCGCTTGCCATGGCGCGCCGGCGGCAAGGCCCGTACCGCGGTTCGCGGTGCTCGGAACTGCTCTGCTTCCGCAGCGCCGGCGCGGAACGCCGCTTGCCGCTTGCGCCCGTTCCGCTGTCATCCAGCTTCACCAACCCAAGGAGTCGCCTTCATGCCTCACGCCGCCCGGCACAGCAGCACCACCGCCAGCACCGCCCGCAGCACCACCCGCAGCACCGGCACTGCCGCCCGCAGCACGCGCAGTACCGGCACCGACGCCGTCAAGCTGCTCAAGGACGACCACAAGGAGGTCAAGGCGCTGTTCAAGCAGTACGACAAGTTGGCCAAGGCCGAGGACGAGTCGCGCGAGGAGCTGGCGCGGGAGATCTGCGCCATGCTCACCGCGCACACCACCATCGAGGAGGAAATCTTCTATCCGGCGGCGCGCGAGGTGCTGGAGGACGACGACGTGCGACCTCGTCGACGAGGCCGCCGTGGAGCACGCGGCCAAGGATCTGATCGCTCAGATCGAGGGCTCGAGCCGCGACAGCGAGCTGTACGACGCGAAGATGAAGGTGCTGTCGGAGTACATCGACCATCACGTCAAGGAAGAAGAAGAGGAACTCTTCCCGAAGGTGAAAAAGGCGGGCCTCGACGCGAAGGCGGTGGGTGCCGAACTGGCCGAGCGCAAGGCCGCCCTGACGGCGCAGCGGCTCGACGGGCACTGAAGGCACCGAAGGCCGCGCGGCGCTGTCGTGCCGCGCGGTGCACCCGCCCGCGTTGCGCGGTGCAGCTACCGCGCCGCGAACCGCGCCAGCAACTCCTCGAGCACCGCCGGCTCGACCGGCTTCACGAGGTGCGCGTCGAAGCCCGAGTCGAGCGCTTCGCGCCTGTCGGCCGGCAGCCCGTGGCCGGTGAGGGCGACAGGCGCAGGCCGTCGAAGCCGCGCTCGGCACGGACGCGGCCGCGCCACTTCAGCCGTCCATGCCGGACATGCCGATGTCCAGCAGCACGAGTTGCGGCGGCTCGGCGGCGATGGCCGCGAGCGCGCCGGCGCCGTCGCGCGCGACGCGCACGCGGTGCCCGAGGCTTGCCGGCAGCAGGCGCAGCGGGTCGGCGGCATCGGCGTTGTCGTCGACGACGAGCAGGTGCATCGGTGGCGGCGCGGCGCGCGCCGCCGTGCGCTCTTCTGCGCCGTTGCGCGAACGCGCGGCAGCACGTTCCGCACGCTCCAGCGGTGGCGGCGCAGCCGGCAGCCGCACGACGAAGCGGCTGCCGCGCCCCGGCCCGTGGCTGAAGGCGCGGATGTCGCCGCCGTGCCGGCGCACGAGGTCGCGCGCAAGTGCCAGGCCGATGCCCAGGCCGCCGTGGCCCGGCGTCTCGTGCGGATCGCGTGCATCGTGCGCATCGTGAAGATGCGAGAACGGCACGAACACCGTGGCCAGCTTCTCGGCCGCGATGCCGCGCCCGGTGTCGGCAATGCTGACGAACACGGCACCGGCGTCGGCAAACGCTTCGGCGGTGATGCGGCCGCCGCTCGGCGTGTAGCGCGCCGCGTTGTCGATGAGGTTGCGCAGCGCCTGCGCCAGCTTCGCGCTGTCGCCCAGCACCCACAGCGGCGAACGCGGCAGGTGCAGCACGGCTTCATGCCCCGCGGCCTCGAGCAGCGGGCGGCTCGCGTCGAGCGCGCTGCGCAGCGCATCGGCGGCGTTCATCGGCTGGCGTTCGAGCCCGGCCGCGCTGCCGCCCGGATGCGTGACGTCGAGCAGGTCGCCCACGAGGCGCACGAGGCTCCTCGCCTGCCGTTGCATCATCGCCAGCGCTTCCTGCGCCGCCGGGCGCTGCGCCGGCGCCGCCTTCAGCAACGCGAGGCCGTTGACGATCGGCGCCAGGCGGTTGCGCACCTCGTGCGCGAGGGCGGCGAGGAGGTGTTCTTCGCGCTGCTGTGCTTCGTGCGCATTGGCGCCGCCGGCGTGCAGCAGGGGCTCGCCGTGCCCGATGACGAGGCCGACGCGCGGTGCATCGGCGTCGCCCGCCACGGCAGCGGCGGCGCTGGCGAACAGCACCGGCACGCGGCTGCCGTCCTTGCGCGTGGCTTCGAGCGCCAGCGCCGCGCCCGTGGCCGCGGTGACGCTCGTCGTGTCTGCATGGTGTTCGACGTCGTGGGCGGTGAGCGGCGCGGCGGCCCACCCTGCGGGCGCGATGCGATGCCAGTCGATGCGGCCGGCCGCGAGGTCTTCGCGGTCGTGGCCGACGAGGGCGAGGAAGCGGTCGTTGGCCTCGCTGACGGTGCCGTCGCGGTGCCAGGCGAAGACGCCCGCCGGGCCGCCTTCGAGGAAGCGCTGCAGCCGCTGCGGCGCGTTCTCTTCGCGCGGCGGGGGCGCTGAGGCACGCCGCTCGCTCGTCTCGCTCACCAGGCCGGCCATG
>JAXMEZ010000036.1:0-37424 GCA_046348035.1 Rubrivivax sp. | reverse complement strand
TCCTGCAGCCGCTTCGACACCGGCCCCGGGAACTGCGGCAGCGGCACGCCGTCGAGCCTGGCCACCGGCAGGATGCCGCCGCCGGTGGAGGTGAGGAACACCTCGTCGGCTTGGCGGAAGTCGGTGGCCGGCAGCGGCTGCACGCGCAGCGGGATGGCGAGGCGCCGGCACAGCTCGATCGCCGTTCGGCGCGAGACGCCTTCGAGCACGCCGCGCTCGGCGGTGAAGACGGTGCCGCCCTTGACCATGAAGACGTTGAACCCCGGGCCCTCGGCGATGTGGCCCTGCGCGTCGACGACGCAGCTCGTGTCGCGGCCGCGGTCGTAGGCGTCGAAGAGGCTCTGCACGAGGTCGATCCAGTGGTAGTTCTTGACGCGCGGGTCCACCGATTCCGGTGCGATGCGCACGCGCTCGCTGACGTGCAGGTCGATGCCCTGCGCCTGCTTCTCCGGCGGCGCGATCCACACGAACGGCAGCGCGTAGGCGTAGAAGCGGTTCACGGCCAGGCGCGGGTCGCGCGCGCCCCTGGGCGGCACGCCGCGCGTGCAGACCATCGCGACATAGGCGTCCTTCAGGCCGCCTCCGCGCACGCAGCCGTGCAGGATGCGGCGCAACTCCTCGCGGCTATAGGGAATCGCCAGGCGCATCGAAGCCAGGCTCGCGAAGAAGCGGTCGATGTGCGTGTCGAGGCGGAAGAAGGCGCCTTTCCAGACGCTGGCCACGTCGTAGGTGGCGTCCGAGCGCGTGAAGCCCCAGTCGAAGAGCGACAGCTTGGCGTCGGCGAGCGCACAGAAGTTGCCGTCGGCGAAAGCGCAGCCGCCTTCGAAGGCGTTCGTGGCGGGCAGCGGCGGCACGGATGCCGCAGGTGGCGAAGGCGCTTGGGCAGGTTGAGTCATGGCGGGGTGAGCGTGGGCGGTTCGAAAGAAAGGGCGTGCGGGAGAAAGGAACGAAGAACGGCTGCGATGACGACAGCGGTCGGGTCATCGTAATCCCCGGGGGGCGGCCGTCGCAGCGCTCCTCGATGCGGCGGTGCGCCCGCGTCGCTAGACTCGCCCGCCATGCGCTTGCTGCTGGCACCGATGGAAGGCTTGCTCGACGCGAGCCTGCGCGACGTGCTCACACGCGTGGGCGGCGTCGACCTCGCCGTCTCGGAATTCATCCGCATCACGGATCAGCTGCTGCCCGAGCGCGTCTTCACGCGCCTCGTGCCCGAGCTTGCGCAAGGCGGCCGCACGCCGGCCGGCACGCCGGTGCGCGCGCAGTTGCTGGGCAGCGACCCGGCGTGCATGGCCGAGAACGCGGCGCTGCTGGCTTCGCTCGGGCCGCACGGCATCGACCTCAACGTCGGCTGCCCGGCGCCGACGGTGAACCGGCACCGCGGCGGCGCCGTACTGCTCGACGAGCCCGACCTCGTGCACGCCATCGTCGCGGCCGTGCGCCTTGCCGTGCCGGCAGCGATGCCGGTGAGCGCGAAGATGCGCCTCGGCCACCGCGACGAAGTGCGCATGCTGGATTGCGCGCTCGCCATCGAAGCGGCCGGCGCGAGCGAACTCACCGTGCATGCGCGCACGAAGGTCCACGGCTACCGGCCGCCGGCCTACTGGGACCGCATCGCCGTGATCCGCGCTTCCGTGCGCCTGCCGGTGGTGGCTAACGGCGAAGTGTGGACGGTGGCCGACGCGCGCCGCTGCCTCGCCGTGAGCGGCTGCGATGCGCTGATGCTCGGCCGCGGCATCGTCGCCGACCCCGGGCTGGCGCTGGCGGTCCGCGGCGAGGCAGCGCCCGACTGGGCCGCGCTGCAGCCGCACCTGCGCCACTACTGGCAGCGCATCGCCGGCCACGTGTCGCCGCGCCACCGCGCCGGGCGGCTGAAGCAGTGGCTCAACCTGCTGCGCCGGCGCTTCCCCGAAGCGCAGGCGGCGTTCGACACCGTGCGCACGTTCAACGACCCGCTCGTCGTGGAGGCGCTGCTGTTCGGCGCGGGCGCAAGCGGCGCCGCGCAGCGTGAAGACGCCGCCGCCCTCGCCGGCGTGGCCTCGTAGGCTTGCCAGCGTCCCTTCGCCGCATGGCCGCCGGCTCCCTCTCGCACACGCTGCGCCACCCCACGTTCCGCGGTTTGTGGACCGGCGGCGCGGTGTACTTCGTCGGCAACGCCATGCAGGCGATGGCGGCGACGTGGGAGATGGTGGAGGACACGAACTCCAGCTTCCTCGCCGCGCTCGTGCAGACGGCGGTGTTCCTGCCGATGTTCCTGCTCTCGCTGCCGGCCGGCGTGCTGGCCGACACCACCGACCGCCGCCGGCTCATCGTCGCCGCGCTCGTCACGCAGGCGGTGTCGGTGGCTTTGCTCGCCGTCCTGCTGGCGCTGGACGCCATCGGCCCGGCGGGGCTGCTCTTCCTCACTTTCGTCTGCGGCTGCTCGACGGCCTTGATCACGCCGGCGTGGAACTCCAGCGTCGCCGACAGCGTGCCGCGCGAAGAGCTGGGCGCCGCCATCACCGTCGTCTCGATCGCCTACAACGCCGCGCGCGCGCTCGGGCCCACGCTGGCCGGCTTCGTCTTCGCGCAAGTGGGCGGTGCCGTCGTCTTCCTCTTCGCGCTGGCGGGCACGCTCGTCATGCTGCACTCGGTGCGCCGCCATCCGCCGAAGCCGCACCCGCCTTCGCGCCTGCCGGCCGAGCGGCTGTGGGGCGGCATGCTGGCGGCGCTGCGCTTCGCGTGGCACTCGGGGCCGATC
The DNA here is from genome assembly GCA_046348035.1 of Rubrivivax sp. Lineage (GTDB taxonomy): Bacteria > Pseudomonadota > Gammaproteobacteria > Burkholderiales > Burkholderiaceae_C > Rubrivivax. The sequence goes on along the minus strand of JAXMEZ010000036.1, from coordinate 34,687 downwards.
CTCGCGCAGCTCGTGCGCACCGCGGCCTACAGCGCCGCCGGCTCGGCGCTGTGGGCGCTGCTGCCGGTGATCGGGCAGAAGCGCATCGGCCTCGGCGCTTCCGGCTTCGGCCTGCTGATGGGCTGCCTGGGCGTCGGCGCGGTGGGCGCCGGGCTCGTCATCGGCCGCGTGCGCGCGCGCGTCTCGCACGAGCGCGTGGTGCAAGGCGGCTGCGTCGTCTTCGCGCTCGCCACCGCGGTGGCGGCGTGGTCGCCGTGGATCTGGGCGATCTACGTCGCGCTGCTCGCGGCCGGCGCGGCGTGGATGGCGGTGATGTCCACCTTCAACACCGCCACGCAGTCGAGCGCGCCGCCCTGGGTGCGTTCGCGCGCCGCGGCGCTGCACGCACTCTCGGCGCTGGGCGCGTTCGCGCTCGGCTCGGCGGTGTGGGGCGCGGTGTCGGGGCTCGTCGGCTTGCAGGCGACGCTCGGTGCCTCGGCGCTGGCGATGGCCGCCGGCCTGGCGCTGGTGCGGCCGCTGCCGCTGCGCATGGGCGCCGACGAAGACGTGACGCCGGCGTCGGCCTGGCACGACCTCTTCGTGGCCGAGGAGCCCGCACCCGAAGCGGGGCCGGTGGCGGTGGAGATCGCCTACCGCATCCGCGCCGGCGACCAGGAGGCGTTCCTCGACGCGCTGAGCCAACTGCGTGCGCCGCGCCGGCGCGACGGCGCCACCTTCTGGCGCATTTACCGCGACCTCGCCGACCCGACGCGCTACCTCGAACGCTTCATCGTCGCCTCGTGGGCCGACTACCTGCACCAGCGCTCGCGCGCGACGCTGGCCGACCAGGAACTCGAAGCGCGCGTGCGCGCCTTCGTGCCGGCGGAGGAGACGGTGACGATGCAGCACTACATTGCGGAGCGGTGACGGGGCGGCGTTGCGGCGTTCACCCCACGCCTCGCAGCTGCGGCCTGGTGAGGCATGATCGCCGCGTGCTGAAGACGCTGAAGGACCTCTTCGACCGCCTGCTGCCGCCGCAGCCGGGCAGCAGCGGCGCCGCGCCGGCAGGCGACGAGCATGCACTGCAGCTGGCCACGGCGGTGATGCTGGTCGAGGTGATGCGCGCCGACCCCACGTTCCACGCCGGCGAGCGCGAGGCAGTGCTGGCCGGCCTGCGCGCGCACTTCGCGCTCGCCGAGGACGAGGCGGCGCGCCTGGCGGACCTGGCCGAGGCGACCGCGCGCGACGCCACCGACCTCTTCGCGTTCACCTCGCGCATCGACGCGCACTTCGACATGGCGCAGAAGATCGCCATGGTCGAGCAGATGTGGCGCGTGGCCTATGCCGACGGCCACCTCAGCGCGCACGAGCGGCACGTGCTGTGGCGCATCGCCGACTTGCTGCACGTGCCGCAGGGCGCCTACCAGCACGCGCGGCTGCGGGCGCAGGAGCATGCCGGCATGCGGGCGCAGCAGGCGGCGCCAGCCAAGCCGTAGCGCGCGGCGTGCGCGCGGCGATGCTCTTGCGCAACGAGCTGGCGCCGGCCTAGAACTTGAACACGTCGCCCATCAGGTCGCCCGCCAGCCCCGGCACCGCCGTGCCGCCGAGCCCGGGCATGGCGCCTTTCACCGGCCGCTTGGGCATGCCGCGGATCTCCCACGGCGAGCTGTCGATGAGCGCCGCCGCCGCTTCGTAGATGCCGTCGTAGCCGCGCTTCTTCAGCGTCTCGATGTAGTCCATCCAGCCCGGCTGGCCGAAGCAGGCGACGGGGATCATGTCCGACAGCGTGGCGCAGGTCAGCACGTAGCAGCCCAGAAGCGGGTAGGTCTTGAACAGCGTGATGTCCAGCGCCTCGCCGCGCAGCGCCTCGTTGGCCTTGCGCGTGGCCCGCCACTCCGAAGCCAGGCCGTACAGCTTCAGCGACAGCTGCGCCAGCGCCTTCATCGCGCCGACCACCGGCCCGCTGATGGCGCCGCCGTCGGCGAAGACGAGGCCCGTCTTGAGCGCGAACGACGTCGTGGCAAGGCCGGCCTCGGCCGCCTGCGCCTTCGTCTCGCTGACCAGGCATTGCTTCAGCGCCGCGAAGGCCGCGGCCGGCACGCCGGCGTCGATGGCGTACTGGCGGCCGGCGATGTCGTGCTGCTGGTGCAGCGCCACGGCCACCTTGGTCCAGCCGACGATGAGGTCGTAGCCGTCCTTCACGTGCCCCACCACCGGCGCCACGCTGACGCTGCACTGGCCGAGCAGGCCGAGGACGAAGCCGGCGAGGTCGCCGATCGACGACAGCGTGTCGACCTCGAACATCGCACAGGCCATCGCTTCGAGCTTGTCGCGCACGATGCGCGCCGCGTCTGCCGGCGGCGCCTTGCGCACCGACTGCAGCCACTTCGTGGCTTCTTCGCCCTTGCTCCTGACCTCGTCGGCGGCCATCTGCAACGCCTGCCTGGCATCCTTCGGGCCCTTCAGCGTCACCTGCTTGCCCTCGAAGAGCTTGCGCAGCACCTGCTTGCGGTTCGCGGCGACGAAGGCCAGCGAGCTCAGCTCGGCGGGAGTGAAGCGCACCGCTGGCACGTTCAGCAAGTCGGTGTCCAGGCGTCCCAGGGCGCCGCTGCGGTTGCGGTCGCTGGCGCGCCAGGCCGGGCCCTTGGCGCGCTTCCACGCCTCGAAGGTGAGCTTGATCTTGCCCATCGCCGCCGGCGTGGGGCTGCGGCCGTAGGCAGCGATGGCCTCGTCGACCATCTTCAGCTCGGCGCTGCGCGGGCGGAAGACGTTGCGGCTGGTCTCTTCCAGCCATTGGGCATGCGGGGGGATCGCCACGGGGTGTGCTCCTGTTGTGGGGCGCGTTGCTGTGCGGTAACGATGCTGCCGTATTGCCGTTCGCGCTTGTGTTCCTGCGCGGTGCCGGCTGCGACGGCCGCGCCGTAGACAGCGCCGCACCGGCCGCGCGGCGCGCAAGTCGTTACCGCACGCTTCGGCCTCCGTCGGGCGCGGGAACCGATGATCCTTCAGGATGCCCACCGCTCGCGCGAGGTTGCGCCGCGCGCGCCTTCGAGCAAGGGCGTGGAAGTGCGCCGTGCCGTAGATCTGCGGCCGCTCGAGGAACGAGCGCAGGATGCGTTGCCGCCGCTCGAAGAACTGCGCTGCCGGCACGAAGGCGTACTCGGCGCGGATCTGCCGCTCGTACTCGGCGAAGCGCGGTTCGCTGGCGCCGAGGATGCCGAGGTCGATGTCGACGAGCACGGTCTCGTCGGCGCCTTGCGGCGGCGCCTGGTGCTTCGTCGCCAGCACCAGCGCTGCCACGCGGGCGCCGGCCTGCGGCGACGCGCCGGCCGCCAGCAGAGCAGAACGCGCCCATTCGGCACTGGCTTCTTCGTTGTCGTGCCGCTGCAGGTCGTAGACGGCGTCGTGGAACCACAGCGCCATCTCCACCTCGGCCGCGTGCTCGGCGAGGTGCCGCACCGGCTCGAAGGCCGCGAGGCACTCGTCGAGGTGCTGCAGCGTGTGATAGGCGCGGTGCGGCTCGGCATAACGCCGCACGAGCGCCGCATGCACCTCGGCGCCGCTGCCCGTGGCGCCGGCCCCGGCCCAGGCGCGGTTCCAGCTGGCGAGGTGGAATGCGCTCGTCACACCCTGCACGGTGCCTTGCGGTGCGGCCGGCGACGGGTCAGGCATCGCCTCGGACGAGCACGCAGCTTCGCGGCTTGAGGGACCGACTCGTCAAGCAGCAGACGCATCGGCTGCCAGCCCGCCCCGCGCGGCTTCGAGAACCGCTACCGCCTGCTCCCGCGAGACCGTGGGGAAGTCGTCCAGGAACTGCTCCAGGGACGACGAGCCTTCGAGGTAGTCGAAGAGGTTCTTGACCGGGACACGGGTGCCTGCGAAGCAAAGCGCTCCGCTCATGATTCCCGGGTGGCGGCTGACGAGGGGCTTGTCCATGGGCAGACTCCGACCGAAACAGTCTACGCCCGAGCGCATGGCTCCGGACATATCGACGCGATGCCGCGTGGTTGTCGGGACCGCGCTATCAGCCGCCGCTCTTCGCGCGATCCTGCGCTTCGATGAACGCCTTGCGGAAAGCCAGCGGCTCGGCGATGCCCGGCAGCGGCGCGTGCGACGCTCCGGTGCCGGCGACGATGAGCGTGCCGTAGTTGAACAGGCGCCCCCAAGCGCTCTGTTCGACCTGGATGCTCTCGACCTTGCTGAGGTTCATCTCGACCGTCTGCCGGCTGATGAAGCCGCGCTTGACGATGACGCGCTTGGTCGTCACGCCGAGCTCGAACGATTTGTAGCGCACGTAGGCGATGGCGAGGAAGATGAGCCCGACGCCGAAGAGCGGCAACAGGACGATCCCCGCGGCAATGAGATGCCACAGCGACCACAGGCTGATGTGGCCGACGTGAACAAGCGCTTCGTCCTTGACCAGGGCGCCTTCGACATAGGTCGACATCGGGGTACCTCGAGGAAAGCTCCGGTGCCGTTACGGTACCATGTTGGTTCTACTCGGAGGGAGCTCATACATGCCGACGAACCTGACCCTGAAGGGCGTTCCCGACGAGGTCTACGAGCGCCTCAAGGAATCGGCAACGTCGAACCACCGCAGCCTCAACAGCGAGATCATCGCCCGCCTTCAAGCCCAGGTTCTTCCGCGGCGCGCCAGCGCCGAGGAGCACTTGGCCGCCATCCGCGCCGTCCGCGGGCGTTTGAAGAAGGCTTCATTCGACCATCGGGAGGTTGACCGCTTCAAGCGCGAGGGGCGGGCATGATCGTCGTCGACGCCAACGTGATCGCCTACTTGCTGATTCCCGGCAGGTTCACGGCCAGCGCCGAGCGTCTGCTCGAAGCCGACGCAGCCTGGGCGGCGCCGCGCCTGTGGCGAAGCGAGGTTCGCAACATCCTGGCCAACTACTTGCGCACGAACCAGATCGACCTGGCCGAAGCCACTGCGCTGTACCAGCGGGCATCGGACCTTGTTGGCGATGACGAGTACGAGGTCGAGACCGCGGACGTGCTGCGATTGAGCAAGGAGAGCAAGTGCTCAGCCTATGACTGCGAGTACGTTTCGCTTGCCGAGTTTCTGGACGCAGAACTCGTCACCGCGGACGCGAAGCTCGCCAAGGCGTTCCCCGAGCGGACGCGGCTGTTGTCCGATGCCTGATTGATACCGAGTCGCGTTCGATCCTGAAGAACCGTTCGCGCTGAGCTTGTCGAAGCGTCGCCCTTCGACGGGGCTGCAAGGGGCTTCGACAAGCTCAGCCCGAACGGATTCTTTTGCGATTGATGGCGAATCCGTATGAAGGGGTGAAGTAAGCGGAGACCGCGCTAGCGTGAATGGCCGGCGCGCCCGCTGCAAGGCAGCGCCGCAGCACGCAGACCCTGCAGTTCCCGCGTTATCGCGCATTCATCCGACCCAGCAGCGAGCGTGCCAGCCGCTCCACGGTGCCCGCCGCTTCGGCCGGCATCGAGCGCACGACGAGGTCGCGCAGGTCGCGCGCGTCGCACAGGCCCTGGTGCATGCAGGCTTGCCACAACGCGGGGTGATCGCGGCAGGCCGGATGCTGTTGCGTACCGGTGCCGGTACCCGCGCCTGCGCTAGCGGAAGCGCCGGCCCGCTGCGGCGCGCACGAGGCCAGCCACACGGCCGCGCGCACGACATCCGGGTCCTGCAGATCGCGCGCGTCGAGCTTCCACGGCGCCGCCAGGAGCTGCTGCTTCGCCACGTCGGGGGCGGTCGCCTCCAGCACTTCGGCCACGAGCAAAGGGTCGCCCACTTCGAGCGCCAGCGTCAGCTCGATGGGCCGCCGCGTCAGTTCGAGATGGCCCGGCTCGGCCGCTGCGGCGAAGCCGGCGTTCTTGAGTGCTTCCTCCACCGCGTCGGTCTCGGGCATGTCGCGGCACTGCGCTTCTCCGGGCCCGCTGCCGGCCGTGGCCTGGCCGGCGACTCCGACACCGCCACCTGCAACGGCCGGCGCAGCACGCTGCCGCCAGTGGCTGATCTGCCGCCACTGCGCGGCCTGGCGGCATTGGCGCTCGGCCATCCAGGCCACCACGAGTGCCACGCCTTCTCCATCGGCCAAGGCCCGGCGAACATAGGGCGCCGCGTGCGGCTGGGCACGCAGTTGCGCCAGCGCGGCGCGCACGGCGTCGCTCGCGCCGGGGGCGCTCAATGCCGAGGCCGGATGCTCGCGGCGCGGTGCCGGCGCGGGGGCCGCGGCGGGCGGCTCGGCGGCGCGCTCGCTGCCGAGCACCGCCGGCCCCGCGCCCCACGGGTTGGCGAGCGGCCCGCTGCGCTGGTGCGCCGGCACGCCGGCCAGCGGATCGGCCGGCGCGGCATCGGGCTCGGCGAGCGCGCGCCAGGTGAGCCACGCCGCCACAGCGGCGGCCACGACGGCCGCTGCCGCCAGCATCAGCCCCACGCCGATGCGGCGACGCCCCGGCGTGGCCGCGCTCACCAGGCCAGCTTGCCGCTGCCCACGTCCATCACCATGCGCGCGGCGAGCGTCAGGCGCGGCGCGATCGAGCTGACGAAGATGTACTCGTCGTCGTTGCTGTGGGCGCCGAAGCCGCGCAGGCCGAAGCTCTCGAGCACGCCGCCCTTGGGCTCGATGCCGGCGTAGGCGGCGTCGGTGCCGCCGCCGGTGGCGCGGTCGCGGATCTCCAGCGGCAGCCCCATCTCCTTGAAGACGGCCAGCGCGTGCTGCGCCAGCACGCGCGAGACGGCGTTGGCGCGGAACGCCGGGCGGCCGCGCTGGAAGTTGAGCGTCACCTCGGTGTCGGGAATCAGCTTGTCCTTGATCGCTTCTCGCAGGCGCGCCTCCAGGCGGTCGAGGTCGGCGTCGTTCAGCGCCCGCACGTCCGCATGAGCCACCGCATCGGCAGGAATGACATTGCGCACCTGGCCGGCGGTGGCCACGGTCCAGTTGATCTTCAGGCCCTTGTCGTCCTCGCCGAAGCCGCGCGTCTTCAGCACCTGGTGCGCCATTTCGACCAGCGCGTTGCGGCCCATCTCGGGCGCGCCGCCGGCGTGCGAGGCCTTGCCCTTCACGCGCAGTTCGACGCTGGCGATGCTGCTCGTCGCAAGCCGCACCATGTCACGCTCGAAGCCGCCGCCTTCGAACGAGAACACGGCGTCGTACTCGCGCCCGAGGCGCGTGATCGTCTGCGCCGAGCCGACCGAGCCGATCTCCTCGTCGCCGTTGATGAGCACCGCCAGCTCGGCGTAGTCGGTGAAGTGCATGCGCTCGAGCAACTCCACCGTGTGCAGGATCAGCGCCACGCCGCCCTTGTCGTCGCTGATGCCGAGGCCGTAGGCGCGGTCGCCCTGCACGCGGAACGGCTGCTTGGCGCCCATGCCGCGCGGGTAGACGGTGTCCATGTGCGCGATGAGCAGCACCTTGCGCAGGCCGGTGCCGGCCTTGCGGCCCATCACCATCGAGCCGACCTTGGCGCCGCGCAGCTGCGGGTTGAACGACGGCGCCTGCGCCGGCATCGTCTGCACCGCCATGCCGGCGGCAGCGAGACGCTTCGCCACCAGGTCGGCGATCTGCGCCAGCCCTTCGAGGTCGCGGCTGCCCGACTCGATGGCCACCAGCGCTTTCAGGCTCTCGAGCACGGCGGGCACCTGCTCCTTGGCCGCTGCTTGGATTGCTGCGGTGGCGGGGGCCGTCGATGCGGCCGTCGTGGTTGGACTCGATCGGCTCGATGAACTCGATGTGGCCGTGGCCGCTGACGGCGCGCTCGTGCCGGCCGCACCACCGGCCCCGCCACTGCCGGCGTTCGGCGCCACTGCCGAGCATGCAGCCAGGCAGCACGCTGCAAACAACGCGACGAGGCTTCGGCGTCGACTCGGATCCACGTTCACTCCCGGGGTCTGCAAGGGGGGCCGCATGTTACGCGGCGATGCCGTGGCCCAGGCAACTCGTCGCCGCGGGAGCAGGCCCGGTGATGCGAGGCGCAACGCCCCTCAGAACGACGACCCCGGCTCCTTCAGGAACTCGATCTCCTCGGCCGTCGAGGCGCGCCCGAGCAAAGCGTTGCGGTGCGGGAAGCGGCCGAAGCGCGCGACGATGGCTTCGTGCTTCTTCGCCCATTCGAGGCCGCCGGCGTACTTCGGTGCCTCGGCGGCCAGCGCCGCGAAGAGACGCAGCGACTCGCGCTGCACGGCGAGGTCTTCCGAGTGCTCGTAGGGCAGGTAGACGAACCAGCGCATCACGCCGGGCAGCCGCCGGTCGTCGCCGCGCGCCACCAGGCGCTGCGCACAGGCCAGCGCCAGCGCGTCGCCGGCGAAGCTCCTGCCACTGCCGCGGAAGATGTTGCGCGTGAACTGGTCCAGCAGCAGCAGGCGCGCCAGCGCGCCCCACGGCGTCACGTCCCAGGTGGCGACGCCGCCGGCGAGCGCTTCCTCGACGCGCGCGCCGAAGCGGCGGCGGATCTCGGCGTCGAATGCCGGGTCCTTCTTGAACCACTCGGCGCGCTCTTCGTCGGCGAGGTCGGGGCCGAACCAGAAGCGCAGCACATCGTGCGCGGCGGCGTAGGGCATGGCGCTTCGCTCTTCAGCCGGCCACGACGATCTTCGCCTCGGCGATCACCTTCGTCCAGCGCGCCACGTCGGCGGCGAGGAAGGCTTGTGCTTCGGCCGCCGAGGCGGGCCACGGAATGGCCGCCTGCGCGCGCAGGCTGTCGGCGATGTCGGGCCGGGCCAGCATTGCCTGCATCATCTCGTTCAGGCGCGCCACCACGGGTGCCGGCAGCCCCTTCGGCCCGGCGAGCGCATACCAGGCGCTGACATCGAAGTCGGGCAGCACCGTCTCGGCCACCGTCGGCACGTTCGGTGCCAGCGCGAAACGCTGCTTCGACGTGACGGCCAGCGCGCGCAGCTTGCCCGCTTGCAGGTGCTGCGACATCCCGGCCATCGAGGTGAAGATGATCGGCACCTCGCCGGCAATCGCCGCCAGCGCCGGCGCCGAGCCGCCCTTGTACGGCACGTGGTTCAACTCGAAGCCGCCGCGCGACTGCATCAGCACGGCGGCCAGGTGCATGCCGCTGCCGATGCCGCCCGAGCCGTAGTCCACCTTGCCGGGCTCGGCCTTCGCTTTCGCCACCATCTCCTGCACGGTGGTGAACGTCGCTGCCGGGCCGGCGATGATGGCGAACGGGCTCCTCGCCACCATCGCCGTCATCGTGAAGTCGCCCACCGGGTCGAACGGCAGGCTCTTGTACAGGCCCGGTGCCGCCGAGTGGCCCGAGGCCATCAGGAACAGCGTGTAGCCGTCGGGATCGCTGCGCGCAACGAACTGCGCTCCCAGCGTGCCGCCGGCGCCGGGCTTGCCTTCGACGATGGCCTGCTGGCCGAAGCGTTCGGTCATCTGCTGCGCCACCAGGCGCGCCAGCGCGTCCACCGGCCCGCCGGCGGTGAAGCCGTGCACGATGCGCACGGTCTTGTTCGGCCAGGCTGTTGCTTGCGCCTGGGCGCGCACGAACGGCGGCGCGAACGCGGCCGCAACGGCCGCGACGAGAACACGACGATGAAAGCGGCGGCGGTTCATGGCGGCGTTTCCCTTTGCGAGCGAGGGCACAGAAGGCTTCTCAAGTGAAGAACCGCTGCGGCTGCGGCCCGGCGCTTCGGGCAACGAGGGTAGCACTGTGGCGGCGATGGACAACGGTGACTACGCGCGCAGCACGATCGTCACCAGCCGCCCGGCCGCCGGGGCGCGCGCATCGGTGCCGCGCTCGGGCGGGCGCCGCGCCGGTCGCAGGTCGATGCGGCCGCCGGCCAGGTGCAGCTCGACCCAGTGCCCGCCTTCGTCGAGCAGCACACCCTTCGCGCGCACGACGCCTTCGGCGAGCAGCTGCGCGGCCAGCGCCGCGGCGTCGACCGGCGCGTCGAAGCGCTGCGTGCGCGCGGCGTAGCGACGTTCGGCGTGGTCGCGTGGCGGTGCCAGTGGGCGCGGCGTGAAGGCGGCGGCGGCCGCGCTCGCGAGTGCCGGGCGCTCGCCGAAATGCCGTGCGCGCAGTTCGGTGCTCGCGCTGTCGTCGCTCCACAGCACCAGCACGGCGACGCCGCGCTCGCGCAGCCACGCCTCGAGCGCCGCTCGCGGCGGCGCATCGGCAAGGTCGCCCTTGGCCACGTAGAGCTTGTCGGCCTGGCGCAGTTGCTGCAGCACCGTGGTGCCGACGTAGCGGTCGGCTGCCTGCCGGCGCACGGCGCTGGCGTCGGCGACGACGACGATGCCCTCGACCCGCACGCCGCGCGCGAGGCTCGCCGTCGCCGCGACCGCGGCGGGCAGGCCGACGCCACTGGTCTCGATGAGCACGCGCTCGGGCGGCGGCTCGCGCGCGCCGAGCTTGGCCAGCGCCCCGGCGAGGTCGGCGCCGAAGGCACAGCAGATGCAGCCGCCGGCGAGGCTCAGCACATCGCCCGCAGCGCCCTCGATGAGATCGGCGTCGATCGACACGTCGCCGAAGTCGTTGACGAGGACGGCGATGCGCTCACGCTCGTGCGCCGGGGCCGCCGCCTCGGCGCGCAGCAGCCGGTTGACGAGCGTGGTCTTGCCGGCGCCGAGGTAGCCGCCGATGACGACGGTGGGCAGTGACGGCGCGAGCGTCATGCTCCCGCCGTCACTCGCGCCACCGTGCAGGTTCTGCGTTAGGCAATGCGCGCACTTCGGTGCACTTGCCGCTCACGCCGCAGCGAACACGCGGCCGCCTTGCACGGTGCCCCACACCGGCACCTCGGCCAGGCGCTCGGGCGGCACTTCGAGCGGGTCTTCGTCGAGCACGCAGAAATCGGCGCGCTTGCCGCACTCGATGCTGCCGATCTCGCCGTCCAGTCCGAGCGAACACGCCGCGCCGAGCGTGATCGCGGAAAGCGCCTGCGGCACCGTGATGCACTCGGCCGGGCCGAGCCGGTGGCCGCTCGCGGTGCGGCGGTTGACGGCGCACCACGCGGTGAACAGCGGCGCCAGCGGCGTGATCGGCGCGTCGCTGTGGATGGCCAGCGGCACGCCTTCGCGCAGCGCCGTCGCGCAGGCGTTCATGCGTTCGGCGCGCTCGGGGCCGACGGTGATGCGCCGGTGCTCGTCGCCCCAGTACCAGAGGTGATTGGCGAACAGGTTCACGCCGGCGCCGAGCGCCTTCATGCGCCGGAACTGCGCCGCGTTCGCGAGCTGCGCGTGTTGCAGCGTGAAGCGGTGGTCGGCGCGCGGCGCCGCGGCGAGCGCCGCCTGCAGGCAGTCCAGCGCCAGCTCGGTGGCTTGGTCGCCGTTGGTGTGCGTGTGCACCTGCACGCCGGCGCGCAGCGCCAGTTCGTAGCACTCGCGGATCGTCTCCGGCGCCGTGTACCACAGGCCCTCGGGCGCGCCGTTGAAGTAGCCCGGCCAGGCCAGGCGCGCCGAGAAGCCCTGGATCGAGCCGTCGGCCACCACCTTGATGCGGCCCAGGCGCAACTGCTCGGTGCTGCGTTCGCGCAGCGCCAGCGCACGCGCCACCGCGTCGGCGGGGCGGATGCCGATCAAGCGCAACAGCGGCACCAGCCGCAGCGGGTAGTCCGGCTCGGCGGTGACGCGCGCCAGCGTCTCGACTTCGGGGTCGTTCAGCGTCGCCGCGAGATCGGTCGCCGTGGTGACGCCGGCGCGCACCGCCAGGCGTGCGAAGTCGCGCATGCCGGCTTCGTCGCCGGAGAGGAACTCGCGCTTCAGGCCGACGACGTCGACCGCCGGCAGCATCGCCTCGGGGCCTTTCAGCTCGCCGGTGGGCAGGCCGTCGGCGCCGAGCGGAAACGCCGGGTGCACGATGCCTTCGCGCAGGAAGCCGGCGGCGCGCAGGGCGGCGGTGTTGACGTTGAGGATGTGGCCGCTGGCGTGCAGCAGCCCGACAGGCCGCGTGGCGCTGACGCGGTCGAGGTCGGCGCGCGTGCAGCGGCGGCCGCCACCGTCGCCGCCGTGGAAGTAGATCGGATCGAAGCCCCAGCCCACCACCGGCGTGTCGCCCGGCGTTGCTGCGGCGGCGCGCGCCAGCACCGCGACGACATCGTCGAGTGACTTCGCCCCCGGCACGAGGCGGCCGCGCGGATCGCGCACGTCGAAGAAGCCGCAGTACGCGAAGCGCCACAGCGTGCCGGCCATCAGGTGGCTGTGCCCTTCGACGAGACCGGGCATCAGCACCTGGCGCGCGAAGCGGTCGTCGAGCCGGTGCGGGCCCCAGCCGGCGAGTTCGTCGAGCGTGCCGGCGCCGAGGATGCGCCCGTCGCGCACCGCCACGTGCGTGGCTTCGGGGCGCGCCAGGTTCATCGTCAGGATGCGGCGCGCGGCGTAGATGACGGTGTCGGCGGCGGTCGTGGTGCGGAGGTTCGAAGGCATGGGGCGAAGCATGACACGGCGGCGCGCGCGCCGGGACGGCGCCGGCGCAGGCGAGCCACGCACCCTGCCTTCGCCGGCTCTTTGCGTTGGGTGACAGTCCCGATGGCAGCCGTCAGGAACCGGGCATAGAACCTCGAACCGACCGACCCCCGCCTCATGCTGCCGCGCATCGTCACCGGGCTCTACCTCGCCTACCTCGCCGCGCCGATTGCGCTGCTGTTCGTCGGTTCCTTCGGCGACCTGTGGCTCAACACGCTGCTGCCCACCGGGTTCACCGGCCGCTGGTACCGCGAGGTGGCGGGCGACCCGAGCTTCCGCCGTGCCTTCGTCGCCAGCCTCACCGTGGGCGGGCTCACGTGCGCGGCCTGCGTGGCGGCGGGCCTGCCGCTGGCCTATGCCGTGTACCGCACGCGCAACCCGCGCCTGCGCGCGCTCGCCAGTGCGCTGTACCAGTTGCCGGTGGCGCTGCCGCCGCTGGTGCTGGCCTTCGGCTTCATCCTCGTGTTCTCGTCGGACACGCTGCCGTGGCTGGGGAGCCTGTGGCTGCTGGTGGCCGGGCACATCGTGCTCGGGTTGCCGTACTTCCTGCAGGCGGTGGTGGCCGACATGCAGCGGCTGAACCTGCACGTGCTGGAGGAAGCGGCGGAGTCGCTGGGCAGCAGCGGCGTGCAGCGCTTCCTTCACATCGTGCTGCCGTCGCTGCGCCACTCGATCTTCTCCGGCCTCATCGTCGTGGCGGCTTTGTCGATCGGCGAATTCCAGTTCTCCAATCTCGTGGCCGGATTCCTCAACCGCACCTACCCCGTGGTGCTGTTGCAGGCGTTCTACGGCGCCACCGGTTTCGCCTGCGCGGCGACGGTCGTGCTGCTGGTGCTGGCGCTGGCGGCCTCGGTGGCCGGGGCGCTTTCCACGCAGCGGGCGGCGCGGTTCTCCACCGGCGCCGCGCGCGCGGTGGGGCGTGATGGGCGTGACAGGCGTGACGGGCGCGATGGCCGAGGCAGCCACAGCGCTGACCTCGCCGTCGAACTCGACCGCGTGACCTTCCGCTACCCCGGCGGCACGGCGGGCATCTTCGATGTCTCGCTGCCGATGCGGCGCGGCGAACTCGTCGTCTGCATCGGCCCGTCGGGCTGCGGCAAGACGACGCTGCTCAAGCTCGTGGCCGGCTTCTTCCGCCCCGAGTCGGGCCGCGTGCTCCTCAGGGCGAAGACGTCACCGCGGCGCCGGTGGCCACGCGCGGCTGCGGCATCGTGTTCCAGTCGTATGCGCTGTTCCCGCACATGCGCGTGTGGGAGAACATCGCCTACCCGCTGCGCGTGCGCGGCGTGCCGTTGCCGCAGCGCCGGCGCAAGGCCGAGGAGATGCTCGAGACGGTGGGCCTTGCCGGCACCGGCGAGCGGCTGCCCGCGCAGCTCTCGGGCGGCCAGCAGCAGCGCGTGGCGCTGGCGCGCGCGCTCGCCTTCGAGCCGCGGGCGCTGCTGCTCGACGAGCCGCTGTCGGCGCTGGATGCGGCCACGCGCGTGGCCATGCGCGACGAGGTGCGGCGCATCCAGAAGCTGCACGACATCGCGGCGCTCTTGATCACGCACGACCAGGACGAGGCGCTGTCGCTCGCCGACCGCGTGGCGGTGCTGCGCGACGGGCGGCTCGTCCAGTACGACACGCCGGCGGCCATCTACGACCGCCCGGCCGACGACTTCGTCGCCGGGTTCGTCGGCCGCGCCAACGTGCTGGTGGGCAGCGCCGCCGGCGCCGGCGCTGCTGCCTTCTCGCTCGGTACGCTGCACACGCCGGCGCACGGCCGGCCCGAAGGCGCAGCTGTGAAGGCGCTGATCCGGCCCGAGCGGCTCGAGCCCGTCGACGAAGGCGTGAGCGGCATCAATGTTTTTGCCGCGCGCGTGCTCAAGGATCGCTTCTTCGGCGCCACGCGCCAGCTCGACGTGGCCGTCGGCGATGCCGTGCTCAAGGTCGAGACGACGTCGCGCGCGGCCGTCACGCGCGTGCGCATCCCCGTGGAAGCGATCCAGTTCCTCGGCCACCCCTGAAGGCGCGCCGGACCCTGCTACCCCAACCCCGACGAGAGGAGCCTGACCATGACGACGACACGCAGAACCCTGCTGCTGGCCGGTGCGCTCGGCGCTTCCGGCGCATTCGGCACGATGCCGGCGCTCGCGCAGGCGCAGAACGTGACCAACTCGCCCGAGCTGTACCCGGGCGAGAAGGCGCTGTACGAAGCGGCGCGCAAGGAAGGCATGGTGGTCAGCTTCGACACCGGCCCCACGTGGGCCAACTGGGCGGCGCAGTTCCGCGCCTTCAAGGCGCGCTACCCCGAGGTGGAGATCGTCTACAACGACCTCGGCTCGGCGGCCACCGTGGTGGCGCTGGACAAGGCGCGCAACCGGCCGCAGGCCGACACCGCCTACTACTTCGCCGCCTCGGCGGTGGACGCCACCGACAAGGGACTCGTGGCGCCGTTCAAGCCGGTCAACTTCGACAAGCTGCCCGATGTCTTCCGCCACGCCGAAGGGCGCTGGTTCACGATCCATTCGCTGACCATCGCCTTCGTCGTCAACACCAAGCTCGTGAAGAACGTGCCGCAGAGCTGGGCCGACCTGCTCAAGCCCGAGTACAAGAACACGGTGGTCTACCTCGACCCGCGCTCCACCGGCGTCGGCCAGGTGATGACCTTCGCCGCCAACTTCGCCGTCGGCGGCGACATGAACAACGTCAAGCCGGGGCTCGATTACCTCGGCCGGCTGCACAAGGCCGGCAGCGTGCTGCGCGTGCTCGGCACGACGCCGTACGCGCAGTTCGTCAAGGGCGAGATCCCGATCTGGATCTCGTACGAGAACGACGGCCTGAAGGCCAAGTACACCGACGGCCTGGGCGACGCGGTGGCCGTGGTGGTGCCCAAGGAAGCCTCGGCCGCGGCGCCCTACGGCATCAGCCTGGTCGAGAAGGGGCCGAACCCGAACGCGGGCAAGCTGTGGCTCAACTTCATCATGAGCGACTTCGGCCAGGGCATCTTCGCCGAGGGTTTCGTGCGGCCGAGCGTTCCCGGCACCAAGCTGCCGGCGAGCGTGGCCGACAAGCTGCCCGCCTCACCGCAGGTGCGGCCGCTGGACGTGCGCGCCGCTGCGGCGAAGAAGGCCGAGATCGACCAGGGCTACGTCACCGCCACCGGCGTGCGCTGATGCGAGCGCGGGAGGCGCGGGAAGCGCGGGAAGCGGGACCGTGAGCCGCGCCACGCTCGCGTGGCTGGCCGCGCCGGCGGCGGCGTTGCTGGCGCTGTTCTTCGCGCTGCCGCTGGCGGCCGTGGTGGCCGACGCGTTGCGCGAAGGGCTCGCTGCGTTCGCGCGCGTGCTGGCGATGCCGGGCTTCTGGCCGTCGCTGGCCGGCAGCAGCGTGCTCACGCTCGTGGCTTCGGCGCTGTCGCTCGGCGTGGGCGTGGCGGTGGCGCTGCATCTTTCGCGGCTGCCCGAGCGGCAACGCACGCTGCTGGCCTTCGTCATCGCGTTGCCGCTCACGTTCTCCGGGCTCATCGTCGCCTACGGCTTCATCCTCACGTATGGCCGCGCGGGCCTCGTGACGCAGCTCCTGGCGCTGGTCGGCGCCGATGCGGCGGTGCTCGGCAAGGCTCTCTTCACGCCGGTGGGGCTGGCGTTCGCCTCGTCGTACTACCTGATCCCGCGCGTCGTGATGGGGCTCTTGCCGGTGTTCGTCAACTTCGACCGCGCGCAGCTCGACGTGGCGCAGTCGCTCGGTGCCACGCCGGCGCAGGCCTTCCGGCAGGTGATGCTGCCGCAGCTGGCGGCGCCGATCGCCGGCAGCCTGTGCCTGATCGCCGCGGTGGTGTTCGGCGCCTACGGCACCGCGCTGGCGCTCGTGGGCACGCGGCTGCCGATCCTGCCGCTGCAGCTGTACAGCCTGATCTCGGAAACCGGCTCCGACTTCCCGGCCGCGGCCGCGCTGGCGCTGTTGATCACGGCGGCCTGCTCGGCCATCATGACCGCGGGCGCGTGGTTCGGCAGCCGGCACGAGAAGCATCTCTGAGCGGGCCTGCCGCGCGCCACTCGACGACACGCCGCTCAAGGACACGCCGCTCATGCTCGCCGTTCGCCGAACGCTGCGCATCACGCCAGCCGCCACCTCGCACCGTTGCCAATGCCGCTTGCCGAGCTGATCGAAGAAGTCGCCCGGCGGCAGCGCGGGCAGCTTCGGCTGCGCATGCCGGTGGGCGTGATCGGGCCGCGCAACGCCGCGCCGGCGCAGGTGGATGCAGCGCGCGCGGTGGGCCGCGGCATCGCGCGCATGGGGCTCGCGCTCGTCTGCGGCGGCCGCGCCGGCGTGATGGAAGGCGCCTGCCAGGGGGCCGCCGAGGCTGGCGGCATCGCCATCGGCGTGCTGCCCGACATCGACGCCGCTGCGGCCAACGCTCATGCCACCGTCGTGCTGGCCACCGGCATCGGCGAGGCGCGCAACGCCGTCATCGCGCGCGCGGCGCTCTGCCTCGTGGCCATCGGCGACAACTTCGGCACCCTCAGCGAAGTGGCGCTGGGCCGGCAGTTCGGCAAGCTCGTCATCGGCCTCGAAGGTGCGGCGCAGGTCGAAGGCGTGGTGCAGGTCGCCACGCCCGAGGAGGCGCTGGAGCAGGTGGCACGCTGCGCGCTCGGCGCGCCGGCAGGGTCGTAGCGGGGCTGCGCGCAGCCCGCGCCCTGTATCCCGCCGGACCCGGCGTGATTCGCCGGCGTGATTCGCCGGCCCGCTTCGCCGACCTACTTCCCGAACACCGCCTGCAGGATGCGGCTGCCGGTGCGTACCGGGTCGGCGCGGATCTTCTTCTCCTCTTCGCCGATCATCAGGAA
Organism: Rubrivivax sp.; assembly: GCA_046348035.1. Taxonomy (GTDB): domain Bacteria; phylum Pseudomonadota; class Gammaproteobacteria; order Burkholderiales; family Burkholderiaceae_C; genus Rubrivivax. The sequence continues at coordinate 17,490 of JAXMEZ010000036.1, read as the reverse complement.
CAGGCCGTCGAGCGCCTTGCCGGTGACGTACTGCTGCAGGTTCGCGTCTTCCTTCTTCACGAAGCCGAACTCGGAGGCCTTCGCCGCCAGCGCGTTGTAGCGTGCCGCCAGCGACACCTTCTCGGTAGCCTCGGTGACGATGGGCAGGAACTTCACCGCCAGCGGCTCGCGCGTCTTGCCGGCGAAGTACTCGGTGACCGAGGTGGCGCTGCCGCGCACGATGCGGATGGCGTCGTCGACGCTGACCTTGCGCGCCGCGTCGACGAGCATCCCTTTGGCCAGCGGCACCGCCTTCTCGGCGGCGCGGTTCATCGAGGTGACAAGCTCGTCGACGCGCTTGCGCTGGCCCACCGCGCGCAGCAGCTTCGCGGCGTCGTCGAGGACCTCGGGCAGCGGGATGCGCACGCGCTCGTTGCCGAGGAAGCCGTTCTCGCGCCCGAGCAGGCCGACGGCGGCGAGCGCGCCGCGCTCGAGCGCCGTGCGGATGCCGCTGGCGGCGTCGGCTTCGCTGAGCGCATGCGCGGCACCGGGCCATGCCGCGAAGGCGGTGGTGGATGCTGAGGCAAGGACGAAGGTGCGCCGGTGCATGGGATCTCCCTGATCCATCGGTGTGCGTGCGTGGGATTGTGGCCCTTGCACAATGGCGCCATGCACTTCGTCCTGCCGTGGCACCGCTCGCACCGGCGAGCCCACTGGCATCAGGTCGCTCGTCTTCGTCGAAGGGCAGATCCTGCCGCCGTGGACGACGCGGCGCCGTTCTCGCCGCATGCGGCTTCGTCGCTGGTGGCGCTGCTCGCGCAAGCCGAGCGGCGACATTACCTCGGCCGCCTCGAAGGCGACGATGCGTGGGCGCTGGCGCTGGCCGAGACGCCGCCCGGCTGGCGCCGCTCGCCGCTGCGCGCGGCGATGATGCAGTTCGACGAGCCGCTGATGGCGCTGGCCGGTCGCGCCGCGCAGGTGCTCGAATGGACCGTACGCACCGCCACTGCGGCGCCTGCGGCGCGTCACCGAACTGGCGGCAGGCGAGCGCGCGCGCCGCTGCTGGCCTGCGGCCACACGGCGTATCCGCGCGTCAGCCCGGCGATGATGGTGCTGGTGTGGCGCCCGGTGGAAGGAAAAAGACGGGGAGGGCGGCCGCCACGAGTTTCTGCTGGCACGCTCGCCGCACTACGCGCCGGGCGTCTACAGCGCGCTGGCCGGCTTCGTCGAGGCCGGCGAGTCGCTCGAGGACTGCGTGCACCGCGAGGTGGCCGAGGAAGTGGGCGTGCGCGTCGGCGAGCTCGCCTACTACGGCAGCCAGAGCTGGCCGTTCCCGCACAGCCTGATGGTGGCCTACACCGCGCGCTGGCTCGAAGGCGGCATCGTGCCGCAGGCCGGCGAGATCGAGGACGCGCGCTGGTACGCGCTCGACGCGCTGCCGAAGATCCCGCCGCGTTTCAGCATCAGCGGCCACCTGATCCGCGACACCGTGCGCGCGCTCGGCGGGCCGCAGCCGGTGGCTTCCGCTTCGCCGGTGAACCGCTGACGGCGGCCGACAACGGCGAACGTGCCGCAGCGCACCGTGGCCAGCGCGAAAGCGGCCACAGGAGTACATTGCCGCCCACCTGCCGTGCCGGCATGAAGGGGAAGCGCAATGAAGACCGTGCGTTGCACCGCTGCATTGATCGCCGTGACGTTCGCCGCCGCCGCTGCCAGCGCGCTGGCCGCCGACGAAGGCAAGGGCAAGAGGAGCATCGCCGGCAAGGCCGCCGCGGTGCAGACAAGCAAGCCGGCCAAGGCGACCGCCTCCACGCGGACGACGGCCACGGCCGCGCAACCCGCCGCGACTGCGGCCGCAGAAGGCGACACCGGCGCCAGCCGTCAAGCCCACGGCTGATGGCGCGATGGGCATGGGCGCCGGCAAGGAAGGCGCCCGCGGTGGCTGCCACCACTCGGGCAGCAGCAGCGACGCCTGAGGCGCGCCCCGTGTCGACGGCGGCAACGCCGGCACGGTGCCAGCGATGATCGCCGCCGACATTGCCATCCGCCTGGCCACGCCAGCCGATGCGGGCGGCATCGCGGTGATGTCGCGCCAGCTCATCGAGCAGGGCCTGGGCTGGAGCTGGCGCGAGGGCCGCGTGCGCCGCGCCATCGCCGACCGCCGCACCAACGTGGTCGTGGTCGGCGAGCCGCAGGCGCTGGCCGCGTTCGGCATCATGAGCTACGGCGAACGCCAGGCGCACCTGCTGTTGATGGCGGTGCGGCCCGAGCACCTGCGGCGCGGCGTCGCGAGCGCCTTGCTGCTGTGGCTGGAGCGCGTGGCGGTGCTGGCGGGCGTCGAGCGTGTCATCGTCGAAGCGCGCCTGGCCAACGACGCCGCGCGCTGCTTCTACAGCGAGCACGGCTACCACGAGCGCGCCATCGAGCGCGGCATGTACGGCGGCGTCGAAAGCGGCGTGGCGCTGGAGAAGTGGCTGCGGCCGGCGGTGGCGTGAGCGTGCTGCTGCGCCGGCGCCGCCTCCTTCGCGCCGCGGCGCCGGCACTTCTGGTCGGGCGGCTTGCGGGTGTTGCGCTGGCGGCTTGCACCGGGCGCGTTGTCGCGCAGGTGGCGGTGCCGCAGGCACAGCCCCTCTCGCTGGTGCCGGACTACCCGAACCGGCCCGTGCGAATCGTGGTGCCGTTCTCACCCGGCGGTGCCGTCGACGGGCCCGCGCGCGCAGTGGCGCAGGAACTCGGGCGGCGGCTGAAGCAGCAGTTCGTCGTCGAGAACAAGCCGGGTGCCGGCGCCACCATCGGCGCCGAGATGGTGGCCAAGTCGCCGCCCGACGGCTACACGCTGCTCCTGATGTCGCAGACCAACGCGATCAGCGCCACGCTGTACACGAAGCTCTCGTTCAACCCGGTCGACGACTTCGCGCCGGTCTCGCTGATCGGGCGCGAAAGCGCGGTGCTGGTCGTGCACCCGTCGCTGCCGGTGGCCACCGTCGGCGAACTGGTCGCGCTGGCGCGCGAGCGGCACGGCAACATCAACTACGCCTCGTCGGGCAACGGCAGCGGCCAGCATCTGTTCATGGCCCAGTTCGCGAGCATGGCCGGCATCAAGCTCACGCACGTGCCGTATCGCGGCAGCGGCCAGGCGACGACCGACGTGCTCGCCGGCACGGTGCCGCTGGCGTTCCCGGGCCTCGCGGGCATGCTCGCGCACATCAAGGCCGGCAAGCTGCGCGCGCTGGCGGTGAGCGGCAGCCGCCGCTCCCCGCACCTGCCCGATGTGCCGACGCTCGCCGAAGCGGGGCTGCCCGGCTATTCCGCTTATGTGTGGCTGGGGCTGATGGCGCCCAAGGGCACGCCGGGGCCAATCGTCGAGCGGCTGCACCGCGAAGTCGTGGCGAGCCTCGAAGCCGAGGGCGTCAGGCGCTACTTCACCGATGCCGGCATCGAGCCTGCCGGCTCCACGCCGGCCGAGTTCGGCGCCTACTTCCTCGAAGAACGCGACCGCTGGGCGCGCGTCATCAGGGACACCGGCGCCAAGATCGATTGAAGAACGACTCGGTCCGCGATCAACCCAGGAGCCCCGCCACGATGAGCGCCGTCACCGGTGTCGAACACTGGACGAGCAAGAAGACCCCCGACGGCGACGTCCGCCTCTTCCTGTGGGAGAAATATGTCGGCTCGCCTTCGGCCAAGCCGGCGGTGCTGTTCGTGCACGGCTCGTCGATGGCCTCGACGCCGACCTTCGACCTCACGGTGCCGGGGCGGCCGCACTCGTCGGTGATGGACTGGTTCGCCGAACGCGGCTTCGTCTGCTGGTGCGTGGACATGGAAGGTTATGGCCGCAGCGACAAGCATGGGATGCAGGCCTCTCGCCATGCGGGCCGCGACATCCCCTGCGACATCGCCAACGGCGCCACCGATCTGGCTGCCGCCACCGACTACATCGCGGCGACGCGTGGCGTGAAGAGCTTCCTCACGTACGGCATCAGCTCGGGCGCGCTGCGCGCGGCGCTTTTCGCGCAGAACCACCCCGAGCGCGTGTCTCGCCTCGCGCTCGACGCTTTCGTGTGGACCGGCGAAGGCGCACCGACGCTGGAGCAGCGGCGCAAGAAGCTGCCGCAGTTCCTGGCCACGAACCGGCGGCCGATCGACCGCGCCTTCGTCCATTCGATCTTCGAGCGCGACCACCCCGACTGCGCCGACAAGGCGACGGTGGACGCCTTCGCCGATGCCATCCTCGCGCTCGACGACTCGATGCCCAACGGCACCTACATCGACATGTGCTCGAAGCTGCCTGTCGTGGACCCCGAGCGGATTGCCGTGCCCACGCTCGTGCTGCGCGGCCAGCACGACGGGATCGCGGCGATGGACGACCTCATTGCCTTCTTCGTGCGCCTGCGCCACCCGGACAAGCAGTTCACCGTGATGCAGGGCATCTCGCACGCGAGCTTCCAGCAGAAGAACTACCGGCTCGTCTACCGGATCCTGCACGCCTGGTTCACGCAGCCGACGCCGGCGTACACCGGCTGATGCGTCGCGGCCGGCGCGCACCGGCCCAACCCCCGCGTCACCCCGGCCGCAGCCAGGCCTCGCGCAGTTCGCGCCTGAGCACCTTGCCGATGGCGCTGCGCGGCAGTTCGGCCACGAGGCGCAGCTCGGAGATGCGCTGCGTCTTGCCCAGCTGCGCGTTGGCCCATTCGCGCAGCGCATGCGCGTCGGGCGCCGCGGCGTTGCCCGCGCTGCCCGCGTCGCCGGCATCAGGTGCGCGCAGCACCACCGCGGCCACTGGCGTCTCGCCCCACTGCGCGCTCGGCACGCCGAACACCGCCGCGTCGGCCACCGCGGGGTGGCGGCGCAGCACCGCTTCGAGGTCGCTCGGGTAGATGTTGAAGCCGCCGCTGATGATCATGTCCTTGCGGCGGTCGGTCAGCACGAGGAAGCCATCGGCGTCGAAGCGGCCGATGTCGCCGGTGCGGATGTAGCGCCGGCCCTCGCTGTCGAACCACTCGGCCTCGGCGGTCTTGCCGGGCTGGCCGTGGTAGCCGGTCATCATGCCGGGCGAGCGGCCGACGATTTCGCCCGAGTCGCCGCGCGCCACTGCCTCGCGCGGCAGCTCGGCGCCGGTCTCGTCGATGAGGCGGATGTCGTGCCCTTCGGCCGGCGGGCCCACGGTGTGCAGCTTCGCCGGGTGCAGGTGGCATTGCAGGATGCAGGTGGCGCCGCCTTCGGTCATGCCGTAGTACTCGGTGAGGCCGCCGGGCCAGCGCGCCAGGATGTCGGCCTTCAGCTCGGCGCGGAACGGCGCGCTGGTGCAGAACTTGGCGACGAAGGCGGACAAGTCGAACTCGCCGAAGCGCGGGTGCGCCATCAGGCGCTGGTACTGCACCGGCACCAGCATCGTGTGCGTGGCGCGGTGGCGTTCGGCCAGTTGCAGGTACGCCAGCGCGTCGAACTTCTTCATCAGCACCACCGCGCCGCCCCAGGCGAGCGAGGGGATCAGCGACACCAGCGTCGTGTTGCTGTACAGCGGTGTGGCCACCAGCGTCACCGAGCCCGGCCCGTAGCCGGTGGCCGAGCCGCGCCGGATGTGCGCCCAGCGCATCGCGTGCGGCTGCACGATGCCTTTCGGCGTGCCGGTGGTGCCGAGGAGTAGATGATGTTGAAGGGCCAGGCGGGGTCGATCTTCACCGGCGCGGGCCGCGAGCCGGGCGCGACGAGCCAGCGCTCGAAAGGCAGCGCCGCAGCGAGCGCACTGCCCGCGGCGATGCCGGTAGGGGCTTCGCTGCCGTCGAGCATCACCGCCTTCACGCCCGCCGGCAGCGGCGTGCCCGCGAGCGCTGCCGCCGCTTCGCCATCGACGAAGACGATGCGCGCTTCGCAATCGGCCAGCATGTCGGCGAGCTGCGCCGGTGTCGACGAAGGCGCCAGCGGCGCCACCGCGACGCCGGCCCGCAAGGCGCCGAAGTAGACGAAGACGTACTCGGCGCTCGCCGCGGCGATGACGGCGATCACAGCGCCGGGGCCGAGGCCTTCGCGCTGCTGCAGCGTGGCGGCCACCTGGTCGATCGCGGCGTCGAAATGCGCGAAGTCGAAGCGCCGTTCGCCGTCGATGACCGCGGCGCTGTGCGGGTTCGCGCGGCCGCTTGCGCCACCATGCCCGGCAGGTCGAGGAACTCGGCCTCGGCGCGCGGGTCGCCGGCGGGGGCGGCGGCAGGGGCGACAGCAGGGGCGGCGTTCACGGCAGCGGCGGCGGCATCGGGCATGGCCGGCGGATTCTAGGAAGGTCGATGTCCGGGCCGGCCCAGGTCAAGGAAGGGCGACTGCGAGCACGGGCACACTGCGGCCCGCGTTTGCGTTCGACCCCCTTGCCGTGACCGTGCCACCGACCTCGCCGCCTGCTGACGCCGCTGCTGCTGCTGCTGCGTCTGCCGCTTCCGCCGCTGCTGGCGCTTCCGCCGCTGCTGCCGCTGCTGCCGCTTCCGCTGCGCATGCGGTGAGGTCTTCAGCGACGCCCGGCGCAACGCCCACGGCGCGGCGCGCATTCGACCCGGCGCTGGTGGTCATCCTCGCCGGCGTCTGCGCGGCGCTGCACGTGGGCAAGCTGCCGCCTGCCATTCCGCCGTTGCAGGCGGCGCTCGGCATCACGCTCGTGCAGGCCGGCTTCCTGCTCGCTGTGGTGCAGGCGGCGGGCATGACGGCCGGCGTCGCGTTCGGTGCGCTGGCCGATGGCTTGACGCCAAGGCGCAGCATGCTGCTGGGGTTATCAGTGCTGGCGGTGGCCAGTGGCGCCGGCGGCTTCGCGCAGGACGTGCTGGCGCTGATGGTGCTGCGCGCCTGCGAGGCTTCGGCTTCCTGCTCGTGGTGCTGGCGGCGCCGGCGTTGATCCGGCGTTTGGTCGCGCCCGAGCGGCTGAACCTCGTGCTCGGCTGGTGGGGCGCGTACATGCCGCTGGCGACGACGCTGGCGCTGCTCGCGGGCCCTTGGGTCATCGAGTGGGCAGGCTGGCGGCCATGGTGGTGGGTGCTGGCAGCGGTGTCGGCCGTGATGGCGTTGTGGCTCGCGCGTGCGGTGCCGCGGCCGCCTGCGACGACGACGGCAGCCGCAGCCACGACGGCGACGGCGGCGACCGCGACAGCGTTGCCGCTGCAGGCTCTGGCCCTCGCCCGCACGCACGCTCGCTTCGCGCGGCCCGTGGCTCTTGGCCAGCGCGTTCGCGATGTACTCCGGCCAGTGGCTCGCGGTGATCGGCTTCCTGCCCACCATCTACGCCCAAGGCGGCACCGCGCTCGCTGCCGCGGGGTTGCTGACGGCCGTTGCGGCGGCCGCGAACATGGCCGGCAACATCGCCGCCGGCCGCCTGCTGCACGCCGGCGTGCCGGCCGAGCGGCTGCTCTACGCGGGCTATGCGGCGATGGCGGTGTGCGCGCTGCTCGCCTTCGTGGCTGTTCCCTTTGCCGATGCCGCCGCTGCTGCTGCGGCACCGCAGCCGCTGCTGCCGCCGGCCGTCCGCTTCGTCGCCGTGCTGCTCTTCTCCGGCGTCGGCGGCCTCGTGCCGGCGACGCTGTTCACTTTGGCCGTGCGCGTGGCGCCGGGCGAAGGGACGCTGTCTACGACCGTGGGCTGGATGCAGCAAGGCTCGGCCATCGGCCAGTTCGCCGGGCCGCCGCTGGTGGCGTGGGTGGCGGGCCTGGCCGGTGGCTGGCACCTCACGTGGCTCGTCACCGGCGCTTGTTCGATCGCCGGCCTCGCCCTCGGCGCGGCGCTGGCACAGCACTTGAAGGGCGCCGGAGCGGCCATACCGCTTCGGCATATCAGGTAGTGGCCGCCGGTGCGGGACACCCACCAGCGCGTTGCCCACAATCCGCGCTGCCCGTCATCGGCCGGGTGCATTCGGCTTGGTGCAGCCTGACGCACCGCGTTCCTTTCCTGGAGACGTTGACATGACTTTCCTTCCCGCCCGTCGCCTGCCTGTCAAGACGCTCGCCGCTGCCGCCGTGGCCGGCCTCATCAGCGGCTTCGCTGCGGCGCCCGCCGCGCTGGCCCAGGAGGCGCTGAAGATCGGCGTCATCCTGCCCATGACCGGGCAATCCGCTTCCACCGGCAAGCAGATCGACGCCGCGATCAAGCTGTGGATGGCGCAGACGGGCGGCAAGGCGGGCGGCCGCAAGGTCGAGGTCATCATCAAGGACGACGCCGGCGTCGCCGACACGACGCGCCGGCTGGCGCAGGAACTCGTCGTCAACGACAAGGTCGTGGCGCTCGCCGGCTTCGGCCTGACGCCGCTGGCGCTGGCCACCGCGCCCATCGCCACGCAGAGCAAGACGCCGATGGTCGTGATGGCCGCGGCCACCTCGGCCATCACCGAAGCCAGCCCCTTCATCGTGCGCAGCAGCTTCACGCTGCCGCAGGCGGCGGTGGCGATGGGCGAGTGGGCGCCGAAGAACGGCATCAAGAAGGTCGTCACGCTGGTGGCCGACTACGGCCCCGGCAACGACGCCGAGAAGTTCTTCAGCGACCGGATCTTGCTGAATGGCGGCCAGGTGCTCGAGAAGCTGCGCACGCCGCTGCGCAGCCCGACTTCGCGCCGGTGCTGCAGAAGGTGCGCGACGCCAAGCCCGATGCGCTGTTCGTCTTCCTGCCCTCGGGCCAGGGGGCGCAGTTCATGAAGCAGTTCGGCGAGCGCGGCCTGGACAAGGCCGGCATCAAGCTCATCGCCACCGGCGACGTCACCGACGACGACCAGCTCAACGACATGGGCGACGTGGCGCTGGGGGTGGTCAACTCGCACCACTACTCGGCCGCGCACCCGAGCGCGATGAACAAGAAGTTCGTCGCCGACTTCATGGCGATGAACAAGTTCCGCCCCAACTTCATGGCCGTGGGCGGCTACGACGGCATGCGCGTCATCTTCAAGGGCCTGGAAGGCAGCAAGGGCGCCGGCGGCGAGGCGCTGCTGGCGGCGATGAAGGGCCAGATCTTCGAGAGCCCGCGCGGCCCGGTGCTCATCGACGCGCAGACGCGCGACATCGTGCAGGACATCTACATCCGCAAGGTCGAGCGCCGCGACGGGCAGCTGTGGAACGTCGAGTTCGACAAGATTCCGCAGATGAAGGATCCGGGCAAGAGCAAGTGAGCTCCAGGCCGCTGCGCCGCGCGAGACCGCGGCTGGCGGCACTCGCGATGCTGACCGTGACGGGCCAACGGGCTAACGGACTAACGGGGTAGGGCGCGCCGTGCCGACGCTGCTCTTCGACGGCATCGCCTACGGCATGCTGCTGTTCGTGCTGGCGCTGGGGCTGGCGGTGACGATGGGGTTGATGAACTTCATCAACCTGGCCCACGGCGCCTTCGCGATGGCCGGCGGCTACATCGTCGTCGTCGGCATGCAGCGGCACGGCTGGCCGTTCCTCGCCTGCCTGCCGGTGGCGTTCATCGTGCCGGCGCTGCTGGGTGCCATCGCCGAGCGCACGCTGTACCGGCGGCTCTACGGCAAGCCGCACCTGGACCAGGTGCTGTTCTCGATCGGCCTCACCTTCATGGCCGTGGCCGCGGTGGACTGGGCGGTGGGCAGTTCGCCGCAGACGATCCAGCTGCCGGAGTTCTTCCGCCAGCGCTTCGAGTTCGGCAGCGGCCACCTGGCGCTCGGCATGGGCGCGTATCGCCTCTTCATCATCGTCGTCTGCGTCGCGCTGGCGCTCGTGCTGCAGGCAGCGCTCAGCCGCACGCGCTTCGGCAGCCGCCTGCGCGCCGCGGTCGACGACCCGCGCGTCGCTGCGGGCCTGGGCATCCCGGTGGACCGCGTCTTCCTCGTCACCTTCGCCGTCGGCTCGGGGATGGCGGGGCTGGGCGGTGCGCTCGGCGCCGACATCCTCGGCCTGGAGCCGACGTTCCCGCTGAAGTACATGGTGTACTTCCTCATCGTCTGCGCGGTCGGCGGCACGAGCTCGATCACCGGGCCGCTGGTGGCGGCGCTCGTGCTCGGCATCGCCGACGTGATGGGCAAGTACTACGTGCCCAAGCTCGGCGGCTTCATCGTCTACGTGCTGATGATCGCCATCCTGCTGTGGCGGCCGCAGGGGCTGTTCACGCGCGAGGCGCGCGGATGAGACACGCCGTGTCGACCTGCGCCGGCTCGAACGACGCCTGCCCAGGGTTCAGCGTGGCGCGCGGCTTGCGCGAACGGGCGCCCGCAGTGTTCAGCGTGGCGCGCGGCTTGCGCGAACGGGCGCCTGCCGTGTTCAGCGTGGCGCGCGGCTTGCGCGAGCGTTCTCCGGCCCACGCTCGCGGTCGTGGCGCACGTTGTCCTGACAGGTCGGCGCCGTCTTCACCAGCGCGGCAAGTGTCTGTCCAGCGAACCGCGAATGGGGCCTGCGCCCGTTCGCGCAAGCCGCACGCCCTCTCACCATCGAGGTGCCCGAGGTATTCCGGGGGTGCAGGCGACGGTGGTTGCAGGGTGGCGGTGGCGCCTGCGGGCGCAGGCCCCATTCGCGGTTCGCTGGCTCGACCGGTGGCACGCCGGTGATGACGACACCCTCGTGCGGGGCAACGTGCGCCACGACCGCGAGCGTGGGCCGGAGAACGCAGGCGACGCCGCCGCCCTGCCGCAGCGGCCAGACGGATGCGAAGCGCCGCATCCCGCGAGCGTTGGCCGAAGACCGCAGGCGACGCCGCCGCCCTGCGGCAGCCATGCCGATATGAGGGTCGTCCAGTGAGCGACGGCGCGGCAGCCAGCGCCCCGGGCGGCGACGAAGCGCCCGCGCAAGCCGCGCGGACGGCCCGTTCGGCCCTGCTGGCCGGCTCTTCCTGGCGGCGCTGGGAGATCGCGCTGTGGCTGGCGATCGCGGCGACGCCGTTTGTCTTCGCCACGCACGCGGCGCTGATCAACGAGATCGCGATCCTCGCGCTCTTCGCGCTCTCGCTCGATCTGATCCTCGGCTACGCCGGAATCGTCTCGCTCGGCCACGCGGCGTATTTCGGCGTCGGTGCCTACGGCGCGGCGCTCTTCGCCAAGTACGTGATGCCCGACCCGCTCGTCGGCCTGGCGCTCGGCACCGCGCTCGGCGCCGTGCTCGGCGCTTTCACGAGCCCGATGATCGTTCGCGGCACCGATCTCACGCGGCTGATGGTGACGATGGGCATCGCGCTCGTGCTGTACGAGCTTGCCAACAAGTTCGACGACATCACCGGCGGCGCCGACGGGCTGCAGGGCGTGGTGATGGGGCCCATCATCGTCCCGTTCGTCGGGCGCTTCGACTTCGACCTCGGCGGCCGCGTCGCCTCGTTCTACTCGCTGGCCGTGCTCTTCATCGCCTTCTGGGTGCTGCGGCGCATCGTGCGCTCGCCGTTGGGCGTTTCGCTGCAGGCGCTGCGCGACAACCGCCTGCGCCTCTCGGCCATCGGCCTGTCGGTGCAGGGGCGGCTGGCGGCGGTGTACACGCTCGGTGCGGCGCTCGCGGGCACGGCCGGCGCACTGCTCGCGCAAACCACCGGCTTCGCGTCGCTGGACGTGCTCGACTTCCACCGCAGCGCCGACGTGATGCTGGCGCTGATCATCGGCGGCGCGGGGTGGTTGTGGGGCGGGCTGCTCGGCGCCATCGCCTTCAAGGTGATGCACGACGTGCTCGCCGGAATCACGCCGCAGTACTGGACGTTCTGGATCGGCCTCTTCCTCGTCGTGCTGATGCTCGTGGGGCGCGAGCGGCTGTTCAGCCCGCGCTCGTGGTTCGGCGGCGGCGCCAACCGCAAGAGGCCGTGATGGCCGAGGTCGCGACCACCCGCGGCGACGGCGATGTCGTCCTCGAGACGCAGCGCCTCGTCAAGCGCTTCGGCGGCATCATCGCCACGCACGAGGTGTCGCTGAAGGTCCAGCGCGGCGCGCGGCATGCGCTCATCGGCCCCAACGGCGCCGGCAAGACGACGCTCATCAACCAGCTCACCGGCGTGCTCGCACCGACCTCGGGCCGCGTGCTGCTCGGCGGGCGCGACATCACCGCGCTGGCGCCGCACAAGCGCGTGGCGCTCGGCCTCGTGCGCACGTTCCAGATCAACCAGCTCTTCGCCACGCTCACGCCACGCCAGAGCCTGGCGCTGGCGGTGGCGAGCCGCCGCGACGCGGCGCGGCGCTGGTGGCAGCCGCTCGGGCACGACAGCGCCATCGCCGACGAGGCGGCAGTGCTTCTCTCGCGCTTCCGCCTGGCCGACCACGCCGACCAGGCGACGCGCGAGCTGCCCTACGGCAAGCGCCGGCTGCTCGAGATCGGCCTCGCATTGGCATTGCAGCCGCAGGTGCTGCTGCTCGACGAACCCGCCGCCGGCGTGCCCGCGGCCGAGCGGCAGGACATCCTCGACACCGTGGCGGCGCTGCCGGCCGAGGTGTCGGTGGTGCTGATCGAGCACGACATGGACCTCGTGTTCAGCTTCGCGCGCCGCATGACGGTGCTCGTCAACGGCAGCGTGCTCACCGAGGGCGCGCCGGAGGCGATCGCCGCCGACCCCGAAGTGCGCGCCGTGTACCTGGGTGAAACCGCGCCGGCCACGATGGAGGCGCGCCGCGATGGCCAGTGAGCCACTGCTTCAGGTGCAAGGCCTCACCTGCGGCTACGGCCAGGCGGTGGTGCTCTCGGACGTGTCGTTCACGCTCGAAGCGGGCCGCTCGCTGGCGCTGCTGGGGCGTAACGGCACCGGCAAGACGACGCTGATCGATTCGCTGGTGGGCGTGACGACGCGGCACGCCGGGCGCATCGTGCTCAACGGCCGCGCCATCGAGGCGCTGCCCGTGCACCAGCGCGCCGGCGGAGAACGCTGGCAGGGCCTGGGCTGGGTGCCGCAGGAGCGCAACATCTTCAAGTCGCTCACGGTGGAAGAGAACCTGAGCGCCGTCGCGCGGCCGGGGCCGTGGAACCTGGCGCGCGTGTTCGAGCTCTTTCCGCGCCTGGCCGAGCGGCGGCGCAACCTCGGCACGCAGCTTTCCGGCGGCGAACAGCAGATGCTCGCCTTCGCGCGCGCGCTGGTGCTGAACCCGAAGTTGCTGCTGCTCGACGAGCCGCTGGAAGGGTTGGCGCCGATCATCGTCGAGGAGCTGCTGCGCGCCATTCGCCGCGTGGCGCGCGAGGAAGGGCTGTCGTCGATCGTCGTCGAGCAGCACCCGCACCTCGTGCTCTCGGTCACCGACGACGCCGTGCTGCTCGACCGCGGCGGCATCGCCTACCGCAACACGAGCGCCGCGCTCATCGAGCAGCCGGCGCTGCTCGACCCCTGGCTCGGCGTGGCGGCGGCGCATTGAGCGCCGGCGCCCGCGCACAATCACTTCGTTCACCTGGAGACCCGCATGACAGAGCGCACCACGCCCCCGTTCCGCGCCGACCACGTCGGCAGCTTCCTGCGCCCGCCGTACCTTCTCGAAGCGCGCGAGAAGAAAGCCCGCGGCGACATCACCCCCGAGCAGCTGCGCGAAGTGGAAGACCGCGCGATCACCGAGATCGTGAAGTTCCAGCGCGACGCGGGGCTGAAGTCGATCACCGACGGCGAGTTCCGCCGCACGTACTTCCACATCGACTTCCTCGAGCAGCTGGGCGGCGTGAAGACCGACATCCCGGTGACGGTGAAGAAGCCCGACGGGACCGAGGAGCTGGCGCCGCCGGTGATCCGCGTCGTCGGCAAGGTGCGCCACGCCAAGGACATCCAGCGCGCCGACTTCGAGTACCTGAAGCGCCAGGTGGCGGCGCACGCCCCTGGCTGCACGCCCAAGGTGACGATCCCGAGCCCGACGATGCTGCACTTCCGCGGCGGCCGCGGCGGCATCAGCCGCGAGGCGTATCCCGAGCTCGACCCCGCCTTCTACGACGACACCGCCAAGGCTTACGGCGAGGAGTTGCACAGCCTGCACGACGCCGGCTGCCGCTACGTGCAGATGGACGACACCAACATGGCGTACCTCTGCGACGAGAAGATGCGCGAGGCGGCGCGCCAGCGCGGCGACGACCCGAACGAACTGCCGCACCGCTACGCGCAGTTCATCAACAAGGTGGTGGCGCTCAAACCCGCGGGCATGACGCTGGCGATGCACCTGTGCCGCGGCAACTTCAAGAGCACCTTCGCCGCGCAAGGCAACTACGAGCCGGTGGCCGAAGCGCTGCTGGCCGAGATGAACCTCGACGCGATCTTCATGGAGTACGACGACGACCGCTCGGGCGACTTCCGGCCGCTGCGCTTCCTGAAGAAGGGCCGCATCGTCGTGCTCGGCCTCGTCACGACGAAGTTCGGCCAGCTCGAGAAGAAGGAAGACCTGAAGCGGCGCATCGGCGAAGCGGCGAAGTACGCACCGCTGGAGCAGCTGTGCCTGAGCCCCCAATGCGGCTTCAGCAGCACCGTGCACGGCAACAACATCGCCGTGGAAGACCAGCGCCGCAAGCTGGAGCTGGTGGTGGAGACGGCGCGCGAGGTGTGGGGCTGAGAAGGCGGACGGCGCGCGCGTCGCGCTACGCGGCGGCGCTGCCGCTGACGTTCTCGTCGGTGTTGTCCGCGAGGTCGTCAACGCGCACCCAGCGGCCGAGCGCAAGCCGGCCGGCCGGGGTGAGCGCGACGGCGCGGTCGCCTGTCGCCTTGCGCAGCCAGCCGCGCTCGACGAAATGCGCGAGCAGCGCCACGGCGAACGGGCCGGCGAGGTGGTCGCGCCTTTCCGACCAGTCGATGCAGCCATAAGCCACGCGCGCCGCGTTCGGCCCGCCGGGTGACGCGCTGCGCCGCTGCCAGGCTGCGCCGTCGAGGCCCAGCGCCGTGAGCGCCTGCGCGCCTTCGCTGGAGACGGCGAAGCCCCCATCACTGCGCTGTTGCAGCCAGCCTTGCCGGCGCAGGCCGTCGAACACAGCGACGCCGAGCTGCCCCGCGAGGTGCCCGTAGCAGCAACGCGCGAAGCGCAGCCGCGCACGCGCCGGCTGTGCCCATTCGCGGCTGTGGCTGGCGCGCTCGGCCACCATCGCCAGCGCTTCGAGCGCGTGCGCCACGTCGGCGTCGGCGATGCGGTAGTAACGGTGGCGGCCGCGCGGCTCGCAGGCAACGAGCCCGGCATCGAGCAGCCGTGCGAGGTGGCCGCTGGCGGTGGCCGCGCTCACCGAAGCGGCGCGCGCGAGTTCGCCGGCGCTGGCCATCTCGCCGCCGAGCAGGTAGCTCAGCATGCGCGAGCGGCTGGCATCGGCGACGAGCGCTGCGACGCGCGCCAGGCGCGGCTCGTGCGGCGGGTGCGGTGGACGGGGCGGACGCGGCGCGCGCAGCGGGCGTGGCGCGATGCGGGCTTGCATGGGCGGCGTTCTACCGCAGCGCCGCAGTCTCTGCCGGCCGCTGGAACGTCTCGTCGACCACTTCGCAGAAGGTGCGCTCCTCGCGGGCGATGAAGCGCTTGTCGCGCGCGAAGGCGAAGTTGGCGCGCGCGGCTTCGTCGGCCTTCAGCCGCGTTCGATAGGCCTCGTAGTCGGCGAGCGAAGCGAACGCGATCACGCCCCAGGCCTCGACGTTGCTGCCTTCGTGCGGCAGGAAGTAGCCGACGAGCTGACCGCCGCAGCGCGGGATGATGCTGCCCCAGGCGCGCGCATAGGCGGCGAAGGCTTCGCGCTGGAAGGGGTCGATCTCGTAGCGGATGAAGCAGGTGATCATCGTTGTCGGTGCCTGTTTGCGTTGCCGGGAGCGTTGCGCGCCGGCGGTGTCGGTTCATGCGCGGCGCCGGTGCGGGATGCGGCCACTTTGCAGCGGAAGCAAGGACCAATGCTTCGCCGGGCGCCGAAGCGTCTACGATGGCCCGCATGTCGAAAAGGATGAACGGCCTGCTCGCGCCGCCGATGGCGCTGCTGCTGCCACCGCTGCTGGTGGCGGCGATGGCGCTGCTCGCACCGCACGCAGCGCATGCGCAGGCCGGCCTCGTCGTCAACGCCGGCGCACGCAGCGGCGGCGGGTTCGAGTCGGCCGACGGCACGCGCCAGGAACTGGCCCTGCGCGGCAGTGCGGCGGCCTCGCTCGCGTTCGAGTGGCCTTACGACGACCACCGCGCCTGGCAGGTGTGGCTGGCGCGGCAGCGCACGCGGCTGGTGCTGGGCTCCGCGGCGGCAACGCCGGGCACGCCGGGCGAGATGCCGCTCGTGCTGACGACGCTGCAGCTGGGCGGCGTGAACTACTTCGACAGCCCGGGTGGACGCAGCCCTTCGGGTCCTTACGTAGCCGGCGGCCTCGGCCTCACGCACCTGGCCCCCGACCTCGCGGGCACCTCGGCGCGCACGCGCTGGTCGATGAGCCTGGCGCTGGGGCACGAGTGGCCGCTGGCGGGCAGCGTCTCGTGGCGGGCCGAGCTGCGCGCGCACGTGACGCTGCTCAACAGTGAAGGCGGCTTCTTCTGCTCCGGCGGCTGCACCGTGTTCATCCGCGGCGACACGCTGACGCAGGTGGAAGCGCTGGTGGGGCTGCGCGTGGGCTTCTGACGCGGCGCGGGTCCGGGCCCACGACCGTGCCCACGCCGAAAGGACCTCAGCCGAACAGGCCGGCCAGGTCGACCGCTGCGCCGGGCAGCGCGGCGACGGGCACAACGCCAGGCGTCTCGCTGGCGGTGATGTCGGTGTAGCTGTCGCCGGCCGGGCGGCGGAAGAAGCGCACCTGCCGGTTCTCGAGGTCGACGATCCACGCCTCGGCGACGCCGTGCCGGGCGTACAGCGGCATCTTCACGCGCCGGTCGTAGTCGAGCGACGTGTCGGCCACTTCGATGAGCAGCAGCACGTCGGCGGGCTCGGGGTGGCGGGCGGCGTAGAAGTCGGTTTTCGGTCTCAGCAGGAGCAGGTCGGGCCGGGGTTCGCTGCCCATCGCCAAGCGCAGGGGCAACTGGCACGAAACGATGGCGCTGTCGCCGGCGGTCCGCTGCAGGCGTTGATTCAGCAGCCGCACCATCGCCGCATGCGCGCTCTTCATCGGCGCCATGTCGATCACCTCCCCCTCGATCAACTCGACGCGCGCGTCGGGCGCGAGGATGCCGGCCTCGCCCATGCGGTAGTACTCGTCCACCGTCACTCGGTGACGCTGCAGCACGACGGGTTGTTCGTTGGCGCCCATGATCGATGCAGTGCAGTGTACGGCGGGGGCCGGCGCGGCGGGCAGCCTCGCGAGGACGCCCCGACACCGCGCGCGAATGCGTCATGATCCGCGCCCGCCGACCCCGAGGTTCGAGCGGACCAGGAGAACCGTGATGTGGCAACCCCGCTGGCGCAACGAAGGCAGCGAACCGGACTACCGCTTCTCGCTCGCCAACGAGCGCACCTTCCTCGCGTGGCTGCGCACGGCGCTTTCGCTGCTGGCCGGCGGCGTGCTGCTGGTGCAGTTCGCCACCCGCATCTCGCCACGCGTGGCAGTGGTGGCTGTCGCCGTGGCGCTGGCCCTGCTGGCGGCCTTGCTGTGCGTGCTGGCCTACACGCGCTGGCGCGCCAACGAGATCGCCATGCGCCACGGCCGGCCGCTGCCCACCACCGGCGGCATCCCGCTCACTGC
>JAXMEZ010000035.1:0-38435 GCA_046348035.1 Rubrivivax sp. | reverse complement strand
CGCTTCATGGCTTTCGCGCGCCAGTGCAAGGGCGACAAGCGTGGCAAGGGCGGCAAGGGCAGCGCCGAGCCGAAGCGCGCCGCACCGGCCCCTTTGCCCGCCGCACCGAGCACGACGCGGGCCACCGCGGAGGTGGCCGGAAGATGATGCCGCCGCGCATCGTGCGCTTCGGCGAGCACGCGGTCGCCACCGACAGCGAGGGCTACTTGCTCGACCGCAGCCAGTGGTCGGAGGACTTCGCGCGCGCGCTGGCGCGCGAGGAGGGTCTGGAGCTGACACCGGCGCACTGGGAAGTGATCCGCTTCCTGCGCGCGTACTACGATGAACACGGCGTGCAGCCGCAGGTGCGCGTGATGATTCGCCACTTCACCCAGCTCTGGGGCGCCGAGCGCGGCAACAACCACGCGCTGCACGTGATGTTCCCCGTCGGCGGCCCGCAGAAGCAGGGCAACCGCCTCGCGGGGTTGCTGCGGACCAAAGGCGAACACTGACAGCCGTCGGCAGCGAAGGACGAGCGATGACGCGCACCGCAGCGCGAGGAACGAGGAGCGGGCCGTGAACGGCAAGCTCGCCAACCCGATCGGCCGCGTGGCGCTGGTCGGCGCCGGTCCCGGCGACGCTGATCTGCTGACGCTGCGCGGCGCGCGCCTCATCGGCGAGGCCGACGTGGTGGTCTACGACAACCTCGTCGGCCCGGGCGTGATGGCGCTGGTGTCGCAAAAGGCCGAGCGCATCTACGCCGGCAAGCAGCGCGCCAACCACAGCCTGGCGCAGGAAGGCATCAACGAACTGCTGGTGCGGCTGGCGCGCGAAGGCCGGCGCGTCGTGCGCTTGAAGGGTGGCGACCCGCTCATCTTCGGCCGCGGCGGCGAGGAACTGCTGGCCCTGGCCGCGGCCGGCGTGCCGTTCGAAGTGGTGCCCGGCATCACCGCGGCGCACGGCGCGGCGGCGTATGCCGGCATCCCGCTGACGCACCGCGACCACGCGCAAGGCTGCATCTTCGTCACCGGGCACCTGAAGGACGGCACCTGCGACCTCGACTGGGCCGGCCTCGCGCGCCCGCGCCAGACGGTGGTGATCTACATGGGGCTGGCCGGGCTGCCGACGATCGCCGCGCAGCTGATGGCGCACGGGCTGCCCGCCGACTGGCCCGCCGCCGTCATCTCCAAGGGCACGCTGCCCGAGCAGCGCGTGGTGGTCGCGACGCTCGCCACGCTGGCCGAAGAAGCGGCGCGGGCGCAACTCGCATCGCCGTCTCTCACGATCGTCGGCGAGGTGGTGCGGCTGCGCGAGAAGCTCGGCTGGTTCGAGGCGCTGCTGCGGGGCGCCGGGCGCGTGCAGGGCTCGTAGCGGGCGGTTGGCCGAGACGTTCCGGCTCCGGTTCGTTGAGGTGCGTGCCTTGCACACGTGGCGTTCCTGAAGCCGGCATCGCTGCGGCAGGGCGGCGGCGTCGCCTGCGTTCTCCGGCCCACGCTCGCGGTCGTGGCGCACGTTGTCCCGCACGGTGGTGTCGTCATCACCCGTGCCACCGAGCGAGCCAGCGAGCCGCGAATGGGGCCTGCGCCCGCAGGCGCCACCAACGCTCTGCAACGACCGCCCGTTGCGCCCCAATACACGAACACCTCGGTGGTGAGAGGGCGGTGGTTTGCGCGAACGGGCGCAGGCTCCCATTCGCGCATCGCTGACCGGTGCCCCGCCGCGACGGTGATGACGGCACGGCCTTCGGGATCACAGGCGTGTCCCCGCGAGCGTGGGCCGGAGAACGCCTGCGCGAGCCGCGCGCCACGCTGAACCGTGAAGGTAGCGGAGCGCGGACCATCGAAGGAAGCCGCCCATCCGGCCGCGCGCCACGCTGAACCGTGAAGGTAGCGCAGCTGCCTCGCCTGCCGCGCGATGACGAGCCCTCGCGCCCGTCACCCGAGCGCCGGACTCACCCCTTCGGCCCCACGCGCGCCTCCACTGCGAACACCGCTGCTTCCACGCGCGAGCGGAGGTTGAGCTTGGCGAGGATGTGGCGCACGTGCAGCTTCACGGTGTCGTGGCTGATGTCGAGCGCGCGGGCGATGGTCTTGTTGCTCTCGCCGCGCGCCAGGTGTTCGAGGATCTGGCGTTCGCGCTCGGTGAGCGAGGCGAGCAGGTCGTGCCGATTCGCCGCGCGCGGGCCGGCTTGCAGCATCTGCGCCAGCTTCAGCGTCATCGCCGGCGCGACGACGAGCTCGCCGCGCGCCGCGGCGGAGATGGCCTGCACCACGTCCTCGGGCTCCATGTCCTTCAGCAGGTAGCCGCGCGCGCCGGCGCGCAACGCTGCCGCGAGGTCCTGCTCCGAGTCGCTCATCGTCAGGATCAGCGCCGGCGTGTCGATGCCCTCGGCGCGCAGGCTTCTGAGCAGCGTCAGGCCGTCGGTGCCCGGCATGCGCAGGTCGAGCACGACGAGATCGGGCTTGTGCTCGCGCAACGTCGGCGCCACCTGCGCCAGGTCGCCGAGTGCCGCCAGCACCTCCATGCCGCCGCGCTGGCGCAGCAGGTCGGACAAACCCGTGCGGCACAGCGCGTGGTCGTCGACGAGGACGATGCGCGGCGGGCTCATCGCGCGCCTCCCGCAGCCGATGTCGATGCCAGCGGGGCGCGACTCGAGTGGTTCGTGGCCGGCGCGGCGAAGTCGAGCTGCACGCGCGTGCCGCCGCCTTCGCGCGGCGCCACCGACAACTGGCCGCCGAGGCGGCGCGCGCGTTCGCGCATGATGGCCAGGCCGTAGTGGCTGCCGTTGTCGCCGGCTGCGGCACCCTCGGCGGCGGGCAGGCCGGCACCGTCGTCCTGCACGACGATGCGCACGCCCGCCGGCGCATCGCCTTGCGCCACGTGCAGCCAGGCGCGGCGCGCGCCGGCATGGCGAGCGATGTTGCTCAGCGCCTCGCGCACGATGTGCGCCACTTGCACCTCCTGTCCGGGCGGCAGTTCCAGTTGCGGCAGCTCATTGTCGAACACGAGCGCGGTGTCGCTCGTGCGACGGAAAGCCTCGGCACTGGCGGCCAGCGCGCTGGCCAGGCCCCGCGCCTCGGCCGGGGCGAGGAAATGCGCCAGCAGCACGCGCAGGCCGGCATGCGCCTGGCCCACCGTCTCGCGAACGTCCTCGAAGTAGCGCTCGGCGCCTTCGCGGTCGCCGCGCTGCATGGCGTCGTGCAGCAGCGGCAGCCGCATCTTCACGAAAGCGAGCGACTGCCCCAGCGAGTCGTGCACGTCGGCGGCGATGGCGTGGCGCTCGGCGGTCAGCTCGGCGCGCAGCTTCTCCTCCTCGAGCCGGGCGTTGTCCAGCGCCAGCCCGAGCAGCTCGGCGATCGTCTTCAGGAGCGCGACGACGTCGCCGGCGGGCTCGGCGCTGTTGTCGTCGAAGAAGAGGTTCAGCACGCCCAGCGCGCGGCCGCGGTGCTGCAGCGGCACCGCCAGCAGACGCTGGCAGCCGCCGCGGTGGCCGAAGTACAGGCCGGCGTTGCGCCGCACGCAGGCGCCGATCTCGCCGCTCCACTGCGGCAGGCCGGCGGCGAGCGCCGCGCCGCAGGCGCCGCAATCGCGCTCGACTTCGCGCTCGGCTTCCCACACCGGCTGCGGCAGGCCGACCACGCCGACGAGGTGCAGGTGGCCGTCGGCCGGATCGACCACGCGCACCGCGCCGCTGTTGGCGCCGGCAATGCGCGCGATGGGCTGCAACAGCTGCACCAGGCGGCTGGCGCATGCCGCCGGCGGCGAGGCCCGCGGTCAGCTCGGCCAGGATGCCGGTGGCCAGCGCCGGCGCATCCAGCGTTGCTGCTGCTGGCGGCTCGGGCTGCTCGGGCGTTGCGCGAAGGACGGTGTTCACGGCTTCGGCTGGTATTCGACTCGCAAGGCTCTTTCGACTCGGTGGTTCGTTCGACTCGTTGATCTCTTCGGCGCGTTCGGTTCGTTAGGCCGGTTCGCCCCTGCCCGGCCGCAAGCTTACGTTGTCGGCGCAGTCGCTGCCGCGGCGGCGCCCGCGCGGGCCGGCGGGTCGGCGGGCGAGAAGCCGGCGCGCTCGGCCTCGGCGCAATGGCGCAGGAAGTCGTCGGCGCCGCGACCGAGGTGCTTGTCCTTGTGCACGACGATGGCAAGGCGCCGCTTCAGCGGCGGCAGGCTGCTGCGCAATTCCACGAGCGTGCCGCGCGCCAGGTCGGCGGCCACGGCGTGGCGCGAGAGGCACCCCACCGCGGCGCCGGTGGCCACCAGGCGCTTGAGCGCCTCGGTGCTGCCCAGCTCGAAGCCGAGCGCATACGAGCCCAGGTTCTCCAGCAGCCAGCGGTCGCTCGCCTCGCGCGTGCCCGAGCCCGGCTCGCGCACGGCCCACGTCTGCGCGCGCAGGTCGGCCAGGGCCACGCGCGGGCGGCCGGCGAGCGCGTGCTGCGCTGCGGCCACGATGACGAGTTCGTCGGTGAGCCACGGCCGCACGGCCAGCTCGGGGTGCGTCTGCGGGCCTTCGATGAAGCCCACGTCGCAGTCGAACGCCGCCACCGCGGCGACGACCTCGGTGGTGTTGGCGACGCGGATGTGCACGGGGCTCAGCGGATGCGACTGCTTCCAGCGCGCCACGAGTTCGGGCAAGAGCATCTCGCCGATCGTGAGGCTCGCGGCCACGCGCAATGGCGCCGCATGCGCGCCGGTGAAGAGGTGCTCCAGCTCGGCGGCGTGGTCCAGCAGCGACGCCGCCAGCGGCAGCAGGGCGCGCCCGTTCTCGTTGAGCAGCAGGCGGCGGCGCACGCGGTCGAACAGCGCCGCGCCGAGCGTGGCTTCGAGGTCGGCGATGGCGGCACTCGCCGCCGACTGCGAACGCGCCACGCGGTCGGCGGCCGAGCGCGTGGAGCCGGCGCGCGCCGTGGCGACGAACACCTCGAGCTGGCGCAGGTTGATGCGCAGCCGCGACAGCGATTGAAGGGCGCCGGCGTGGGCCGGGGCTTGAGCGGCTTTTCCGGTCACGGTGACCGGTATTGTCCGTTTTTTCTTTTCAGTGCCAATGCCTAGGATGCCCCTCACGCAGCCGTGGGTAACCGTGGGGAAGGGCCCACGCTGCGCGCCGCAAACCAAGAGAGCGAGGGTCGAACGGTCATGAAGCGAGCGTTGGTCCGACCGCACGGTGCCGAAGCGCTGGTGCCGTTGCTGCTCGAAGGGGCCGCCCTCGAAGCCGAGCGCCGCCGCGCCGACACGCTGCCGCGCTGGCGCGTCAGCTCGCGCGAGCGTGGCGACATCCTGATGCTCGGCCTCGGCGGCTTCACGCCGCTCACGGGCTTCATGGGCGAAGCCGACTGGCGCGGCGCCTGCGACGACATGAAGCTCGCGAGCGCGAACGGCCTCTTCTGGCCGATCCCGATCACGCTGTCGGTCGACGAAGCGTTCGCCGCGCGCGTCGGCGGTGGCACCGACATCGCGCTCGCCGACCCCGACGACGGCCACGTGCTGGCGACGATGACCGTCACCGAGCGCTACACGATCGACAAGGCGCACGAGTGCGTGCGCGTGTTCCGCACCGTCGATGCCGCGCACCCCGGCGTGAAGATGGTGATGGAGCAGCCGCCGGTGAACCTGGCCGGGCCGGTGAAGGTGCTGTCGCAAGGCGGCTTCCCGCAGGCCTACGGCGACCTCTACATGACGCCGGCGCAGACGAGGAAGCTCTTCGAGTCGCGCGGCTGGTCGCGCGTGGCGGCGTTCCAGACGCGCAACCCGATGCACCGCTCGCACGAGTACCTGGCCAAGGTCGCCATCGAGGTCTGCGACGGCGTGCTCGTGCACTCGCTGCTCGGGGCGCTGAAGCCCGGCGACATCCCGGCCGATGTGCGCACGCGCGCCATCGCGGCGCTGGCCAGGAACTACTTCGTGCCGTCGACCATCGTGCAGGCCGGCTACCCGCTCGACATGCGCTACGCCGGCCCGCGCGAGGCGCTGCTGCACGCGCTCTTTCGCCAGAACTACGGCTGCTCGCACCTGATCGTCGGCCGCGACCACGCCGGCGTCGGCAGCTACTACGGGCCGTTCGACGCGCACCGCATCTTCGACGAGATCCCCGAAGGCGCGCTCGAGATCGAGCCGCTGCGCATCGATGTGTCCTTCTGGTGCTACCGCTGCGGCGGCATGGCCTGCGGCGCGCACCTGCCCGCACGGCGACGCCGACCGGCTGCAGGTCAGCGGCACGCAGCTGCGCAAGTGGCTCGCCGAAGGGCAGCCGGTGCCGCCCGAGTTCAGCCGCCCCGAGGTGCTGGAGATCCTGCGCGAGCACTACGCCGCGCCGGCGCCCGAGCCTGCGAAGGCGGCCTGAGGCGGCACAACCATCCGCCGCACGCCGACGACGCTTCGACAACCCATCCCCATCCCCATCCCCTCAAGACCCACGGAGAGACAGCGATGCCCACCTACGTCCGGACCGACAAGTGCGACGGCTGCAAGGGACAGGACAAGACCGCCTGCATGTACATCTGCCCGCACGACCTGATGAAGCTCGACAAGGACGGCTCGGAGACCGGCCATCCGATGCGCGCCTTCAACCAGGAGCCCGAGCAGTGCTGGGAGTGCTACTCGTGCGTGAAGATCTGCCCGCAGAACGCCATCGAGGTGCGCCACTACGCCGACATCGTGCCGCTGGGCGGTTCGGTGCAGCCGCTGCGCGGCTCGGACTCGATCATGTGGACGATCAAGTTCAGGAACGGCACGCTCAAGCGCTTCAAGTTCCCGATTCGCACCACCGAGGAAGGCTCGATCCAGCCGTATGCCGGCAAGGCGAGCCCGAAGCTGGCCGACATCGACAAGCCGGGCTACTTCACCGACAGCGGCGGCTACCGCAAGGGCCGCGACGGCGAGCTCCTGCGCGTCAAGTGATCCACGGCTGAACCGAACGAGAGAGAAACCGAAATGGGTACCTTCGAGAATCCCGAAGTCGTCCAGGAAGAACTGGACATCCTGCTCATCGGCGGCGGCATGGCCTGCTGCGGCGCGGCCTACGAGATGATGCGCTGGGCCGAGGCCGTGAAGGCCGAGACCGGCCAGGAGCTGAAGATCAAGCTCGTCGACAAGGCGGCGATGGACCGCTCCGGCGCCGTGGCGCAGGGCCTGTCGGCGATCAACACCTACATCGGCCCCGAGCAGGACCCGGCCGACTACGCGCGCATGGTCAGCAACGACCTGATGGGCATCACGCGCGACGACCTCGCCTACGACCTCGGCCGCCACGTCGACGAGTCCGGTGCACCTGTTCGAGAATGGGGCCTGCCGATCTGGAAGACCGACAGCGACGGCGTGCGCCGCGATGGCGCCGAAGCGCAGAAGGAAGGCCTGCCGGCGCTGAAGGACGGCGGCAAGCCGGTGCGCAGCGGCAAGTGGCAGATCATGATCAACGGCGAGTCCACTACAAGTGGATCGTCGCCGAGGCGGCGAAGAAGGCGCTGGGCCTGAGCCGCATCGAAGAGCGCGTCTTCATCGTCAAGCTCGTCAACGACAAGAACGATCCTTCGCGCATCGCCGGCACCGGTGATCGGTGCGCGAGAACAAGATCTACGTCTACAAGGCCAAGGCGGTGTTGCTCGCCGCCGGCGCGCTGCGTCAACCTCTTCCGCCCGCGCTCGGTGGGCGAAGGCAACCACGCCTGGGCATCCGGTATGGAACGCGAGCGCTGCGTACGCGATGGCCGCTGAGGCCGGCGCCGAGCTGACGATGATGGAAGGCCGCTTCGTGCCGGCGCGCTTCAAGGACGGCTACGGAAGTCCGTCGGCGCGTGGTTCCTGCCCGTTAAGGCCAAGGCCGTCAACGCTACGGCGAAGACTACATGGTCAAGAACAGGCGCTGCTCGATCAGTACCCGCCGTACGGGCAGGCCGCGGTGCCGGCCTCGTGCCTGCGCAACCACCTCATGCTCAAGGAGATGAAGGAAGGCCGCGGCCCGATCTACATGGACACGGTGACGGCGCTGGCCAAGCTGCGCGAGTCGCTGAACCCCAGAGCAAGAAGCACCTCGAGGCCGAGGCGTGGGAAGACTTCCTCGGCATGTGCATCGGCCAATGCGGCATCTGGGTCGGCGAGAACGTCGAGCCCGAGAAGAAGATGAGCGAGCTGATCCTTACCGAGCTGTACCTGCTCGGCTCGCACTCGGGCTGCTGCGGCATCTGGGTCTCGGGCCCCACCGACCTCGGCGCGCCCACCGCGTCCGAGGGCAGGCAGCGTGCCGGCGCACCTGCCGCGCGGCTGGAGCTGGGGCTACCGCTCGATGACCACGGTCAAGGGCCTGTTCACCGCCGGCGATGGCGTCGGCGCCTCGGGGCACAAGTTCGAAACCGGCTCGCATGCCGAAGGCCGCATCGCCGCCAAGGCGATGGTCAAGTACGCGCTCGACAACAAGGGCTGGACGCCGACGCTGGACACCGAGCCGGCCGAACTCGCCGAGCAGATCTACAAGCCGGTGCGCACCTTCCTGCAGCACAAGGACTACACGACCGCGATCGACGTCAACCCGCACTACATCACGCCCAAGATGCTGCAGTTCCGGCTGCAGAAGATGCGCTGGACGAGTACGTCGCCGGCGTCGCCACCTACTACAACACCAACGATGTGATGCTCAAGGTGGCCGAGGAGAAGCTGGAGATGCTCAAGGAGGACGCGGGCAAGATGCGGGCGAAGGACCTGCACGAGTTGCTGCGCGCGTGGGGAAAACTACCACCGCATCCTCACGGCCGAAGCGCACATGAAGCACATCCAGTTCCGCGAGGAGAGCCGCTACCCAGCTACTACCGCACCGACAAGAACTTCGTCGACGAGCAGAACTGGCACGTCTTCGTCAACTCCACCTACGACAAGGCGACGCGCAAGTGGACCTGCTTCAAGCGCAAGCACGTCGACCTCGTGGACAAGAGCAAGCTGTTCAAGCCGGCGGCGCATTGAAGCGCGAGGCGACGGCGATGCGCCGGCTCCATGGAAGCGCGCGGCGGCCGCGCCTTGCCCTTTGCGGCGCTGGCCGCGCTGACGGCGCTTGCCGCGGCAGGCTGTGCCGGCGGCCCGGCGCCGCCTGCGCAGGGACAAGTGCGGTTGCAGGCGCAGGCGCCGGAAGCAGCGTGGGTCGGCGACGCGCGCAAGGTGGCGATGTCGGTGCCGCCGAAGCTCCTGACGGTGCTCACCGCCGAGATCGACAGAGCGGGCGCCGCCTCGGCCATCGCCGTGTGCCGCGAGCGCTTCCGAGCTCGCGAAGGCCGCGTCGGCCGAGACCGGCTGGCGGGTGCGGCGCGTCAGCCTGCGCCAGCGCAACCCGAAGGCCGTGCCCGACGCGTGGGAGCGCGCGGCGCTGGAAGACTTCGACCGCCGCGCCGCCGCGGGCGAGTCGCCGGCCACGCTGGAGAAGGCCGAGCTGGTGCGAGGAGCAAGGCCGCGCCGTGCAGCGCGCTGCATGCGCGCTTTGCCGGTGCAGCCCATCTGCACGCAGTGCCACGGCGCCGCAGCGCAGCTCAGCCCGGCGTGGCCGAGCGGCTGCGCGAGCTCTATCCGGAAGACCGCGGCACCGGCTACCGCCCCGGAGAGATCCGCGGCGCGATGACGATCGGCGCGCGCCGACGAGCGCCGGGCGCGCGTCGTGCGAGCAGCAGCGCCGCGACAATGCGCCGATGAACGGCAAGCGCACTCCGCCGGCCAGCCCGGTGGTCCCCACCGCCCTCGAAGAAGGAGCGCCGCGCTGCGCTTTCGCGCCGCAAGGGCATTGCTGGAACGCCTGCTGCAGCAACATCGACATCGCGCTGACGCCGGTGGACGTGGTGCGGCTGAAGCAGCGGCTGAACCTCGCGTCGTGGGAGTTCCTGCGCGAGTACGCCGTACCCTACGAGATGGAGAAGGACGGCATCGCCGGCGTGCTCAAGCCGGTGGAAGGCGGCACCGCCTGCGCCATGACGCCCGAGGCTGCTCCGTCTACGAAGACCGCCCGACCGCCTGCCGCTACTACCCGGTGGCGCTGCTGTCGATGCGCCGCCAGGGCGAGGCGTTCGGCCGCCAGAGCTACGCCATCGTCAGCGAGCCGCATTGCCTGGGCCACGCCGAGGGTGTGGTGCGCAGCATCGACGAGTACCGCGCCGAGCAAGGCGTGGTGCCGTTCGACGAGGCGGCGCGCGGCTGGCAACGCTGATCCTGAAGAAGAAGAGCTCGGGAGCCGACGATCGGCAAGCCGAGCCGCCGCAGCCTCGAACTCTTCTTCATGGCCAGCGACATCGACCGCTTCCGCAGCTTCGTCGCCAGCGATGCGTTCAGCGCGATGTTCGACTTGCCGGCGAGGAACTGCGCGAGGCGCTCACCGACGACATGGCCCTGCTCCAGTTCGGCTGGCGCTTCCTCGCCCAGGTGCTGTTCGGCGAGATGACGATTCCTTGCGCACCGAGGCGGTGGAAGAACGCCGCGAGCGCGTGACCGCGCAGCGCCAGCGCATCGAGCGCGAGGCGGCCGAGCGGCTGGCGCGCGACGACGACGAGCAGTGCCTTTGTCGACCTCTGACGCATCGGCGGGCCAGGCCGGCACGCCCGGCGCTGCGCTGGCGCCGGGCGCAGGCCCAGAAGCTCGTCGACGTCGCCGGCCTGCAGGAGGCCGTCGCGCGCTTCGTGCGCGAGCGCGAGTGGGAGCCGTTCCATTCGCCGAAGAACCTGGCGATGGCGCTCACCGGCGAAGTGGGCGAACTGGTCGAGCTGTTCCAGTGGCTGACCGAAGGCGCCTCGCGCGACGTGGCACGCAACCCGGCCACCGCGCGCCGTGCGCGACGAGCTGGCCGACGTGCTGATCTACTTCCGTGCGCCTGGCCGCGGTGCTCGGCGTCGACCTCGACGAAGCCGTGCGCAGCAAGCTCGCTTTCAACGAGCGCCGCTATCCCGTGGCCGCGCCGCGGCAACTCGCGCAAGGCGCCGCGCGAAGGCTGAAGGCGGCGATGGCGCGGGACAGCGCCATCGGAACGGCCGCGTGCGCGCCGGCCGAACGCATTGCAAAACGCCACGCGCTCGCGGCCCGCGCCGCCGCGATTGCAATATCCACGCGCTTCATCCCTGCGCTGCCCTCGCGTGTGCGGGCATGGCATGCAAGCTGCTTTCCGGTTCCGCTCGACGCAACGAGGTGACGTGTGATCAGTCCCGGTTGGTGGTCGCGCTGGCGCAAGCGCCGCTCGGATGAACCGGCACCGTCGTTGACTGAAGTGGACCTGCCGGGCCTGGGCCCGACGCCGATCGCGCAATCGGTCGATTGCCTCGGCGCCATGTGCCCTCGCCCGCAGTTGTTGACGATGAAGGTGCTCGGCCATATGCGGATCGGCGAAGTGATCGAAGTGCGCTGCGACAGCGCCCTGCCGTCGAGGGCTTCCCGGCGCTGGCGCTGTCGCTGCACAGCGCACCTGGCCTCCGTGCGCGAGGCCGGCGGCTGGCGCGTCTACCTGCGCAAGGGCCAGTAGGCACCGCGCAGCATCGCACCGCGATGGCCACGTCCGAACCGAAGCCTTCAGCAGCGGCCGCGCCGCGGCCGGCGCCCGGCCGCGCGCTCGCGCTGCTCGGGGTGGTGGTCGCGTTGTCGCTCGCGGCACTGGCGATCGACGGCCGCTTCGCCTACATCCTCGTCTACGCCTGGTTCGGCGTCGGCTACGGCTTGCTGCTGCAGTACGGGCGCTTCTGCATGGCCTCGGCCGTGCGCGACCTGTTCGCGGTGCGCGTGCCGCGCATGGCGGTGGCGATGATGATTGCCATCGCGCTGTACGCCGTCGTCGCTGCCGGCGTGCTGGCCGGCGCAGCACCTTCCACCCGAACCCGCTCGGCTGCGCTACATCCTCATTGGCGCGGCGATCTTCGGCTTCGGCATGGTGTTCACCGGCGGCTGCGCCTTCGGGGTCGCTGTACAAGGCCAGCGAGCGACTCGGCTCGGTGCTCGTCATCGTCGCCATCTCGTTCTCGCAGGCGCTGGTGGTCAGCGCCAACGGCTGGCCCGATGCGCTGGCACCGGCTTCGTGAACAGCGTCGGCGCAGGCCAAGGACATGCCGGCCGAGCTGTCCGTTACGCGGGGCTGGTTCGACCTCTTCACCGCCGGCTACGTGTGGAGGACCTGAAGGCCACGACCGCGGCGCAGGCGCCGGGCTCGCCGATTCGCCGCTCGCGGCTGCCGCGGCGAACCTGCTGCTGGTGGCGCTGCTGCCGGTGGCGCTGCTGCTCGTGGCGCTGGCCGCGGTGTACTACCGGCCCGGCCACATGCGCCGCGAGCGCATCCACCGCGCCGACAACTGCGCCAGCACCTGCGCGGCCTGTGGGCGATGGCCACGTCGTCCGCGCAACACGCTGACCAGGCCGGCATCGGCCTCGGCGTGCTCGCGGGCGCGCATGTGGGCTACCGGCGCGATGCGCGAGCACTTCGGCGTCGGCAACTTCGGCGAGCTGCTGGCGGCGATGAACCGGCGCGAAGGGCTGTCGATCCAGGACACCGTGTTCGACCCCGGCTACTGGTACATCACGACGCAGGAGGCGCAGTGGGGCGGCTGGCTCATCGAACGGCTGGGCGTGCCGATGCGCGACAACCTCTTCTTCGGACTCGATAACGGTCTACCCAGCCCGCTGCTCAACGCGCCGGGCTTCATGTCGGTGGGAATCATCCTCGGCGCCGCGGCGATGGCGCTGGCGCGGCGCGAGTTCAAGTGGAAGATGCCGTCGCCGGAGACGGCGCTGTTCGCTCTGGCCGGCGGCGCGCTGATGGGCCTGGGCGCGCGCGTGGCGATGGGCTGCAACATCGGCGCCTTCTTCGCCACCGTGACCAACGGCGACCCGAGCGGCTGGCTCTTCCTGGCCGGCATGACGGCGGGCGCGTGGCTCGGCGTCAAGGTCTTCACGGGGTGGGTCGACTGGCAGTCGGCGCGCCGCGGCGACGAGCTTTCGCTGTCGTAGCCGGCAGCACGGAACCCTTCAAGCAACAGAGGAGCAGCGACGTGGCGGTGTTCTTCACCCAGACGGCCGACGGCGAGTGGAAGCTCGACGTGTGTGGCTACTCGTGCCCGCACCCGCAGATGTACACGAAGAAGGCGATGCAGAAGCTCGCCAGCGGCGACACGCTGACGGTGCTGTTCGACAACCCCTCGTCGGGCGAATCGATCCAGGCGATGTGCGAGGCCGACGGTAACGACATCGTCGCGCGCGAAGACGGCGACGGCCGCTACGCCTGGACGATTCGCAAGGCATGAGCCCGCCCGGCCGCCCGAAGGTACTCCAGTGAGCGCGATGCGCTTCGGCCTCATCCTCACCGACCAGCGCAACGCAGCGCACGCCGCCGGCGTGCTGGCTGCGGCGGCGGCACGCGGCTGGGACGCGCGCTGCTTCCTCACCGACTCGGGCGTGCTGGCGCTCGGCGACGAAGGCTTCGTGGCGCTGGCGCGCGCGCGGCCGAAGACGGTGGCGGCGTGCAAGCACAGCCTCGACCACCTGCTGCCCGGCTTCGATGCGGCGCCGCTGGCCGACGCGGTGGTCATCGGCAGCCAGTTCCAGGGCGCGAAGCTGGCGCAGGCGGCCGACGCGCTGCTGGTGCTCTGAGGCGAAGAAGGCAGGCACGCGATGGTGCAGCGAATCCTGGTGGCGGCGATCGACAAGCCGGTGGAAGCACTGCGCATCGCCGCCGGCCTGACGCTGGCCGACGCGGCGCTGCAGGTCGTGCTGTGGGCGCCGCTGCCGCAGGACGAGGCGGTGCAGTCGCAGCTCGAGGCGCTGGCGTTCGCCGACGTGCCGGTCGATCCGTTGCCCGCAACGGAGCCCGAGCGCTGGCTCGAACTGGCGCGGCGCATCGTCGCCAGCGACGCCGTCTACTGCGTATGAACACGCTGCCGCAAGTCGTCCTCGTGCACACGGCGCCGCAGTCGTCGTTGCCTGCGGCCACGCACCCGCTGGCGCAGCCTGCGGCTACCCATCCCCTGGCGCAGGCGCTGCGGCAGCTCGGGGCCACGGTGCGCGAGGTGCCGCTGGCCGCACCGTACGACGCGCTGCTCGACGCGATCGCCGAAGGCTTCGTGCCGGTGGCCTGCAAGGCGCCGCCGGCGGGCCGGTCCCCTTGAAACCAATGAAGCGTTGCGGCGCGGAGAGCGCGCGGCAGCGCTGAGCCGATCCACCCCTGGAGGAGGAAGCGAACATGGACCACAGAATCTGGACGCCGCTGATGCTCGCCGGCAGCGCGGCGCTGGCGCTGGTGCTGCACGGCTGCGGCGGCGGCGACGAGAACACCGGCTCGATCGCCAGCCGCATGACGGTCAACTCGCCGGCGCAGATCGCGCAGGCGTCGGCCGACAACTACGACGACAACGTCGACGGCGTCATCAGCGGCGCGACGCTGAAACGCTGGATGTCCGACTGGGCGCGGCAGCGGCCGCCCGGCATCACCGGCAAGCTCGTCATCTTCCAGTCCACCGTCGGCCCGGCGGGCGCCGAGTACGTCAAGCCCGACGGCGTCAACGTCTTCACCTACCTGTCGCCGAGCAGCGAGTGGATCCAGACGCGGCGCAACGGCGTCATCGAGACGCCGAGCATGGTGCCCGACGGCGCCACGATGGACGCGCTGCTGAAGACGTACAACGTCGACCCGGCGCGCGACATGATCGTCGCGGCGATGGGCACCGGCAGCAATCCCAACGCGATGGCGCAGGGCCGCATCTGGTATGCGCTGCGCTACTGGGGCGTCGATCGCTCGCACCTGGCGCTGCTCAACGGCGGCAACCAGTGGCTCAACGGCAACGGCATGGTGGCCGGGGACTTCCAGGCCACTGCATCGACGGCGCCCAACAGCGGCACCGCCAGCGTCAAGACCCTGCTCGTGGACAACACGCAGTTGCAGGCCACGGCGCAGGACCTGCTGGCCGTGCTGCCCGGTGGCGACTACAACGAGCGCAACGACGGCGTGTTCATCTGGGACGCGCGCAGCCTGAGCCAGTACAGCGCCGGCATGATGGTCGAGCGCGCCGAGGACAGCGATCCCAACACCGCCGGCACGCAGGCCTGCGCGGCCGCCTACTGCACGCCCACCGACACCTCGAACTACAAGTGGACGTTCCAGAACGGCGGCTCGCGGCAAGGCCACCCGTGGGGCACGCTGCAGCTGCAGTACACGTACATGCTCGACCCGACGAAGGGCTTCTCGTACCGCCCGAAGTCGGTGCTCGCGGCCTACCTCACCGGCGCGCCCGACGCCAACGGCATCGGCTTCGTCGATGCCAACTACGCGCTCGTCGGCGCCGGCAACGCCTACCAGGAAGGCGACACGATCTACGCCTACTGCGAGACCACCTTCCGGGCGATGATCACCGGCATCACCGCCGGCGTGATCCTCGGCAAGCCGACGCGCTTCTACGACGGCGCGATGGTCGAATGGAACTCGCTGTCGCACATCGCCGACAACACCGGCAATGCCATCCTCCCGGCCAACTCGCCCTGGCGCACCGACATGCGCTCGTACTTCCGCGCCGCGCCGAACCCGGCCGACATCGCCACGCGCACGATCGTCGACCCCTACGCCTGGTCGGCGCAGGCGATCATCCATGCCGACAAGACCTACAAGACCGGTGAGAGCGCAGGCTCCGGCGGCGGTGGCGGCGGCCTGCCCCCCAACCCCTGCGGCGGCTGAGCGGCGCCATGGCCCCGCGGCGCGAGGCGCGCCGGGGACACCGCGTGTCGCGGTGCGCCCACGGCCGCGGCCTGCATGAAGACGGCACGTTTGCCGGCGTGGCTGGCGCTGCTGGTTGCAACGCTGGCGGCGATCGGGCTGCTGTCCTCTTGCAGCCGCGAGGGCGAGCGTGCGCACGAGCGCAGGGAGCCGCCGCCCGACGTCGAGCGCTTCCTCGCTTCGCACTGGGCCGACCCGTTGCCGCCGCAAGGGCCGCCGCCGGAGTCGTTCAGCGAACTCGAAGCGTCGCTGTCGCCGCAGGCCAGCGGCCAGTGCCACGCCATGGCAGCAGGATCGGCAGACGAGCCTGCACAGCCGCAGCGTCGGCCCGGGCCTGCGCTGGCAGCTGCACCTGCTCGACCAGGGCCGCGCGCCACCGCTGCCTGCGCTGCCGTGCGCCGCTGGCCGAACAGAAGGTGCTGCTGGCGCAAGAGCACGGCTGGCCGGCGCGGCCCGCGGCGCCGCCGCCGGCCACGTCGATGCGCACCTGGCGCACGAGGGCCTGGTGTGCGCGGCCTGCCGCGTGCGCGGCCATCGGCGCTTCGCCGCTGCCGGCCGCGGCGCGACGAATCCGGCACCGACATCGACATCGACATCGCCTTCGACCCGGGCGCCCCGTCCGACCCGCGCCCGCACGGCGGCTTCGTGGCGGCCGAAGCCTTCGCCGACAGCCGCTTCTGCGCCGGCTGCCACCAGTTCCTGCCCGACGGCCCGCGCGTGGCCGGCAAGCTGCAGGAAGACACGGTGGCGCAGTGGTGCAGGGCAGCGGTTTGGCTGCGCAGGTGAGCTGCCAGTCGTGCCACATGCCCGGGCGGCGGCACCTCTGGCGCGGCGTCCACGACGCCGAGATGACCCGGCGTGCGATCGACGTGCAACTCGCCGTGCAGGCGCTGGCGCCGGGGCGCTACCTGGCGCGCGCGACGGTGCGCAACATCGGCGCGGGCCACCACTTCCCCACCTACATGGTGCCCAAGGTCGAGCTGCACTTCGTGCGCGTGGACCACGACGGACGCCGCACCGAGGTCGGCCGCCAGCTCATCGGCTGGAGCGTGGACACGGCGATCACGCGCGAGATCGAGGACACGCGCATTCCGCCGGGCAGGCGCGCCGCTTCGAGCAGCCCTTCGTCGCGCCGGCGCAAGGCGGCTGGAGCATCGAGTTGCAGCCGCGGGTGCACCCGGGCGAGCACTACGAGCGCACCTTCCGCGACAGCTTGAGCCGTGCCGACCGGCTGCTCGCGCAGGCGCGGCCGCTGCTGGAAGAAGCGCTCGCGCGCGTGCAGCGCTCGCGCTACGAACTGATGCGGATGCAGCAGCGCCCGGGCGGCCCTGCGAACTGAAAGGGCACCGCACAGCCCGGCCGCCTTGCGGGCCGGGGCGCGATGAACTGGACACCGCGGCCCGACTGCCATTCGCGCTGTCCGTCGCGCTGGCATTCGCGCTGGCATCTGCGCTTCGTCGCGGCGGCGATGCCTGCTGCGGCAGGCGACGCGCCGGGCGCCGCGGCTCAAGTACCGCTCGAAGGGCCCGGTGCGCCTGTTCGTCCGACATCGACGAGGCCGCGATCGAGAGCGCAATGGCCGCACGCATGGCCGCGCGCATGGCCCGCGCCGCCTCGGCACTCTGCACGTCGCCCGCAGCCCCGGCAGTTCGCCGCGGCGCCAGCGTCACAGGCCAACCGTCATCCCGTCCAACCCTCAAACCACAGGGAGCAGCGCCGATGAAAAGTGAAGACGAGAACATGTGAACCGGGTCGCCTGTCCGGCAGCGCGGACAAGCCGGCGCACACCTCAAGTGCACAAGCCCGCACGCTGCTTCGCCGCGGCTTCGGCGGCGTGCATGGCGGTGGTGTTCGGGCTGCTGCTGTGGTCGGTGGACTTCGATCGCTATGCGCGATGCGAGCGTGCGCGCCGCGGCCGCGCCCTGGGGTGGCGAGGCCGCCGCGGCGGATTCGGAAGACCCGCTGCACTGGCTGCCGATGGCGCCGGCCAACGCCTGCGGCCTGGGCGCATCGAGCTGCTTCAAGTGCCACAACGGCAAGCGCGCCGCAGCGCCCGCCGACGCCACCAAGGCGCCCCTGGCACGCGCAGCACGCCAAGGTCAACAATCCCTGCGCCGGCTGCCACAAGGGCAACCCGCGCGTGATGAAGGACGACGTCGCGCACACCAAGATGCTTGCGAAGCCGCGCGACGACTCGGGGCGGCTCGTGCGGCACCTGCCACACGGCCGACCTCGCCAAGATCAAGACCGCCTACACCGGAGGGAAGTGAGATGAACCGCAAACCCGCATCGGGTCGCCGGGCCGGCACTGGCCCGGCGGCGCGCACCGCCGCCTCGCGTTCGCCGCGCTGCCGTCGCGGCGGCCGCCGGCCGACGATCGAGTTCGGCTCCGGCAGCACGCTGAACATCACCTACTCGCTGCAAGGCTGGGCGCAGGAACGCGGCTACACGTCGGCGACCAACGCGGCGCCGACGACCGACATGTTCCTGCGCCGCAACCGCCTCACCTTCAGCGGCCAGTACAACGACCACGTCGCCTCTACGCGCAGCTGGAGCCAGCGGCGACAGCCGCGGCGGCGCCGACGATCGCAGCGTCTTCTTCCGCGACGCCTACGTCTCGTTCGACTACAGCGACGAGGTGCGCTTCATCGCCGGGCGCTTCAAGAACACCTTCTCGCGCGAGAACCTGGAGGCGTGCCTGGAGCCGCTGACGATGGACCGCGCCGAGGTGCTGTCGTACACGCCGTTCGCCGGCACGCGCGACACCGGCGTCGCGGTGTGGGGCAATCTGTTCGGCGCCAAGCTGCAGTACCGCCTGATGGTGGCCGACGGCCGCGAGGGCGATTACGTCGCCAAGGACAAGCCGCGCATCACCGCGCGCGTGCACGTCAGCCTGTGGGACCCCGAGTTCAACTACGGCTACCTCGGCACCTACCTCGGCACGCAGAAGGTGCTGACGTTCGGCGCCGCCTATGACACGCAGAAGGACGTGGCCTTCGCCAACTACCTGTCGCGCGCCGATGCCAAGGACTACAAGGCAACGACGGTCGACGCCTTCATGGAGCTGCCGCACTCGACCGGCGTCTACACCGTTTCGGCGGCAGTCTTCAAGTACGACACCGGCGGCGCCTACGGCCAGTCGCCCGACCCGCAACTGGGCGTCAACTCCGACTTGAAGGGCTGGTACCTGAAGGCCGGCTACATGCTGCCCACCAAGGTGGGGCCGGGCCGGCTGCAATTCTTCGGCCGCCACGAGAAGCTCGACTACGGCGTCAAGACCGGCATCGCCGAGTACTACGACAACACCTGGAACAGCCTGGGCGCCAACTACTATCTCGACGGCCAGCGGCTGAAGATCAGCGCCGAGCTGGCGCAGATCCGCTTCGCCACGCCGCACCCGGTGAATCAGTCGTTGCGCGACTACCGGCAAGCTACACTGGGTCTGCAGTTGATCTTCTGAGCAAGCGCGAGCGGGGCTCGCCCGAAGCGCCCGCTCGACGACGAACAGCGTGCCGAAGGAGGGCGGACCGCATGAGCACCCAGCCGTTGGCCATGCCTGCGCCGGACCGCCCGGCGCGCATCGCGTGGTCCGGCGCCTGGGTGCCGCCGCTTGCCGCGCTCGGCGTGGCCGTCGCCTACATCGCGCTCGGCCACGGCTGGCATGCCGACGACAGCGCGCGCTGGTTGAGCGGCCTCGCCGCCGGCGCGCTGACCTGGGGCCTGCTGCGGCTGGCCGCCGAGTTCGCCGCGCTGCGCCGGCTCGAACGCGGCATCCACCACGCGCGCGAGGGCCTGCTCGAACCCGCGCCGGGCAGCGGCCACGAATGGACCGCGGTGGGCCGCCTGATCCCCGAGCACAACACCACCGTCGCGGCGCTGGCGATGATGTTCCGCACCGTCGAGGAATGCCAGACGCGCTTCCTCGACGAGCGCAACCGCATCAACGCCATCTTGCAAAGCGTGCCCGGGGCGCTGCTGGGCATCACCGACGAGCTTCAGGTGTCGCTGGCCAACCGCCACGCCGAGACGCTGTTCGGTGCCGCGCCGGGGGCGCTGGCCGGGCGCGGCCTGTTCGACCTGCTGCAACTCGACGAGCGCGGCCGCAACCTGCTGCGCGACGCATTCCTGTACAAGCAGGAGGTGCACGACCAGGAACTGGAGTTGCGCCTGGCCGAGCGGCCGCGCCACTTCAGCGTCAACCTGGCCTTCTACACCGACGGCGAGGACGACATCGGCGGCGTCATGATCCTGCAGGACGTGACCGAGCGGCGGCAGCTGCTGGAGACGGTGGCCATGCGCGAGAAGCTGGTCGCGATGGGCCAGCTCGCCGCAGGTGTGGCGCACGAGATGAACACGCCGCTCGGCAACATCCTCGGCTATGCGCGGCTGCTGCGCTCCGGCGCCGCGGCGCACCCGACGCTCAGCGGCTATGCCGAGGTCATCGCCACCGAGACGCAGCGCTGCTCGCGCGTCGTGCAGGACCTGCTGTCCTATGCCCGCAACGACAAGTGCAGCGGCGAGGTCTGCGACGTCAACGAGATGGTGCGCGACCTGGTCGATGCGTTCATCCATTGCCGCCTGCGCCGCTACGGCATCGCCATCGACCTGCGCCTGAGCGCCGAGGCGCCGCTGGCCGAAGGCGGCTGCGGCGAGATCGACATCGTGCTCACCAACGTGCTGTCCAACGCGATCCAGGCGTTGTCGCAGACGCCCTCGCCGCGCATCGAGGTCACCACCTGGTCCGAGCCGGGGCACGTGGCCATCGGCATCGCCGACAACGGCCCCGGCGTCGCCGCCGAGGCGCGGGCGCGGTTGTTCGACCCGTTCTTCACCACCAAGGGCGTCGGCCAGGGCGTGGGGCTGGGCCTCTTCATCAGCCAGGCGATGGTGACGCGCCGCGGCGGCAGCCTCGACCTCGATGCGGGCCACGCGCCGGGCGCGCGCTTCGTCATCCGGCTGCCGTCGATCGACCCGGCGCGCGTGCGCCCCGCCGGCCGGCCCGTCGTGCAAGACGCGAAGGTGCTCTCGTGAGCCCGGCCGTCGACGAGGCGAAGCCGCGCAGCGCCGCACCCGAGGGCGAGCTGCCGGTGGTTCTCATCGCCGAAGACGACCGCCACATGCGCGAGCTGATCGGTCTCGTGCTGCGCGGCTCGCAGCTGCGCTTCGAACTCGTCGCGGTGGAGAACGCGGTCGCGGCGATGGACGTCATCGAGGACCGCGAAGTCGCGCTGCTCATCACCGACCTGTGCATGCCCGGCGCCGACGGCCTGGACCTGCTGCGCTTCACCAAGGCGCGGCAGCGTTTGTGCCAGGTGCTGCTGGTGACCGGGTTCGCCACCGTCGACTCGGCGGTGGCGGCGCTGAAGGACGGCGCCTTCGACTACGTGCAGAAGCCCTTCGACACCGACCGCCTGCGCGCGCTGGCCGAGGCAGCGCAGCAATACCCTGGCGCTGGCCGGGCGGCACGCCTGCGCCGCGGTTCGGCCCGGTGCAGCCGATGGGCCCGATGCGCCGGCCGAACTGATCGGCGCTCGGCGGCACTGGCGCGAGTGCAGCACATGATCGAAGCCGCCGCGGCCTACGACGCCGGCGTGCTCGTCACCGGCGAGAGCGGCTGCGGCAAGGAACTCGTCGTGCAGCGCATCGCTGATCGGGGCGCGGCGCGACCGGCCTTTTCGTGGCCATCAACTGCGCGGCGATTCCGACTTGCATGATCGAGCGAACTCTTCGGCTACCGGCGCGGCGCGTTCACCGGCGCCGACCGGCACAAGACGGGCCTGTTCCGAAGCGGCCGACGGCGGCACGCTGTTCCTCGACGAGATCAACAACTCGCCGATGGCTCTGCAGGCCAAGCTGCTGCGCGGTGCGCGCAGGACGGCCGAGTTCTACCCCGCCGGCGCCACCGAGCCGGTGCGCGTGGGCGTGCGCGTGATGCTGGCCAGCAACGTGCCTTTGCCGGAGCTGGTGGAGAAGGGCCTCTTCCGCAAGAATCTATTACCGGCTGTCGGTGATGGAGATCGACATCCGCCGCTGCGCGGCGGCCGCGACGACATCCGCTGCTGGCGATGCACTTCCTCGACCGCCATTCGCGCCGCCTCGGCAAGCCGGCCAGCGGCGGAGCCGGCGTGCTGGCGGCGCGTGCAACACGACTGGCCCGGCAACGTGCGCGAACTCGAACTGGTGCAGCGCATGCGTCCTCTACGCCGACGAGCGCATCAGCGTCGACGTGCTGCCCAGCCACGGCGCCCTCGCGCCGCCCGGCGCTGGAGGCGCAGCCGCTGGACTATCTGCAACCGCAGGCTGGAGGAGGTCGAGGCATGCGTGATCCTGCCGGTGCTGCGCAAGACCAGCGGCGACCGCTCACGCACGGCCGAGATCCTGGGCATCGACAAGTCGACGCTGTGGCGCAGGTGAAGCGCACCGACATCACCGACTGATACCGTTCTGGGTCGGTTGGGCGCGCCGAGGTCGTGGCGCGCCAAGGACGCCGGGGGTCGGCTCCGCTCGTGTCCTCTTTCGGCCGCCCGGCTCGCTAAAGGCCGCAGGGCGCCCGAATGCCCCTTTACCTCTGGGCCGACCCCCGGCATCCTTGGCGTGGCACCGGGTCTGTCTTCGAAGACAGGCCTGCGATGCTCATCGCCGAAGCGTCGAGGTCTTCTCGTTGAACGCCACTGCGGGTGCCGGATCGGGACGGTGGGGTGCCTGCTTCGTCCAGGTAAAGGGGGCACCTGATTAGCGACGAACCTCAGCACCGTTCGCCCTAGAGCCGGCGACCGAGCTTGTCGAGGGCGCCGTGTCGAAGGCCGTGTCGCACGTCCTTCGGCCGACAGGAAGGGGCTTCGACAAGCTCAGCCCGAACGGAGTCGATGCGCGCATGCTGAGGTTCCTCGCTAATCAGGAGGGGGCATTCGGGCGCCCTGCGGAGCTTGCGGAGCAGGGCGCCCGAAAGAGAACACGAACGAAGCAGGGCACCCCGCCGGCCCGATTCCGCCACCACCCGTCGCAGTGCGATCCCGCGATCAAGCGCGCGTCAGACCTGCCGCCAGGGCAGCCCGTTCTTGCGCCAGCCGCCGAGGTTGCCGCGGTGGTGTTCGGCGTCGAGTTCGCCTTCGAAGCCCTCGAGCACGTTGGCCACGTTGGTGAAGCCGTGCTTCTCCAGCTCGAGCCCGGCATCGACCGAGCGCTTGCCGCTGCGGCAGATGAGGATGATCGGCCG
The DNA here is from genome assembly GCA_046348035.1 of Rubrivivax sp. GTDB lineage: Bacteria > Pseudomonadota > Gammaproteobacteria > Burkholderiales > Burkholderiaceae_C > Rubrivivax. The sequence goes on along the minus strand of JAXMEZ010000035.1, from coordinate 15,550 downwards.
GTCCTTGCGCCCGGCCATGCGCAACACCTGGTCGGCGAAGTGCGGGTTGACCTCGAAGTCGGGAGCGGTGTTCCACTCGATGTTGATCGCGTCCACCGGGTGGCCGACGTAGAAGAACTCGACCTCGGTGCGGCAGTCGATCAACAGCGTGTTCGGGCTGCTCTGGATGATCTCGTGGGCCTTCGTGGGGTGCAGGTGTTCCATCGCTTCCTCCGTGCGACGCGCATTGTGTGCGCCGCCGCGCAGGTTGGCAGCGAATGCTTTGTCATGACGATATGCGGCCCGGAATGAAAGCCGGCCGGGCCGAGCACGGCCGGTGCCGCCGGCCGCGCGTGCCGGGCGACGCGCGGCGGTTGCCGGCTACTTCTTCTTCTGCGCCAGGTCCAGCAGCGGCTTGGGCGGAATCAGGTGCCCGTCCAGCCCCGCTTCCTTGACGCTGCCGCCGTAGGCCACCGTCATCAGCTGGCTGTAGTAGGTGACGGGCATGTTGAACTTCGTGCCCTGCTGGCGGTTGATCTCGCTCTGGTAGACCTCGACGTTGGCCTGGCACAGCGGACACGGCGTGACGATCATGTCGGCGCCGTGGTCGTAGGCCGATTCGACGATGGCGCGGATCTGCTTCTGGCTCTTCTCGGGCTCGGAGAACGCGAGCGCCCCGCCGCAGCAGGTGACCTTCTGGTCGTAGTTCGTCAGCGGCTCGGCGCCCACCGTCTCGACGAGCTTGTCGAGGTACATCGGGTTCTCGAAGCTCTCGCCGGCAATGCCGAACGGGCGGTTCGTCTGGCAGCCCACGTAGCCGGCGAACTTCAGGCCTTCCAGCGGCTTGACCACCGGCGCGCCGAGCTGCTGGTAGCCGAAGTCCTCGATCAGCACCTCGACCATGTGCCGAACGGGCGCCTTGCCCTTGTATTCGAGGCCGGCTTCCTTCAGCGCCTCGTTGGCGCGGGCGAGGAAGTCGCGGTCGACGTCGAGCTTCTCCTTGCTCTCGCGCGCGTTCAGCCAGCACGCGGCGCAGGTGGCCACCACGTCCTGCCCGGGCAGGTGCTTCTCGGCCAGGGCGAAGTTGCGCGCGTTCAGCGCGTGCCGCGTCAGCTCGCTGGCCCCGGTGTAGCTGATCGAGGCGCCGCAGCAGTTCCAGTCCGGGATCTCGGTGAGCCGGATGTCCAGCGTCTTGCACATCGCGTTCGTCGACACGAGGTAGTTCGACGCCGAGGCCTTCAGCTGCGACGAGCAGCCGGGGTAGAACGCATATTCCTTCGTTGCCATCGCCGTGCTGTCTCCTGAAGGGGCGTGCGGGACCGTGCCGTTCAGCGCCGTTCAGCGCTTCTGTCCTTGCTGCCCTTGGGGTCCTTTGCCGGCGCGGTCGCGCGCCTCGATCTCCTGCACCTTGGCCAGCATCGCCGCCAGCCCGGCGCGGTCCTTGACGCCGTGGCCGCCGAGCAGCTCCATCGGGTTCAGCCGCTTCGCCTTCAGCAAGCCGAGGCCGATGCGGCGCATCTGCCACGACTTCTTCAGCCCGGCGATGAAGCCGTCCTTGAAGTACAGCCCGAGCGTCAGCTTGAGTTCGTTGACGCGGCCGCTGCGCTTGAAGTTGTCGAAGAACGCGAGCGAGAAGGCGCGCGTGGGCTGCATCGCCGGCACCAGGCCGAGCCGGTGCGCGTAGCTCGCCAGCCCGTGCATGATGGTCGTGATGGGCAGCTTGCGCGGGCAGCGCACGACGCAGTTGTAGCAGCTGGTGCACATCCACATCGAGTCGGTGCGCAGCACCGCGTCGCGTTTGCCCGCGCGGATCATCATGAACAGCTTCTGCGGCGTGTGCTCCCAGTGCGCGCCCAGCGGGCACGAGCCGGCGCAGACGCCGCACTGCATGCACATCTTGACCATCTCGCCGCCCTCGACTTCGCGCTCGACTTCGGCGAGGAAGTCCAGGCGGTAGGGGCGCGGCGCCGCGGAAGCCGTGGCGGCGGGGGTGGTGGCTGTGGTGGAGGTCGGGGCGTTCATCGCCGTGCTCGTCCGTTGCCGCTTTCAGAAGCCCTTCAAGGGGCTCAAGCCGATCTCGGCGATCTTCGCCGCGTACTCGTTGATGAGGCGCGGCAGCCGCTCGATGTCGGTGATGGCGACCTCGTGGCTCGTCACGCGCTCGGGCTCGAGGCCGAGCTGCTTGAGCGTGTCGTCGACCTTGCTCATGCGGTAGTGGGCCATCTCGCTGCCCTTGACGAAGTGGCACTGGTAGTCGTCGCCCTTCTTGCAGCCGAGCATCATCACGCCGTCCCAGCCGCCGTTGAGCGCATCGGTGATCCAGATCGTGTTCACCGAGCCCAGGCAGCGCACCGGGATCACGCGCACGAAGGCCGAGACGGTACGCCGCTGCAGCGCCGCCATGTCCAGCGCCGGGTAGGCGTCGTTCTCGCAGGCCAGGAGCAGGATGCGCGGGCGGCCGCTGTCCTCGTCGGGCATCTCGACGGCCTTGATCTGCGCGCCCACCGTGTCCACCGAGTAGTTCTCGAACGAGATCACGCGCACCGGGCAGGCGCCCATGCAGGTGCCGCAGCGGCGGCAGCGGCTCTCGTTGAACACCGGGAAGCGGCGCTCGTCCTCGTCGATGGCGCCGAACGGGCACTCCACCGTGCAGCGCTTGCACTGCGTGCAGCCCTCCAGGCGCACGATGGGGTAGGAGAGGTCGCCGCTGCGCGGATGCGCGGCGCGGCCGACGGCGGCGTTCTCGATCGCCTGGATCGCCTTCATCGCCGCGCCGGCGGCGTCTTCCATCGCCTGCGCCATGTCCATCGGCCGCCGCGCCGGGCCGGCGGCATAGATGCCGGTGCGCCGCGTCTCGTAGGGGAAGCAGATGAAGTGCGAATCGGCAAAGCCGTGCGCGAGCTGCGGCAGGTCGGGGCCCTGGCGGTAGGTGAGGTTCAACACCGAGATCTTCGCGAGCGCCGCCTTGCGCTCGACCGCCGCGGCCTCGCCTTTCTCGGCCTCGGTGACGGCGGCGTTCCATTGCTCGAGGTCGACGCCGGCGCGGCCCACCTGGCCGGTGGCGAGCACGACGAGGTCGGCCTCGACGACGGCCTCTTCGCCGAGGATGAGGTCGCTCAGGCGCACGCGTACGCTGTTGCCGGCGGCTTCGACGGCGACGGCGTTGCCCTTGGTGAACGTGACGCCCTTGCGCTGCGCGCTGCGGTAGAAGTCTTCGCCCATGCCGGGCGTGCGCAGGTCGGTGTACAGCACCATCGCGCTCGCCTCGGGGTCGGCGTCGCGCACGACCATCGCCTGCTTGATGCTGGTGCCGCAGCAGTGGCCCGAGCAGTACGGCAGGTGCTTGCCGCTCGCGTCGCGCTGGCCGGCGCATTGCACGAAGACGACGTTCTTCACCGGCCGACCGTCGGCGCGCTTGAGCGGCCCGCCGCCCGCAGCGCGCGCCAGCGCTTCCATGCCGGCCTGGTCGATGACGTGCGGCACGGTGCCGCCGCCGAGTTCGGGCAGCTTGGCGATGTCGTAGAGGTCGAAGCCGCTCGCCTGCACGATGGCGCCGACGGTTTCTTCCTGCGCTGCGGCGTCGGCATCGGCCGCATCGGCTGCATCGGTCGCAGCGATGCGCACCTTGAACCGCCCCGGCGCGCCGCTGGTGGCGACGACGCGCGAGCCCAGGCGCACGCTGATGCGCGGGTGGCTGCCGGCGCGCGCGGCGAGTGCCGCGACGCCGGTGTCCACCGGCTCGCCGTACGGCTCGCGCGAAGGCGTGCGCTTCCACAGCTTCGCCGCCCAGCCGCCGAGCGCCGCTTCGCGCTCGACGAGCAGCACGTCGTAGCCGGCATCGGCCGCTTCGAGCGCTGCCGTCAGGCCGCTGACGCCGCCGCCCACCACGAGCAGCCGGCGAGCCGAGGCGGCCTGCGGGTTGCCGGCGGGCACCTTGAGCTTCTTCAGCTCGGCGCAGCCCATGCGGACATGGTCGTCAGCCATCTCCTGGCGCACTTCGTCGTGCTCGGCGCCTTCGGCCACGAGCCACAGCACGCCTTCGCGCAGGTTGGCGCGTGCCACCGCCACGCCGGGGAAGTGGAAGGCCTCGGTCTTCATGCGCCGCGAGCAGGCGGCCAGCATCACATGCGTGACCGCCTCGCCTTCGATGTCGGCGCGGATCGAGGCCACGCCTTCCTCGCTGCACAGGAACGGGTGCTCGCGAACGAGCGCCATCTTGCCTTCGCGCTGCGCGATCTTGGCCAGCTGGCGCGTGTCGAGCCCCTCACCGATGCCGCAGCCGGTGCAGACGTAGGCCGCGGTCTTCATGGTCTGTGCTTCAGCCATGGCGGGCCTCCGTCGTGCTGGCGGCCGGCGCGGCTGCCGCGGGTGAAGCTTGAGGCTCGGCCGCGGCCACGCGGTGCAGCACCTGGATGCCGCGCAGTGCCGCCGCGGTGGCGCTTTGCACGGCGCGGTTCACGTCCAGCGGGCTCGCCGCGGCGCCGGCGCCGAACTGGCCGCCGCTCAGGCTGCCTTCGATGAAGCCGCTCGAATCGCGCACGAGATCCGCGGGCAGCTCGATGCCGGCGGTCTCGGGCTGCATGCCCACGGCCAGCACGACGAGGTCGTGTTCGTTGGCATAGCGGTGGTAGCCCTCGGTGTCCACGCCGTGCAGCACCGGGTTGCCGTTGGCTTCGTTGAGCGCGATGCGCGCGACCTTGCTCTTCACGAAGCGCACGCTCGGGTCGGCCTGCACGCGCGCGTAGAAGCCTTCGAGGCGGTCGATGGCGCGGATGTCGATGTAGTAGACGGTGGACTTCGCTCCGCCGCCGCCATCCGCCGCGGCGCCTTCGCCCGCATACGCCTCGCGCACGTACTGCGTCTGCTTCAGCGTCGCCATGCAGCAGATGCGCGAGCAGTGGCGCAGGTGGTTCTCGTCGCGCGAACCGGCGCACTGGATGAAGGCGATGTTGCGCGCCGGTTGGCCGTCCGAGGGGCGCAGCAGGCGGCCGCCCGTGGGACCGGCCGGGTCGGCCAGGCGCTCGAACTCGACGCTCGTGATGACGTTGCGATAACGCCCGTAGCCATAGGGCTGGATGCGCGCCGCGTCGTAGGGCTTCCAGCCGGTGGCCCAGACGACGCTGGCGACGTCGAGCGTCAGCGTCTCTTCGCGCATGTCCAGCTCGATGGCGCCGGCCTTGCACGCCGCGCGCGCCTTCTCGCCTTCGGCCGTGCCGGCGATCGAGGGGTCGAGCACGTAGCGCTGCGGGTAGGCCATCGGGTGCGGCAGGTACGCCGCGGGCAGCGTGTCGAGGCCGTAGTTCCAGCGGTTGGGGATGCGCGTGCTGACCGCGCGCGCGCAGTCGCCGCAGGCGGTGCAGCGCTCGTTCACGTGGCGCGGCCGCTGCTTCACCGTCACGCGGTAATGGCCGGCGCTGCCGCTGACGGCGGTGACCTCGGCCAGCGTCAGCACGCGCACGCGCCGGTTGCCGCGCAGCCGCCGGAGGTTGATTTCCAAACCGCAGGTCGGGTGGCACATCTTCGGGAAGTAGCGGTACAGCAGCGCCGTGCGACCGCCGAGCGTCGGTTCGCGCTCGACCAGCACCACGTCGCGGCCGGCCTCGGCCGCTTCCAGTGCCACGCTCATGCCGGCGATGCCGCCGCCCACCACCAGCAGCGTCGGGCTGGCGGCAGGCGCTGCTGCTGCCGCTGCGTTCTCTTGCGTCATGCGATCGACTCCCGGCGCGAGCCTTCGAGTGTCATCGAGCCTTCGAGTATCAGCGAGCCTTCGAGTGTCAGCGAGCCTTCGAGTATCGATGCGTGCGCTGCCACGGTCACGCGGCCAGCGCCCGCACCTCGAAGCGCATCAGATCCAGGTCGGCGAGGATCCATGTCGGCGGCGCGCCGATGCCGGCCACGGTGCCCGGGTTGACAAGCCATGTGCTCGTTCCTTGGATGTTCGGCTGTTCGGCGACGCCGGCTTCGTGCGAGTGGCCGCAGCACACGAGAGCGTAGTCGCCCGTTGCGGCCATGCCGCGCGCCAGGTGCGGATGATGGATGACGAAGAGGCGCCGGCCGCCGAGGTGCAAGTCGGCCTCGCCGCCGTGGTAGTGCAGGAGGCCCTTGCTGCGCGCGACGAGGCGGTTGAGTGCGAACACGTCGCCGACGTTGTTGCCGTGCACCAGGTGCACCGGCAGATTGAGCGCCAGCACGCCGGCCAGCGTGTGCGCGCCGATCAAGTCGCCGCAATGCACGAGCGCCGCCGCGCCCTCGGCAAGCGCGGCCGCGGCTGCCTGCCGTAGCGGCTCGGCGCGGTCGTGGCTGTCGGAGACGATGCAGATCTTCACCCATGCCCCAAGGGAGCGCGGCCTTTCGTTGCGGTGCTGCCGCGCCGCCCCTCTTCCCGCTGTTCTTCGCGCGTTTTCCTCGGCGGACACTGGACCACAGCGCCTGCTGGGCGCGAATAACCCTCGTGGGTAGGCGACGCTACGCCATCGAGGGAGTAGACGCTCCCGGCGCTGCTTGCACCTAATCGCGCACCGCAACGCGCGGCGCCGGTGCGGTGCGTGCCGGGCCACGACGCCCGGTAGTATCGATTCGCTGGCCAGGGCCCCTGGTACCGACCGGACGACGTTTCACCGATGGCGCCGACTCCGCGCACCGTTCCCATCGCGAAGCCGCAAGGCGGCGCCGCCGCGCACGAGGTGCGCAAGACCACGTGCTACATGTGCGCCTGCCGCTGCGGCATCCGCGTGCATCTGCAGGACGGCGTCGTGCGCTACATCGACGGCAACCCCGAGCACCCGCTGAACCGCGGCGTCATCTGCGCCAAGGGTTCGTCGGGGATCATGAAGCAGTACTCGCCGGCGCGCCTGACGCGGCCGCTGAGGCGCCGCGAAGGTGCAGCGCGCGGCGACGGCGACTTCGTCGAGATCGAGTGGGAAGAAGCGTTCGCCACGCTCGCCGAGCGGCTGGCGAAGATCCGCGCCAGCGACCCGAAGAAGTTCGCGCTCTTCACCGGCCGCGACCAGATGCAGGCGCTCACCGGCCTGTTCGCGCGCCAGTTCGGCACGCCGAACTACGCCGCGCACGGCGGCTTCTGCTCGGTGAACATGGCCGCCGGGATGATCTACACGATCGGCGGCTCGTTCTGGGAGTTCGGCGGCCCCGACCTCGGCGGCGCGCGCCCCTTCGTGATGCTCGGCACCGCCGAGGACCACCACAGCAACCCGATGAAGATCGCGCTTCAGTTCAAGCGCGACGGCGGCCGCTTCGTCTCCATCAACCCGGTGCGCAGCGGCTACTCGGCGATCGCCGACGAGTGGGTGCCCATCCGCCCCGGCACCGACGGCGCCTTCCTGCTGGCGGTGATCCACGAGCTGCTCGCGCAAGGGCCTGTACGACCGCGACTTCGTCGTGCAGTACACCAACGGCGGCGAACTCGTGAACCTCGACGCCGCGCACGACGAGTACGGCATGTTCGTGCACCGAGGTGCCCGAAGAGGAAGCCTGCTACGACCCGCAGAACAAGCTGTGGTGGGACCGGCACACCAACCGCCCGGTGCTGAGCCACCGCGAAGGCGCCGACCCGTTCCTGCTGGGCGAGTTCAAGCTCGCCGACGGCACGCCGGTGAAGCCCGCCTTCCAGCCGCTGCAAGACCGCGTCAAGGACTACACGCCCGAGTGGGCAGCGCAGATCACCGGCATCCCGGCGGCGACCATCCGGCGCCTCGCGCACGAGATGGGCATCACCGCGCGCGACCAGCGCATCGAGCTGCCCATCGCGTGGACCGACGCCTGGGGCAACGAGCACGACAAGGTGGTCGGCAACCCGGTGGCGTTCCACGCGATGCGCGGGCTGGCGGCGCACTCGAACGGCTTCCAGACGATCCGCGCGCTCGGCATCCTGATGTCGCTCTTGGGCACGATCGACCGCCCCGGCGGTTTCCGCCACAAGGCGCCGTTCCCGCGTCCGATTCCGCCTTGCGCGCACGCCCAACGACCCGCGCGCGGTGCAGCCGAACCACCCGCTGGACGGCCCGGCGCTCGGCTGGCCTGCCGACCCCGACGACCTCTTCGTCAACGACGGGTCGCCCGTGCGCATCGACAAGGCGTTCTCGTGGGAGTACCCGCTCGCGGTGCATGGGCTGATGCACAACGTCATCACCAACGCCTGGCGCGGCGACCCTTATCGCATCGACACGCTGCTCGTGTTCATGGCCAACATGGCCTGGAACTCGGCGATGAACACGAGCGAAGTGCGGCGCATGCTCAACGACCGCGATGCGCAAAGCGGCGAGTACAAGATCCCGTTCCTCGTCGTCGCCGACGCCTTCCATTCCGAGATGACGGCGTTCGCCGACCTCGTGCTGCCCGACACCACCTACCTCGAGCGGCACGACGTGATGTCGATGCTCGACCGGCCGATCAGCGAATTCACCGGCCCGGTGGACGCGGTGCGCCTGCCGGTGCTGCCGCCCACCGGCCAGTGCAAGCCGTTCCAGGAAGTGCTGATCGAGCTGGGCACGCGGCTGAAGCTGCCCACCTTCGTGACGCGAAGGCAAGCGCAAGTACCGCGACTACCCCGACTTCATCGTCAATTGGGAGACCGAGCCGGGCAGCGGCATCGGCTTCCTCGCCGGCTGGCGCGGCCGCGGCGGCGAGAAGTCGCTCGTCGGCGAGCCCAACCCGCGGCAGTGGGAGATGTACGCCGAGCACGACTGCGTCTACCACCACGAACTGCCGCGCAGCTACCAGTACATGCGCAACTGGAACCAGGGCTACCTGGAGGAGCCGCTCGCACCGCATCACGCGCTATGCCGAGCCGATCCTGATCCACCTGTATTCCAGTGCTGCAGCGCTTCCGCACCGCGGCGCGAGCAAGGGGCTGACGCGGAAGCCGCCCAAGCATCCGGCCAAGCGCGTCGAGACCTACTTCGACCCGCTGCCTTCTTCTACGAGCCGCTGGAGGCGCAGCTCACCGACCGCCACAAGTTCCCGCTCGCCGCGGTGACGCAGCGGCCGATGGCGATGTACCACTCGTGGGATTCCCGCAGAACGCGTGGCTGCGGCAGATCCACACGGCCAACCTGCTGCACATCAACACCCGCACCGCACAGGCCGCCGGCATCGCCGACGGCGACTGGGTGTGGGTCGAGTCGCCGTGGGGCCGCGTGCGCTGCCGCGCCGCGCATTCGGGCCGTGGAGCCGGGCACCGTGTGGACGTGGAACGCCATCGGCGGCCAGCGGCGCGTCGGAACCTCGACCCGCAGGCGAACGAAGCGCGCGGGCGCCTTGCCTTCAACCACCTCATCAGCGAGGAGCTGCCGGCTCCCGATGGCAGTGGCGGCAACGGCATGCTGGCAGCAGCGGCGAACGCATCTCCAACTCCGACCCGATCACCGGCCAGGCCGCGTGGTACGACGTGCGCGTGCGTGGTCAAGGCCGGCGCCGACGAGCCGGCCGTCACTTCGCCGCAGTTCGCGCCGATGAAGCTCTATCCGGGCATGGCCGAGCGGCCGCCGAATTGAAGGCCCTGAGTGAACTGGCGAGCGGCTGCGCGCCGCAGCCGGTGCGGTCGCTGCGCTCGGTGCGCGCAGCAACGCCGGCAAGCCGCCGCCGGAGGCGCGTGATGGCGGCGACTCAAGCCAGGCGCCAGCTCGCGCTCGTCATCGACCTCAACGTCTGCGTGGGCTGCCACGCCTGCGTGACGAGCTGCAAGGAGTGGAACACCGGCGGCACGGCCGGCCTGCTGACGGACCAGAACCCCTACGGCGCCGACCCGAGCGGCACCTTCTTCAACCGCGTGATGACCTTCGAGGTCGGCGAGTTTCCCCAGACGCAGACGGTGCACTTCCCCAAGAGCTGCCTGCACTGCGAAGAGCCGCCTTGCGTGCCGGTGTGCCCCACGGGCGCTTCGTACAAGCGGCCCGAGGACGGCATCGTGCTTGTCGACTACGACAAGTGCATCGGCTGCAAGTACTGCTCGTGGGCCTGCCCCTACGGCGCTCGCGAGCTCGACGAGAACCAGCGCGTGATGAAGAAGTGCACGCTGTGCGTCGACCGCCTCTACGACACCGCGCTGCCCGAAGCCGAGCGGAAGCCCTCGTGCGTGCTGGCCTGCCCGGCCTCGGCGCGCATCTTCGGCGACATCGCCGACCCCGACAGCGAAGCCGCGCGCGCCATCCGCGAGCAAGGCGGCTACGCGCTGATGCCCGAGTGGGGCACGCAGCCGGCCAACCACTACCTGCCGCGGCGGCCCACGAGGCTGCGCATCCACGCCGACGAACTGGTGCGCGCCGACAACCCGCTGAAGGTCGAAGGCCACCTGCCGCCGCCGCCGCCGGGGGCAGCGACGGTCGAGGACGCCAGCATCTGAGGCGAACAGACGCCGCAGCGAATACAACGAAGGCAATGCAACCGGCCTGGTCCGTCATCCTCCTCACCACCCTCGTCGGCGCGGCGCAGGGCTTGTTCCTCGCGCTGTACACGGTGCACAGCTACGCGCTGGTGGGCTTGCTGCCGCCATCGTCCGGCGACGCGCGCTTCGCGGTGGGCGGCAGCGCGGTGGCGCTGGCGCTTCTGGCCGCGGGGCTGGTGGCGTCGTTCTTCCACCTCGGCCGGCCCGAGCGCGCCTGGCGCGCCGCGACGATGTGGCGCACCTCGTGGCTGGCGCGCGAAGTCATCGTGCTGCCGGCGTTCATGGCCGCGGTGGCGCTGTACGGGTTCTTGCAGTTCATGGCGCCGGCGCCGGTGCTGCACACCACCGCCGCCGGCCTGGCGCTCGACCTGGCGCTGGCGGTGGGCGCCTTGGCGGTGGCGCTGGCGCTGGCGCTCTTCGTCTGCACCGGCATGATCTACGCGTGCCTGCCTTTCCTGGCCGAATGGCGCACGCCGCTGACGCCGCTGAACTACACGCTGATGGGCATGGCTTCGGGCTTCACGCTGGCCGCGGCGCTGGCGGCCACCGAGGCCGCCGGAGCCGACGCTTCGCGCACGGCGTTCCTCGCCGGCTGGGCGCTGGTGCTGACGCTGCTGGCGCTCGCCGGCCGCGCCGCGGCGCTGCGGCGCAACGCGAAGCTCGTGCCGCGCTCGACGCTGCAAACGGCCATCGGCATCCGCCACCCGCAGATCCGCCAGCGCTCGATGGGCTTCATGGGCGGCTCGTTCAACACGCGCGAGTTTTTCCATGGCCGCGGGCCGGGCACGCTGCGCTGGGTGCGCCTTCGTGATGCTGGCCGGCGCCTTCGTGCTGCCGGCGCTACGCTGGCGCTGGTGCTGGCCACCGATGGGCGCACCGCGGCCGCATCGGTGGCGGCGTCCGCAGCGGACGCGACTGCGCAGCGGCGACGCCCGCCACTGCTGCCTTGTGCTGGCGCTGGCCGTCGTTGTGCAGGCCACGGGCTTGCTCGCCGAGCGCTGGTTCTTCTTCGCCCAGGTAGCGCACCCGCAGAACCTGTACTACCAGGCCGTCTCATGAAGCGCGTGGCAACTGGCTTGGCAAGGGGCGCGAAAGCTGGCGAGTTTCGCCGGCCGCGGCACTGGCCGCGGCGCCGTTGTTCTGCGCCACGCCGGGTGATGCCGCGGCGGCTGATGCCAAGGGCGCGGCAGTGGCCGGCTCGGGTGCCGGCCCTGGCGAGGGCGTGCCGTGGTGGGTCTGGCCGGCGGTCCTCTTCGTCGCCTGCTTCGCGATGGGCATCGTCGCCGTGCCCGCGGGCATCGGCGGCGGCACGCTCTTCGTTCCCATCATCGGCAGCTTCCTGCCGTTCCACCTCGACTATGTGCGCGGCGCGGGGCTTCTGGTGGCGCTGGCGAGCGCGCTTTCGGCCGGGCCGATGCTGTTGCGCTCGGGCTTGGCGAGCCTGCGCCTGGCGCTGCCGCTGGCGGTGCTGGCCTCGGCCTCGTCGATCTTCGGCGCCCTCATCGGGCTGGCGATGCCGGTGGCCGTCGTGCAGATGCTGCTGGGCGGCTTGATCCTCGCCATCGTCGTGCTGATGTTCGTCTCGAAGAAGAGCGAGTTCCCGCTCGTGCCGCGGCCCGACGCGCTGGGCGAAGCGCTGGCGCTGCACGGCGTGTTCATCGACCGCGCCACCGGCGATCGCGTCGCCTGGCACGTGCACCGCACGACATCCGGGCTGGCGGTGTTCACCGGCATCGGCGTGCTGGCCGGCATGTTCGGCATCGGCGCCGGCTGGGCCAACGTGCCGGCGCTGAACCTGCTGATGGGCGCGCCGCTGAAGGTGGCGGCGGGCAGCTCGGGGCTGGTGCTGTCGCTGGTGGATTCGTCGGCGGCCTGGGTCTACCTGAACCAGGGCGCGGTGCTGCCGATGATCGCCGTGCCCTCGGTGCTGGGCATGATGCTCGGGGCGCGCATCGGCGCCCGGCTGCTCGACGTGCTGCGCGGCGCGGTGGTGCGGCGGCTCGTCATCACCGTGCTGCTGTTCGCCGGCATGCGCGCACTGCTGAAGGGGGCGGGCTTGTGGGCATGAGGCGCGACGCGGAGATCGATGCCGGGCGGGGCCCGATGGTCACTGATGCGGCGAGTGCGACGGCGCAGCCAGCGCCGGATGCGACCACGGCGACCACGGCGACCACTGCGACCACGGCGACCGCCGATGAGCAGCCGCCCGAGCAACGCCGCTATGCGACGCTGCTGGAATGGTGCACGCGCATCGGCCTCGTGCTCACGGTGCTCGCGTTTGCCATCTACGTGAGCGGCATCGCGCCGGCGCGCGTGGCGCCCGAGCGGCTGGCGTCGCTGTGGCACCTGCCGGTGCACGAGTTCCTGCGCGCCACCGGCGGCGAGCGTGGCCTCGGCTGGCTCACGCAACTGGCGCACGGCGACATGGCGGCGCTCGCGGTTATCGCCTTCCTCGCCGGCTGCTCGCTGGTGCCGCTCATCGACCTCGTGCGCGTGTCGCTGGCGCGCGGCGAGCGTGCTCGCTGGCGCTCGGCGCGGCCGAGATCGTGCGGTGATCGTGCTCGCTGCGTCGGGCTGGATCGGCGGCGGCATGACGCCGCTGCATCGAGACGTTGACGAGGCCCTGGATGAACGACGAAGCACGCGCCGCGCCCGGTCCGATGACCTCGCTTCTGCTGGCCACCGAGCACACCGAGCAAGACGCCGGCGCCGAAGCGCTGGCGCTGGCGTCATGGCGCCGCCGCGGCGCAAGCCGCTGGCGGCGGTGCTGCCGCTGCCGCGCGACGCCGAACTCGAGATGACCGCGCCCGCCGCCGCCGAGCGCGCCGATGCCAGCGCGCGCCGCCGCGAGGTGCTGCGCGCGGCGGCCGCCGCCGCCGGCGTGCCGCTGCGCTGCACGTGCGGCGCGGCCCCGAGCTGCACGCCGAGATCGTCGACGAAGCGCGCGCGCGCGGCAGCGGGCTCGTCGTCATCCGCCGCCGCGGCAAGCGCGGCCTGCTCGGGCAACTGCTCGTCGGCGAGCCAGCCTGCAAGGTGCTCGCGGCACCGCTGTGCAGCGTCCTCGTGGTGCCGCGCGAAGCGAAGCTGTGGCAGCGCAGCGTGCTCGCCGCCGTGCACCCGAATGGCGACGGCGCGCCGGTGGCCGCCGTGCCGAGCCTGGCGCGCGAAAGCGGCGCGGTGCTGCACGCCGTCTGCGTGGCGGCGCGCGAGCGCTGTTCGCCGCGGCCGAGCAGGGCTGGCGCGAGCGTTGCCAGCGGGCGTCGAAGGAGCACGGAGCGAAGGCGCATCGGCACGCCCGCAGCCGGCATCGCGCCTGCGGCGCCGAACTGCTGGTTGTGGGCCGCTCGGCGGCGCCGGCGCGCCTGGGGCTGGGCGGCGTGACGCGCGAGGTCACCGGTGCCGCCACGTGCCCTGCGCTGGTGTTCGCGCCGCACGCGCCGGCCTCGGCCACGCCGGGTGCATCGCCAGAGCGACGCCCTCAGCTACCTCGTCAAGGCGCGGCCCGAAGCGATGGGCCACTACTTCGCGTTCCTGAAAGACGCCGGCAGCCACCTCGACCCGAAGACGCGCGCGCTGATCAGCGTCATCACCAAGGTGCACGCGCAACCGAGCGCGGCCTGCGCCAGTACCTGAAGCGCGCTGGCCGAAGGCCGCACGGCGGCCGAGGTGCTCGATGCGCTGCTGATGGCCTTCCCGGCGCTGGGCCTGGCGAAGACCGTCCGGGCTGTCGACGTGATCCTGGCGATGGACCTGCCGGCGTTCCGCTCGAAGCGCTGCCGGGTTCCGGGCCCGCGTCAGCGGCAACGCAAGCGCAAGGCGCCGCGGCCGCCGTGGCCACTTGGCACGACGTGATCGCCGCCGACGCCGTGGCGCCGGGGCAGACGCTGCGCGTCGAGCGTGAAGGCCGCGGCCTCTTCGTGCATCGGCTGGCTGCTGCCCGCGCCGATTCCGCAGAACCTTCAGCACGCAGCAGCCCGCCCGGCTCCAGCGACGAGTGGCGCGTCTGGGACAGCCGCTGCCCGCACGAGACAACCGACATCCCGCACCTGGCCCTTCAGGGCTGCACGTTGACCTGCCCCAAGCATGAGTGGGTCTTCGACGTGCGCAGTGGCGCGTGCATCCAAAAGGGCACGCGGCCGCTGCATCACCTGCCGAGCCGGGAATCCCAGGGCCGCCTGCTGGCGCAGTGGTAGCTGCGTCGCAAGCGTTGGCGTCCCGCCGTTCCGCCCCAAGCCTCCCCACGAGATTCATATCAGGAGATGCGCATGCAACGATTCAAGCATTCGGGCCGCCGTGCGGCCACGGCCTCACGCCTGCGGCACGCGGCCGCCGGCCGCTACGCGACCGCAGCGCTCGCTGCGGCCGCAGCGGCACTCGTGGCCGCGCCCGCCTTCGCCACCAACGGCTACTTCCCGCACGGCTACGGCCTGAAGGCCAAGGGCATGGGCGGCGCCTCGCTGGCGCTGGCCCAGGACAGCCTGGGCGGCGCCACCAACCCGGCGGCGATGGTGTGGGCCGGCGACCGCGTCGACCTCGGCGTCGACGCCTTCAGCCCCAAGCGCAACGCTGAGCGCAGCGGCGCCGGCTTCGCGACGCTGAACGGCCAGGTCGAAAGCGACAAGACGCTGTTCTGGGTGCCCGAGGCCGGCTTCAACCGCATGCTCGGCTCCGACCTCTCGCTCGGCCTCACGGTCTACGGCAACGGCGGCATGAACACCAGCTATCCGCAGGGCAACTTCAATTGCGGCGCCGGGCCGGCCAACATGCTGTGCGGCAGCGGTACGCTCGGCGTGGACCTCTCGCAGCTCATCGTCGCGCCCACCGTGGCCTACAAGGTGGCGCCGACGCAGTCGATCGGCGTCGCGCTGCTGCTCGGCTACCAGCGCTTCAAGGCCGAGGGCCTGCAGGCGTTCGACAACGCGCCGGGGTTTCCTGCGTTCACCGGCGCGCCGGGCAGCGTCACCAACAACGGGTACGACAGCTCCACCGGCTTCGGCGTGCGCATCGGCTGGCAGGGCCGCTTCGGCGCCTTCATTGCCGGCGCGGCCTACACGCCGAAGATGAACATGGGCCGCTTCGACAAGTACAGGGGCCTGTTCGCCGGCAACGGCGACTTCGACATCCCCTCGCACTTCGGCTTCGGCGTCGCCTGGAGCGCGATGCCCACGCTGA
>JAXMEZ010000034.1:0-40082 GCA_046348035.1 Rubrivivax sp. | reverse complement strand
TGCTCGCCGAAGAGCTTCTCGATCGCCTCGGCGTCGACGTCCATCAGCACCGACAGCGCCCCCAGCACCATGATGTTCTTGAACAGCGTGCGCTGGCGCGGGTCTTCGTAGGTGGCATTGCAGATCGCCGTCACCGGCATGCCGATGGTCGTGATGTCCTTGCGGAACGCACTCGCCGGCAGCGGCCGCGTGCTGTCGTAGAAGAGGTAGCCGCCGGGCTCGACCTCCTTCACGTCCTGGTCCCAGGTCTGCGGGTTCATCGCCACCATCATGTCGATGCCGCCGCGCCGGCCAAGCCAGCCCTTCTCGCTGACGCGCACCTCGTACCAGGTGGGCAGGCCCTGGATGTTCGAGGGGAAGATGTTGCGCGGGCTCACCGGCACGCCCATGCGCAGGATGGCCTTGGCGAAGAGCTCGTTGGCGCTCGCCGAGCCCGAGCCGTTGACGTTGGCGAACTTGACGACGAAGTCGTTGACGGCCTCGATGCGATTCATGCTGCGACCCCCTGCCGCACCGGCGCCGGCTTCCTGTCGCGGCAACTCGGGCCCGCCTTCGTGGTGACGAGCAGGAACTTCTGCATGTCCCACGCACCGGTGGGGCAGCGTTCGGCGCACAGGCCGCAGTGCAGGCACATGTCCTCGTCCTTGACCATCACGCGCGTGGTCTTCAGCGGCGCGCTCACGTACAGGTCCTGTTCTGTGTTCGCCGCCGGCGCCTTCAGCCGCGTGCGCAGGTCGGCCTCTTCGCCGTTGCCGGTGAAGGTGATGCAGTCCATCGGGCAGATGTCGACGCAGGCGTCGCACTCGATGCACAGGCGCTCGGCGAACACCGTCTGCACGTCGCAGTTGAGGCACCGCTGCGCCTCGTCGAAGGCGGTCCTGGCATCGAAGCCCAACTCGACCTCGACCTTGATGCTCTTCAGCGCCTTCTCCGCCGCCGCCCACGGCACCTTGTGGCGCGCGTCGTTGGACGGGGCGTTGTCGTAGCTCCACTCGTGGATGCCCATCTTCTGGCTGATGAGGTTCACGTGCGGCGGCGGCCGGTCCTTCACATCCTCGCCGTGCAGGAAGCGGTCGATGCTCACCGCCGCCTCGTGCCCGTGCGCCACCGCGGTGATGATGTTCTTCGGCCCGAAGGCCGCATCGCCGCCGAAGAAGACGCGCGGCAGGCTCGACTGCAGCGTCGTCGCGTCCAGCACCGGCAGGCCCCACTTGTCGAACTCGATGCCGGCGTCGCGCTCGATCCACGGAAAGGCGTTCTCCTGCCCCACCGCCACCAGCACCTCGTCGCACTCGAAGGTCACTTCCTCGCCGGTGGGCACGAGCGTGCGCCGGCCCTTGTCGTCGTAGACGCTTTTGACGATCTCGAAGCGCATGCCCGTGAGCTTGCCGTTGTCGTGCAGGAAAGCCTTCGGGCTGTGCTGCGCGATGAGCGGGATGCCTTCGTGCTCGGCGTCTTCCTTCTCCCACGGCGAGGCCTTCATGTCCTCGTAGGTGCTGCGCACGAGCACCTTCACGTCGTCGGCGCCCAGGCGGCGGGCGCTGCGGCAGCAGTCCATCGCCGTGTTGCCGCCGCCGAGCACGAGCACGCGCTTGCCCACCTTGGTGACATGCCCGAAGTAGACCGAGGCCAGCCAGTCGAGGCCGACGTGGATCGCGGCCGCGGCCTCCTGCCGGCCGGGAATCGGCAGGTCGCGCCCGCGCGGCGCGCCGCAGCCCACGAAGATGGCGTCCCAGTCCCCGGCGACGAGCTTCGTCATCGAATCGATGCGCTCGCCGCCGCGCAGCTCGACGCCGAGGTCGAGGATCCAGTCCACTTCCTCGTCGATCACCTGCTCGGGCAGGCGGAAGCGCGGCACCTGCGTGCGCATGAAGCCGCCGCCCTTCTGGTCGCCCTCGAAGACGGTGACCGCGTACCCTTGCAGCGCGAGGTCGCGCGCCACCGTCAGCGATGCCGGCCCGGCGCCGACGCAGGCCACCTTCTTGCCGTTGCGCTGGCTGCGCGAAGGCGGCCGCGGCATCAGGGCGCGGATCTCGCCGCTCTTCAAGTCGGCGGCCACCCGCTTCAGGCGGCAGATCGCCACCGGCTGCGGTTGGCTAAGGTTCTTCTCCTCGACGCGGCCGCGCCGGCAGGCCGGTTCGCAAGGCCGGTCGCAGGTGCGCCCGAGGATGCCGGGAAAGACGTTGCTTTCCCAGTTGACCATGTAGGCCTGGTCGTAGCGGCCCTGGGCGATCAGCCGGATGTACTCCGGCACCGGCGTGTGGGCCGGGCAGGCCCACTGGCAGTCGACGACCTTGTGGAAGTAGGCCGGGTTGCTGGCATCGGTGGGCTGCACGCGCTCGTCTCTCCTGCCTCGTTCGGCGCTTCGGTGGTTGCTGCGGCTGGCGACGGCCGGGGTGGCCGGTGCCCGCCGCGGCACCGAAGACCGCGCCGTGGTTGTGGCGCGCGGCAGTCTAACGCCGTGCTCCTCTGTTCCTTTGAGCGAAGGGTGGCAAAGCCGCGTCGCGTGCACTCCTCCCTGGCCGGGTGAACTATCCTTCGCCGCCTTCCCGCAGGGCGCGGGCCCGAAGCGAGCACCAGGCGAGCAGAACCCAGTCCGATTTGCGACGCCGCACCTCCCCCTCGCCCCGATCGACCGCGATGAACGCGCTGGCGGCGCTGGCCGTGGCGGCGCTACTGCTGGGGGCTTTGATCTACCTGCTCGACCGCCCTGCCGAGGATCGGCCTGGCTGCTGCCGGCGCAGTGGCCGACGACCTGGCGAGGCCGCGGGTGGCCGGCGCCTTGGGCCAGGGCTGGTTCGGCAGCGCCCGGGCTGTGGCTGCCGAGCTTCGTACATGCGTTCGCCTTCAGCGTGCTCACGGCGTGGCTGCGCCGTCGGCCCTTGTCGCCGCCGCTGCCTGTGCCGGCTGGGCGCTCGTCGATACGCTGGCCGAAGTCGGCCAGCACGCGGCCAATTTCGCAAGATGTTGCAGCGGCCATCACGGCACTCCTCGGCCACGACGTTGCCGCTGTGCACATTGCCCGCTACTTCACGAACGGATCGTTCGCCGTTGCCGATATCGTCGCGGCCCTGGCGGGCGGCGCGCTCGCATTCGCCGTGTTGTGGTGGGCGGTCTCGGCGCAGCGCGGCGATGTCCGTTTCCCGGATCGGACGTTGAAGCAGGCAAGGAAGGGAAGTTCATCGTGACGCCGACAAGCACCTCGAATGACAGCGCGTTCCTTTCACCGCTGCGCCGCGCGGCGCGCTGGCTCGGCCCTGGCGGCGCTCGCCTTCGCCGGCCGCAAGCCAGCCTCGTCGGCTCGGGCGGCGGCGGCGGTGGCGGTGAACCCTCCCGCGCCGCCGCCGACAGGTCCGGTCACGATCAGCGGCCTGGCGGACTTCAGATCGGTGCCCAGCGATACCTCGAGCAACGGCCGCCTGCTCTACGGCAGCATCACCAACAAGCCGATCCGCGGCGCCGTGCAGGTCATCGCCTCGGCAGCACCATCCGTGCTGGCCAGCGGCACCAGCAAGCGCCGCACGGGCACCTGTCGCTGACGATCGCCTCGGCGCAGTCGGTCACCGCGTTCGCCGTTCGCGCCGAGATGCTGAAGACCTCGGGCAGCGGCGCGCGATGGAACTTCACGGTGCGCGACAACACGGCGAGTGACACCCTCTACGTCCTCGACACTGCCGCGTTCACACCTACGGCCACGGCCACGACGCGCAACGTGCACGCCGCGTCGGGCTGGGGCGGCTCCAGCTACCTGGGCACGCGCGCGGCCGGGCCGTTCACGGTGCTCGACGTCGTCTACGACGCCTTTACGAAGATCCTCTCCGCCTCGGCCAACCAGGCGTTCCCGGCGCGCCAACTGATGTGGAGCGTCAACAACCGGCCGGCCAGTGGCGACCCGACCACCGGCGCCATCGGCACCTCGTTCTTCACGCAGGTCGCCGCCGGCAACCGCATCTACATCCTCGGCGCTGCCGACACCGATACCGACGAGTATGACCGCACGGTCGTCGCGCACGAGTTCGTCGCCACTACATGCAAGGGCCTTCTCGCGCGACGACAACATCGGTGGCACGCACAACGGCGGCGACAGGCTGGACATGCGCGTGGCTTCTCGAAGGCTGGGGTTACGCGCGTGGGCGAGCTGGCCCTGGGCACGCAGTTCACACCCGATTCGGGTGGGGCCGGCCAGCAATCGGGCTACCGCGTCGACCTGACCGCGGCGCCGACCGTGGGCGATCGCGGCTGGTACAGCGAGCGCTCGGTGCAATACCTGATCGCGTGGGGCACCAACGCGTCGATCGAACTTCACGCCCATCTTCAACGTGCTGGCGGCAATGCCCACCACGCTGCCGGCCGACGGCGCGCTGTCGAGCATCCACAGCTTCGCGTACCGCCTGAAGCTCGCGGTGCCGGCCCAGGCCGCGGCCATCGACACGCTCCTGACGAGCATGTCGATCACGGTGACGAGCCCGATCGCGCCGGCGAGACCAACGGCGGCGGCGTCACCGAGGCGCTGCCGGTGTACCGCACGCACACGGCG
Source organism: Rubrivivax sp. (assembly GCA_046348035.1). GTDB lineage: Bacteria > Pseudomonadota > Gammaproteobacteria > Burkholderiales > Burkholderiaceae_C > Rubrivivax. The sequence continues at coordinate 35,545 of JAXMEZ010000034.1, read as the reverse complement.
GCCCTCGGCGTGGCGCAGAACTACTGCCTCAACGACATCGCCGGACAGGGCGACTTCGAGCCCAACAAGCTCGGCGCGCACATCTTCATCCGCTTCACCCTCGGCACCGGCGGCACGCGCACGATCAGCGCCGCCACGACGACCGGCGGCGTCGTCTCCGATCCCGATTTCCACCTCTACCGCAGCGATGGCACGGAGGCCGATTTCCAGAGCGACGCCGCCAACCTCGAATCCACCGGCGCCATCACGCTGGCAGCGGGGACGCACATCATCGCGCTCGAGGACTACAGCCTGACGCGCGGCGCCAACGCCGCCACCAACAACGGCCAGCGCTGCTTCAACGTCACGATCCAGTGAGGAACCCGACCATGACCCGCCGTCCCTCGCACCGTTGTTCCACCTCGCCCGCGCGGGCTCGCCTCGGCGCGGCAGCGCTGGCCGGTGGCGTCGCTCTCGCCATCGCGGCCGCGGCGTCCGGCGCCGCGTTCGCCGCCGCTTCAACGCCGGCCGCCGGCGGCAAGGCAGCCGCAGCAGCATCGGCCAAGCCGCAGGGCAAGCCCGGCTCGGGCGTCACCGTCACGCACGCCGCGCCGGCGAAGATCGCCATCGGCGAGACCGTTACCGTGCGCCTGCGCTTTGCCGGCGTCACCGCTGCCGACGGCGCCACCGTCGAGGTGCGCGACCCGGCGACGAAGGTGACGCTCCTGTCCACGCAACTCGCGCAAGGCGAACAGCGCACCGTCGACCTGCCCTACACCGGCCGCAGCGACGGCATGCAGTACCTCGACGTCACCACCACGCAAGGCGGCCGCAGCACGGTGGTGTCGGTGCCGCTGGCGGTGGGCTCGGGCCAGCTCAGGCTCAAGGCCGAGGGCGAGCGCCGTACCACTGCCGACGGCGAAGCGGTGATCTCGCTGCCGGCGACTTCTCCCGGTAGCCGCTGAGGCTTTGCCCTGGGGTGAGGGCGGCCGCGAAGGGCCCCCTCACCAGCCCCTCACCCCTGCCCTCTCCCCGCAAGCGGCGCGAGGGCGAGAGAAGCTCAGCGCAACTCGTGCGCCCCGCCCTGCTGGCGCGGCGCCTTGCGCACCACCGGGTCGGCCGCCGTCGCCGCGGCCAGCGCCAGGTACACGGCGCCGAAAGCCGCCACGGCCCACGGCCCGCCCCAGTGCTCGAGCGCCCAGCCGCAGGCCAGCGCCCCCAGCGGATTGAGCCCGTGCGCGATGAGCCGGAAGCTGCTGTGCACGCGCCCTTGCAGCCCGTCGGGGATCAGCGAGATGCGGTAAGCGAGCTGCACGACGTTGTAGACCGGCCCGACGAAGCTCATCAGCGCGAACACCACGCCCAGCCATAGCGGCCCGGGGCACACCGCGAAGAGCGGGAACAGCAGCGCCTGCGCGGCGATGACGCCGATGATCACGTGCCCGAAGCCGAAGCGCCGCGCGATGGCGCCGCCCGCTGCCGCGCCGGCGATGGCGCCGAGGCCGCCGGCGAGAACACGAGGCCGATCTCGGCGTCACTCGCGCCCAGGTGCTTGGCCAGCACGATCAGCACCAGCGGCGTCGCGGCGTTGACGAAGTTCAGCCCGCTCGTGATGAGCGCCATGTCGCGCACCAGCCGCTCGCGCCACAGCCAGCGCAGCCCTTCGGCGACCTCGGCCCGCAGGTCGCGGTGCTCATCGGACGCAGCAGCCGCCGGCGCGAACGAGGTCTTCATGCGCGCCAGCAGCAGCGCTGCCGAGGCGTGGCACAACACGTCGAGCACGAACGGCCAGGCGCGCCCGGCCGCCTGGAAGAGCCACGTGCCCAGCGGCGGCCCCACCACCGCCGCGGCGGCATCGCCGGCCATGTTCTGCGCCGTTGCCTCGGGCAGCTGCGGCGCGGCCACCACGCGCGGCAGCGCCGCCGTCTCGGCGATGTTGAAGAAGACGTGCAGCGCACCTTCCACCACCGCGACGGCGTAGATCAGCCCCACTGTCAGCACGTCGAGCCAGATCGCCACCGGCAGCACCGCCACCGCGGTGCAGCGGCCCACGTGGCACAGCATCATCACGCGCTTGCGGTCCCAGCGGTCGACCAGCGCCCCCACCGGCAGGCACAGCAGCAGGAACGGCACGATGCGCAGCGCCGTGGCCCAGCTGGCGAGTGCCGGCGAGCCCGTGAGCGCGAGGATCAGCAGCGGGTGGATGATGCCGGCGGCCGAGGCGCCGACGGTGGCCGTCACCTGGCCGCCCCACAGCAGCAGGTACTCGCGCTGGCGCCACACCGGCGGCGGTGCAGCGGGCCCGCCTGACGCCGATGCTGTGGATGCGGCAGCCGTCTCGTCAGGCCACGGCTGCCGGCGGTCGCCTTCGCTCACAGCAGCCGGGTCGGCTTCTGGAAGCCCTCGATCTTGTGGCCCTTGCGTGCCCGCTTGGCCACGTGGCTGGCGAGCTGTGCGCCGGCGAGCGTTTCCTCCTTCGCCTTGCCGCCACGGCCCTGGCCCTGCACGCGCAGCGCCTGCGCAAACGTCGCCACCGACACGAGCGGCGCCTTCACGTCGACGTCCATCAGCGTCAGCCCGCGCCCGCCGTTGCTTTGCAGCTTCAGCTCATCGAGGCCGAAGACGAGCAGGCGGCCGTCCATCGCCAGGCACGCCACCTGCGCGTGCGCCGGCAGCACCGTCACCGGCGGCAGCAAGTGCTCGTTCGCTTCCAGCGAGAGGAAGCTCTTGCCGCCGCGGTTGCGCCCGTGCAGGTCGCCCGCCTTGGCCAGCAGCCCGTAGCCGCCGGTGTTGGCCAGCAGCAGCGTCGTCTCGGCGGGCCCCGCGGTGTACTGCACCGGCTGCGTTCCCGCCTCGAGGTCGATGAGCGTCGTGATCGGCTGCCCGTCGCCGCGCCCGCCCGGCAGCGCCGAAGCGGCGACGCTGTAGACGCGGCCGTTGCTGCCGAACACCACGAGTGTGTCGACGCTGCGGCAGGCGAAGGTGCCGTACAGCTCGTCGCCGGGCTTGAACTGCAGCGTGGCCGCATCGATCTCGTGCCCCTTCAGCGCGCGCACCCAGCCCTTGCGGCTGACGACCACCGTCACCGGCTCGTCGACGACGCGGATCTCGGCCACCGCGCGCTTCTCTTCCTGCACGAGCGTGCGGCGCGCGTCGCCGAACTGCTTCGCGTCGGCTTCGATCTCGCGCGTCACCGTGCGCTTCAGCGCCGCCGGGCTGCCGAGGATCTCTTCGAGCTTGCCCTGCTCGCCGCGCAGGTCCTTCAGCTCCTGCTCGATCTTGATGCCTTCCAGCCGCGCCAGTTGCCGCAGCCGGATCTCGAGGATGTCCTCGGCCTGGCGGTCGCTGAGCTTGAAGCGCGCGATGAGCGCCGGCTTCGGCTCGTCGGCATTGCGGATGATGCGGATGACCTCCTCGATCTTGAGCAGCACGAGCTGCCGGCCTTCGAGCACGTGGATGCGGTCGAGCACGCGCGCCAGGCGGTGGCGCGTGCGCCGCTCCACCGTGGCGAGGCGGAAGTCGAGCCACTCGCGCAGTATCTGCCTCAAGCCCTTCTGCACCGGACGGCCGTCGCGGCCGACCATCGTCAGGTTCAGCGGCACGCTCGATTCGAGGCTCGTGTGCGCGAGCAGCGTCTTCACCAGTTCGCCCTGCTCGACGGTGCGGCTCTTCGGCTCGAACACCAGGCGCACCTTTGCTTCCTTGCTGCTCTCGTCGCGCACGGCGTCGAGCACGGCGAGCACCGTCTGCTTGAGCTGCACCTGTTCCTGCAGCAACGCCTTCTTGCCCGCCTTGACCTTCGGGTTCGTCAGCTCCTCGATCTCGGCCATCACCTTCGCCGCACTCGTGCCCGGCGGCAGCTCGGTGACGACGAGCTGCCACTGGCCGCGCGCCAGGTCTTCGATGACCCAGCGTGCGCGCACCTTCAGGCTGCCGCGGCCGCCGGCGTAGGCGTCGCGCAACTCGGCCGCGCTGCTGATGATCTGGCCGCCGCCGGGGAAGTCGGGCGCCGGCAGCAGCTCGGCCAGTTCGTCGTCGGAAAGCTTGTCGCTCTTCAGCAGCGCCACCGCGGCGGCCGCCACCTCGCGCAGGTTGTGGCTCGGGATCTCGGTGGCCAGGCCGACCGCGATGCCGCTGGCGCCGTTGAGCAGCACGAACGGCAAGCGCGCCGGCAGGAGCGACGGCTCTTCGGTGCTGCCGTCGTAGTTGGGCCGCCAGTCCACCGTGCCTTCGTCGATCTCGTCGAGCAGCAAGCGCGCGATCGGCGCCAGCCGCGCTTCGGTGTAGCGCATCGCCGCGGCGCCGTCGCCGTCGCGGCTGCCGAAGTTGCCCTGGCCGTCGACGAGCGGGTAGCGCTGGCTGAAGTCCTGCGCCATGCGCACCAGCGCGTCGTAGGCGGCGATGTCGCCGTGCGGGTGGAAGCGGCCGAGCACGTCGCCCACCACGCGCGCGCTCTTCACCGGCTTCGGGCCGCCGCCGCCTGCGGCGCCGAACGTCAGCCCCATGCGGTGCATCGCGTAAAGGATGCGCCGCTGCACCGGCTTGTTGCCGTCGCACACGTCGGGCAGGGCGCGGCCCTTCACCACCGACAACGCGTATTCGAGGTAGGCGCGCTGCGCGTAGTCGGCGAGCGGCAGAGTATCGGCAGGATCAGCCGGCTCAGGCGGAACGGGATCGAACAGGTCAGGCATGGGTCAGCGGGGACAGGGGCAGCGCCGGAAGCGAAGGGCCGCGATTCTCGCCCAGGCAGGCCGCCTTGCCGGCGCGAGCGGAATGAACTACACCGGCACGACTCTGCAACGGAGATGCCCATGAACAAGCCGCTGCCCGCATCCCTGCTCGATGGTCCCGCCGCGCGCTACAGCACGCACGAGGTGCTCAACCAGGCCGCGCCGGCCAGCGGCTTCAACGCGTTCACCGGCGACGCGGTGCTGCGCGCGGCCATCGAACGAGAAGCGCCGTGGGCCGCCGACCGCTGCGCCGCATTGGGTGCCGTGGCCGGCGACGAAGAAGTGCAGGAACTCGCGCGGCAGGCCAACCGCCACACGCCCGAGCTGAAGACGCACGACCGCTTCGGCAACCGCATCGACTGGGTCGAGTTCCACCCGAGCTGGCACGCGCTGATGTCGCTGGCATGGAAGCACGAGGTACCCAACCTCAGCTGGCGCACGAGCCAGGCGGGCGGCCACAGCGCGCGCGCCGTGCTCTCGTACCTGTGGAACCAGGTCGAGCACGGCACCGCCTGCCCCACCGGCATGGCCTACGCGGCGTATGCCGGCTTCGAGGCCGAGCCGGCGCTGGCCGTCTGGGCCGAGAAGAGCAAAGGCACCGCCTACGAATTCAGCCGCCGCGAAGTGGCGCACAAGCCCTCGGTCGTCATCGGCTACGCGATGACCGAGAAGCAAGGCGGCTCGGACCTGCGCGAAACGCAGACCACCGCCCGGCATTCACACTCGAGCAGCTACCACGGCGCCACCGCGCATTGGTACGAGCTCACCGGCCACAAGTGGTTCTGCTCGGTGCCGCAGTCCGACGGCTTCTTCACGCTGGCCAAGGTCGACGGCGGCGTCACCTGCTTCTTCCTGCCGCGCACGCTGCCCGACGGCAGCTTCAACCGCTTCTTCGTGCAGCGGCTGAAGGACAAGGCGGGCAACAAGTCCAACGCATCGAGCGAAGTGGAGTACGCCGGACCGCTGGCCATCCGCGTCGGCGAAGAAGGCCGTGGCATCCGCGAGATCCTGTCGCACTCGCACCTGACGCGGCTGGACTTCGCCGTCGGCTCGGCCGGCCTGATGCGCCAGGCGCTGACGCTGGCGCTGCGCCACACGGCCACGCGCAAGGCGTTCGGCACCCCCATCGCCGAGCGGCCGATGATGGCCAACGTGCTCGCCGACATGGCCGTCGAAGTGGAGGCCGCCACGCTGATGGCCCTGCGCGTGGCCAAGGCCACCGATTCGATGAAGACCAACGAGCACGAGCGCCTGCTCGCCCGCGTGGCCACGCCGGCGGCGAAGTACTTCAACTGCTCGCGCGCCCCGGACATCGCCAACGAAGCGCTGCAATGCCACGGCGGCAACGGCTTCATCGAGGAGAACCCGATGGCGCGCGTCTACCGCGAGGCGCCGCTGAACAGCGTCTGGGAAGGCACCGCGAACATGATGTGCATGGACGTGCGCCGGGCCATGATCAGAGACCCGCGCACGATCGACGCCCTGCTCGACGAAGTGCGGCCGTTGCTGAAGCAGGACGCGCGCTTCGATGCGCTGGTGCAGGCGGCCGAACGCCTGATGCGCGAAGCGGTGGACGACGAGTTCCTCGCGCGGCCGATGACCGAAGCCGTCGCCCGCCTGCTGCAAGCTGCCGAGCTGATGCGCTACAGCACCGCCGAGGTGGCGAGCACCTTCCTCGCCACGCGGTGCGCGGCTGCGGCCGGCGCATGGGGCTCGATGTTCGGCACGCTGGGGGCGGTGGTCGACAAGGCGACGGCCGATCGGATCGTCGAGCGGGCGAACGTGGTGCGGTGACTTTGTGGCACGTCCCGTTGGCGAACAGGTTCACAGATGACGATCGTCCTCGAAGTCGCGCTCGCCGAAGTCGCTAAGCTGCCGCCCGAAGAGCAGGACGTCCTCGCAGCGTTGCTGCTGGATGAGATGAGGTCCGAGCAGCGGTGGTCGAAGGCATTTGCGGAGTCGCAATCTGCCCTCACGGCGCTCGCCGCCGAGGCCCTGGCAGAGCGTCGGGTCGGTAAGGCGAAGTCTCTCAAGGGACTGTGGCCATGGACATCAAGCCGATCAGGAACCCGACCGACTACAAGGCAGCGCTGAAAGCGGTGGAGTCGCTGATGGACGCCAAGGCCCGGACGCCCGAGGGCGACCGCCTCGACGTGCTGGTGACGCTGATCGAAGCCTACGAGCGCCAGCACTTCCCGATGGACCTGCCGGATGCAGTGGAAGCCATCAAGTTTCGAATGGAACAACAGGGCCTGACGCCCAAGGACCTGGAGCCCCTCATCGGACGCAGCAACCGCGTGTACGAGGTGCTCAACCGCAAGCGCAGCCTGACCTTGGCGATGGTCCAGAAGCTTCACCAGGGGCTGGGCATTCCGGCAGAAAGTTTGCTGAGGCAGTCCGCAGGCGCCGTGTTGCGGTGAGTCCCGACGACGGTGGGCGCCGACCGCGCGGCTCCTGCTTCGTCTTCGCTGCCGCTGCCGGATAGCCACCAGGCTGAGCCCGCTTGGTGCCGGGCGCGACTACTCCTCTTCCCCAACGAACCGCGCCCGCGGCCTTAGCACCGCGGGCGACGCCTGCTGCTCCAGCACGTTGGCCACCCAGCCCGCCGTGCGGCCAATGGCGAAGAGCGCCGGGCCGAGGCCGAGTGGCAGCTCCAAGGCGGCGCAGGCCGCCGCGATGCCCACGTCGATGTTCGCCTTCGGCCGCCCCGTGGCGTGAACCGCGTCGGCCAACGCGAGCACGGTGCGCAGGCGCGTTGAACGCGGCGCCAGCGCGGCGGCGCACTCCAGCAGCGGCGGCGCGCGCGGGTCGCCCTGAGGGTACAGCGGGTGGCCGAAGCCGGCCAGGCGTTCGCCGCGACGCAGGCGATCGCCCACCGTCGCCGCGGCACGCGCCGGCTCGCCGGCTTCGCGCACGAGCCACTCCACCTGCTCGCTGGCGCCGCCGTGGCGCGGGCCGCTGAACGCTGCCAGCGCGGCGCTGAGGCAAGCGTGCAGGCTGGCGCCGGTGGAAGCGGCCACGCGCGCGGCGAAGGTCGAGGCGTTCAGCTCGTGGTCGGCGGTGAGGACGAGCGCGGTGCGCAGCACCTCGATCGCCTTGCGCTTTCGCTCTGGCACGCCGAGGGCGCGAGCGAGCGCGAGCACGGGGTCGGCAGTGTCGAGCGCCGCCGGCAGCCGGCGCGCGTCGAGCGCCAGCGTCACCGAGGCGGCCAGCAGCGGCACCAGCCGCCGCGCGCGGGCCAGCACCGCGGCCGGCTCGGCGTCGAAGCGCAGCGGATCAGCGGCCGCCAGCAGCGGCAGAGCCAGCGCCAGCACCGTGAGCACGCCCGGTTGGCTGCTGCCGCCACCGGTAGCGAGACCCAACAAGCGCGCGAACTCCCGCGAGGCCAGCGCCCGCGCAGCCTCTTGCCTCGGCGGCTGGCCCGGCACGAGCGCCTCGGCCTCCCAGCGCGGCCGCGCCGGCGGCAGCTCGCCGGTCCACAGCAGTTCGGCAACGGCCTCGAACGAGTGGCCTTCGCGCACGAGGTCGGTGGCCAGGCGCCCGCGGTACGCCGGGCCGGCCGGCGTCATGCGCGTGATGCGCGTGTCGAGCACCGGCTCGCCGTAGCGCAGCGCGCTCGCGGCCGGCCCGGCGCTGCGCGCGCGCAGCGGCTCGAGGTCCTCGCGCCGGTAGCGTTCTCGCGCCGGCCACGCGCATCGCCCGCGTCCGCCGTGGGCGCGAGCCGGCCCTTGACGAGGCCGCGGCTGACGTAGGCGTACAGCGTCTCGCGCTTGATGCCGAGCCAGGCGGCCGCTTCGGCGGAGGTGAGCAGGGCCGAAGGGTCGTTGGAGCGCTTCGTCATGGCCGGCATGTTGATCGCTCGATCAAGATTGATCAAGCCGTTGCCGGCGCGCATGATGAAGCCATGTCCAGCACCACCTCGACCTTTGCCGCCGCGCCCGCCGCGTCGTCGCCCACCGCGACATCGACCACGGCGACTTCGGCACTCACGGGCGCGCGCGCTCCGGTGCCTGCGCCGAACTCCGCAACCAACGCCGCAGTCGGCACGACCGCCGCAGCCACCGCCCGCCCGGGCGGCCTCGAAGGCATCGTCGTCGCCGACACGCTGCTCAGCGATGTCGACGGCGAGCGCCGGCTCATCGTGCGCGGCCACGATGTCGAGGATCTCGCCCGCCGTTGCGACTTCGAGGCGCTGTGCGCATTGCTGTGGACGGGCGAGTTGCCGCAAGGCGCCGCGCAGCACGACGCGCTGCGCACGGCGCTCGGCCTGGCGCGGCTGCGCGCGTGGCAGCGGCTTTCAACGCTCGGCGACGCGCTCGATGCCGACGACGCGATGGACGCTCTGCGCGCAGCGCTGGCCCATTTGCGCTACCCGGCGACGGCGGATGCCGCCACCGTGCGGCTCGACCTGACGGCGGCAATGGCCGTGTTCGCCGCGGCCTGGGCGCGCCGGCATCGCGCGGCGCCCGTGCAGCCCGACGCGACGCTCGGCCACGCCGCCGACTTCCTGCGCATGGCCGCGGGCCGCCCGGCAGATCCATTCGCTGCCGCCCGCGCCGCGGCGCTCGACGCCTACCTCGTCACCGCTGCCGACCACGGCATGAACGCTTCGACGTTCACGGCGCGCGTCGTCGCCTCGACGCAATCCGACGCCGTTTCCGCGGTCGTCGCAGCCGTCGGCGCGCTGAAGGGCCCGCTGCACGGCGGCGCGCCCGGCCCGGTGCTGGCGATGCTCGACGCGATCGGCGAGCCGGCCAACGCCGCGCCGTGGATCGCGCGCAAGCTCGCCGCGGGCGAACGCATCATGGGCATGGGCCATCGCGTGTACCGCGTGCGCGACCCGCGCGCCGCGGTGCTCGAAGCGGCCGTCGAGCGCCTGCAAGCAGCCGGCGTGTACAGCAGCCGCCTGGCGCTGGCACGTGCCGTCGAGGCGGTGGCCACTGCTTCATTGCGCGAGCACCGGCCCGAGCGCCGCATGGCCGCCAACGTCGAGTTCTACACGGCCGTGATCCTCGACGCGGTGGGGCTGCCGCAGGAACTCTTCACCGCCACCTTCGCCGTTGCGCGCGTGGCCGGCTGGCTGGCGCACTACGACGAACAGCGCGCGAATGGGCGGCTGATCCGGCCGGCGTCGCGGTACGTCGGCAGCATTCCTTCTGCTCCGGCACGCGGAGACTGAACTCGCCCTCTCCCGCGGGAAAGGACCGCATTCCTCCCTCTCCCGCTTGCGGGAGAGGGCAGGGGGTGAGCCCGGACGAGAACAGTCCGGGGGACTGTTATCGCCTGGCGAACGGCTGGGACGCAAGGACCAGCGCGCGCCGCAGGTGAGGGCCCTTGGATTCCACGGCCCACCCTCACCCCTACCCTCTCCCGCCCGGGCGGGAGAGGGAGGAAAACACGCTGGCGCGGTGAGAGGCGCCCCGCTACTTCGCAAACCGCTCGCCCAGCTGCACCGGCCCTACTTCGCAAACCGCTCGCGCAGCTTCAGCTTCCAGAACTTGCCGGTGCTCGTTCGCGGCACGGCGTCGATGACTTCGTAGCGCTCGGGCAGCTGCCACTTCGCGAAGCCGCCTTTTCCTTTCGCCAGCAGCATCTCGTTCAGCTCGGCCGGCGTGGCGCTGCGCCCTTGCTTGAAGACGATGCAGGCAAGCGGCCTCTCGCTCCACTTCTCGTCGGGAATCGCGATCACCGCGGCCTCGGCGATGGCGGGGTGCGCCATCAGCGCGTTCTCGAGGTCCACCGAACTGATCCACTCGCCGCCGCTCTTGATCAGGTCCTTCGTGCGGTCGGTGATGCGCAGGAAGCCGAGCTGGTCGATCGTCGCCACGTCGCCGGTGCGCAGCCAGCGTTGCTCGTCACCCGCGTCATCCGTCTCGCTCGCGAACTTGTCGGCCGTCACCGCCACACCGTGGTACGAGCCGGTGATGAACGGCCCGCGCACCTGGATCTCGCCCATCGTGCGGCCGTCGGCGGGCACGTCGGCGCCATCTTCGGTGCGCAGGCGCAGGTCCACCAGCGGCGCCGGAACGCCGGCCATCGCGGCGCGGCGGTAGCGCTCGTCGATGCCGGCATCTGCGAGTTCCACGCGCGGGTAGCTCACGGTCGCCAGCGGGCTCGTCTCGGTCATGCCCCAGCCTTGCAGCAGCCACACGCCATGCTTGTCGAAAGCGCGGATCAGCGCCTCGGGCACCGCCGCGCCGCCCACCAGCGAGCGCATGCCCTGCGGCAGCTTCCAGCGCCCGGGCTGCTCGGTGAGCGCGCGCTCGTAGGCCTGGATCAGCCCGAGCCAGATCGTCGGCACGCCCAGCGCCAGCGTCGGCGGCTCCTGCTGCATCAGGTCGAGCAGGTCGTCGGGGTGCAGGTGCGGGCCCGGGAAGACGAGCTTCACGCCCATCATCACTGCCGCATACGGCGTGCCCCAGGCGTTGGCGTGGAACATCGGCGCCACCGGCATCAGCACGTCGGTGTTGCGCATCGCCCAGTAGTCGGCCTGGTTGCCCACCAGCGTGTGCAGGATCGTGCTGCGGTGCGAATAGGCCACGCCCTTGGCCCTGCCGGTGGTGCCCGCCTGGACGTGTAGCACATCGAGACCGGTCGTCCTCGTCGTGCGGCGCGTAGCGGAAGGCCGCTTCGTCGGCAGCCGACACGCCGCCGAGCAGCGCTTCTCGTAGTCGGTGAACTCCTGCGGCACTGGCGCGCCCGAGAACGGGAACACGATCACGCGCTCGAATTTGTGCAGCGGCGCGAACTGCCGGTACAGCGGCAGCAGGATGTCGTCGACGACGAGGAGTTGTCCTCGGCATCGGCGGTGGCGATGGCGTCGATCTCGGCCGGTGCCAGGCGCAGGTTCAGCGTGTGCATCACGCCGCCGGCCGCGGGAATGCCGAAGTAGCACTCCAGGTGCGCGTGGTGGTTCCAGCAAAGCGTCGCCACGCGGTCGCCCTTCTTCAGGCCGAGCCGCGAAAGCGCCGCGGCGAGCGAACGCGTGCGGCGATACCACTCGCCGTAGCTGTGCCGCACGAGGCTCTTGTCGGGCCGGCGCGAGACGATCTGGCTGGCCGCGAAGTAGCGCCCGGCGCGGTCGAGCAGATGGTTCAGCGACAGCGGCAGGTCCATCATCGTCGTCTTCATGCGGCACTCCCGAGCACAACGAGTCGCGGCGCGGCTTCGCATTCGGCACCGCCGCGCCGCAAAGCTTGGCGGCGCGAGCGCGTCGGCACCAGCGGGTCAAACCCGGCGCGCGGGCCGCATGCGCTGCGGCACACTCGGTCCATGAATCCCGTCGCCGCCCTCGACACGCCATGCGCCCTCATCGACGAAGCGCGCATGGACCGCGCCATCGCGCGCATGCAGCAGCGGATGAGTTCGCTCGGCGTGGCGCTGCGGCCGCACGTGAAGACGGCCAAGTGCATCGAAGTGGCCCGGCGGCAGCGCGCGGCCGGCGGGCGCGGCATCACCGTCTCCACGCTGAAGGAAGCCGAGGAGTTCTTCGCCGCCGGCTTCGACGACGTGCTCTACGCCGTGGGCCTGGCGCCGCAGAAGATCGCCGCCGCGTTCGACCTCGTTCGCCGCGGCTGCAAGCTGCAGGTCGTCGTCGATTCGGTCGCCGCGGCGCAGGCGCTGGCCGGCGCGGCCGAACGCGAAAGAAAAGGGGAAGGCGTGCGCATCGGCACGCTCATCGAGATCGACGTCGACGGCCATCGCGCCGGCGTCACGCCCGATTCACCGCTGCTGCTGGAGATCGGCCGCGTGCTGCATGGCGCCGGACTGCTGGCCGGCGTGATGACGCATTGCGGCGCCAGCTACGAATGCCGCGGCGCGAAGGAGCTCGAAGCCATCGCCGAGCAGGAGCGCTCGCGCTGCGTCGCCGCCGCCGAGCGGCTGCGCGCCGCGGGGCTGCCGTGCGCCACGGTCAGCGTCGGCTCCACGCCCACGGCGCTCTTCGCGCGCTCGCTGGCCGGTGTCACCGAAGTGCGCGCCGGCGTCTACGTCTTCTACGACCTCGTAATGGCGGGCCTCGGTGTCTGCGCGCCCGAGGACATTGCGCTGTCGATCCTCACCACCGTCATCGGCCACCAGCGCGACAAGGGCTGGGTGCTCACCGACGGCGGCTGGATGGCGGTGAGCCGCGACCGCGGCACGCAGGCGCAGCCGCTCGACCAGGGCTACGGCCTCGTCTGCGACGAAGGCGGGCGCGTCCTCGATGGCTGGATCGTCAACCAGGCGAACCAGGAGCACGGCATCGCCGAGCACCGCCGCGGCGCCGCGGCCGCGGGCGACGTGCAAGCGCGCTTCCCCATCGGCACGCGGCTGCGCATCCTGCCCAACCACGCCTGCGCCACCGCGGCGCAGCACGCCAGCTACGCGGTCATCGATGGCACTGCGGTGAAAGCGCGCTGGCCGCGCTTCAACGGCTGGTGAGCGCGCGCCCTTCCCCATTCATCACCCCGACACGAGGAGAACGAAGATGACGCGGCCGATGCTCTTCAACCCGCAAGGCGGCCCGGCTCCCGGCGGCCACTACAGCCACGCCGCGGTGGGCGCGGGGCTCGTCTTCATCGCCGGCCAGCTGCCGGTGACGCCCGACGGCCGCCGGCTCGACAAGGAGCCGTTCGAGGTACAGGCGCGGCAGGTGCTCGCCAACGTGCAGGCCGCGCTCGAAGCGGCGGGCTCGGGCGTGGAGTTGCTCCTGCAGGTGCGCGTCTACGTCACCGACATCGCCCACTGGGGCGCGTTCGACGCGCTCTATGCCGAGTGGACCGGCACGCACCGGCCGGCGCGCGCCGTGGTGCCGGTGCCCACGCTCAACGGCGGCCTGCTGCTCGAAGTGGAAGCGGTGGCGTTGATGGGCAGCAGCGACCGGCCCTGAGCACAGGGCGACCCTGATCGGGAATCGGCCAAGGCGGCCAAGGCGGCCCATGCGCGCGACTTGGGGCCTGAGCGCAACGCGGACGAGCGGGCGCGCATCCTCAACGCTCGTCCGCACCCCCTAGGGCGAAGGACGGCGGCGCGCGGGCATGCTTCCTACCATCGCGCCTCGCCGTTTCCGGCGCTGCCGCGAGGAGAAGCTTCGATGGCCGACGAACCGACCCCGCTGCCGCCGCTGGAGATCCCGTGGAAGCTCGCGGCCACGACGCAGCCGCTGGCCGCGGGCGAGCCTGACCAGACGACGCTGTCGCTCTTCTTCTTCGAGCCCGACGACGCAGCGCTCATCGGCGCCTTTCCCGACGAGCGCATCGTCTTCGTCAAGCTCACCGCTTCGGTGTCGCCGGCGTCGATCCCGGCGAAGCTGTCGCCGGTGGTGGCCGCGTTCCTCGGCGAAGGCATTCCGTGCCTGCACCTGCTCTTGGACCTGAAGGTGAGCGCGGCCGACCACGCCCCGGGCACGGTGCGGCCGTACTTCCACGCCGCCGCGCCGCTGAACCGGCGCATGGTGCAGACCGGCGTCGTCGGCGGCGACGCCTACGAAGGCGAAGCCGAGTCGCTGGCCATCGGCAAGAGCGGCACGCAGATGAGCGAGTCGCTGCGCAGCCACGCCACGACCACGACCGCCGGCGCGTCGGCGGGCGTGAGCATCGGCCCCGTGTCGCTGGGCGGCGGCGTCAGCCGCACGAGCACCGACCTCGAAAGCAGCCGCGCCGTCTCGCAGGTGGTGGACACCACCTCGCGCCAGGCGGCCGAGGAACGGCGCGAGCTGATCAGCCACACGACGAACGTCGAGAACATCATTTCGCTGCTGCGCGCCAAGTACGTCGGCACGCCGCACCTGAGCTTCTCGCTCTCGCCGCAGCCGCTGACGCAGCTGTCCATCGACCCGGCCGACCCGAACCTGTGGTTCCAGCAGCTGCTGGCGCGCCGCTCGTCGGGCATCGAGGGCATCCAGGAGTTCACCGCGGTCATCGTCGTGCCAAAACGGACAGATGGCAGCGGCTTCTGCCTCAACGCGCGCCTGCGCCGCGTGTGCCTGCTCGACAGCCCGCCCGGCCCGTTCGAGGTGCGCGAGCGCTTCACCGGCAACCTGCTGCAGCTCAACCGCATGGTGCAGTACCTGAACCGCACCTTCCCGCCGGGCACGCCGCTCGATGAACTCGACATCGACATCGTTGGCGGCCTCGCCAACGCCGGTGCGTTCCGCCGCGCGGTGGTGGAGCTGTGGGGGCTGCGCCTGCTGCCACAGCTCGTCATCGCTTCTGTCGTCTCGCCCACCGGCACCGGCGATGCACTCGCCGCCGGGCGCGCCGCGTACAAGCACTTCCTCGAAGTGTGGATCGACACGCTGCGCGACGAGTACGAGCGCGAGGTGGCGCGCTCGCCGCTGGAGCGCGGCGTGCTGCTGGGCGAGAACCGCTTCCTCGACACCTGCTTCGGCTTCGCCGGCGGGGGCGGCGATGAAAACGCCGAGGCGCCGTTCGTCGTGACGAGCAGCAATGCGAGCGTCAGCCCGCTCGTGCGCGTGCCGCTGCCGCGCGGCTTCTTCGACATCGGCGGCAGCTCGGTGCTGGCGCGCGGCGGCAACGGCAGCTCGGCGCGGGCCCACGCGCTGGAGACCACGGCGCGCTGGAACGCTCTGGACACGCGGCTCGCCGGCCTGCTCTCCAACGGCGCAATCGCCGCCGGCGCCGGCGACACGGCGCTGAAGGCCAGCGACCCGGCGCTCGTCGGCGTGCTGCTCGAGCACTGGCGCAAGCTGCCCGAGGGCGACACGCGCAACCTCGGCTTCGAGCAGGCCGCGGCGCTCTTGAAGCTCGGCGACGCGCAGCGCAAGGCGGTGCTCGGCACGGGGGCGACGACCCTCGCGAGCATCGCCTCGGCGCTGACGAGCGCGGCGCGCGTCGAGCAACATAACGCCGACGTGGCGCGGGCGCAGGAGCTGTTCAGGAAGCGCAAGCTGACCTCGCTGCCGGAGCCGCTGAAGACGACGCTCGATGCGCGCTCGGCGGCGGCGATCGTCGGCAACATCGGCGATGTGCTGGCGAATGCGCCGCCGCCGCTATCCGACATGCCGACGAGTCCACCGGCCGGGGCGGCCCGAAGACGCCCGGCGCAGGACGCGGCCGGTCCGGCAAGCGCTGAAGCGGCGCAGTCCCGCGCGATGGCCACGAAGCGAGCGGGCGGGCTGACGCGCCTCGTGCTCGGCCCGGTGATCGGGCACACCGACCACGCTTCCACGCGCATCTGATCCAGGTGCACGACGACCCGCGCCTCTACGCCGTGCGCGTCGAAGGCGCCGGCCTCTTCGCCTTCGAGAGCACCGAGCCGGGCGGCGCCATCGAGTTCGGCACCGCGATCGCGCGCGTCACCGGGCTCGCGCCCGACCGCCGCTATGGCTACCGCATCCAGCGCGCCGGGCGCTACGTGGCCGGTGGCGCGGCTCGGTACGCACGCTGCCGCCGCCGCAGTCGATGACGCCGCTGCTCTTCGACGTCATCTCGTGCAACGGCTCCGGCAAGCTGGGCGCCTGGCAGCAGCTGGCCGACCATGTCGAGCGCGCGCAGCCTTCGTTCGTCGTCATGATGGGCGACCAGGTCTATCTCGACGAGGACGAGCCGAACATCTTCCGCGACCACTTCGGCGCCGGCGACTCGCCGCGCGGCCGCGCCGCGCGGCGGCAGGCGATGGCCGCGAACTACCGCGCCAACTGGTCGCGCGAGCCGGTGGCGCGGCTGCTCGCGAGCACGCCGTGCTACATGGTGTGGGACGACCACGATATCCGCGACGGCTGGGGCTCGATGGCGAGCGACAGCGAAACGCTCGTGGCGCAGTACCCGCGCGGCGCCGCGATCTTCGCCAAGAGCACCGCCTACTTCGAAGACGCGCGCGACGTGTTCTGGCACTTCCAGGGCTGCCGCAACCCGCGCCCCGGCGACCACGTCGATCCGCTGAACCCGGCGCAGCTCGACCCGGCGTTCCCGAACTACGTCGACGGGCCGTTGCCGGCGGGCGTTCGCGCCGGCATGCCGTTCGTGTTCCGCTGCGGCAAGCTGATGGTGGTGGTGCTCGACAGCCGCGGCGCGCGCGACGTGTTCCGCAAGGACAAGCCCATCCTCGGCAGCGTGCAGTGGACCTTCGTCGAGCAGGTGCTCGCGCGCGTGCCGGCCGACATCGACGCGCTGGCGATCGTCACCGCGACGCCGCTCGCTTCGCAGGACCCCGACGGCCAGACGCAGCGGCTGATGGGCGGCCGCACCGACGACGTGCAGGCGTTCCGCCGCGGCGACGAGCAGGAGCTGTTCCACCCGCCGAGCAAGGACGGCAAGGCCGAAGGCATCGTCAAGTCGATCATCAGCGCCAAGGTGGAGCGATTGATCGGCACCAATCCGAACCTCGGCGACTTCCAGATCAACAACATCGACGAGGCGCGCGACCAGTGGTCGCACCGCTTCGCGCGGCCGGAGCAGCGCGCGCTGCTCGCAGCGGCGTTCAAGGCGCGGCTGACCAACCGGCCGCAGGGCTTCAAGGGCCGCGAGTTGCTGTTCCTCTCGGGCGACATCCACATCGGCTGCAGCTTCGAAGTCAGCGCCGCGCGGCCGGTGAAGGCCAAGGCGACCTCGCTCACCACCTCGGGCATCAGCCAGATCGAGGACCGGCAGCCGTTCATCGGCGTCTACGTCGACCGCTCGTTCACGCTCGCGCCGGGCATCAGCGCCGAGCTGAAGGACGTGATCGTCAGCTTCAACTTCGGCGTCGTCACCGTCACGCCCACCGGCAGCGGGGCGCAGGTGCAGACGGCCATCGCGCACGAAGGGAACGGCTTCGCCTTCGAGATCGACGTGAAGGACTTGATCTGACGCAGGCAAACTGCCGGCGAGCGGGCCAGTGACACCTCGAAGCACCGCCGACAGGCGCGGCGCTGAAGGCCGCGCGTCTGATCAGCGTCAAGGACCCGCCGCATCGCGCTGCGCACACTGCCCCTCGAACCGGCCGCACCTTCACCCGTGGCCGGTGCAACTAGAAAGGACGAGGAGCATGAAAGTCAACGTCGGCGGCTTCGACCGCCCCCTGCGCATCGTGGCTGGCCTGTTGCTGATCGGCCTCACGCTCTTCGGCGTCATCGGCGCCTGGGGCTGGATCGGCGTGGTGCCGCTCGTCACCGGCGCGCTGGGCATGTGCCCGCTGTACACGCTGTTCGGCTTCAGCAGCTGCCCGACGAAGGCCGGCGGCGCCTGACGGTCGCGGCCCCGGCCGCGGGCTTCAGCCGAAGCGCTGCGGCGAATACGGCCGCAGGTCGAGCGCGGGTTCGCGCCGGGCGACGAGCGCCTCGACCAGTTCGGCCGTTGCGGCTGATTGCGTGAGGCCGAGGTGCCCGTGGCCGAAGGCGTAGAAGATGCGCTCGTCGTCGCGCGCGCGGCCGATGGCCGGCAGTGAATCGGGCAGCGACGGCCGGCAGCCCATCCACGGCGTGCCGCCATCGGCGCGCAACGCCGGCAGGAAGCGCTGTGCCTTGGCCAGCAGCGCGGCGCTGCGGCGGTAGTTCGGCGGCGCTTCGAGGCCGGCGAGTTCCACCGCGCCGCCCACGCGCACGCCGCCGGCAATCGGCGTGACGACGAAGCCGTGGCCGGGGAAGGTGAGCTGCCGACGCAGGTCGAACGCGCCCGGCGGCAGCGTCGTGTTGTAGCCGCGCTCGGTTTCGAGCGGAATGCGTTCGCGAAGCGAGCGCGCGAGGCGGTGCGACCAGGCGCCGGCGGCCACGACCACGTGCCTGGCCTTCATCAACGCGCCGCCGGCCAGCCGCACGTGCACTGCATCGGCCGCGGGCACCAGGGCCCCGGCCGTGCCGCGCGCGAGGCGCCCGCCGAGTGCGAGCACATGCGCGGCGATGCGGCGCACGAGCCGGTGCGGGTCTTCGATCGTCGCCCAGCCGGGAACGAAGGTCGCGGCGACGAGCGTCGGGCTCAGCGGCTGCCACTTCGCGATCGCGCCGGGCCCGTGCGCGTGCTCGAAGGCGATGCCGTGCGCCGCGCTGCTGCCAGCCAGGCAGCGAGGCGCGCCATTCGGCTTCGCTTTCGTAGAGATGCAGGTTGCCGTCCTCGTGCCACCAGCCTTGCGCGCCGGCGGCCAGCAGCCGCGGCGTCGCCGCCGCGGAAAGGCGGTTCAGCGCCACCTGCGCGGCAATCGCCGCATCGACGCGCGCCGGCGAACTCGCGCGCCAGAAGCGCCACAGCCACGGCGCGATGCAGGGCAGATACGCGGGCTTGAGCGCCAGCGGCAGCGGGTCGAGCAGCCAGCGTGGCGCCTGGCGCACGATGCCGGGCGAGGCGAGCGGCTGGATGTCGGAGAACGCAAAGGCGCCCGCGTTGCCGCGGCTGGCGCCGGCAGCGACGCCTTCGCGGTCGAGCACGACGACGCGGCGCGCGGGGTCTGCGAGCAGCAGCTTGAGCGCGACCGACAGGCCGATGACGCCGGCGCCGATGACCAGCACGTCGGCGGTGTCGGCGAGCAGTGCCGCGTCCGGCGCCGGCAGCAAAGCGTCGGGCGGAAGTTCGGCGGGTCGGGCTGCGCGGTCATCGCACGGTGGCGCTGCGCTTGCGGAGGCCCTGCCTGCGCTCGCCGCCGGTCGCGGCGCTCGGCTTCGGCGGCTGCTTCGCCTTCGCCGGCTGCTTCGGCTCCTTCGCTGTCGCGCCAGTTGTAGCGCCAGCAACGGTGCAGGTCGGTGCGCACCGCTTCGATGTGCTGCACGAGATGCGCGCAGGCGGCCTTCGCGTCACCCTGCCGGCTGAGCGCGATCAAGCGCCGGTGTTCGCGCTGCGCGCGCGCCAGCGCCCGTGTTGCGGCTGAGCTGCACGCGCGTGTAGCGGTCGCTCGCCTGCAACAGCGCCGCGACGATCGCCAGCGTGCGCGGCAGTGCCGCGTGCCGGTACAGGCTCAGGTGCAGGCGCGCGTTCAGTTCGCCCCACTGCGCTACGTCGTGGCGCGCGATCGCTTCGGCGAAGGCGGCGTCGAGCGCGTCGATCTCGGCGTAGTCGGCGGCCTGAAGCCGCGGCACCGAGCGCGCCAGCAGCCGCGGCTCCAGCAGCACGCGCAGGTCGAACACGTCGTCGATCTCCGCCAGCGCGAAGCCGGCCACCACGGCGCCCTTGTGCGGCTCGATGCGCACCAGGCCCTCGGCTTCGAGCTGGAACAGCGCCTCGCGCACGGGAATGCGGCTGACGCCGAGCTCGGCCGCCAGCGCGTCCTGGCGCAACTGGCCGCCGGCGGCGCGCTCGCCGCCGAGGATCGACTGGCGCAGCCGTTCGACGATGGCCGAGGAGAGCGTGCGGTGGGTGAGCGGCGCCGGCATGTTGCAATGTAGATTGTATAAATTGTACGATCCGCGGCAACCGCTGCTGAATGGCCATCCCGGCCGATCCCGGCGATCCTGTCCGCGCCGCCCGCATGGCTGCGCGGCCGCACCGAGAGAAGAGGACCCCGATGAGCGCACGCATCGCCTGGCAAGGCGTCTTCCCTGCCGTCACGACGCAGTTCCGCGACGACTTCTCGCTCGACATCGACGCCACCGCGCGCGTCATCGAAGGGCTCGTGCGCGACGGCGTCTCCGGCCTCATCGTCTGCGGCACCGTCGGCGAGAACACCTCGCTCGAACGCGCCGAGAAGGTGCAGGTGATGGAAGCGGCGGTGGGTGCGGCGCGCGGCCGCGTGCCGGTGATCTGCGGCATCGCCGAGTTCACCACCGCCTTCGCCGTCGAGACGGCGCGCGCGGCCAAGCGGGCGAAGGTGGACGGCATCATGGTCATGCCGGCGCTCGTCTACTCGGCGAAGCCGCACGAGTCTGCGGCGCACTTCCGCGCCGTGAGCAAGGCCACCGACCTGCCGGTGATGGTCTACAACAACCCGCCGATCTACAAGAACGACATCACCCCGGACATCCTGGCCAGCCTGGCCGATTGCGACACCATCGTCTGCTTCAAGGACAGCTCGGGCGACACGCGCCGCTTCATCGACACGCGCAACCGCGTCGGCGACCGTTTCGTGCTCTTCGCCGGGCTGGACGACGTGGTCGTCGAGAGCGTGGCGATGGGCGCGGTCGGCTGGGTCTCGGGCATGAGCAACGCCTTCCCGCGCGAAGGCGAGACGCTCTTCCGCCTGGCCTGCGCCGGCCGCCATGCCGAGCTGATGCCGCTGTACGAGTGGTTCATGCCGCTTCTGCACCTGGACGCACGGCCCGACCTCGTGCAATGCATCAAGTGGTGCGAGCACCGCATGGGCCGCGGCACCTGGCGCACGCGGCCGCCGCGCCTGGCGCTGCAGGGCGACGACCTGGCGCACGTCGAGCGCGTGATGGACGAGGCGCTCGCGAAGCGGCCGCAGCTGCCGGACGTCGGCCTGCCTTCGCGCTGAAGCGCCGGGCACCGAGGATCGAGCGAAGCGAAGGAGCCCCGTTCATGCCGGCACCCACCGACCAGCAGCTCGACGAGTGGCTGCGCTTCGCGCACGAGCTGGCCGACGCGGCGCACGCGCTGCTCGCGCCGGCCGCCGCCATGCGGCCCGAAGTGCAGGTGAAGGCCGACCGCAGCTTCGTCACGGCGCTGGACGCCGGCATCGAAGCGCGGCTGCGCGAGCTGATCGGCGAGCGCTACCCGCACCACGGCATCCTCGGCGAGGAAGCCGGTGCGAACGCGCTCGACGCCGACGCGGTGTGGATCCTCGACCCCGTCGACGGCACCGCGCCTTTCATCGCCGGCGTGCCGGTGTTCGGCACGCTCATCGCGCTGGCCTGGCAAGGCGTGCCGGTGCTCGGCGTCATGCACCTGCCGGTGACGAACCAGCGCTACGTCGGCATTGCCGGCCGCGCCAGCACGCTGAACGGGCAGCCGATCCGCACCCGGCCTTGCGCCGAGCTGCGCACGGCGATCCTCAGCACCAGCAACCCGGACATCATGTCCGACGCCGAACGCACGGCGCTGCAGGCACTGCGCGAACGCACCGCGTGGCGCATCTACGGCGGCTGCTGCATGAGCTACGGCCTGCTCGCCGCCGGGCGCACCGACCTGGCCATCGACGGCGGGCTGAAGCTCTTCGACTACGCGCCGTTCCGGCCGCTCATCGAAGGCGCCGGCGGCGTCATCACCGACTGGCAGGGCCGCGCCGTCACGCTGCAAAGCGGCTCGCAGGTGCTGGCCGCCGGCGATGCGGCACGGCACCGCGAAGCGCTGGCGTGCATCGAGAAGGCACTCGGCCGATGACGGCGATGACCGCGATGACGGCGACAGCGCCGAAGACGGCGACGGCATCGATAGCACGCCCGGGCATCCACATCGAAGGCCTCGCCGTCGGCTACGGCGGCGGCGGCGCGGTGATCGAAGGCCTGGCGCTCGACATCGAGGCCGGTTCGTTCTTCACGCTGCTCGGCCCCAGCGGCTGCGGCAAGACGACGCTCTTGCGCACGATCGCCGGCTTCGTGCCGGCGCGCGCCGGCAGCATCCGCTTCGGCGAGCGCGACGTGACCGCCGTGCCGCCGCACCGCCGCGACATCGGCATGGTGTTCCAGGACTACGCGCTGTTCCCCGACAAGACGGTGTTCGACAACGTCGCCTACGGCTTGCGCGCGCGGACGCGACGCGGCGAGCGTGCAGCGCCAGGTGGGCGTGGCGCTGGAACGCGTGGGCTTGTCGGCCTTCGGTGCGCGGCATCCGGCGGCGCTCTCGGGCGGGCAGCGGCAGCGCGTGGCCCTGGCGCGGGCGCTGGTCATCGAGCCGCAGGTGCTGCTGATGGACGAGCCGCTGTCGAACCTCGACGCGAAGCTGCGCATGCAGGTGCGGCAGACGATCGCCGAGCTGCAGGCCGAAGCGGGCATCACCACCGTCTTCGTCACGCACGACCAGGACGAGGCGCTGGCGCTTTCGCACCGCATCGGCGTGATGAACCACGGCCGCCTGGAGCAGGTGGGCACGCCGGCGGAGATCTACCGCCGGCCGGCCAGCGGCTACGTGGCCGATTTCGTCGGCGCGGCGAACCTGCTGCCGGTGACGTTGGCCGAAGGCGTGGCTGC
Source organism: Rubrivivax sp. (assembly GCA_046348035.1). Lineage (GTDB taxonomy): Bacteria > Pseudomonadota > Gammaproteobacteria > Burkholderiales > Burkholderiaceae_C > Rubrivivax. The sequence goes on along the minus strand of JAXMEZ010000034.1, from coordinate 12,850 downwards.
CGGCGGCACGGCCACCGTGCGGCTTTCGGGCATGAGCGTGCGCGCCGTCGCGCCGGCGGCGCTGAACGCCGGAGCGGCGCTCCTGATGGCGCGACCGGAGAGCCTCGTCCTCGCACCCGCTGCACAAGCAACGACGGCAGCAGCGGCGCTGACCGCCCGCGTGCTACGCCGCCAGTACCTCGGCGAGAAGACGAGCTACCGCGTTGCGCTCGACGGCGGCGAGCAGCTCCAGGTCGACTGCCACGGCCCGGCGCACGACGCGCACCGCGTCGGCGATGTCGCCACGCTCGCTTTCGACCCCGCGGCGACGCTGGTGCTGGCGCGATGAACCCGTTCGCCGCCCTCAGGGCATCCACCGGCCTGCGCGCATTCGACCTGCGCTCGCCGTGGCCGTGGCTGACGCTGGCCGCACTGGCGCTGCTCGTCGTCTTCCTGCTCGTGCCGCTCGTCAACGTGCTCGCCGGCAGCTTCGGCGCCCGCGGCGGCGCCTCGGGCTGGTCGACGGTGGCCGCGGACCCGAAGTACACGCAGGCCGTGATCAACACGCTCGTGCTCGGGTTCGCGGTGACGCTGTTGACGCTCGTCATCGGCGTGCCGCTCGCCTGGTTCACCGCCCGCTTCGACTTCCCCGGCAAGGGGCTGATCGCGGTGCTGCCGCTGGTGACGCTGGTGGTGCCCGAAGTCATCGCGGCGCAGACGTGGCTCATGCTCGTGGGCAACAACGGCCTCGTCACGCGCGCGCTCGCCGAACGCGGCATCGCGCTGCCCGGCTTCTACGGCTGGACCGGGCTCGTGACGGTGATGACGTTCACCTACTACACGTACGTCTACATCGGCACGCTGGCCGCCATCCGCGGCTTTGACGTGCAGCTCGAAGAAGCAGCGCAGAGCCTGGGCACATCGCCGGCGCTGTCGCGGCTGAAGGTGATGCTGCCGGTGGTGCTGCCGGCCGTGCTGGCGAGCGCGCTGCTCGTGTTCACGCTCGTCGTCGGCAACTTCGCAGTGGCGATGGTGCTGTCGAACAAGGTGGCGCTGCTGTCGGTGCTCACGTACCAGGCCACCGTCTCCGAAGTCGGTTCGGACCCGACGCTGCAAAGCACACTGGCGACGATCTCGGTGGCCATCGTGATGCTGGCGCTCTTCGCCCAGCGGCGCATCGTCGCGCGCAGCCGGCGCGAGGTGGTGCAAGGGCGCGGCGCCGTGCCCGTGCGGCTGGCCGGCTGGCGCGGCGCGGCCATCGGAAGCGCGGCGGCGGCCGTGGTCGCGGTGTCGCTGCTGCCGGTGGCGAGCATCGTCGTCGGCGCGTTCACCGCGGCGCGCGGGCCGGTGATGCGCTGGGGCGAGTGGACCACGGCGCACCTGGAGCGCGTCTTCACGCGCGCGGTGGACCCGCTGCTGAACACGCTCACGTATGCCGCGGCGGCCACCGCGATCGGCATCGCACTGGCGGTGCTCATCAGCTTCCTCGTCGTCAGAAGCGCAATGCGCTGACGCCGGTGCTCGACTACCTCACCGCGCTGCCGCTGGCGCTGTCGGGCACGGTCATCGGCATCGGCCTCTTGATGAGCTTCAACACCGGCTGGCTGCCGCTCACCGGCACCGGCGCGATCATCGTGCTCGCCTACGTCGTGCGGCGGCTGCCGTTCGGCACCCGCAACGCTTCGAGCACGCTGTACAACATCCCCGACTCGATCGAGGAAGCTTCGATCAGCCTCGGCGTGCCGCCGCTGCCGACCTTCTTCCGCGTCGTGCTGCCGATGATGGCGCCGGCCATCGTCGCCGCCGCGGTGCTGACCTGGACCACGACGGTGGCCGAGTTGAGTGCGAGCATCATCGTCTACTCGGGCGGCCGCGAGACGATGCCGATCCAGATCTTCCGCTTGATCGACAGCGGCCTGATGGCGCAAGCCTCGGCCTACGGGCTGCTGCTCATCGCGGTGATCGTCGTGCCGATCGTCGCGGCCACGCGGCTGGCGAAGATCGACCTCTTCGCTGCGCGCGCCTGAGGAGACGCGACGCGACCGGCGAAGCGCCTGAGACACTTGATCGCTTTCCTTTCCCCTTCCCGATCACCGACAACGAGGAGACCGCTCATGACCCACTCCATCGATCGCCGCACCGCCATCGCCGGCCTCGGCGCCGCACTCGCGTTGCCGGCCGGCTTCGCACGCGCGCAAGCCGGTGGCAGCGTGGTCATCTACACCTCGAACAACCAGCAGGCCTTCGAAGCCGTGGTGGAGACGGCGAGCAAGAAGCTGCCGGGCGTGAAGTTCTCGGCCATCACCGGCGGCTCGGGCCAGTTGCTGCGCCGGCTGGAGGCCGAGGCGGCCAAGCCGCAGGGCGACATCTTCTGGAGCACCTCGGCCAACACGCTGGGCGCGTTCAAGCACCTGCTCGAGCCGTATCGCTCGTCCGAGCTGGCAGCGATCCCCGCCGCGCTGCACCAGCCGCAGAACCTGTGGTCGGCGGCCAACCTGCACGTGGCGGTGGCGATGGTCAACCGCAACCAGCTCGGCGGCGTGCCGTTGCCCAGGACCTGGGCCGACCTGCTCGACCCCAAGCTCAAGGGCAAGATGATCATCGCCGACCCGGCCAACAGCTCCACGGCGCTGACGATCCTGTGGGGCGCGGAGAAGATGCTCGGCGCCGACGGCTTGAAGCGCCTCGCGTCGAACCTCAAGGTCACCAGCGCCGCGGCCACCGTGCTGCGCAGCGTCGGCCAGGGCGAGTTCGCGGTCGGCCTCACGTTCGAATCGAACGCCTACGCCTACGTGGCCGGCGGGCAGAAGGAGATCAGCCTCGTCTACCCGAGCGACGGCACCTTCACGACGCCGGAGTTCTTCGCGCTCATCAAGGGTGCGCCCGCCGGCGAGCTGGCGAAGAAGGCCTGCGACCACCTGCTGAGCAAGGAAGCGCAGACCGAACTGCTGCTGGCCGCCTACCGCCGCCCGGCACGCAGCGACATCGACGTGTCCAGGCACGTGCAGCTGCCGCCGCTGGCGAGCATCAAGGTGTTCCCCATCGACGAGGAAGAAGCCGCCGCCAAGCGCGGCGACTTCCTCAAGCGCTGGCAGGCGCTGGTGGCTGCCGTGGGGAGCTGAGTGGGAAGCTGAGCAGAGCCGCCACGTCATCGAGCCGCCCGCGGTAGAGTTCCAGCGGTGCAGCAAGTCAGCGGAGGCGCCATGGACAGGACGCTCATCGTCGTGGACCCGGAAATCCAGAGCGGGACGCCGGTCTTCGCTGGGACGCGCGTCCCGATCCAGAACCTCTTCGACTACCTCGAAGAAGGCGACTCGCTGGAAGTCTTCCTCGAGCAGTTCCCCTCGGTCTCGCGCGAGATGGCGGTCGCTGTGCTGGAGCGGGCCCGCTCGGCACTCATTCCCGATGCGCATCCTGCTTGACGAGTCGCTTCCGAAAGACCTGGCGCCGCTGATCGCCGGACACGAGGTCACGACCGTCCAGGCTGCGGGCTGGTCCAGCATCAAGAACGGCAGGCTTCTGGCCATGGCCGCGACGAGGTTCGACGCCTTCGTCACGGCCGATCGGAACCTGGAGTTCCAGCAGAACATCGCGACGCTGCCGATCGCCGTCGTCGTTCTGTACGTTCGCCGAACGCGCATTCAGGCCATCGAACCCCTCTTGCCGGAACTGCTCAGGCTCCTCAACCACCTTCCGCCGCGCATGCTTCGGAAAGTGGGCGTCTGACCTCTTGTTCGAGGGCGAGACTCCCTACTCCTCTCCCAACGCCACGCGCGCCGCGTACTCGCGGTCGAGCAGGCTCATCACCACCAGCGAGTCGTAGCCGGCGGCGTCGCCCAGGCCGGCGGCGCCGGCCAGGCGCACGCTCTCGCGCAGCCGCCCTTCCTCGACGAAGCCTTCGCTCGCGTACAGCGCCAGCGCGCGCGCGTTGAGCGACTTCACGTCGAGCCAGAAGCGGTGCGCGCCGAGGTCGCGGAAGGCCATGCGCTTGAGCAGGCGCACGCACTCGCGCCCGAGGCCCTGGCCGTGGTGCGCAGGCCTGAGCACGATGCGCTTGAGCTCCACGCTCTTGTGCGGGTTGCGGCAGCCCTGCAGGATGATGAAGCCCTCGCGCCCGGCTTCCTCGTCGTTGCGGCCGGTCTCGACGATGAAGTGGCGGAAGTCGGGGATGCGCACCGCCGCCTCGTGCTGCGGGCGTTCCCACGGCGTGATGAACGGCAGGTTGCGCGCGTCGGTCTCCACCGAGAGCACGAAGTCCAGGTCCGAGAGCATCGTCGGGCGCAGGCGCACCGGAGGCGACGGCATCGTCATCGGCGTTCCCCTGTTGCCGCGGAGGCCGGCACGACGGCCTCGCGGGCGTGGGCCAGTTGCCGCCACGAGACGATACGACAGCCGGCGCGCTCGAAGCTGGCGTCGCCGCCGTAGACGATGATCGGTTCGAGAGCCCGGTCGCCGGCCAGCGCCTGCCACCGCCGCGCCGCCGCAGGCCAGTCGTCGGCGTAGGTCTGCCCCGACTTGATCTCCACCGGCTGCAACCAATGCCCCACCGGCAGCAACAGGTCGACCTCGTGGCCGGCGCTGTCGCGCCAGAACCAGAACTCGGGCATGCGGCCGGCGTTGAACTCGTGCTTGAGGATCTCCGAGACCACGTAGCCCTCGAACAGCGCGCCGCGCTGCGCATGGATGGCCAGCGCCGCGGGCTCGCGGATGCCCATCAGCCACGCCGCGAGCGCGCTGTCGAGGAAGTACAGCTTGGGCGTCTTGACGATGCGCTTGCCCAGGTTCTCGTGGTACGACGGCACCAGGCGCACGACGTAGCTCGCTTCGAGCACCGCCAGCCACTGGCGCGCCGTGACATGCGTGATGCCGGTGTCCACGGCCAGTGCCGACAGGTTGACCAACTGGCCGCTGCGCGCCGCGCACAGGCGCAGGAAACGCTGGAATGCGCCGAGGTCGCGCACGCCGAGCAACTGGCGCACGTCGCGTTCGACGTAGGTGGCCACGTAGTTCGGCAGCCAGTCGGCGGGCGACACGCCGCGGGCGTGGATCGCCGGGTAGCCGCCGCGGCACAGGGCGTGGGCCAGGTCGCGCGGCGCCAGGAAGGCGCCGGCCAGCTCCGCCAGCGACAGCGGCAGCAGCTGGAGCAGGCCGACGCGGCCGGCCAGCGACTGCGTGATGCCCGACATGAGGCCGAACTGCTGCGAGCCCGTGAGCACGAACTGCCCGGCCCGGCCGCGCACGTCGACGACGCCTTGCAGGTACGAGAACAGCGCCGGGCAGCGTTGCGCCTCGTCGAGGATGGCACCGTCCGGGAAGCGCGCGAGGAAGGCGCGCGCGTCGGCGTCGGCGAAGGCGCGTTCGTCAGGGTCTTCCAGCGTGACGTAGGGCTTGGCTGCGAAGAGCATTCGCGCCAGCGTCGTCTTGCCCGCCTGCCGCGGGCCGGTGATGGCCAGCACGGGGAAGGCGGCCGCCAGGCGCTCGGCCGCCGCTTGCGCGTGGCGGGGAATCGGCGTCATTGCAGATTGAAGATTGAAACTTCAATCTGCATTCTAGCGTCTGGCGGTGCGGCCTTACCGCCGCCGCCCGCCGCTCAAACGTCGACCTCGACCGCGTCGCCGTGCTGCTCCATCAGCTCGCGGCGCGCGGCGGCTTCGCCCTTGCCCATCAGCTGCGCCAGCACCTTCGTCGTCGCCTCGAAGCTGCTCGCCTGGCCGGGTTCGCCCCAGCCCACCGGCAGCAGGCGGCGCGTCTCGGGGTTGAGCGTCGTCTCCCACAGCTGCTCGGCGTTCATCTCGCCCAGGCCCTTGAAGCGGCTGATGGTCCAGCTGCCTTCGCGCGCGCCTTCCTTGCGCAGCTTGTCCAGCGCCGCTTCGAGCTCGCCGTCGTCGAGCGCGTAGATCTTCGCCGCCGGCCGCTTGCCGCGCGCCGGCGCGTCGATGCGGTAAAGCGGCGGCTTGGCGATGCACACGTGCCCGCGCTCGACGAGCCTGGGGAAGTGGCGGAAGAAGAGCGTCAGCAGCAGCACCTGGATGTGCGAGCCGTCGACGTCGGCGTCCGAGAGGATGCACACCTTGCCGTAGCGCAGGCCGGAGAGGTCCGCGTCTTCCGCGGGCCCGTGCGGATCGACCCCCAGCGCCACCGCGATGTCGTGGATCTCGGTGTTGGCGAACAGGCGGTCGCGTTCCACCTCCCAGGTGTTGAGCACCTTGCCGCGCAGCGGCAGCACCGCCTGCGTCTCCTTGTCGCGGCCCATCTTGGCGCTGCCGCCGGCGCTGTCGCCTTCGACGAGGAAGATCTCGTTCTGGCCAAGGTCGCGGCTCTCGCAGTCGGTGAGCTTGCCCGGCAGCACGGCGACGCCGCTGCCCTTCCTCTTCTCGACCTTCTGCGCCGCGCGCTGGCGCGTCTGCGCCTGGCGGATCACCAGCTCGGCGAGCTTCCTGCCGACATCGACATGCTGGTTGAGCCACAGCTCCAGCGCCGGGCGCACGTAGCCCGAGACGAGCCGCAGCGTGTCGCGGCTGTTCAGGCGCTCCTTGATCTGGCCCTGGAACTGCGGGTCGAGCACCTTGGCACTGAGCACGAAGCTGGCGCGCGAGAACACATCTTCGGGCATCAGCTTCACGCCCTTGGGCAACAGCGCGTGCAGCTCGATGAAGCCCTTCACCGCGGCGAAGAGGCCGTCCTTCAAGCCGCTTTCGTGCGTGCCGCCCGCCACCGTGGGGATGAGGTTGACGTAGCTCTCGCGCAGCAGGTTGCCTTCCTCGGTGAAGGCCACGCACCAGGCGGCGCCTTCGCCTTCGGCGTAGTTCTCGGTCTCGTTGACGCCGGCGTACTGCTCGCCTTCGACGAGCGGAATCAGCGGCTCGGCCGCGAGGTTCTGCAGGAGGTAGTCGCGCAGGCCGCCCTTGTAGAGCCAGGTCTGCGTCTCGGGCGCACCTCCTTCCCTTCCTTCCTTGTCCTGCCTCTTCTCCACCGCCAGCGTCACCGTGACGCCGGGCATCAGCACCGCCTTGCTGCGCAGGAGGTGTACGAGGTCGGCGCGCGGCAGCTCGGCGGTGTCGAAGTACTTCGGGTCGGGCCACACGCGCACGCGCGTGCCCGACTTGCGCTCGCTGCCCCTATCGGCCTTGTCCACCGCCAGCTTCTCGGCGACGTCGCCGCCGGCGAACGCGATGCGGGCGACCTTGCCCTCGCGCCACACGGTCACTTCCATGCGCCTGGCCAGCGCGTTGGTGACGCTGACGCCCACGCCGTGCAGGCCGCCGCTGAAGCTGTAGGCGCCGCCGGCGCCCTTGTCGAACTTGCCGCCGGCGTGCAGCCGCGTGTAGACGATCTCCAGCACCGGCACCTTCTCCTCGGGGTGCAGGCCGAACGGGATGCCGCGGCCGTCGTCCTCGACGCTGACGCTGCCGTCGGCGTGCAGCACGACGCCGATGCGCTTGCCGTGGCCGGCCAGCGCCTCGTCGGCGGCGTTGTCGATGACTTCCTGCACCACGTGCATCGGGTTGTCGGTGCGCGTGTACATGCCGGGCCGCTGCTTCACGGGCTCCAGCCCCTTGAGGACGCGGATCGACGCTTCGGCGTAGGTGCCCGCCGCCGCGGCTGCACCGGCGACAGGAGAGGATGGCTTCGGACTCGGAGGCATGGCGGGGATTCTAGGCAGCGCCTCCTCGGCAACATGTCGGCGCAGCGGTCGATCGCGATATGGCAGCGCGGGCACGAACAATGCCTCTTCCGCAGCCGCGGCCGGACGACGAGACGTTCTCGGCCGCAGGCACCCGCATGACGAAAGCAAACCCGACAAGCGTGCGCGGCTTCCTGCGCGCGGGCCGCAGGCGGGTGGCTTCCGGCGGCCAGCGCGCGCACGCGGCGACCGCGGCGACCGCGGCGAAGGTCAGCGACCACCGCCTCGACGTGCAGGGCCTGCGCGCGGTGGCGGTGCTGCTCGTGCTCGCGTTCCACGGCGGCCTCGGCGTGCACGGCGGCTTCATGCACCGGCACGCCCATCCACAGGCTCGACCGTCGTCGTGATGCCGGGGTACGGGAACGGAAGTCGAGCGCGATGTCCAGCCGCGCGAACGGCTTCAGGTAGTCGGCGCGCGGCACCAGCCCTTCGAGCAGGAGCCGGGCCGCGCTCGATGCCGTGGGCGCGCGAAGTGCTCGGCAAGCGCCTCCGGCTGCGGCGCCTCCTGCAACTGCTGCGCTTTCAGCAGCAGCCGGCTGCCGGGCACCGCGCGACGAGCACGCGCGACCACAAGGCCACCACGTCGTCGGTCACCTTGGCGAGGTTGTTGAACGAGCCGAAGGTGACCGGGCCGCCTGCGCCAGCAGCGCCACCGGCGGCGCCGCTTGTGCCGCGTGTGCCGATCGCGCCGCTTGCGCCACTCGCGCCATTCGTCAGCGCCGGCAGCGGCCCCACTCCTGCCCGCTTCACCGGGCGGCGTGAAGGCCAGGTAGTCCTGCGGCAGCCGCCACCGTCTCGGTGAAGAACGGCTCCTCCTCGGGCGCGGGCAACGCCAGCGCATCGGCGATCACATGGTCGATCGCCGCCACGCCGGCGGTCGCCGTGAAGCCGAGCCAGCCCGCCTGCACGGGCGCCGGCTTCCATGCGAACACCGGCAGCCGCGTGTGGCCGGTGGCCGGCGAGGTCGATGAGGATGTCGATGCCGTCGGCGCGCACCTGCTCGGCGAGCGCCTCGTCGCCGAGCACCGACACGTCGCGCCACAGCCGGCACGAGGTGCGGATGCGCGCCGAAACGTCGTCGAAGGCCGGTGGTTGTGGCACGCCGCTCGATGCGCGCACCGGCGCGCTGCGCCAGCGCCGAGAGCAGTCGACGAGGAAGTAGCCCACCGGGTGGCTGCGCAGGTCGCCTGAGACCAGTTCACGCGCAGCGGCTTGTCCGGCAGCGGCGCGTTGTCCCATTGCGTGAACGGCCGCGCCGCTTGCGCAGCCGCCTCGCCGTAGCGGCGCGCTTCGGCCAGCAGCGCCTCGCTCGGCCGCTCGGCGCGCGAATGGCGGATGAAGAGGAGGTTGCTGCGCGCAGCGAGCAGCCCGGGGTCGATGGCGAGCGCGCGCTCGTAGCTCGCCGCCGCATCGTCGAGCCGGCCGAGGCGGCGCAGCGCGCCGCCGATGTTGTTGTGCGCGAGCACGCTCTTCGGGTCGGCTTGCAGCATGCGCCCGTAGCAGTCGAGCGCATCGTGCAGGCGGCCTTCGTCGGCGAGCCGGTTGCCGAGCAGGCACGCGGCGTCCAGATGCTTCGGGTCGATGGCGAGCACGCGGCGAAAGCTCGCCGCGGCCTCGTCGTGGCGGCCGAGCGCAGTGAGCGCCACGCCGAGCGCGTGCTGCAGCGGCGCCGCGCCGGGCGCCGCAGGGGGCATCACGGCGAGGGCGCGCTTCAGGCTCGCCACCGCTTCGTCGTTTCGCGCGAGCGCCAGCAGCGCCTGCCCCAGGCCCGCGTGCAGCGGCACGAGCTGCGGGTCGAGTTCGAGTGCGCGCCGGTAGCTCGCCGCCGCTTCTTCGAACTTCGCCTGCGCCAGCAGCACTGCGGCGAGGTTGCCATGCACCGGCGCGTAGCCGGGCGCGAGCCGCAACGCGCTGCGGTAATGCGCGGCAGCCTGGTCGCGGTTGCCGAGGTCCTCGTGCGCGAGGGCGATGGCCACTTCGGCATCGGCGAAGCCCGGGTCGCGCTCGAGCGCGCGGCCGTATGCGGCCAGCGCCTCCTGCGGCCGGCCGGCCTGCGCGAGCGCGTTGCCGAGGTTGTAGGGCCCGGAGGCCGCGGCCGGGTCGTGCGCCGAAGCAGCCTCGTAGGCGTTCACGGCCGCTTCGAGTTCGCCCAGCACCAGCAAGGCGTTGCCGCGGTTCAGCTGTGCTTTGGCAAGCGTCGGCGCCAGCGCCAGCGCCCGGTCGTACAAGGCGAGCGCTTCGCGCGCGCGGCCCTTTTCTTCGAGCGCCTGGCCAGCAGTGATCAACGCCAGCGGACCATCGCGCGCCGCGCCGTCGCGAGGCACGGCTGCCTTCGCTGCTGCGTCAGGCGTGGCGGGTATCGCGGGCACGGCGGGCGCCGCGGGCGCCGCGGCCTTGCCGCGCGCCAGGTTCGCAAGCCGGTCGAAGAGTCCCAAGGCAGTCCCAGCGTAGTCCCTGCGCCGGCGATGGCGCCGCGGCGCCTTCAGCGGAAGTGGATGAGCAGTTCCTTCGCCAGCTCGTCGGCGAACTCGGCGTCGTAGCCCGCTTCGAGCAGCTTCCACTTGAAGGCGTTGGCGAACTTGGCCCGCTGGTAGAAGTTGGCGCGGTGCTTGGCACTGAACTCGGCGATCTGCGCCAGCAGCTTGCGGAGCACCTCCTGCGGCTTCTTCGGCCGCTTGCGCGGCGACAACGCTTGCTTGGCCGGCCGCTCCAGCGGCATCTTCTCGACCACCAACGCGGCGAGCTGCTCGCCGAAGCGGCGGTGTTCGCGGGCGTCGAACCAGGAGAGCATCGCCTCAACCATACCGCGCCATCGCCAGGGCGCTCACGTCGATGTCCGGCTTGCGCCCCGAGATAAGGTCGGCGACGACGCGGCCGGTGCCTGCGGCCATCGTCCAGCCGAGCGTGCCGTGGCCGGTGGCGAGCAGGAGGTTGGCGTAGCGCGTGGGCCCGACGATCGGCGTGCCGTCGGGCGTCATTGGCCGGAGGCCGCACCAGAACGTGGCCCGGCCGATGTCGCCGCCCTTGGGGAAGAGGTCGCTGACGACGTGGTTCAGCGTCGCTCGGCGCGGCTCGCGCAGTGCCAGGCTGTAGCCGGCGAGTTCGGCCGTGCCGCCGACGCGGATGCGGTCGCCCAGCCGCGTGACGGCCACCTTGTGCGTCTCGTCCATCACGGTGGACTCGGGCGCGCCGGCGGGGTCGGTGATCGGCACCGTGATCGAGTAGCCCTTCACCGGGTACACGGGAATGCGGATGCCGATCGACTTCAAGAGCGGCGTCGAGTAGCTGCCGAGCGCGAGCACGTAGCGGTCGGCCTGCAGCACGCCGGCCGCGGTGCGCACGCCGCTCACCTGGCCGCCTTCGACCTCGACGCCGAGGATCGCGGTGCCGAAGCGGAACGTCACGCCGCGCGCGCGCGCCATCTCGGCGAGGCGGTTGGTGAAGAGGAAACAGTCGCCGGTCTCGTCGCCGGGGAGTCTGAGCGCGCCGACGAACTTCTCCTGCGTCAGCTTCAGCGCCGGCTCGACCTTGCAGAAGCCTTCGCGGTCGAGCACCTCGAAAGGCATGCCGTATTGCTTGAGCACTTCGACGTCGCCGCCGATGCCGTCGAGCTGCTTCTGCGTGCGAAAGAGCTGCAGCGTGCCCTGCGTGCGCTCGTCGTAGGCGATGCCGGTCTCGGCGCGCAGCGCCTTCAGGCAGTCGCGGCTGTATTCGGCCAGCGGCACCATGCGGCTCTTGTTGAGCGCGTAGGCTTTCGCCGTGCAGTTGGCCAGCATCGCCAGCCCCCAGCGCCACATCGCCGGGTCGAGCATCGGCCAGATGACGAGCGGGCTGTGCTGCATCAGCATCCACTTGATCGCCTTCACCGGAACCCCCGGCCCGGCCCACGGTGCGCTGTAGCCCGGCGACACCTCGCCGGCATTGGCGTGGCTCGTCTCCAGCGCCGGGCCGGCCTGGCGCTCAACCACGGTCACCTCGTGGCCGGCGCACGCCAGGTACCACGCGACCGACGTGCCGATGACGCCGCTGCCGAGCACGAGAACCTTCAAGCCTGCCCTCCTTTGCGACCCCGGGAACCGAGCCCCGGAGCCGGGCCGCACTGTAATGGCGCCGCAGCGACACAGCGGGTATTGCCGATTCCAAGACAATCCGCGCCATGACGACCACCCCCTCCACCGCCGCCGCAGCGGACGCGGCCAGCGCGACGACCGCGAAGGTCACGACGCCCGCGGCCCCGCGCCTGTCGATGACGCAGGTGCTGCTGTGCGGCGCTGCCGTGGTCACGCTGTCGATGGGCATCCGGCACGGCTTCGGCCTGTGGCTGCAGCCGATCACGATGGACCGCGGCTGGACGCGCGAGACCTTCGCTTTCGCGATGGCGGTGCAGAACCTCTCGTGGGGCCTGGCCGGGCCGGTGGCCGGTGCGCTGGCCGACCGCTTCGGCGCCTACCGCGTGCTGCTGGCCGGCGGCGTGCTGTATGCGCTGGGCCTGGTGCTGATGGCGCTTTCCACCTCGGGCGCGGCGTTCACCGGCAGCGCCGGCGTGCTGCTGGGGCTGGCGCAAAGCGGCACCACCTACGCGGTGATCTACGGCGTCATCGGCCGCCAGGTGGACCCGGCGAAGCGCTCGTGGGCGATGGGCATCACCGCCGCGGCCGGCTCGTTCGGGCAGTTCCTGATGGTGCCGGTGGAGACCTGGCTCATCGGCTCGACCGGCTGGCAAACCGCGCTCTTCATTGCCGCGGCGCTGGCGCTGGCGATCCTGCCGCTCGCCTTCGGCCTGCGCGAACCGACGCAGGGCGCGCACGCGCCCGGCATCGCGCACCAGAGCCTCGGCGCGGCGCTGCGCGAAGCTTTCTCGCACCCGCCGTTCCTGCTGCTCACCGCGGGCTACTTCGTCTGCGGCTTCCAGGTGGTGTTCATCGGCGTGCACATGCCCAGCTACTTGAAGGACAAGGGATTCGGCCCCGAGGTGGCGACGGTGGCGCTGATGCTGATCGGCCTCTTCAACGTCTTCGGCACCTACGCCGCCGGCACGCTCGGGCAGCGGCTGGCGAAGAAGCACATCCTGGCTGCGATCTACGGGCTGCGCGCGGTGGTCATCACGCTCTTCGTGCTGGCACCGCTGTCAGCAGCGAGCGTGTACGTCTTCTCCGCCGCGATGGGCCTGCTGTGGCTTTCGACGGT
>JAXMEZ010000033.1:0-40928 GCA_046348035.1 Rubrivivax sp. | reverse complement strand
TGCCCCCGTGCATCCGGCCGGCCGACTACCCCGAACTGCAGCGCCTGGCCTGGCAGCTCGACCCCGAGGCCACGCTGTCGCCGGCCGAGGCGCTGGCGCTGTACGAGCGCAACTGGCGCCACGTCGACGTGGCCGCCATGCCGCCGGCCGAACAGGCGCTGCTGCGCGCGCTGGTGCAGACCGAGGGCAAGGGGCGGCTGCTTGTTTGAGCGCGCGCACCACCGGCGCATCGAGCAGGTGCTGCTCGCGCTCGACGGGCCGCGGCTGTCGTCGTTGGGCTGCCTCTTCGGCGGCGGCACCGCCATCGTCTTGAAGCACGGCGAGTACCGCGAGTCGGCGGACATCGGTTTCGTCGTCTCGCACGCGCCGGGTTATCGCGAGCTGCGCCAGGCGCTGATGCGAAATGCCGGAACCGCCGGAAGCGCCGGGCTCGCGCCGATCTTGCGTGCCGGCCGCACGCTGGCGCTGCTGCGCGAGGTGCGCGCCGACCAGTACGGCGTGCGCACGCTGCTCGGCGTGGAGGGCACGCCGATCAAGCTGGAGATCGTGTTCGAGGCCCGCATCACGCTCGCGGCGCCGGCGGCGGACGATGCGATCGCCGGCGTGCCCTGCCTGACCGCGCTGGACATGGCCGCGACCAAGCTGCTGGCCCTCAGCGACCGCTGGGCCGACCGTGCGGTGCACAGCCGCGACCTGATCGATCTGGCGATGCTGCAGTGTCCGAACGCGCTGCTGCGCCAGGCGATCGCCAAGGCCGAAGCAGCCTATGGCGACAGCGTGCGCCGTGACCTGGCTGCGGCGGTCGCGCAGTTGCGCGCGCAGCCCGGCCGCCTGGCCGAATGCATGGCGGCGCTCAGCATCACCGGAGTACCCAGGGCGGTGCTTTGGAGCCGGATCCGCCGCTTGCAGACGGTGGCCGCCCCGGCGTGACCCCGCGTGTCGAGCGGGCTGCCCCCGCCGGTTGCACGCGGCGCTCAAGCACGGCGAACGCGGTGTCGCGCCTGCGTGAGGGCCGATTTCAGTGCCGCATTGGGTGTGAAGGCCGAATCGAGCGCCTGCGCGAAAGCGGCGAAGTCGCGCTGGCTGAGCGTGATGTGCGCCTCGCGCTCCCGCAGCAGCGCCTTCTCCTTGGCGGCCGAGCGCACGAAGCCCGCCATCGTGGTGCCCATCAGCGCCGCGACCTCGCGACCACGGCCTTGTCGTCGGCATCCATCAGCTGGTCGAAGCGGGCAGCGGCGGGCATGGTGCGGATCTCGCGGGCGGGGCGTTGGTGCTACGGGATTCTGCCGAGGTGGCGATGCTCGCACGCGGCCAGCCAGGCCCCGTCAAGCCAGCCGAGGCGCGGCAGTTGCCACCGCTTGCACGCCGCTCAGGAAGGCGCATCGGGCCGCGGCGCGCCTTGCGCCGCGATACGTTGCGGTGCGCGCTTGCAGTGCTGCAGCCGGCGTTCCGCGATCGCGGCCAGGTCCTCGCTGCTCAGGGCGTCCGGCCAGGGGGCCGGCATGCCTTCGGCCTCCAGCTCCGGCCGCCCCAGCGCCTTGATCCCGGCCGCCGTGAGCCCGCCGATGGGCCCCAGGCTGTCGCGGGCCTGTGCCCGCAGGATCTCGAGCCAATCGGGGTTGTCGGCCACGAAGCGGTCGAAGCGGCGACGCAGCCGCCGCGTCTGGTCGTAATGGCGCCGCGCCACCACCCGCCCCTGCTTCAGGTACAAGCGCAGCTCCCTCGAGTAGGTTGCCCCCCAACCCATGTGGAAGTACATGAGCGAATCGCCCTGGCCGATGTCGAGCCGGCCGCTGAACCAGTCGGCCGCGATGGGCAGCGGGCGGTCTCCAAAAGCGAGGCCTGGGTCGATCGGGTGCTCGCGACCGTCGAGCAAGCCGACGAGGTACAAGCGCTCGTCCACCATCTCCCAAACGGCTTCATAGCCGCGCCACAGCGCGGTGCTGCACCAGTAGGCGGCGCGGAAGTCGATTCCCCGTTCGTCGAGGTAGGGCTGAAGCGGCAGGCTTTGCAGCCATTCGTAGCGCCCGTCGAGCAACAGCAACTCCTCGGCTTGTGCAGTCATCGTGGCCCTCGCTTTCGTCTCTGTCGGGAATGCCTGGAAACTGATTTCAGCATAATGACTGTGGCGCGATCTTCTTGACTTTTCATAGGTAATTCGAGGTTCTTGGAACACGGCGGCGAACCGTCCTGACAGCCGTACGTTCAGTCGGTAATCCCGCGGTTGTCAAGGCCCGCAACACGGCTCCATCGACCGATTTACAACCGCCACGGGATACCGTTGAAATCCTGCCGCCATAAAATCGGCGAAGCCCGCGCGAGGCGGGCTTCGTGAGGCGAGAGATGGCCGAATGGTTCGCTGGGTTTCTGGACATGGCGTTGTTCTGGAAGTTCGTCGTGATGGCCGTCATCGTGTGCATCGTGTCGTTCATCAACGGCTGGCGAAAGGCGGGTGGCGAGCCTCCCCTGTGGCCGCCCCAGCCGCCACGTCCGGGGCCAGATCGAAGTTCCGCCGAAGCGTCACTCCCGATGGCTTTGCCGGACGATCGAGAGCATCAGCGGGCAGACCGCTGATGCCGCGGCGCGGCTTCCGCCAGCGGGCGGCACAGCCCAGGCGTAAAGGACCTTGCCGAAGCGCTGTGCCGCATCGAGGTGCCGGTCATCGCGTGAATCCGCCCGGCCACGAATTCGCCGCACCCGGCGGCGGGCAACCGCGGCGCAGCGCGCCCGTCAAGCCAGCCAAGGCGGCGTCAGCTCCGCCGCGATGCCCAGGCGCTGCATCGCCTCGGGCAGCGCTTCGCGCGGCCAGGCGCCGATGTCGGCCAGGGCGGCGAGCGCGGCCAGTGCGATGTGCTGGCGGTCGACTTCGAAGAAGCGGCGCAGGTCGGCGCGCGTGGCGCTGCGGCCGAAGCCGTCGGTGCCGAGCGTGGTGTACGGCGCGGCGACGTATTCGGCCACCAGTTGCGGCACGGCACGCACGTAGTCGGTGGCGGCCACCACCGGCAGCGTGCCGCCCAGGCACGCTTCGACGTGGCTGATCGGCGTCAGCTGCTCTTCGCCGCCGCGGCCGGTGCCGCCGACCAGGGGCCGCAAGCGCGTCTCGCGCTGCACCGCGCGCGCCTGGCGCGCCAGCTCGGTGAAGCTGGTGGCGCTCCACACCTCGGCTTCGATCTCGAACTGCTCGCGCAGCAGCACCGCGGCGGCGATCACCTCGTGCAGGATCATGCCGCTGCCCACCAGCCGAACCTGCGGTGCGCCCGCCCCCTCGCGGGCCGGCAGGCGATACAGCCCGCTCGTGATCTGCGCCGGCGTCACGCCCGCAGGCATCGCCGGCTGCGGCACGTTCTCGTTCATCACCGTGAGGTAGTGGAACTCGTCGATCTGCCGCTGCAGCATGCGCTCGACGCCGTGGGCGACGATGTGCACGAGTTCGTAGCCGAACGCCGGGTCCCAGGCGCGGCAGTTGGGCACCGTGCTCGCGGCGAGCAGGCTCGCGCCGTCCTGGTGCTGCAGGCCTTCGCCCGAGAGCGTGGTGCGGCCGGCGGTGGCGCCGACGAGGAAGCCGCGGGCGCGGCTGTCGGCGGCGCAGAAGATGAGGTCGCCCACGCGCTGGAAGCCGAAGCACGAATAGAAGATGTAGAAGGGCAGCATCGGCACGCCGTGCGCGCTGTAGGCGGTGGCCGCAGCGATCCAGCTCGACACCGCGCCCGCCTCGCTGATGCCTTCTTCGAGGATCTGCCCCGACTGGCTTTCCTTGTAGTACAGCAGCTCGTCGCGGTCTTCGGGCTCGTAGAGCTGGCCCTGCGCGGCGTAGATCGCGAACTCGCGAAAGAGGCTTTGCATGCCGAAGGTGCGCGCTTCGTCGGCGACGATGGGCACGACGTGTTTGCCGATGGCCGGGTCGCGCAGCAGTTGCGTCAGCTGCTGCACGAAGACCATCGTCGTGCTCTGCTCGCGGTGGGCCTGGCGCTCGACGAGGCGCGCGGTCTCGGCGGCCGAGATCGCCGCTGCCGGCGGCAGCGGCCGCGCCTTGCCACGCCGCTGCGGCAGGTAGCCGCCCAGCGCCTCGCGCCGCGCGTGCAGGTAGCGCTGCTCGGGGCTGTCGTCGGCGGGCTTGCAGAACTTCAGCGCCACCACGTCGGCTTCGCTCAGCGGCAGCGCGAAGCGTTCGCGGAAGGCGAGCAGCGCCTGGTCGTCGAGCTTCTTCTGCTGGTGCGAGCCCATCTTGCCCTGGCCCCAGTGGCCCATGCCGTAGCCCTTCTTCGTCTGCGCCAGGATGACGGTGGGCGTGCCGCGGTGGCGCACGGCGGCGTCGTAGGCGGCGTGGATCTTCACCGGGTCGTGGCCGCCGCGCTTGAGGCGGTCGATGTCGTCGTCGCTCAAGTGCGCGACGAGCGCGCGCAGCTCGGGGTACTTGTTGAAGAAGTGCTCGCGGTTGAAGCGGCCGTCGGTGGCGGCGTACTTCTGGAACTCGCCGTCCACCGTCTCGTGCAGGCGGCGCACGAGGATGCCTTCGTGGTCGCGCGCGAAGAGCGGGTCCCAGTCGCTGCCCCACAGGAGCTTGACGACGTTCCAGCCGGCGCCGGCGAAGAGGCCTTCGAGTTCCTGCACGATGCTGCCGTTGCCGCGCACGGGCCCATCGAGCCGCTGCAGGTTGCAGTTGACGACGAAGACGAGGTTGTCCAGGCCCTCGCGCGCTGCGAGGCTCAAGCCCGCCAGCGACTCGGGCTCGTCCATCTCGCCGTCGCCGACGAAGGCCCAGACGCGCCTTTCGCGCTGCGCAGCGCGCGCGTCCTGCGAACCCTTGCCCTGCTTCGCGAAGCCGCGGTCGCGCAGGTAGCGCATGAAGCGCGCCTGGTAGATGGCGGTGAGCGGCCCCAGGCCCATCGAGCCGGTGGGGAACTGCCAGAAGTCGGGCATCAGCCAGGGGTGGCAGTAGCTCGAAAGGCCGCTGCCGTGCGTTTCCTGCCGGTACAGCTCGAGGTGGCGTTCGCTGAGCCGCCCTTCGAGGAAGGCACGGGCGTAGACGCCGGGCGAAGCGTGCGGCTGGAAGAAGATCAGGTCGCCGGGATCGCCGTTGTCGTTGTCATCCTCACTACCGCCGCCGCGGAAGAAGTGGTTGAAGCCCACCTCGAACAGGTCGGCGATGCTGGCGTAGGTGGCGATGTGGCCGCCGAGTTCGGCCGCCTCGCGGTTGGCGCGCACCACCATCGCCAGCGCGTTCCAGCGCACGATGCCGGCGATGCGCGCTTCGAGCTCGAGCTGGCCGGGGTACTGCGGCTGGTGGTCGAGCGCCACCGTGTTGACGTAGGGCGTGTTCAGCACCGGCGGCAGCGGCACGCGCAGGCGGCGCGCTTCGTCGAGCAGCCGGCGCAGGATGTAGGTGCCGCGCTCGCGGCCTTCGGCGCGCACCAGGGCCTCGAAGCCTTGCAGCCACTCGGCGGTCTCGGCGGCGTCGGCGTCGGCGGGCATCACGCGCCAGAACGGCGGTGACGGAGGCAGTGTCGGCAGCAGCAGGATCGCCCGCGCCGCGGCGCGGAGTCTTCGGGCAGTTCTGGAGGCATCAAAGTCATGGCAGCTTTCAAGCGCTGCGGCACGCTGCGCTCACGACCCGTCGGCAGCGGCGCCGCGCGGCTGTCAGCGCCAGGCCCGCGCGCCGAGCGGTACGAATGTCGTTGCCGAGGAGTTATTGCCCACCTCTGCTGTCGGCGCAGCAAAGCGCTGCGCAGGCAGGCGCGGCGCTTATTTTGCGCAACGGTCGGGCCCTGGGGGCCCGACTGCCCTGTGCTGCTCGCGCTCTTGGCCCGCGGCCAACTCGCTTCGCTCACTGCGTTCGCTCCGCTCAGACGGTGGCCGCGAGTCAGTTGTGGATACGCGTGAGTACACGCGCGGCCAAGGGGTGCTGCGCTGCTCCTTGCAGGGCGCACCGAGCCCAGGGGCCCGGTCGCTCGCCAGGCGCAAACAGTCCACTGGACTGTTGTATCCGAGCTCCGCCGCAAGTGCGCGCCGCACCCTGCTCGCACAACCCTTTGCGGCACCAGCAGTGGCGGTCGATGGCCCCTCGCCCGCTGCCCTCTCCGCAGGCGGGAGAGGAGAAGACTCGAACGCCTGCCGTGCCAGCAAGGCCGCGGGCGCGAAGCAGCAGGCGCACTTGCGGCGCTGAGCAGCGCAGGCTTGAAGTCGGCGCGCGTACGCGCGCAACGTAAAACTGGCCTCGCGGCCACTGTTTGGGCGGAGCGAACGCGATGGGCGAAGCGAGTTAACCGCGCGACCCCAAGCCGAGCAGCGCGAGAAGTCCAGGCCGCCAGGGCCTGACCGCCGCAAATAAGCCCCGCCAGGCTCGGCGCCCGCGGCGCGCTTGCTCGCGCCTTCGAACGTGCCACCGTCGAAGAACCCACCGTCGAAAGAGCCACCGTCGAACAGCCGCCGTCGAACAGCCGCCGTCAAACAGCAGCCACCGCTACTTCCCCGTCAGCCGCTTCCTCACATCCAGCCCCACGCCCTTGTTGACGAACTCGAACGTCGCCACCTTCGACAAGTCCACCTCGCCGGGCTTGTACAGCCCGGCCTTCACCATCTTGTCGTGGAAGTCCTTGATGCGCGCCGCGTTCATCGCGCCGATGCCCTTGGTCAGCGCTTCGCCGCTGTCGACGATGGCCAGGCGCTTCATCAGCTGCACCGAAGCTTCGATCGTCTCGTCGGTCATGTCGGGGTTGTCCTTCTTGATCAGCGCGTCGGCGGCGCGGCGGTCGCCGTAGAGGTAGTTGTACCAACCGACGATGCTGGCGTCGACGAAGCGGCGCACGAGGTCGGGCTTGTCGCGCACGAGCTGCGTGCGCGTCTCGATGGTGGTGCTGTAGGTCGAGAAGCCGTGGTCGGCGAGCAGATGCACCACGGGGTCGAAGCCGCCTTCCTTCTTCACGTTGAACGGCTCGGCGACGGCATAGCCTTGCTGCACGGCCTTCTTGTCGGCGAGGAACGGGCCGAGGTGGAAGGCGTAGGGCTTGAGCTGCTCGTCGCGAAAGCCGTGCTCGGCCTTCATCCATTGCCAGAAGCCGAACTGGCCGTCCTTGCTGATGAGCACCGTCGGCGCGCTCTTCAGCGCTTCCCACTTCTCGTAGCCCTGGCCGGGGTGGGCGAGGAGCGCCTGCGGGTCCTTCTGGAAGATGGCCGCCACCACGGTGACCGGCACGCCTTGCTTCACCTGGTCGAAGGTGAGCATCAGGTTCACCGTCATCAGGAAGTCGACCTTGCCGATGGGCAAGAGCGGCCGGTTGTTCACCTGCGGGCCGCCCTGGCGGATCTCGACCTCGAGGCCGTAGCGCGCGTACGTGCCGTCGGCCAGCGCCTGGTAGAAGCCGCCGTGCGGCGCCTCGGCGCGCCAGTTGGTGGCGAAGACCACCTTGTCGAGCGCGAAGGCGGCGGGTGTCGCTGCGAGGGTGGCCAGCGCTGCGAGTGCCGCCAGCGCGGGCGCGAATCGGGGCAAACGGAAAGAACGGATGTCCATCAGCGCGAGTGTCGTCGTTGCCGGCGCGCGCATGATCGCCGATCGGCAAGCCCGCGCCGAGCGCGGGTCAAGCCGGCGCCGCTGCCCACAAGGTGTGAAAGAACCGTAGCGAGCGGCCCGAGGTCAGGTCGAGCACCGCAGCCGTACAGGCGCGGCGAGGAGCGCAGGCCTGAGATCGGGCGCGCAATTCTCACCTTGTCAGCGCTCACGGCGCATCTCGCTCGAAATGCCCGAGCAGCAGCTTCGACAGTCCCGCGAAGACGAGGAAGATCGCCACGCCCAGCAGCGAAACCAGCGCCAGCGCCGCGAACATCATCGGGATCTCGGTGCGGAACATCGATTCGAGGATGCGCGACGCAAGCCCCGTGTTGCGCCCCGCGGAGCCGGCGGTGAACTCGGCCACCACGGCGCCGATGAGCGCCAAGCCGCCGGCGATCTTCAGGCCGCCGAGGAAGTAGGGCAGGGCGCTGGGCACCAGCAGCAGCGAGAAGCGCTGCCAGCGCGTGGCGCCGTACATCGTGTACAGGTCGCGCAGGTTGGCGTCGGCGCTCTTGAGGCCGATGACGGTGTTGGCAAGGATCGGGAAGAAGGCGACGATCCAGGCGCAGATCAGGAGCGCCGCCATCGTGTTGTCGACGTAGATCAGGATCAGCGGCGCGATGGCGACGATCGGCGTCACCTGCAGCACCACGGCGATCGGGTACAGCGCCAGCTCCACCCACTTCGACATCGCGAAGGCCGCCGCCAGCAGCACGCCGCCGGCCACCGCGGCCGCGAGCGCCAGCGCCGTGAGCTTGACCGTGAACCACAGCGCCGGCGCGAGCGTGCCCCAGTTCTTGACGAGCGTCTCGGCCACGAGCGAAGGCGCCGGGAGGATGTAGTGCGGCATGTGGTTCAACTGCACCACCGCTTCCCACGCGCCCAGCAGCACCGCGACGATGACGGCCGGCAGCAGCACGCGCGCAGCCGCCGCGGCGCGGCGCGCGAGAAGGGTGCGGCCGGCGCTGCGCTCGGCAACGCTGCGCCGCCGCCGGCCGCCCTGGGCACCGCTCACCGGCGTGGCGGTGCGCGACGCGGCAGTGGGGGTGGTGGGGCTGACGCTGTCCATCGCGGCGCGCTGCGGTCGGTTCGGCGCTCGTCAGTGGTCGACGTCGGCGCCGGCCATCGTCGCGTGCAGCACGCGCTGCACCGCCTTCACGTGTTCGTTGTAGCGGCTGGAGACGTGGAAGTCGCCGGCGTGGCGCGGGTAGGGCTCGCCGATGCGCAGCTCCTGCACCACGCGCCCGGGCCGCGCCGCCATCACGACGATGCGGTTGCTGAGGTACACGCTCTCCCAGACGCTGTGGGTGACGAAGATGACGGTGAAGCGGTGCTCCTTCCAGATCGCGAGCAGGTCGTTCTCGAGCTTGCCGCGCGTCATCTCGTCGAGCGCCGCGAACGGCTCGTCCATCAGCAGCAGGCGCGGGTGCGTGACGAGCGCGCGTGCGATCGACGCGCGCATCTTCATGCCGCCGGACAACTCGTGCGGCCAGGCAGTGGCGAAGCGGCCGAGGCCCACCATCGCCAGCGCGTCGCGCACCGTGTCGCCGGCCTGCTCGCGCGTGACGCCCGAGAGCCGGAGCGGCAGGTAGACGTTGTCGAACACGGTGGCCCAGGGCATCAGCGTCGGCTCCTGGAACACGAAGGCGAGTTCGCGGTCGGTGCGCGAGGCGCCCAGGCTGCGGTGCGCCGCCCAGGTGAGCTTGCCCGAGGTGGCCGGCGAAAGGCCCGCCAGCAAGCGCAGCACGGTCGTCTTGCCGCAGCCCGAAGGGCCGAGCAGGCTGATGAAGTCGTGCTCACCGACTTCGAGCGAGAAGTCGTGCAACGCCACCGTGCCGTTGGGAAAGCGCTTGCCCACGCGGTCGAGGCGCACCAGGGGCCGCATGTCCGCAGCCGCGCTGTCCGCGGCGCGCGACAGCGGCGCTGGCGAGGCTGTTGTCGAGGTCGTGCGCGGCGCGGGCATGGGCGGTGCGAGGCAGTCTAGTGCACCGGGTCCGTGGAGCACGAAGGGCGGCGCCGCGCTGCGGCCCGCGTCTTCCCGGGAGCGGCACGGTTCACGTCGGCGAAAAGCCGCGCAGCGGCGATGTTGGCAGGCCTTTCGGCCGGGGCGGTGGTCGGCCTGGGTGATCAGCTTGCGACCGACCGGCGATCAACCGGGAGGCGTTCACCAGGGTCGGCCGGCGTTCCCCACCGCCAGCTGGCGGCGCGCGCGGCGAGGTAGACCGCGAGCGCGGGGGTGGAACTCGTCGGCGTCGGCGGCCAGCGGCTCGGCGCGCACGCCGGTGAGGCAGCCGCGCACGCGCCGCTGCAGCGAACTCCAGGCCCTGCCATTCGAGGCGGTAGATCGGGTAGCCGGTGGGTGGCCTTGCGGGATGACGCTGCCGGCCAGGCGCCGGCCGGCGTGCTGGTCGTGGCACTGCGCGCACGACAGGTCGAGCTGGCCCCGGCGCAGGCGGAAGAATCGCTCGCCGCGCTCACGCCAGCGCCATGCGCGGGTCACCGGCGGCGCGATCGGCATGCCGCGCGACTGCAGCGCGAGAAGGTTTCCAGCGCCAGCAGTGCGTCGCCTTCCGGTGCGAGGCGCGTTTCGCTCGTGGCCGTCAGGCGCGCCTCGCTCGGCCGCCGGGCCGCCGCGCTTGCGGGGCGGCGGCGTGGCAGCAGCGCCGCCTTGGCCGCGCGGCGGCGGCAATCGGTGATGCGTTGGCCGAGCTGCTTCAGCGGCCGCTGCGACTGCTCGTCCTCGTAGGCCGGGTAGCGCGCGCCGCGACGCCGGCCAGCATCGAGGCCACCGTGTATGGCAGCGCTCGCAGGCGGTGGCGAAGCGGCGGCGGCCGTCCTCGACCCAGCAGCCAGGCGGGGGTTGGCCGCGCCGTCGCTGGTATCGCCTGCGGCTGCTGGGTCGGCATGGCGAAGCCCGAGTGGCGAAGCGGCGCGCTGTCGCTGCAGGCCATCACGCCGGAGTGCGGCGAGCGACGGTGCAGGCGGCGATCGTCCTGGCGCCGATGGAGAAGGCAGCAGCGTCGAGCGCCGCAGCGATGCAGCGCCGCAGCAGCGGCGCTGCCTTGGCCAGCACTCTTCAGCGGCATCGCCCGCACTGTGCGCGAAGCCGCGGTCGCCGGCCCAGCGCACTTCGAGCGTGCCCTCGCCCTGCACGACGAGCGGGAAGGCGATGTACGGGTTGGCGGCGATGGCCGGGTGCAGGTCGGCCGCGAAGACGAGCCAGCCGTCCAGGCGCGCACCTCGATGCGGCGCACGGCGTCGCGCGGCAGCCGCTCGCCCTCGGCGCTGGTGCGGTGGCCGGTTCTTGATCGGGTGCGCGACGAGCGTGCGCGTACGGTGAACGCCGTTGCGCTTCAACGCCGGTGGCGGCAGGTGACGAGGGCGCGCACGGGTTCGCCGGACACGAAGTTCGCCTCCTCATCACCCTTTCGACGGTGCGCAGCGAGCGTCACGATGACGTCCACGGCGGCCTGCCAGTAGCTGCCGTCGCCGAGGTGCGCCACCGCCAGCACCTGTGCTGGTGAAGTGGCCAGGCGCATGCGCGTGGGCCACCGTCGTGCACGGCCGCTCCTCGCCGAGAAGTGGAAGACGGCGACGCCGGGCTCGGGGTTGCGCTCGGTGAAGAGCGCGACGCGCGGCGCATCGTGCTCGGCCAGGTCATCGGGTTGCCCGGCACGCTGACGGTCACCGGCACCGCGTTGCCGTTCTCGACGAGTTCGGCGATGTTGAGCTGCACGCGTCCCGTGCGCGGCACGCGCCGCCGGTGAACGCGGGTCACCGCGTCGCGCATCGAATCGGGCGCAGGTAGCGGGCGCGCGATGAGCAGCGAGGCCGCGCCGGCCACGCCGGCATGCAGCAGCGCGCCGTTGGCTCTCCTCCTGTACGGAGAAGCCTTCGGCTTCGCGTGCGGAGGCGGGGGTCGAGGGCTGCGAGCGCACCTTCATCAAGCGTCAGCAAGTACGCCCACGTTCTCGACCTGCTGTGCGTCGAGCACCGGCTTGCCCTTCCACGCCGCGCCGACGCGCACGTGAAGCTCCTCGCTGCGGTGATAGGCCGGCATCGGCGTGGCGGGGTCGAGCCGCTTCGTCGGCGATGCGCAGTTCGCGCCGCTCCAGCGGCTGCCGGCGCCGGCGAGGTTGCTGGCGAGGTTGCCTTGTTGGCGCTCCTCGGAATCGGCGCCTGGTGGGCACGCGAGGTACAGCCCCGATTGCCGGCTGGCGACGATGCAGGCTGCGCCCTGCATCGCCCGCGGCGGCGCCGGGCAGCGGTTGCGGGATGCCGTCGCCGGCGACGAGGCCGGCGAGCGCAACGGTCGCGACCGTGATCGCCAGCGTGATCGTCTCAGCGCTCATGCGCAATGCGATCACGCTTGCGGAACCCGGAACGCGCTTCACGCCTTCAGGTTGTGGTGTTCAGCGGCAGGTCGCGGATGCGCTTGCCGGTGGCGGCGAAGATCGCGTTCAGCACGGCCGGCGCGGCCACCGCGATCGTCGGCTCGCCGACGCCGCCCCAGAAGCCGCCCGAGGCATGACGATCGATTCGACCTCGGCATCTCACGCATCTTCAGCGCCGGATAACCGTCGAAGTTGGTCTGCTCGATGCGGCCGTCCTCGCACTGCATTCGCTGAACAAAGCCGCGCCGAGGCCGTAGACGAACGAGCCTTCGATCTGCGCCTCGATCTGCTGCGGGTTCACCGGCATGCCCGGGGTCGGTGGCGGCGACGATGCGGTGGATCGTGAGTTCGCCATCAGGTCACTTCCACGTTCTCGGCGCAGGCGGCCACGTAGCTGCCGTAGGAAGCCGTGCGTCACCGAAAGGCCGCGGAAGACCTTCTGCCTGCGCACGTCCGGCGCCGGCTTGCCCCAGCCGGCGCGTTCCGCCACCGCTTCGAGCACGGCCAGATGCTTCGGGCTCGACTTCAACAGCTCGCGCCTGAGCGCCAGCGGGTCCTTGCCCAGCGCGTGCGCGATCTCGTCGATGAACGACTCGACGTAGATCGTGTTCTGGTTCAGGTTCACGCCGCGCCAGAAGCCCGGCGGCACGTGCGGGTTGCGCATCGCGTGGTCGATGAGCAGGTTCGGGAAGGCGTAGCCGAACATCGCTTCGCCGCCGCCGTTGTTGAGGCCCTGGAACACCACCGGGTCCTTGCCGTCGCGGATGTTCTGCGGGAAGACGCCGGCGAGGATGCTCTGGCCCGAGATGCGCATGTGCAGCGCGGTGAGCCGGCCTTGCGCGTCGATGCCGGCTGTGAGTTTGCACATCGTCACCGGGTGGTAACGGCCGTGCGTCATGTCCTCTTCGCGGCTCCACAACAGCTTCACCGGCGTGCCGGGCAGCGTGCGCGCAATCGCCACCGCCTGGCGCACGTAGTCGGTCATGCCGCGGCGGCCGAAGCCGCCGCCCAGCGGCAGCTTGTACACGTCGCATTGCTCGGGCTTGAGGCCGGCGGCTTCCGCCGTGGCGGCGAGAGCCGCTTCGCCGTTCTGCGTCGAGGTCCACACCTCGCAGCGCTCGGGCGTCCAGCGCGCAGTGGCGTTCAGCGGCTCCATCGTCGCGTGGTTCTGGTGCGGGTACGAATACACCGCCTCGATGCGCCGCGCTGCCGCGGCCAGCGCCGCCGGCGCGTCGCCGTTGCTGTTGCCCACCACCGCCTTGTCGGCGGCCAGGCCCTCGCGCAGCATCGCCTTCACCGCTGCGTTCTGCACGCCGGCGTTCGGGCCGAGGTCCCAGTCGATCGGCAATGCGTCGAGCGCCTTCTTCGCGTGCCACCAGGTGTCGGCGACGACGGCGACGCCGCTGTCGTACACCGGCACCACCTTCTTCACGCCGGGCATGCCGGCGATCTTGGCCGCGTCGAAGCTCTTGACCTTGCCGCCGAAGACCGGGCAGTCACGGATCGCGGCGTTGAGCAGGCCGGGCATCTTCAGGTCGGCGCTGTAGACGAGCTTGCCGTTCGTCTTCTCGACCGTGTCCAGCCGCGCCAGGCGCTTGCCGGCGAGCTTCCACGTCTTCGGGTCCTTCAGCGGCACGTTCTCCGGGGGCGTGAGCTTCGCCGCCGCGGCGGCGACCTTGCCGTAGGTGGTGCGGCGGTTGCTCGCGGCGTGCGTGATGACGCCGGCTTCGGCGCGGCATTCGGCGGCGGGCACCTTCCACTCGTCGGCGGCGGCCTGCACGAGCATCATCCGCGCGGCTGCGCCGCCCTTGCGAACGTAGTCCTGGCTCTCGCGGATGCCGCGGCTGCCGCCGGTGGAGAAGTTGCCCCACACGCGCTTGCGCGCCAGGTTCTGCCCCGGCGTGGGGTACTCGGTGCTGACGCGGCTCCAGTCGGCTTCGAGTTCCTCGGCGACGAGTTGTGCCAGGCCCGTGAGCGTGCCCTGGCCCATCTCGCTGCGCGCGATGCGGATGATCACGCGCTCGTCGGGCTGCACGACGACCCAGGCGTTGACTTCGGGCGGCAGCGCGGCCGCGGCTTGCGCCTGCGTGCGCGTGGAAAAGCCGAGCACGAACGAGCCGGCGACGGCGGCGCCGGCGGCCGTGGTGCCGGCGGCGGCGATGAACTGGCGCCGGTTCAGTGCGGCGGCGCCGCTGCGCCGGGACTTCGTCGTCGTTGTGGTGGCGGTGCGGCTCATCATGCGCTCCTCGCGACGTGCACGATGCCGAGGTCGGCTTCGGCGCGCAGTTCGCCGGCGGCCTGCTTGATCGCGGTGCGCACGCGGTTGTAGGTGCCGCAGCGGCAGATGTTGGTCATCGCCGCGTCGATGTCGGCGTCGGTCGGTTTCGGCTTCTCGGCCAGCAGCGCGGCGGCGGCCATCAGCATGCCGCTCTGGCAGTAGCCGCACTGCGGCACGTCCAGCTGCACCCAGGCCTTCTGCAACGCGTGCGTCGCGCCGGGCGCGAGCCCTTCGATGGTGGTGATCTTCTGGTTCGGCTGCAGCGCCGACACCGGCATCACGCAGCTGCGTACCGGCGCGCCGTCGATGTGCACGGTGCAGGCGCCGCACTGGGCGATGCCGCAGCCGTATTTCGTTCCGGTGAGGCCGAGCTGCTCGCGCAGCACCCACAAGAGCGGGGTGTCGGGCTCGGCGTCGTGCTGCAGCACGCGGCCGTTGACGTTCAGTTGCGCCATCGTGGTTGCCTCCTCGGTTCTTCGCAGCGGCTGGCGCCGCGGGCTGTTGTCGTCGTCTCGCGCAGGAACGGGGGCGATGATGCCGAAGATCGGCCGATCGTGTGCGCGGCGGCGCTGAGCGCGCCACGCCACGCTCCGGGCCGGCCCGGGGTTGACGCTGCGCCGGCCGAGGTCTCTACTGCGCGGCTCGCCGCAGCAAGACCGAACCGGGAGCACGACATGGGCCGCAACGTCACCTTCAACCGCCCCGACGGCAAGAGCCTCTCGGGCTACCTCGCCGAACCGAAGGACGCCGCCGGCGCGCCGGGGCTCGTGGTGATCCAGGAATGGTGGGGCGTGAACGACCAGATCCGCGGCGTCGCCGACCGCTTCGCGCAGGCCGGCTATCGCGCGCTGGTGCCTGACCTGTACCGCGGCAAGAGCACGCTCGAAGCCAAGGAGGCCGAGCACCTGATGGGCGACCTCAACTTCGCCGAAGCCGCCGGCCAGGACGTGCGCGGCGCCGTGCAGTACCTGAAGGGCAGTGGCGGAACGACGAAGTGCGGCGTCACCGGCTTCTGCATGGGCGGCGCGCTGACGACGCTTTCGGCGGTGTTCGTGCCCGAGATGGACGCCGGCGTCATCTGGTACGGCTACCCGCCGCTGGAGTACGTCGACGCGAGCAAGGTCAAGGCGCCGTTGCTCGGGCACTGGGCCACGCGCGACGCCTTCTTCGCCATCGCCGGCGTCGACGCGCTCGAAGCGAAGCTGCGCGCCGCCGGCGTCGTACCCGAGTTCCACCGCTACGACGCGCAGCACGCCTTCTTCAACGAGACGCAGGTGGAAGGGCACAAGCTGCTGCCGCAGCTGGGCTACGACGCCGCCGCGGCGGCGCTGGCCTGGCAGCGCACGCTGGAGTTCCTCGGCCGGCATCTGCGTTGAAGCGCTGAAGCGCTGGCCGCGGCGCGGCGCAGCGCCTGGCGGCGCGCGGGGTTCCGGTGCGGTTCGGTGCGGTTCGGCGCGCAGCGGCCGCGGCTCCTTCGCAGCGCGGAGGAAGTCGGGCCGTTTTGCGCCATTTGCGACGTTCGGGCCTGGGACCCGGGGGCCGGCTCGCGCATGCGGCATGCTGAAATTCGTGCGCCTCCTTCAGTCTCGTCCGCACGCAGCCATGTCGTCGAAGTCCTCCCTGCTTGCCTGCCCTCAACGTCTTGCCGATGCGGCTTGCCGCGCGCGCGGATGCGCCGGCGCGCGCGCGCGCATGCGCTGGCGCTGCCTGGCGCCGCGCGGCGCTGGCGTTGGCCGCCGCGTTGGCCGCGCCGGGCCCGGCCGCGGCGCAGCAGCCGGTCAGGCAGGCGAGCGTCGAGTCGCTCGTCGCGGCGTTGTCGGGCAACGGCAGCAACAGCGGCAGGGGCAGCGACGGCACGATCACGCGTTCGTTCCGGCGCACGCAACTGCCCGACGCATCGAGCAACCTCTGCGCCGGCGAGGCTGCCAAGCCGGCGCGCGGTACAGCGACGGCGACGGCGACAGCGGCAGCCACGGCAACGGCGCAGCGCGGCACGCCACCGACAGCGGCCCGGCGCGCCGCAACCTCGAAGTGGTGCCCTATGCCGGCGACACGACGCCGGGCGTGAACCTCTCGGTGCAGTTCGCCACCGGCTCCGACAAGCTCGGCGCCGACGACCGCGCGCTCTTGGACAACGTGGCCGCGGCGCTGAAGACCGCGGCGCTGGCGAGCGAAAGCTTCGCGATCGCCGGCCACACCGACGCCACCGGCGACGCCCGCATCAACCTGGAGCTGTCGTGCGCGCGCGCGCTGGCGGTGCGCCGCCATCTCGTCGAGCGCGGCGTCGCCGAGACGCGGCTGTCGGCCTACGGCTTCGGCAGCGCGCGCCCGCTCGACGGCGGCGACGCCGCGGCGGCCGGCAACCGGCGCGTCGAGGTGCGCAAGGCGCCGCAGTGACACCTTGCACGCTGCGCGCTCGAGTCAGCGTTGCCGCCGTTGAGCCAGCCTGCCGCATGGGTTAACGTTTCCGCCGCACCGCATGGTGCACTGGGGGCACGGGGAGGCCACCCGTCTTGTTCAGGGTGGTCGCCGGGGCCTCCGCGATCCTGGACCTTGCCGTACGGCCGCTTGAGGCCGATAAGTCGCCATGATGACCGCCGCACGCTGCCGCTCCTGCGCCCTCTCCTCGAGTTCCTCCTCGCCTGCAAGCGGCACGCCGCGCCGGCTGCTCGCCGCCTTGTCGGTGGCCGCCGCCTGTTGGCGATGACGCTGGATGCGCACGCCGCGCGCCTGGCGCTCGTCGTGGGCAACGACAACTACCAGCACGCCACCAAGCTGCGCAACGCGCGCAACGACGCCAACTCCATCGCGCGCGAACTCGAAGCCGCCGGCTTCGCGGTGACGCGCATGCTCGACGCCACGCGCGACCAGATGGACGACGGCCTGGGCGGCTTCCTGCGCAGGATCCAGAAGGGCGACGAGGTCGTCTTCTTCTTCTCGGGCCACGGCTCGCAGCCGCCCAACCTCGGGCCGCACCTGCTGCCGGTGGACATCAAGCTACCGACAACCGCGTCATCGAGCGCAACGGCCAGTCGCTGGAAAAGCTCACCGACGAGCTGAACCAGCGCGCGCGCTTCTCGCTCATCATCATCGACGCCTGCCGCGACGACCCGCTGCGCGAAACCTCCGCCGGCCGCTCGATCGCGCCGGGTTCGACGCTGACGCGCATCGAGCCGCCCAAGGGCTCGCTCGTCATCATGGCCGCGTCGAAGGGCCAGCAGGCGCTCGACCGCCTGGGCAACAACGACACGGTGCCCAACGGCCTGTTCACGCGCGAGCTGGTCAAGCACATGCGCACGCGGGGCCTGTCGGCGGTGGAGATGCTGCGCAAGGTGCGCGCGAGCGTCGAGACCGCGGCCGAGGGCGTGAACCACAAGCAGCGCCCGGCGCTGATGGACGAGTCGTCTTCCGACTTCTTCTTCTATCCGGCGGCCGGCGGCGCGGTTTGCGCCGGCACCTGCGCCGACGCCCACGCCTCCCCCACGCCGCCGTACGCCGCCCGCGCCGACGCCGGCGCCGGTGACGCCACCGGTCGTGGTTCCGGCGCCGACGCCGCCGGCTCCGACTGCGACACCGTTGCCCGCCACCGCCGGCGACCCGCAGAAGGAATTCGACGCCTGGGACCAGGCGATCCGCGGCAACACGCGCGGCTCGTTCGAGACGTTCCTGCGCGCCTACCCGAACGGCCGCTACTCCGACCGTGCGCGCGCCCGTATCGCGCAGTTCGGCGCCGCGCCAACACCCGCGCCCACGCCGGCTCCGGCTCCGGCGCCTGCGCCGAACGCCGGCAGCAACCCGGCGGCCGAGTTCGCCTTGTGGGACAAGGCTCAAGCCAGCAACCGCCGTGCCGATTACGAGGCCTACCTGCGGCAGTACCCGAACGGCCGCTATGCCGACCGCGCCCGCGCCCTGCTGCCGAAGTCGCAGTGAGGCGGTGCGCAACGTTGAGCGTTCACCAGACCTTCCCAATCACCAGGAGCCCCGCACGACCATGAACATCAAGTCCTTCATCGCGCAAGCCGCCGTCGCCGGCGCCCTCGTCATCGGCGCCGCCAGCCCGGCACTGGCCCAGCAGTATTCGAAGGACCAGCTGCAGCAGACGTACCTCTCGTACCTGCAAAGCGAGGGCTACAACCCGAACATCACGCAGGCGGGCAACGTGCGCTTCCGCCGCGAAGGGAAGTTCTACATCGTCTACGTCGACGAGAAGGACCCCGAGTACTTTCGCCTCGTGCTCTCGTTCAGCGCCGAGGACAAGTCGGCGCAGGCGCGGCTGCGCCGCCTCGAAGGCGCCAACGTCGCCACCACCGAGACCAAGGTGGTGAAGGCCTACATCGACAGCGACGGCGACCCCAACTTCGCCTGCGAGATGTTCCTCATCGTGCCGGGCGACTTCAAGACGCACCTGTCGCGGCTGCTGCGCGCGCTCGACACCGCGTACGACAAGTACAACCGCAAGGTGCAGGAGATGAACCGCTGACGGGCTGACGGGGGCCTCACGGCCCAGCGGTTTGCTTCGCCTGCGCGGCGCCTTCGGGCGCCGCGCGGCGTTTGGGGCGGCCGCCTTGCGCCCTGGCCGCCCGGCGGCCCGCGCCCGCCTACTCGCTGCGCGCCGGGTCGCTGACGCGGCCCACGAAGAGCGGCGCACCGCTGGCGCGGTGCATCACGACGAAGGCGAAAGCGCGGTCCACGGCACAAGGCGGCGCCGGCAGCGCCAGCGACTTCGGCTTCACGGTCGCCGCGGCTGCGGCCACCGCCTCGCCGCCGTTCTCGTCCACCGCGATGCCGGCGGCATGGTGCACGTCGTCCACGTGCGCGCCGGGGGCGGCGCGGCCGAGCATCGGCTTCAGTTCGGCCTTGTCGGTGAAGGCCGTCTGCACGCCCAGGCGCTGCAGCGAAGCCTTGATCGAGCCGGCCTTCGGCGCGAAGGCGAACTTCGGCATCGAGAAGCTGCTCCGTGCCGGCTCGGCCGCCTTCAGTGCCGTTCGCCAGCGCGCCAGTGCCGCGCCGTCGAGGCTCTTGAGCATCGCTTCGAGGCTGCCGCCTCCGCCACCGGCGCCGGCTTCGGCGGGCACGCCGAGCACGAGGTCGTAGCCGGCCGCGAACGGCAGCGCGTAGAGCCGGTGGCCGTCGACCACCGCCTGCGCCAGCGGCCGCTCGTCGTGCAGCGTGGGCACCGTTGGTGTTCCGGCGGCCCCGGCGGCACCGCTGGCCGCGCCGGTCGCGCTGACCGGAACGACGCCGATGAAAGGTCGCGGCTCGGTCTGCGCGGCGTCGAACGGCTTCGCCCACGCCGAGCGGAAATGCACCGCGGCGGTGAGCGTGAGCTGCGTCGACTTCGCGAGGCTGCCCGCAGGCAGCAGCTCGGCGATGCGCCCGGCCGTGTGCTCGGCGGTCCAGCGGTTGATCTGCGCGCGCGCCGCCTCGGTGTCGGCGAACGACAGCACGAGCGCGTCGGCGCCGTGGCGTGCGGCGAGGCGGTGCTTGAACGAGGCCGGCGTGTCCTTGGCGACGCTGCTGTCGATCCACACGCGCGCAGCCTGGCGCACGGCCGGGCCGCTGGCGGCCGATGCTGCGGGTTGTGCGGTCGGCGCGGACGCGGACGTGCTCGCCATGTGCATGGCGTGCGCGCCGTGAGCCGAGCTCGCGCTTCCCGCCGCGCGTGCCGCAGCCGCCGCCCGGGCCTTGCCGCCCGTCGCTTCGCGCAACTGCGCCGACAACGCCGGCAGCGAGTGCCGCATCGCCATCGCGCCGCTGCGGCCGGGACCGAAGAGCGCTTCGATCTCGTGCTCGGTGTTGCCGGTGGCGCCCGACTGCACCATGCCGAGCACCGTGGCCACGGCCAGCGGCGAGACGACGGCGTTCGCTCCCGGCGAATCGCGCAGGAGCGCGAGGCCGAGGTCGCCCAGCGCGACCGCC
Organism: Rubrivivax sp.; assembly: GCA_046348035.1. Lineage (GTDB taxonomy): Bacteria > Pseudomonadota > Gammaproteobacteria > Burkholderiales > Burkholderiaceae_C > Rubrivivax. Next base: position 20,791 of record JAXMEZ010000033.1, on the reverse strand, counting down.
AACTGCTGCTCGGCCACGTCGGCGCTGGTGGCCCAGCTTGCCGAAGGCGCGGCCAGACAGCAGGCAGCGGCGGCGGCCGTAGCGATGGCAGAGGCGGTGCAGCGCAACGCGTGCGGCGGCAACGGTGCGGAGATCAGCGTCACTGCACTTCCCGAATCGCCACCACGGCGCTGGCGCCGTAGCGGCCGTTGCTGCCGCCGCTGGCGCCGGTGGCCTCGACGATCAGCGTGCGCGTGGTGCCGTTGTTGGCCTGCGCCGATGCGAACACCGAGCTTGCGTCCATGTCGCGGCCGATCTCCTTCTTGTCCGGCGAGACGATCGCCAGCAGGTAGCTGGTGCCGGCCGGGCCGCCCGAGCGCACGCGCCAGTTCGGGCGCGGGAACTTGTGCGTGCCCGCGGCCACCTGGTTGCTGCCGTCGAGCTTGTTGGGGAACAGCAGGTTGAAGGTCTTGCCGTCGCTGCCGACCTGCAGGATGTAGAGGTAGCCGTCGCGGTTGGTGGTGACCGAGAAGTCGAGCATGTCCTGCCCGATGCGCATGCTGTCCTTGGCCGTGGTGATGCGGATCTGGTAGCTGCGGTCGCTGGCCGCGGCGATGTCCTCCAGCGCGCTGGAGGCGCTCACCGCACCGGTGGCAGGAGCGGGTGAGGGCGCGGCCACCGGCGTCGGCGCGGGGGCCGGCGTCGGTGCGGCAGCAACCGGTGTCGGCGCCGGCGCCGGGGCAGGCGAGGGTGCCGGCGCCGGAGCAGGCGACGGCGAAGCGAGCGCGGTGCCGCCGGTGGCGTTGGAGGTGAACGTCAGCGGCAGCTTGGCGTTGCCCTGCAGCATGATGGTCTGCTTCACGCCCAGCTTGTTCAGCCAGCCCTGCGCGCAAGCCTGCAGCTCCTCGCCGTTGATGCTGCCGCTCTTGTTGGCGTCGGTGCTCGCGTCCTGCAGGCACTGCGCCCACGTCAGCGTCGCGAAGCTGCCCTTCTTGGTGGCGAACGACACCTGCGTGTCGGTGCTGGCGGCGATGTACAGCACCTGCGGCCCGCGCTGGTCCTTCTCCAGCGTGGAAAGGCTGCGCGTCATGCCGCGCGTGTTGACCGCGTCGCCGCAGCTGTAGCCGGCGCCGACGGCGGTGTTGGCCTTGAAGTCGGGCGGCAGGAACTTCGCCTTCCTGTCGTCGCCGACGTCGGATGTCAGGCTGCGCGTCGCCGCGCCGCCCGAGAAGCACGAGTCGTTCATCATCACCACCTGGCTCGCCTTCTGGCCGAGCTTGGTGAGAGCGTCCTGCAGCGCGCTGTCCATGAAGACGCCGTCGCGCACGTACATCGCCTCGCTGCAGCGGGCGTTGGTGCCGCCGCGCGCGCCCATCTGCGTGCCGTGGCCCGAGTAGTAGATGAAGAGCTTGTCGCCTTCCTTGATGCGGTCGTACATCGCCGCCATCGCGGCGCCCACGTTGCGCGGCGTGAGCTGCGCGTTGGCGACTTCGAAGACGTTCTTGTCGGGCACGCCCATCATCTTGGCGATCGTCTTCGCGTGGCCGGCGTCGAGGTCGATGCCGGGCAGGTTGGCGCGCGGGTCACCGTAGTCGCCGATCCACATGATCAGCGCATGGTTCTCGGCCAGCGCCGGCGTCGCCCAGCCCAGGCCCGCCAGGCAGGCGAGCGCCGCGGCGTGCGCGGCCAGCGTGCGCGGGAAGCGGTGGCTTGGGCGGCTGTCGTTGTCGCGAGCGATGTGCGAGGCAGCGGCAGCGGGGCGGGCGGGCTTCATGCGGGCTCCTGGGGTTGACGCCGGATCAGCGAGGCCGGCGGGCCGGCGAGGCAGTGAAGGAAACGATGTTTGCCGCGGGCGCCTGGGGGCGCTGCGGCGGCGAGGAATGAGGCGCGGGCAGTGTGCCACGCACCCTCGCGGGCCTACCCTCTCTTCGAAGGACCTTTTGCCCGTTTTGCCGCGCCTTTTCCCCTGCGGGCAGACGGGGCCGCGCCCGCTGCCGCCTGCGCCACGTGCACCTGCACGAGCTGCCCGATGAGCGGCAGCGCCTGCTCCAGCAGCGGCCCGCGCGACGCGGGTCCGCTGCGCCGAAGATGCGAGCCAGATCGCCGTGGCCCGCCGCCGCCCGCCGGCGTCGACGAGCGGGCGCGCGCACAGCGCCTCTTCGCGCGCGCTGCCGACGATGGCGTTGAGCGCCAGCACCGCGTGCAGCGGGTGGCGCACGACGAGGTCGAGGATCGCCGGCACGCTCTCGACTTCGAGCGCCACCTTCGGCTTCAGCCCCACCTCGGCCAGCGCCGACTCGACGCGCATGCGGATGGCGTGCGGGCGGCTGGGGATGACCCGCTCGTGCGCGGCCACCTCGGCCAGCGGCACCGCGCGCGCGACGAGCGGCCCGCCGCGCCGCGCCGAGACGAGGTACAGCTCCTCGTCGACCACGGGCCAGAGGTCGAACGCCGCCGCCGGCGTCGCGTTGTAGACGAGCGCGCAGTCGATTCGCCCTTGCGCCAGCCATTCGAGCATGTAGGTGGACAAGCCTTCGACGACGCTCAGCGTCGCTTTCGGAAAGCGCTCGCGGAAGGCCTCGACGAGCGGCGTCGTCAGCGTGCGCGAAAGGCTCGGCGGCAGGCCGATCGAGATGAGCCCGGCCGCCGCGCCGCGCTGCTCCTCGAGGTCGAGCCGCGCGCGCTCCACCTGCTGCAGGATGCCGCGGCCGTGCGCGAGCAACCGCTTGCCCGCTTCGGTGAGCGTGACGCCGCGGCCGTTGCGGTCGAAGAGCGGCTGGCGCAGCTCGACCTCGAGCGAACGCACCTGGCGGCTCAGCGCCGGCTGCGCCACGCGCAGCACGCTGGCCGCACGCGTGAAGCTGCCCAGTTCGGCCACGCGCACGAAGTAGTCGAGCTGCTTGAGGTCCATCGCGGTCGGTGCTGCGGCATTGTCGCAAACCATGCCGAAGCGTTCTAGCAGGTAGTGGGAGTGGTGCATTGATGCATGCCAGGCGCTGGCGAAGAATGCGCGGCCATGACGCTTCGCCTCACCGGCATCTCCTCGATGGCCACGCGTGCGCTGCTGGCCGAGCTGGCCGAGGCGTTCGAGCGCCACTTCGGCATCGCGCTGGCGATCGAGGCAGTGGGCGGTGTCGATGCGGCCAAACGCGTTGCAGCGGGCGAAGCGTTCGACCTCGTCTTCCTCGCTGCCGACGCGATCGACAAGCTCATCGGCGGCGGGCATCTCGCTGCCGGCTCGCGCGTCGACCTCGTGCGCTCGCCGGTGGCGGTGGCCATTCGTGCCGGCGCGCCGCGGCCCGACATCGGCAGCGAGGAGGCGCTGAAGCGCGCCGTGCTCGCCGCGCGCACCATCGGCTATTCCACCGGCCCGAGCGGCACGCACCTCGTGAAGCTCTTCGAACGCTGGGGCGTGGCCGACGAAGTGAAGGCGCGCACCGTGCAGGCGAGCCCCGGCGTGCCGGTGGCGAGCCTCGTCGCCAAGGGCGAGGTCGAAATCGGCTTCCAGCAACTGAGCGAGCTGATGAACGTGAGCGGCGTCGAAGTGCTCGGGCAGCTTCCCGGCGCGGCGCAGTTCATCACCACCTTCAGCGCCGCGCCCGGCCGTGAGCGCCCGAACGCCGCCGCGGCACGCGCCGCGCTCGACTTCATGACGAGCGCCGAAGCCGCCGCCATCAAGCGCCGGCACGGCATGGAGCCGGCGTAGACCCACGCCGTTGCTTCATAGCGAGGACAGCGAGGACCGCGAGGAGACAACCCCGATGATCATCGACATCCACGGCCACTACACCACGGCACCGAAGGCGCTGGAGGAGTGGCGCAACCGGCAGATCGCGGGTATCAAGGATCCGGCCGTGAAGCCGCGCGCGGCGGAGCTGAAGATCGGCGACGACGAGATCCGCGAGTCGATCGAGACGAACCAGCTCAAGTTCATGAAGCAGCGCGGCAGCGACCTCACGGTCTTCAGCCCGCGCGCCAGCTTCATGGCGCATCACATCGGCGACTTCGAGGTGTCGTCCACGTGGGCGGCGATCTGCAACGAGCTTTGCTTCCGCGTCAGCAAGCTCTTCCCCGACAACTTCATCCCCGCGGCGATGCTGCCGCAGAGCCCGGGCGTCGACCCGAAGACGTGCATCCCCGAACTGGTGAAGTGCGTCGAGCAGTACGGTTGCGTTGCCATCAACCTCAACCCCGATCCGTCGGGCGGCCACTGGAAGGAGCCGCCGCTGACCGACCGCCACTGGTACCCCATCTACGAGAAGATGGTCGAGTACGACATCCCGGCGATGATCCACGTCAGCACCTCGTGCAACGCCTGCTTCCACACCACGGGCGCGCACTACATCAACGCCGACACCACGGCGGTGATGCAGCTGATCCAGGGCGACCTGTTCAAGGACTTCCCGAAGCTGCGCTTCATCGTGCCGCACGGCGGCGGCGCCGCCCTACCACTGGGGGCGCTACCGCGGCCTGGCGCAGGAGCTGAAGAAGCCGCTCCTCAAGGACCACCTGCTGAAGAACATCTTCTTCGACACCTGCGTCTATCACCAGCCGGGCATCGACCTGCTGACGAAGGTGATCCCGGTCGAGAACATCCTCTTCGCCAGCGAGATGATCGGCGCCGTGCGCGGCGTCGACCCCGAGACCGGCTTCAACTACGACGACACGAAGCGCTACATCGACGCCAGCACGCTGCTCACGCCGGCGCAGAAGCAGCAGGTGTTCGAAGGCAACGCGCGGCGGGTCTACCCGCGGCTCGATGCGGCATTGAAGAAGAAGGGCAAGTGAGATGTACGAACTCGGCGTCGTCTACCGCAACATCCAGCGCACCGAGGCGCACGTGGCCGAGCGCCTCGGCGCCTTCGGCAGCGCCACCGTGCACGAAGCGATGGGCCGCGTCGGCCTGATGAAGCCGTACATGCGGCCGATCTACGCCGGCGCGCAGGTGTCGGGCACGGCGGTCACCGTGCTGCTGCACCCGGGCGACAACTGGATGATGCACGTCGTCGCCGAGCAGATCCGCCCCGGCGACGTCGTCGTCGCCGCCATCACCGCCGAGTGCACCGACGGCTACTTCGGCGACCTGCTGGCGACGTCCTTCCAGGCGCGCGGCGCCAAGGCGCTCGTCATCGACGGCGGCGTGCGCGACGTGAAGACGCTTACCGAGATGCAGTTCCCGGTGTGGAGCCGCGCCATCAGCAGCAAGGGCACGATCAAGTCCACGCTCGGCAGCGTCAACATCCCGGTCGTCTGCGCCGGCGCGCTGGTGCACCCCGGCGACGTGATCGTCGCCGACGACGACGGCGTCGTCTGCGTGCCGCGCGCTTCTGCCCCGGCCACGCTCGAAGCGGCCACCCAGCGCGAAGCCAACGAAGGCGCCAAGCGCGCCAAGCTTGCTTCCGGCGTGCTGGGGCTGGACATGTACAACATGCGCGAGCCGCTGGCCAAGGCCGGGCTCAAGTACATCGACTGAAGGGCGGCAAGGCCCCATGCAAGTCGCCCTCATCGGCTACGGCGAAGTCGGCCGCATCCTCGCCGAGGATCTGCGCGCGCGCGGCGTGCCCGTCAGCGCCTACGACCTCAAGCTCGACACCGACCACGCGCAGCCGCTGCGCGAGCACGCCGCCGCGCACGACGTGGTGCTGGCGGCCACCAGGCACGCGCTCGCCGTGCACGGCGTCGATCTCGTCGTCTCCGCCGTCACCGCGAGCCAGGCGGTGGCCGTGGCGCAGGCCGCGGCACCGGGGTTGAAGCGCGGCGCGTTCTTCCTCGACTTCAACTCCGCCTCGCCCGGCGCGAAGCAGCGCGCCGCGGCCATCGTCGATGCCGCCGGCGGCCGCTACGTCGAAGGCGCGGTGATGACGACGGTGCCGCCGTACCGCATCAAGGTGCCGTTGCTGCTCGGCGGCCCGCACGCGCAGGCATTGGTGCCGGTGCTCGCCGACCTCGGCTTCACCGGCGCGAAGTTCGCCAACGCGACGCTCGGCATCGCCAGCGCCACCAAGATGTGCCGCAGCGTGATGATCAAGGGCCTCGAGGCGATGGTCATCGAAGCGTTCACCACCGCGCGCCACTACGGCGTCGAGGACGCGGTGATCGCGTCGCTGTACGAAACCTTCCCCGGCATCGACTGGGAGAAGCAAGGCGCGTATCTCTTCCAGCGCGTCATCGAGCACGGCCGCCGCCGCAGCGAGGAAGTGCGCGAGGTGGCCGTCACCGTGCAGGAAGCGGGCCTCGCGCCCTTCAGCGCCAGCGGCACGGCCGAGCGCCAGGCCTGGGTGGCCGACCTCGCCGATGCCGGCGTCTTCGGCGAGCGCGGCACGAAGGCGTTCGCGCGCAGCACCGACTGGCGCACCGAGGCCGACCGCATCCTCGGGCACTTGAAGCACGCGAAGACAGCAAGGACCGCGAAGAAAGGATCGGCGCGATGAGCAGCGGCACGCAGGCCGGCGGCAAGCCCGCTACGGGCGGCTTCGAGAAGACGGCCGGCTGGCTCGACTGGTACAACGGCCCGACCAAGCCGCGCTTCGTGCTGCCCGCGGGTGCCGTCGATGCGCATTGCCACGTTTTCGGCCCCGGCGCCGAGTTTCCCTACGCGCCCGAGCGCAAGTACACGCCTTGCGATGCGAGCAAGGCCGAGCTGTTCGCGCTGCGCGACCACCTCGGCTTCGCGCGCAACGTCATCGTGCAGGCCACCTGCCACGGCGCCGACAACCGCGCGATGGCCGACGCCTGCCGCGCCAGCAAGGGCAAGGCGCGCGGCGTGGCGACGGTGAAGCGCAGCGTCAGCGACAGCGAACTGGCCGAGCTGCACGCGGCCGGCGTGCGCGGCGTGCGCTTCAACTTCGTCAAGCGCCTGGTGGACTTCACGCCGAAGGACGAGCTGATGGAGATCGCCGGGCGCATCGCCAAGCTCGGCTGGCATGTCGTCATCTACTTCGAGGCGGTGGACCTGCCGCAGCTGTGGGACTTCTTCACTGCGCTGCCCACCACGGTCGTCGTCGACCACATGGGCCGGCCCGACGTGAGCAAACCGATCGACGGCCCCGAGTTCGCGCTCTTCCTCAAATTCATGCGCGAGCACGGCAACGTGTGGAGCAAGGTGAGCTGCCCCGAGCGGCTCTCCGTCGCCGGCCCGCCGGCGCTGAACGGTGAGCGGGCGGCGTACCGCGACGTGGTGCCGTTCGCCCGGCGCGTCGTCGAGGCCTTCCCCGACCGCGTGCTGTGGGGAACCGACTGGCCGCACCCGAACCTCAAGAACCACATGCCCGACGACGGCCTGCTCGTGGACTTCATTCCGCACATCGCGCCGACGCCGGAGTTGCAGCGCAAGCTCCTCGTCGACAACCCGATGCGCTTGTACTGGCCCGAAGAACCGCGTTGAACGGTGCCGGCGTTTCGACGGCACGACAACCTACACGAAGAACGAGGAGAGCAGCGTGCACCACCCGATGAGAGACAGATCGACCTGTGCTGCAACCGCTGCTGCTGCAACCGTTGCTGCTTCAAGCGCCGCAGCGGCCGTGCTGCTGGCCGCCTGCGCCGGCGGCCCCGGCAGTCCCAGCGAAAAGCCTTCCGCTGCTGCCGCCGCGCCTGCACGCCTGGCTGCCGCCAGCGGTGCGCCGTTGCAGACATGCGAAGCGCTGCCCGGCCGCTTCGCCTTCAAGGAAACGCGCCTGGACAGCGTCGCGCCCGTGGCGGCCGGCGCCGTGGTGCCTGGCGGCCCGGCCGCACCGGCCCATTGCCTCGTCAAGGGCCAGATGCGCCAGCGCAAAGGGCGCCGACGGCCAGGACTACGCCATCGGCTTCGAGATGCGCTTGCCGCAGGCGTGGAACGGCCGCTTCTACCACCAGGTGAACGGCGGCATCGACGGCGTCGTGCAGCCCGCGCAAGGCGCGCTCGGCGGCGGGCCGATCACCGGTGCGCTGGCGCAAGGCTTCGCGGTCATCAGTTCCGACGCCGGCCACAACGGCCGCCAGAACCCGCGCTTCGGCGCCGAGCCGCAGGCGCGCGCCGACTACGGCTACCAGGCCGTGGGCACGATCACGCCGATGGCCAAGGCGCTCATCGCCGCGGCCTACGGCAAGGGGCCGGATCGTTCGTACATCGGCGGCTGCTCGAACGGCGGCCGGCACACGATGGTGGCGGCGGCGCGCTACGGCGACCAGTACGACGGCTACCTCGTCGGCGCGCCCGGCTACCGCCTGCCTAACGCCGCGCTGGCGCAGTTGTGGGCGGCGCCGCAGTGGAAGGCGCTCGCCGCGCCCGATGCGACGATGCCGCACCCGTTCAACCCCGCGGCGCGCATCGCCGACCTCGGCACCGCGCTGACGGCGGCCGAGCGCCAGACCGTGGCGCGCGCCATCGCCGAGCGCTGCGATGCGCTCGACGGCGCGCGCGACGGCATCGTCGGCAACACGGCCGCCTGCCAGGCCGCCTTCGATCTCTCGCGCGACGTGCCCACCTGCAGCGCCGAGCGCAACGGCCAGTGCCTGAGCGCGGCGCAGAAGAAGCTGCTCGCGGCCGTGTATGACGGCGGCCGCACGCCGGGCGGCCAGAAGATCTACAGCGCGTTCCCGTGGGACCCGGGCATCGCCGCGGCCAACTGGGCGCAGTGGAAGTTCGTCAACTCGCAGGTGCTCGACCCCGGCGCCGGCTACATCTTCATGACGCCGCCGCGCACGCTCGACCCGTTCAAGGTCGACGTCGAAGACGGCTACAAGGCGATCTACGCCACCGACGCCGCCTTCCGCGAATCGGCCGACACGGTGATCACGATGCCCGGCAAGGACAACCCCGTGCAGCTCGCGGCGCTGCGCGCGCGCGGCGCCAGGATGCTCGTCTACCACGGCGTGGCCGATGCCATCTTCTCGGCCGCTGACACCGCGGCTTTCATGCAGCGGCTCGATCGCGCGCTCGGTGCCGGCGCGGCCGACTTCGCGCGCTTCTTCCCGGTGCCGGGCATGGCGCATTGCAGCGGCGGCCCCGCCACCGACCAGTTCGACGCGCTGACGCCGCTCGTGCGCTGGGTCGAAGAGGGCGCGGCTCCGATGAGCCTCACCGCCAGCGCGCGCGGCGCCGGCAACGCCGGCGGCGTCAACGCCGAACTGCCGGCAGGCTGGGCGCCGAACCGCACGCGGCTGCTGTGCCCGTGGCCGCAGGTGGCGCGATATCAAGGCGGCGACCTCGAAAGCGCGGCCAGCTTCCGCTGCGAGGATCCGCGATGAACCAGCGACTGCTCGCCATCGGCCTGCGCCTTGTCGGCAGCGCCGCCGCTGGCGTGCCTGCTTGCCTCGTGTGCCGCGCCCCGCGGCGCGCTCACCACCGTGGCCGATGCGAAGGCCGGCTGCGAGTCGATGCGCGGGCATGAGGTCGCTGCCGCGCGCATCGTCTGGCCGGGGCAGACGAGCGGCGTCGCCACGGTGGACACCGCGACGTTCGTCGATGCTTCGCCGCTGGCGGTGGCCGAGCGCGCGCCGACGCCGGCGGCCACCATCACGCCGGCGATGCCCGCGCATTGCCGGCTCGTCGGCCGCATCGCGCCGGTGGACCCGAAGGCCGACCCGATCGCGTTCCAGGTGAACCTGCCTCTGCAGTGGAACGGCCGCTCGGTGCAGTTCGGCGGCGGCGGCTTCAACGGCGTGCTCATCACCGGGCTCGGCCTCGTGCCCGGCGCCCGCTACGACGCGCCGGCGCCACTGGCGCAGGGCTACGTCACCGTCGGCACGGACTCGGGCCACCAGAACAAGGCCGGCGTCTCGCCGATGGCCTTCGCGCTCAACGACGAGATGCTGCTCAACTTCGCCTACCAGTCGTACGCGAAGGTGCGCAACGTCTCGGTGGAGTTGATGAAGCGCGCCTACGGCCGCGAGCCCGAGTACCTGTACTTCGTCGGCAGCAGCGAAGGCGGGCGCGAAGGGCTGACGATGGCGCAGCGCTACCCGGCCGCGTTCAACGGCATCTTCAGCCGCGTGCCGGTGATCCACTGGACCGGGCTGATGTTCTCCTTCGTCCGCAACGGCGCCGCCTCGTCGGGCGAAGCCTGGCTCGGCCCGGCGCAGGTGAAGCTCGTGCACGACGCCGTGCTCGCCGCCTGCGATGCGGCCGACGGCGTCGCCGACCGCGTGGTGTCTAACACCGAAACGTGCCGGCGCACGTTCGACGTCGCGAGCCTGATGTGCGCCGGCGGCAACGCCGGTGCCAACTGCCTCAGCGCGGCGCAGGTGCGCGCGGTGCAGACGCTGCGCTCGCCCTATCGCTTCCCGTTCGCGCTCGCCAACGGCCTGGTCGAGTACCCCGGCTGGGGCATCGGCGGCGAGGACACCGCGGCCTCGGCGCCCACCGGCGGCTGGCGCGCCTGGTGGACCGGCAACGCGGCGCCTGCCATGCCACCGGTGCCGAGCAACGGCACGCAGTGGATCTACGGCACCGGCGCGCTGCAGCACTTCTACGCCCGCGACCCGAAGGCCGACCCGCGCCAGATCACGCCCGAGTCGGTGGCCTCGCGCGTGCAGGCCATCTCGGCGGTGATGGACTCCACCAGCCCCGACCTCGGCGGCTTCCACGCGCGCGGCCACAAGCTCATCGTCCACGAGCACCTTTCCGATTACGCGCAAAGCCCGTACGCGGGCCTGCAATACGGCGAAGCCGTGAAGCGCCACATGGGCGCGGGCCGCGCCAACGAGTTCATGCGCGTGTATTCGGCGCCCGGCGTCGACCACGTCGGCACCGGTGCCCCGGCGCTCACGGACATGCTCGCCGCGCTTTCCACGTGGGTGGAACGGCAGGAGGCGCCGATCAACCAGGTGCTGGCCGAGCAGAACGCCAAGCCGCCGTTCGCCATCACCCGAACGCGGCCGCTGTGCGAATGGCCGAAGTGGACGCGCTACAAGGGCGCGGGCGACGTCAACAGCGCCGCCAGCTTCGAGTGCGCGAATCCTTGAATCGCTGAATCCCTGAAGCGCTGACCCAAGCGAGACCACGATGGCCCTCGACAAGCCCTACACCGACATCCCCGGCACGACGATCTTCGACGCCGACCAGAGCCGCAAGGGCTACTGGCTGAACCAGTTCTGCATGAGCCTGATGAAGGCCGAGAACCGGCAGCGCTTCCTGGCCGACCAGCGGAAATACCTCGACGAGTGGCCGATGACCGAAGCGCAGAAAGCCGCCGTGCTGGCGCGCGACCTCAACCGCTGCATCGCCGAGGGCGGCAACATCTACTTCCTCGCCAAGCTCGGCGCCACGCACGGCAAGAGCTTCCAGCAGATGGCCGGCTCGATGACCGGCATGACCGAAGAGGAGTACCGCGACATGATGGTCGGCGGCGGCCGCAGCCCCGAAGGCAACCGCCGCACCGGCGAGAGCGGCAACGCGCAGCCGCACCGCCAGCCGCAAGGCAGCGCGGCCAAGCCCGGCCTCTGATCGATCGAGGAAGCTCTTTCATGGCCCGCATCACCGCCAGCGTCTACACGAGCCACGTGCCCGCCATCGGCGCCGCGCTTGACCTCGGCAAGACGGCCGAGCCGTATTGGCAGAAGGTCTTCTCGGGCTACGAGTTCAGCAAGCGCTGGCTCGCCGAGAACAAGCCCGACGTCGTCTTCCTCGTCTACAACGACCACGCCACGGCCTTCAGCCTGGAGATGATCCCGACCTTCGCGATCGGCTGCGCGGCCGAGTTCCAGCCCGCCGACGAAGGCTACGGCGCGCGGCCGGTGCCCAAGGTGATCGGCCATCCGGAGCTCGCCTCGCACATCGCGCAGAGCGTGATCCAGGACGACTTCGACCTCACCATCGTCAACAAGATGGACGTCGACCACGGCCTGACCGTGCCGCTGTCGCTGATGTGCGGGCAGCCGCAGGCATGGCCCTGCCCGGTGATCCCCTTTGCCGTCAACGTGGTGCAGTACCCGGTGCCCTCGGGCCGGCGCTGCTTCCAGCTCGGCCAGGCGATCCGCCGCGCGGTGGAGAGCTACGACGAGCCGCTCAAGGTGCAGATCTGGGGCACCGGCGGCATGAGCCACCAGCTGCAGGGGCCGCGCGCCGGCCTCATCAACGCCGAGTGGGACAACCGCTTCCTCGACCGCCTGATCGCCGACCCGGCCGAACTGTCGACCATGCCGCACATCGAGTACGTGCGCGAAGCCGGCTCGGAAGGCATCGAGCTGGTGATGTGGCTGATCGCGCGCGGCGCGATGAGCGACGTGGCCGGCAGCGGCAAGGCGCCCAAGGTCGCGCACCGCTTCTTCCACGTGCCGGCCTCGAATACGGCCGTGGGCCATCTGATCCTGGAGAACGCATGAGCAAGACGATCCGCGTGGCGCTGGCCGGTGCCGGCGCCTTCGGCATCAAGCACCTCGACGCCATCAAGAACATCCCGGGTGTCGAAGTCGTCAGCGTGATGAGCCGCGAGCTGGGCAAGACGAAGGAGGTGGCGGCGAAGTACGGCATCGCCCAGGCCACCGACAACTTCGATGACGTCCTTGCCAACAAGGACGTGCAGGCGGTGATCCTGTGCACGCCCACGCAGATGCACGCCGCGCAGGCCATCGCCTGCATGAAGGCGGGCAAGCACGTGCAGGCCGAGATTCCGCTGGCGGATTCGCTGCGCGACGCCTACCGCGTCGTGCAGATGCAGAAGAACACGGGCCTGGTGGCGATGTGCGGCCACACGCGCCGCTTCAACCCCAGCCACCAGTGGGTGCGCAAGCGCATCACCGCCGGCGAGTTCAACATCCAGCAGATGGACGTGCAGACCTACTTCTTCCGCCGCACCAACATGAACGCGCTCGGCCAGCCGCGCAGCTGGACCGACCACCTGCTGTGGCACCACGCCGCGCACACGGTGGACCTGTTCGCGTACCAGGCGCGCAGCCCCATCGTGAAGGCCAACGCGGTGCAGGGGCCGATGCACCCGGCGCTCGGCATCGCCATGGACATGAGCATCCAGCTCAAGGTCCAGGCGGCGCCATCTGCACGCTGAGCCTGTCGTTCAACAACGACGGGCCGCTCGGCGCCTTCTTCCGCTACATCGGCGACACCGGCACCTACATCGCCCGCTACGACGACCTGGTCGACGGCAAGGAACAGAAGATCGACGTGAGCCGCGTCGACGTGTCGATGAACGGCATCGAGCTGCAGGACCGCGAGTTCTTCGCCGCCATCCGCGAAGGGCGCGAGCCCAACGCCAGCGTGAAGCAGGTGCTGCCGTGCTACGAGGTGCTGCACGATCTGGAGCGGCAGCTCGCCTCGAGCCCTTGAGTGCGGTGGGCCGTGCCTCCGCTGGGGGCTCGGCCCGTTCCCCGGTCCGCTGCGTTGGACATCCGCCTCACGCTGCTCGGCAGCCCGGCGCTGCACGCCGAAGTCGAGACGCCCTTCGGCCCCGAGCGCCACTTCCGGCTACTGGCGATGCTCGGCTTGCGCAGGCGAGTGGCTCGCGCGCGACGAGATCGCGGCGCTGGCCCGAGCAAGGCAACACCGAGGCGCGGCGCAACCTGCGCAAGGTGATCCACCGCACGCACGCCGTCGCGGGTGCCGAGACGCTGGAGGCCAACGATCATGCGCTGCGCTGGGCCGTCGCCTGCGACGTGCAGGCGTTGAACGGCGCTGAAGCACGACCGCCTCGAAGAAGCCCTGGCCTTGCGCCGCGGCGTGCTGATGGCCGGCCTGGACGACGCCGCCAACGACGCCTACACGCTGGCTGGCGAGGAGCGCCGGCGCTTCGACGCGGCCTGGCGCCAGGCGGCCGAGCGGCTGTTGCTGTACACCGCCGAGTCCGCGCCGCGCTTCGCCATCGCCGAGCGGCTGCTCGAGGTCGATGCCTTCGACGAAGACGCGCTCGCCCGTCGCGCGCTCCAAGCCGATCTGGCGCCGAGGCGAGCAGCGCAGGCGCAGCGCTACGACGCCTTTGCCGGCAACGATGGAAGCGCTCGGCGTCGAACCTTCGCGCGCGCTGCGCGACGTTGTTCGCCGCGCCGCCCGCGGTGGCGCGGCGGCCGGCGGCGGCCGCTGCCGAATCGCGGCCCGCTTCGGCCGCTCCGCCCGCTGCGCCCGCTGCACCTGTCCTGCCGCCGCGGCTCCTTCACCCACCCGCGAGGCGTTCATCGGCCGCGCCAGCAACTGGCCGAGATCCGCCTCATGCTCGCGCGCGCCGACTGCCGCCTCTTGACGCTCGTGGGCCCGGGCGGCAGCGGCAAGAGCAGCCTGGCGCGCCGCGTGGCGGCCGGGCGCTCTGCGCTGTGGATCGAGCTGCAAGACCTGCCCACAGCAGCGGCGGCGCTCGGGCGGCTCGCGCAGCAGCTCGGCTTCGATCTCGACGAACGGCGCGACGCCGTCGGCGTACTGGTGCACCTGGCTGCCGAGCCGCCGCTCGTCGTGCTCGACAACGCCGAGCACCTCGAGGGCCTGGCCGCCAACGTCGAGCGGCTGCTGCACGGGCACCGAACGCTCAAAGTGCTGGTCACCTCGCGCGAGCGGCTGCATCTGCCGGACGAGTGGCTGCTGCCGCTCGCCGGGCTGGCGCTGCCCGATGAAGACAGCCGCGACTTCGACGCCGCCGCCAGCTTCGACGCGGTGCGCCTGTTCGACGCGCGGTCGCGCGCAGCGCAACGCGGCTTCGAGCTGCGCCGGCACTACCGCAGGTGCTGGCGGTGCTCGATGCGGTCGACTTGAGCTGCCGCTGGCGATCGAGCTGGCCGCGGGCTGGGTGCGGCTGCTGCCGCCCGAAGAGATCGCGCGTGAGCTGCGCCACTCGATCGACATCCTCGCGCGCGACGCCGCGCACGGCACGCCGCCGGCGCCAGCCCGAACATCGCAGCGTGCGCGCCCTGCTCGAGCGAAGCTGGGGGCTCTTGGCGCCGGCGCAGCGCCAGGCACTGACGGCGGTGTCGGTGTTCGCCGGCGGCTTCACCGCGGCAGGGGCGCGCGCGCTGGTGGCCGAGGTCGCGCTGCCGGTGTTGTCGTCGCTCGCCGACAAGAGCCTGCTCGCGGTGAACGAGAACGGCCGCTTCGCGCTGCACCCGCTCGTGCACGCGTTCGCGCACGAACGGCTGGCGGCCGAGCCCGAACGGCTGCGCGGGCTCGAGCGGCGCCTGGCCGAAGTGCTGGCCGCACAGCTCGTGCGCGAGGCCGCAGCCGGGCCGGCCGCGGTGGGGCGCGCGGTGCGCGCGAACGGGCCAATTGCGTGGCTGCCTGGCAATGGGCGCTCGAAAATGCCGCCTCCGACGTGCTGGCGGCGCTGGCGCCGCCGCTGTCGCTGCACTTCTCCGAGGCGGGGCGGCCGAGCGAAGGCATCCGTTGCCTCGCCGGTGCGTTGCAGTTGCCCTCGCTCGGCGTGCGTGCGCGCGGCCGCGTCTCAGCGGCGCTGGCGTGGTTCCATTTCCAGCGCGGCGAGTTGCAGCGCGGCCTCGAGTTGGCGCTCGCAGGCGGCCCGCTCGCCCGCGCCGCCGGCGACGACGTGGCGCAACTGCGCTCGGCCTCGGCCGCGGCGGCGTGTTCGGCGATGAGCGGCCAGCTCGACCAGGCCCTGGGCCATTGCACCGAGGCGCTGCGCCTGGCGCACCGCATCGGCGATCGGCGCCGCATCGCCGATGCGCACAGCAACCTCGGCATCCTGCACACGCGCCGTGGCGACGACGCGGCGGCGCTCGGCCACTTCGAGCAGGCGCTGGCGATCTACCGCGAGCTGGACCAGCCCGAGGGCATCGCGCGCATCCTCGAATTCATCGCCGGGCTGCACGGGCACCGCGACGAGTGGCAGCTGGCCAAGCGCCACGCCGAGGAGGCCGTGGCGCTGCACCGCCGGCACGGCACGGCGTCGGCGTCGCGCATGCACGCGCAGATGAGTCTCGGCTTGAGCCACCTCGAACTGGGCGAGCTGGACGCCGCCGAGCGCGAACTGCTGGCCGCGCTGCGCCTCGCCCGCGAACTCGAGCAGCGCCAGAACGAGCTGGCCATCGAGTGCCGGCTTGCGCTGCTGGCAACGCGCCGCGGGCACCTGGCCGAAGCGCTCGAGCGCCTGCGCGCTCTGGTGCGCACCTACGAGCACAGCGACTTCCGCAGCGACCGGCTGAACGCGCTGCTGTACTACGGTGATCTGCTGCGCGCCGCGGGCGATGCGGCGGCTGCGGCCCGCGTGTGGCGCGCCGTTGCCGCGGACAACAGCGCCGAGGCCGCCGTTCCCGCCCGTGCACGCCGCTGGCTGCGCGCGCTGGGCTCCGCCGCCGAGGCGCCGCAGGAAGAAGCATTCGGCGTCGACGAGGCCTGCGCGAAGGTGTTCGAGCCGCACGCGTTCGAAGCGAAGTCGCGCGGCAGCGCGCACCCGTAGAATCGATGTTCCTACAGCGTGAGGGAACATCGTGCAGGTCGTCAACGTGCGCCAGCTCAAGTCCAACCCGTCCGAGGCCCTGCGCGCGGCGCGGCGCGCGCCGGTGGTCGTGCTCAATCGCGACCGGCCCGACGCCGTGCTGATCGGCATCGATCAGCTCGCCGGCATTCCGGACTTCGAGCACGCGCGCGAGGCCATCGCGGTGGCGCTGTTTCGCGAACGCCAGGTGTCGATCTCGGTGGCTGCCAACGTGGCCGGGCCCACGGTCGGCGAGATGCTGCGGCTCTTGTCCGCGCTGGGCATCCCGGTGGCCGATGCCGCGCCAAGCGACCTCAGCGCCGAGGCGGCGCTGGCCGAACGCCTGCTCGCGGAGCGGGGCGCAACGCGCGGTCGTCGCCGCCGATGACGGTTTCGAGGATCGTCATCGCCGACGCCGGGCCGCTGATCGCGCTGGCCCGGCTCGACAGGCTGGAGCTGCTGCGCGCACTCTTCGACGAAGTGGCGCTGGCCGACGCGGTGGCGCGCGAAGTGCTCGAAGGCGGCGACTTTGCCGACGCGGAGCGCGTGCGCCCGGCCATCGCGCAAGGGTGGCTGCGCGTGCAGGCCGTGTCGTTCGAAGCGAACGATCCGCTGGAGTTCGGGCTCACGGGCCTCGGGGCCGGCGAGATCGAGTCGATCCTCTGGGCGATGCGACTGCGCGGGCGCGGGCGTCGCCACGCTGCTGCTGCTCGACGACTTCCAGGGCGCGCGAGGCGGCGCGCCGCGTTCAACTCGAGATCCTCGGCGTCGCCGGCGTGCTGGCGGTTGCGCGCCGCGCCGGGCTGGTCGATGCCATCTCTCCACTCCTCGATTCGCTGGTCGCCGACGGCTACTTCCTGTCGCCGGCCGTCATTCAGTCAGCGCTGCGACTGGCTGGCGAAGATCGAGCGGATCACCCCACTCGATGAGGGCGTGAGCGAGGATGATTTCGACGCAGCCCGTCGGCGGGGAAACGCCGGGGAAACGCCCCCGCGCGTAGCTTCGCGCTCCTCTGGCAGCAGGGCTGCGCTGGCGAAGCGGCGGTCGGCGCAGGTGGACGAGATCGGCTTGTTCCTGGTCCGCGTGTGGCAACGCGAAGGCGGCTTTCACGCCGCGGTGCGCGGCGTCGGCGAGGAGGAGCCGCTGCATTTCGACGATGCGACGCGGCTGACGGGAATTCCTCGCCCGCGCGTCGCTCGGCGCCGCCGATCGGGCCCAGCGGGCACGGCGGGCACAGAGTCGGCAGCAGCGCCGCCCAAAGCAGGCACGGCGGGCCAGATGCCGCGCGCGAATCCGAAGGGAGCGAACGATGAACATCGTGCAGTGGCCGACGTTCACGCTGGTGGCCGCAATCAGGGCCGCAATCAGGGCCGCATTCACGGCCACGCTGGCGGCCACGCTAACGGCCATGTTGCTGGCCTGCGGCGGCGGCAGCGACGACCCGCCGCCGCCCGCGGCCGGCACGCTCGTCGGCCCGGCCGGCGGCACGGTGGCCGGCCCCGATGGCGCCCAGGTGGTGGTGCCCGCCGGCGCGCTCAGCACCGCGGTCACGATCGAAGTGCGCAAGGCCGCCGCCGGCGCGCCTGCCCTGCCTTCGGGGACGACCGCGCTCGGGCCCACCTACGAGTTCCTGCCGCACGGCCTGGCTTTCGCGCTGCCGGTGACGATCAAGGTGCCGTTCGATCCGGCGCTGCTGCCGGGCGCGGGCGCGACACCCACGCTGTACAAGACCGACGCCGCGCTGGCCGGCTACCAGGCGCTGCCCGCCGCCGCCGTCGACGGTGCCGCGATGACGGCGCCGGTGAGCGGCTTCTCGTTCGCGCAGGTGGCGCTGCCCCCGGCCGCGGCGCCGCTCTCGGCGCCCTGGCGCGAGTGGGAGTTCGCGCTCGTCACCCTCGCCGAAGCACCCGACGTCGGGCACACCTCGCTCGCGCAAGGCGCGCAGTTCGGCGGCACGCTGGAGCGCCAGCAGACCTTCGGCGGCGTCGAGTCGTTCCACGACATCCTGTTCGGCAACGCCAACCACGTGGCCGACGGGAACATCTTCTCCACGCCCGACGGCGCGGTCTACGGCATCGATGCCGAGTCGCCGTACAACCCGGGCACCGGGCTCGCGCTCGGCACCCCGGTGGGCGGCTACGCGCGCTTCACGCAGAGCCAGCGCTTTCGCAAGGTGCGCGAAGGCGCCAGCTTCGGCTTCGTGATCTCGCGCGTCGAGCTGATCGCTTCGGATCACACCGAAGCACCGCCGGCCTGCCACCCGCCCGCGCCGTGCGAGCGCGACCTGCTGACCCAGGTCTTGTTCTCGTTGCGCGTCGAGGTGCCCGCCGCGCGCCCCGAGGATCCGCCGCGCGAGCTGGTGCGGCAGACCGCCTGGGGCACCGCAAGCGGCTATCGCGCCGGCTGGGGCGACGAGTTCACCGCGGTCGGCGCCGGGCCGCTGGCGGTGTGGACCGCGGACAAGTTCGACATCACGCACGACGAGACCGGCGACGGCTCCCAGGTGCACTTCTACGCCAAGCTGCGCGAGCCGCTGCGCGTGACGCTGGACCTCTCTTCGATCCCGGTGGGCGGCGACTTCGACCTGCGCATCGAGGTCAAGGCGCACGCCGTCGATGGCCGCCAGCGCGAGAGTTATGCGCTGGCGGCGTTTCGCGACCCGCGCGACCCCACCGGCGGCATCCAGCTCGAAGTCGATGGCCTCGAGCCGGTCGCGCTCGACCCCGTGTTCGCTGCGGCGCGCTGGAACGGGCCGGGGCAGATCACGCTCTTGCGCTCGGCGTTCGCCGCGCCGGAGAGCACCGGTGCCGCCTGGGTGTGGGTGCACCGCCTCGACGGCCGCCCAGGCGAGGTGAGCGTGCACCTGCGCACCGCCGACGGCACGGCGCGCGCCGGCGCCGACTACGGCGCGCTCGACCAGGTGGTCACCTTCGCCGACGGCGACGACCTGCCGCGCCTGGTGCGCGTGCCCCTCACCTGGGACGCCGAGACCGAAGCGGCCGAGACGCTGACCGTGACCTTGAGCGAGCCCAGCGGCGGCGCGCGGCTCGGCGCCGTGACCACGGCGCAGATCACGATCGACGACGTGCCGCAGGTCGGCGTGCAGACCTATTCCGTCGGCGGCACCGTCAACGGCCTCGCGGGCAGCGGCCTCGTGCTCGGCGGCCCCGGCTTCTCGAACCTCATGCCCGGCGCCGACGGCCCCTTCACGTTCGCCGAGCGGCTGCTCGATACCGTGCCCTACGACGTGCGCGTGCTGGCGCAGCCGACCAACCCGGCGCAGGTGTGCACGGTGAGCAGCGGCGCGGGCACCATCGCCGGCGCCGACGTGACCGGCATTCGAGTGGACTGCGCACTGCTCGCCGCCAACGGCGCGCTCGATGCCAGCTTCGGCGCCGGCGGCAAGGTGTTCGACGCGTCGATCCCGACCGGCGCCAACGCGGTGGCGCTGCAGAGCACGGGCAGGATCCTCGTGCTCGCCAACGCGACACTCGCGCGCTACCTCGCCGACGGCAGCCTCGATGCGAGCTTCGGCACGGGCGGCAAGGTGACGATCGGCTTTCGCACCGTCTCGGGCACCGAGGCGCTCGGCCTCACGGTGCAGGCCGACGACAAGATCCTCGTCACCGGCGCCGCGCGCGTGGGCAGCTTCAACCAGATGGCGCTCGCGCGCTACCTCGCCGACGGCGCGCCCGACCTCGCGTTCGGCACGGGCGGCCTGGTCACCGTCGACCCCTACGCGGTGCTCGGCACCGGCGCCAACCAGGTGGCGCGCCAGGCGCTCGTGCTGGCCGACGGGAAGATCGTGCTCATCGGACACGCCGGCGTGCGCGAAGGCAGCATCAAGAACGACTTCGCGATCGCGCGCTTCAACGCCGACGGCACGCCCGACGCCACCTTCAACGGCGGCCTGGCCAGTTCCACCGTGCGCATCGGCGCCACCAACAACTTCGCCTACGCCGCCGGCGTGCAGAGCACCGGCAAGGTGGTGCTGGCCGGCGCGGTGTCGAACACGGTGTCGATCGGCGAGGACGGCGTGGGCCTGGCGCGCTGGAAGGCCGACGGCCACATCGACCGCGACGACCCGCCGATCGCGAGCAACTTCGGCGACGCCTACGCCGGCTACTCGGTGTTCGACCCGGGCGTACTGCTGGGCAGCGGGCGCGGCGGCGTGACCGCCGATGTCGACCTGGCGATGCTCGCCGACGACAGCTTCGTCGTCGCCACCTCGGCCTGGGCGCCGGTGTTCCCGCTCGGCACCGCGCGGCGCATCGTGCTCGTGCGCGTGGGCGCGCGCGGCCAGGTGTGTTGCCTGGGCAGCATCGCCTCGGCGGTGGTGGGCACGGGCGACGACCTGCTGCACGCGATGACGCGCCAGGCCGACGGCAAGTTCGTCGTCGTCGCCGAAGTGGTGCCCCCGGGCGGCGGCACGGTGAACAGCGACTTCGCGGTCGTGCGCTTCAACGCCG
>JAXMEZ010000032.1:0-42737 GCA_046348035.1 Rubrivivax sp. | reverse complement strand
TGCTCGTCGTGCCCGCGCTTCCCTTCCGCCTTGCCCGGCTGTCGCAGAGCCTGCGCGCGGCGCTGTTCGCCGCCAAAGCTGCCGCGGCGGCCGCGGCGCTGTTCCTTCTCGCCAGTTGCGGCGGCGGCACCTCGGCCTACGACCCGTTCGTGCCGCGGCGCATCTTCGCCTTCGGCGACGAGGCCAGCGTCCTCACCGCCGACGGCCACAACTACGGCATCAACGGCATCAACAACAACGGCACCGCCGACGACACCAGCGACGACCACTTCGACTGCACGCTGCAGCCGAACTGGGTGCAGTCGCTGGCCTCCGCCTACGGCTTCGCGTTCGCCGAGTGCAACCCGAACGGCCTCGAGGTGAAGGCGGTGAACTACGCCGCGCCGGGCGCCCGCGTCGAGGAGGTCGAAGCGCAGATCGACGCCCGCATCGCCGGCGGCGGCTTCGCCGACAAGGACATCTCCACGCTGCTGGTGGGCGTCAACGACATCGTCGAGCTGTACGGCCGCTACGACGGCAGCAACGAGGCAGCGCTCGTCGCCGAGGCGCGCGATCGCGGCCGCCGCACCGCGCTCGTCGTCAACCGCCTGGTGGCGCTGGGCAGCAAGGTCGTCGTCTCGAACATCCCCGACATGGGCTACACGCCCTACGCCGTGAGCGAAGCCGCGGCACACGAAGGCGAAGACCGCGGCGGCGTGCTGTCGCGGCTTTCGGCGGCGTTCAACGAATCGCTCGGCGTGACGATCCTCATCGACGGCCGCTTCGTCGCGCTGGCGCAGACCGACCAGCGCATCCTCGGCATGAACCGCTCGCCGGCCAGCTACGCCATCGAGAACACCATCGCCGCGGCCTGCGCCACGCCGCCGCCGCAGTGCACCAGTGCCACGCTGGTCACCGGTGCCACCGCCAACACGTGGCTGTGGTCGGGCGCGTACCTGCTCGGCTCGCGCGGGCAGTCCGAACTCGCCTACCTCGCCATCTCGCGCGCGCAGCGCAATCCATTCTAGGGTGCGCCGGGCGGCAGCGACTCTGCCGCGGCAGCCGCCGCTGCGGCGCGCCGCTCGCGCTCGACGCTGAGCTTGATGGCAAGGATCGTCGCCGCGAGCCCCAGCGTCACCGCGTTGGCCACGATCACCGGCCACTCGCCGATGGCGATGCCGTAGGCGAGCCACATCGCCACGCCGGCGGTGAAGGCGCTGTACATCGCCAGCGAGATGCCGCTCACGTCGCGCGTTCGCAGCGTCAGCAGCGCCTGCGGCATGAACGACGAGGTGGTCAGCAGCGCGGCGATGTAGCCCAGTGCCTCGGCCCAGTTCGGAGCGTTCATCATCATGGCGTGCGGTTCGGCTGTGGCGCGTCGCGCTCGCCGATGGCACGCCAACGCGCTGCAAGGACGACAGGGCGGTGATGATCGCACGGCTAAACTTCCTCATGGCTGCGCGGGCTCCTTCGGCGTCTTCGGCTGCTTCAGCCTCGCCGGCTTCATCCACCTCTTGGGCCGCTGCCCGTTCTTCGGCTGCATCGGCGTCTTCGGCTCGCTTCGCGTCAACGCTGTCGCCGGCCGGCCTCGCCCGCGCCGCCGCGGTCACGGTGCTGCTGATCTGGATCACGTTCATCCTCGTCGCACGCGGCAGTGCGCGCGCAACGCTGACGCCGCTGGACATCGCCTGGCTGCGCTTCGTCTTCTCCGGCCTCGTCGTGCTGCCCTTCGCGTGGCGGTATCGCGAGGCGCTCGTCCGCGGGCTCGCCGGCCGCGTGTCGTCGAACGCAAGCGCTGAAGTCGCCACAGCCGACGCAACAGCGGCGATGCGCCGCGCCGCCCTCGTTCGCGCGCTGGCGCTCGGCGCCAGCGGCGGCATCGGCTACTGCCTGCTCGCGTACCACGGCTTCTTCCTCGCGCCGGTGGCGCACGCGGCCGTGCTGCTGCCGGGCAGCCTGCCGTTGTGGAGCACCGTCGGCGCGCTCGTGCTGCTGGGCGAACGGCTGACGCTGGCGCGCGTGGCCGGCCTGGCGCTGATCCTCGCCGGCGGCGTGGCCGTGGCCGGCTCGAGCCTGTTCGAGGCGCTGGCGGCCGGCGCGAAGACGTGGCGCGGCGATGCGCTCTTCGTCTGCGCCAGCATCACGTGGGCGCGGTACGGCGAGCTGTGCCGGCGTTGGCGTGTCGGCGCGGGGGCTGCCACGGCAGCGGTGGCGCTGGTGACGTTCGTGCTCGCGGCCTCCGCGTATGCGCTGGCAGTGTTGGCCGGTGTGGTGCACAGCCGGTTGGCCGCGGCGCCGGTGGCCGAGATCGCGTTCCAGGCCGTCTACCAGGGCGGCCTGTCGATGCTCGTGGCCGGCATCGCCTTCACGCAGGTGGTGGCGCACTACGGGCCGGTGCGCGACGATGTTCACCGCCTTCGTGCCGCCGCTGGCGGCGCTGGCGGCGGTGCCGGTGCTGGGCGAGCCGTTGGCGGCGTCGGCCCTCGCGGGGCTGGCGCTGGTGACGCTGGGGCTGCTGGTGGGCAGCGGCGTGCTGCCGCTGCGGCGCCGTGCGGTGGAGACCGAGGCACGATGAGCATCGCCACGCCCGCGCGCTTGCTCGCCTTCGACACCAGCACCGAAGTGCTGGCCGTCGCTGCTGCCGGCCCGCTCGGCGCGCATGCCGTCAATGCGCCGGGCGGCGCGGCTGCGTCGGCGCAACTGGTGCCGCTCATCGAGGAGGTGCTGGCGCGCGCCGGACTCGCGTTTGCCGATCTCGACGCCATCGCCTTCGGGCGGGGGCCGGGCGCCTTCACCGGATTGCGCACGAGCTGCGCCGTCGCACAAGGCCTCGGCTTCGGCCTCGAGCGGCCGCTCGTTCCGCTTGACAATCTGCTCGTCGTTGCCGAGGACGCCTTCGGCATAGCGGACGAACTGCCGGCACCGGCGACCGTGGCGGTGGCGATGGACGCCGCGCATGGACGAGGTCTACGGCGCGGTGTATGAACGCATCGGCGGCCCGGCCACGCCCGTCGGCGCAGCCGGGTGGCGCGCGCTCCATGCCCCGGCGCTGTACACGCTGGCATCGTGGAACGCGCAGGTCGATGCAGTCGCCGCACTGCGCGGCCTCGCCGGTTCGGCGCTGGCCGCCTTCGGCGCGCGACTGAGCTCGCCAGCCGGTGCCATCGTGCGCAGCGGCGAGACCGATCGTGCTTCTGCGCTGCTGCGGCTGGCGCAGCGCGCCTTCGCTGCCGGCGAAGGCATCGACGCGGCGCAGGCGCTGCCGCTGTACCTGCGCGACAAGGTGGCGCTCACGACCGCGGAGCGTGCTGCACGCGCAGCGAGCGCGGCCGGTGCGTCAGGCGGCACCGATGCCGCACGAGCCGCCGGCCACAGCCCGCGCGAGCCGCGCATGGTGGCTGAAAGCGGTCCGCATCGCGGCGCGGACAGCGCTGCCCGCGCTGCGGCGACGGCCGATGACGCTGGCCGATCTCGGCGCCGTGCTAACCATCGAAGTGCAGGCCTACGGCCACCCGTGGACGCACGGCAACTTCGTCGATTCGCTCGCCGCCGGCCATCTTGCCGAGGTGCTCGAAGGCGAGGAGGGCCGCATCGCCGGCTACTTCATCGCGATGGACGGCGTCGATGAGCTGCACCTGCTGAACCTCGATCGCGCCGGCCGGCCAGGGCGCGGCCACAGTTCGGCATTGCTCGAGACGGTGCTGGCGCACGCGCGCGCGCGGCCTGGCGCAGGTGTGGCTCGAAGTGCGCGCCAGCAACTCGCGCGCGCTCGCCGCTCTACGCGCGGCGTGGTTTCGACGAGGTGGGCCTGCGCCGCGGCTACTACCCCGGCCTGCGCGGGCGCGAAGACGCGGTGCTGATGCGGCGCGTGCTGCACGATATGCCGGCGCAGGGCGAGGCCGCTGCCGGCACGGGAGGCGCCGATGCCGTGGAGTGAGCGCCGGCGCGCGATGCTCGAAGAGATGGGGCTGCGCGTGTGGCAGCCCACGCTCGCGGTGCCGGCGGCTGCGCCGGTGGCGGCGAGCGTCCGCGCCAGCGCCGGTGTCGGCCAATGCGCCGGACACGGTTGCGGCATCGACTTCGCCTGCAGCGCCTGCGGCTACGGGCAACGCCGGCGGCGCCCACCCGGCCGCGAACACGCGCTCGCGCGCCGGCGCCTATCGCGCCGGCTTCGGTGCTCGCAGCGGACATCGCCACCCTCGACTGGACCGGCCTGCGCGACGCGGTCGCTGCCTGCCGCGCCTGCACGCTGTGCGAGAAGCGCAAGCAGACGGTGTTCGGCGTCGGCCATCCTCAAGCGCACTGGATGATCGTCGGCGAAGCGCCGGGCGAGCAGGAAGACGCGAAGGGCGAACCGTTCGTCGGCGCCGCCGGGCAGCTGCTCGACTCGATGCTGGCCGCGCTCGGCCTGGCGCGCAGCGCCGAAGGCGACCCGGCGCGGCGCGTCTTCATCGCCAACACGCTGAAGTGCCGCCCGCCGGGCAACCGCAACCCGCAGCCCGAGGAGATGCAGCGCTGCGAGCCTTTCCTCGTGCGCCAGATCCAGCTCGTGCGCCCGCGCATCGTGCTGGCGATGGGCCGCTTCGCGGTGCAGGCACTCCTGCGCAGCAGCGAGCCGGTGGGCAGGCTGCGCGGCCGCGTGCACCGCTACGAAGGCGTGCCGCTGGTGGTGACCTACCACCCGGCCTATCTGCTGCGCAACCTGCCCGACAAGGCGCGCGCCTGGGAAGACCTGTGCCTGGCCGCCGACGTGCTGGAACGGGGGCCGGCGCCATGAAGCGCGAAGTCCCCGCAGCCGATGCGCCGCGTCCGGCCGCAGGCATCGATGCGGGCAACGCGCGTGACGGCGCCGTTGCGGTCGGCGCCGCCGAACCGGCCGACGCCGAAGCGCTGCGCGCCGAGCTGTCGCTGTTGCGCCTGCTGGCCAACACGGTGCCGGTGGCCATCGCCTACTACGAAGCCGCGGGCAACACCTGCCGCATCGCCAACCGCCGCTATGCCGAGATGTTCGGCTTCGCCGACGAGCAGGGCATCGTCGGCCGGCCGCTGCACGAGATCATCGGCGCGCCGACGGCGGCGCTGATCGAGCCGCACCGCAGGCGCGTCGTCGAGGAGCAGGTGAGCGCCGTCTACGAGCGCGAGATGACCGGCGCCGACGGCGTGCGCCGCATCGTCGAAGTGCGCCTGCTGCCGCACGTGGACGGTCGCGGCGCCAGCGTCGGCGCCTTCGTGCAGATCGCCGACATCACGCACCACCGCCACGCCGAGGCGGCGCTGCGCGAGAGCGAGGAGCGGCTGGCGAAGTTCATGCACGCCAGCGACGAGGGCATCGTCTTCCACAAGGGCGGCTACATCACCGACGTCAACCCGCCGCTGCTGAACCTGCTCGGCTACACGCTGCAGGAGATGCTCGGGCGGCTGACGCTGGAGTTCATCGCCCCCGAGGCGCAGCAGAAGGTGGCTTCGGTCATCGCCGCCGCGCCCGACACGCGCTACGACAGCGTGGCGATGCACAAGGACGGCACGCGCATCCCCGTTCAGTTCATCGTGCGCACGATGCACCACCAGGGCGAGCCGCAGCGGCTGACGCTCGTGCGCGACCTGCGCGACCGCCTCGAAGCCGAGCGGCGCATCCAGCACCTGGCGCACCACGACGCGCTGACCGGCCTGCCCAACCGCCTCGCGTTCACCGAGCGGCTGGAGCGGCGGCTCGAGGAGGCGCGCGCCAGCGGCCAGTCGCTGGCGCTGATGTTCATCGACCTCGACCACTTCAAGCGCGTCAACGATTCGCTCGGCCACGCGGTCGGCGACGCCTTGCTGAAGACGGTGGCGGCGCGCATCACCGACGCACTGCGCGTGGGCGATCTCGTTGGGCGCTTCGGCGGCGACGAGTTCCTCGTGCTGCTGGCGCCGCGCGCCGGCGCGCCGGCGGTGGGCGAAGTGGCGGCGCGGCTGCTGGCGGCCATCGGCGAGCCGCTGGAAGCGGCCGGGCGGGTGTCGATCTCGGTGACGCCTTCGATCGGCGTGGCGATGTTCCCCGTAGACGGCGCCACCTCGGCCGAGCTGATCCAGCATGCCGACCAGGCGATGTACCGCGCCAAGTCCGGCGGTCGCGCGCGCTGCCGCTTCTTCGAGGCCGGCATGGCCGAGGCGGCGCTGGCCGAACTCGCGCTCGAAAGCCGGCTGGCGCTGGCGGTGAAGCAGGACGAGTTCGTGCTGCACTTCCAGCCGCAGGTGGCGCTGGCCCGCCCGCCGGGGCCGGATACGGTCACCGGCATCGGCGGCGGGGCCGGGGCCGGCGCCGGGGCCGTGGTGGGCATCGAGGCACTCGTGCGCTGGGTGCACCCGCAGCGCGGGCTGCTGCCGCCCGACGAGTTCATCCCGCTGGCCGAGGCGCGGCGGCTGATCCTGCCGATCGGCGCCTGGGTGCTGCGGCACGCGCTCGCCGCGGCGGTGCGCTGGCGCGACGAGTTCGGCGTGCGCTTGCCCGTCGCGGTGAACCTGGCGACGCAGCAGTTCCAGGCGCCGGGCTTCGTCGACAGCGTCGCCGAGGCGCTGGAAGCTGCCGGCGCCGACGGCTCGATGCTCGAGCTGGAGATGACCGAGCGCGTGCTCATCGCCGACCTGCGCGAGGTGCGCCGCCCTCGAACGGCTGGCCGCAATGGGCGTGCGGCTGACGGTGGACGACTTCGGTACCGGCACCACGTCGCTCAGGCACCTGAAGGACTTGCCGCTGCACCGGCTGAAGGTCGACCGCAGCTTCGTCGCCGGCCTGCCCGACGACGCCGGCTCGGTGGCGGTGGCGCGCGCCATCGTGCAGATGGGGCGGCCTGGCGCTGCAGGTGGTGGCCGAAGGCGTGCAGAGCGAAGCGCAGCGCGAGTTCGTTCGCAGCATCGGCTGCGATGCGCTGCAAGGCTTGCTGCTGGCGCGGCCGATGCCCGAGCCGGAGATGACCGAGTGGCTGCGGCGGCGGCTGAGCGGGCTTTCTCCCTCTCCCGCCGGCGGGAGAGGGTAGGGGTGAGAGCGCCGGCGCGCCGCGCCGCTACTTCTTCGGCGCCTTCTTCGGCCGCTGCCAGCCGGGCACGGTGGCCTGGCGAGCGCGCGCCACGGTCAGCTCGCCGGCCGGCGCGCCCTTGGTGATCGTCGAGCCGCCGCCGATCGTTGCGCCGGCGCCGATGGTCAGCGGCGCCACGAGCACGCAGTTGCTGCCGATGTGCACGTCGTCGCCGATGACGGTGCGGTGCTTGTTCGCGCCGTCGTAGTTGGCGGTGATGCTGCCGGCGCCGTAGTTGACACGCGCGCCCACCGTCGCGTCGCCCAGGTACGCGAGGTGGTTGGCCTTGGCGCCGGCGGCGAGCGTCGAGTTCTTCACCTCGACGAAGTTGCCGATGTGCACTTCGGCGCCGAGGTCGGCACCGGGGCGCAGGCGCGCGAACGGGCCGATCTCGGCGCGCGCGCCGACGATGGCCTGGTCCATGTGCGTGAACGGCTGGATCAGCGCTCCTTCGCCGATGCGCGAGTCGCGGATGACGCAGTGCGCGCCGATGCGCGCGCCGTCGGCGAGCACCACGTCGCCTTCGAAGACGCAGCCGACGTCGATCTCGACGTCCTTGCCGCAGGCGAGCTTGCCGCGCACGTCGAAGCGCGCCGGGTCGGCCAGGCGCACGCCGGCTTCCATCAACTCCTGCGCGCGCGCGCGCTGGTAGCGGCGCTCGAGGTCGGCGAGTTCGACGGGGCTGTTGACGCCCAGCACTTCGGCCTCGCTCGCCGGGTGCAGCGTCGGCACCGGCACGCCTTCGGCCACCGCCATCGCAACGATGTCGGTCAGGTAGTACTCGCGCTGCGCGTTGTCGTTCGTCAGCGCCTTCACCCAGCGCGCCAGCATCGCCGTGGGCGCGGCGAGGATGCCGCTGTTGATCTCGCGGATCGCGCGCTCGGCCTCGCTCGCGTCCTTGTATTCGACGATGGCACGCACGTTGCCCTTGTCGTCGCGAACGATGCGGCCGTAGCGCGCCGGGTCGTCGAGGTGCACCGTCAGCAGCGCCAGCGCGCGGCCGGCCGAGGCTTGCACCAGTTCGTTCGTCGTGGCGGCAGTGATCAGCGGCACATCGCCGTAGAGGATGAGCGTGGTGTCGTTCGCTGCATCGAGAAACGGCAAGGCCTGCTGCATCGCGTGCCCGGTGCCCAGCTGCGGTTCCTGGCGCGCGAAGGCGGCGCCGCTGCCGGCGAGCGATGCTTCCACCGCCTCGGCGCCGTGGCCGGTGACGACGACGACGCGCGCCGCGCCGAGCAAGTGGGCCGTTGCCATCACGTGGTGCAATAGGCTCAGGCCGGCCAGGCGGTGCAACACCTTGGGAATGGCGGACTTCATGCGGGTGCCCTTGCCCGCGGCCATGATGACGACGTTCAGTGCCATGTCGAATGCATTCGATCGTTGCCGGGCCGTGGCCCAGCGAGCGGCGATTATCGGAGGGCTGACACTCGCGACGCTGCTGGGCCTTGCGGGCTGCAGCGCGCTGCGCGTGGCCTACAACACGGGGCCCACGCTCGCCTGGTGGTGGCTCGACGGCTACATGGATTTCTCCAGCGAGCAGACGCCGCAGGTAAAGGCGTCGATCGAGCGCTGGTTCGCCTGGCACCGGCAGACGCAGGTTCCCGTGTACATCGCGCTGCTGGCAAGCGCCGAGCCGCACGCCACCGAGCCGCTGACGCCTGCGGCCGCCTGCCAGTGGTACGGCCGCATCATGGATACGCTGGCGCCGGCGCTGGCGCGCGCCGTCGAGCAGGCTGCCGACGTGCTGCCGGGCATCGGCGAAGAACAGCTGCGCCACCTCGAGCAGCGCTACGTGAAGGTGCTCGACGAGATGCGCCGCGAGTACCTGCAGCCGGACAAGGAAGAGCGCCTGGCCGCCGACGTGAAGCGCGCGCTCGACCGCGCCGAGCAGGTCTACGGGCGCCTGGACGAGCCGCAGCGCAAGGTCATCAGCGAAGCCGTGGCCGCGTCGCCCTTCGACGCCGAGGCGTGGATGCAGGAACGCAAGCGCCGCCAGCGCGACACGCTGGCCACCGCGCGGCGCCTGCTGGCCGAGAAGGCGAGCCGCGAGCAGCGCATCGCCGCCCTCGCGGCGCTGGCCGAACGCAGCCAGCATTCGCCGGACCCGGCCTACCGCGCCTACCAGGTCAAGCTCACCGACTACAACTGCGCTTTCGTCGCGCGCTTGCACAACGCGGCCACGCCGGCGCAGCGGCTGCACGCGAAGGCGACGCTCAAGGGCTGGGAAGACGACCTGCGCGCGGTGCTCAACGGCGCGGCGACGGCGGTGGATCCGTCGCGGGCGACGAACTGATCGCCTCGGCCGCTAACGCTCTTGGTGCTGCTACGGCTGCTGCGACAGCGGCACGCTGACGCGGCGCGGGTTCAGCCCCGTCTTCGGGAAGTCCATCAGCGCTGCCTGGAACAGCGCCGCCGTCACCGTGGGGCTCATGCTGGCGGCCGATTCGTTGCTGGCGCGCGCTTCGAACAGCGGCTTGCCGCTGGCGCGGTCGCGGATCAGCAGCGCCACCTCGCGGTCGTAGCGCGGCGGGCTGCCGTACACCGACATCGACCACGACGGCCCCATCCACGGCCCGCGCCGCCAGTAGCCGAAGCCGCCGTGCCACCACATCGGGTCGGCCCAGGGGCCGTAGTCGGTGCGCGTGGTGCGCAGGCCCACCTGCACGGTCACGTCAGGCGCCGCCCCCGCGGCAACCGGCTTGAAGCCCGCCTTCTCGAGCGCCGGGCGCGCGGCGGCTTCGAGCGCATCGGCCTCGGCAGCGCGCTGCTGCTGCGAGGGCAGGCGGTCGAAGGCGTAGGTGCCCGGCGCGCGACCGGTGGGCCACTCGCCGAAGCTGGAGACTTCGCTCGTCACCGAGTTCAGGCTGGCGCAGCCGGCCAGCAGCGTGGAGGCAGCCACGGCTGCGGCGGCCACGATCGCGGCGACGAACGTCTTCATGGGGCGCTTTCTTCCATGGGTTCCATCGGCAAGGCATCAGGCCAGCCGGAGGTTGACGCGCCGCGCCGCGTGGGCGGCAGCGCGACGGTGGCTCGATCGCCGCTGCCTGCCGCGGCAAGCGGCGCGCCTTCGCTGCCGCAGGGCTCGTCGTCGAAGGCGATGTCGCCGCCCGCATCGGGCACGCCGGTGGCTTGGAGCGTCGTGAACGGGTACAGGTTCCGGTCCATCAGGTGCGAGGGCACCGCATGCGCCATCGCGCGCAGCATGTTGTCGCTGCGACCGGGGTACTGGCGCTCCCACTCGCGCAGCATCTTCTTCACCTGCACGCGCTGCAGGTTGTCCTGGCTGCCGCACAGCGAGCACGGGATGATCGGGAAGCGCCGCTGCTCGGCGAAGCGCTCGAGGTCGGTCTCGGCGACGTAGGCGAGCGGGCGGATGACGACGTGCCGGCCGTCGTCGCTGACGAGCTTGGGCGGCATGCCCTTCAAGCGCCCGCCGAAGAACATGTTCATCAGGAGCGTCACGACCATGTCGTCGCGGTGGTGGCCGAGCGCGATGCGCGTGGCGCCGAGCTCGCTCGCCACGCGGTAGAGGATGCCGCGGCGCAGGCGCGAGCACAGGCTGCACATCGTCTGCCCTTCGGGGATGTGCTTCTTGACGATCGAGTAGGTGTCCTGCTCCTCGATGCGGAAGGGCACGCCGCGGCTTTGCAGGTACTTCGGCAGCACGTCGGCGGGGAAGCCCGGCTGCTTCTGGTCGAGGTTGACGGCGACGAGGTCGAAGCGCACCGGCGCGCGCTGGCGCAGGTTGATGAGGATGTCCAGCAGCGCATGGCTGTCCTTGCCGCCGGACAGGCACACCATCACCTTGTCGCCTTCGCCGATCATCTCGAAGTCGGCGATCGCCTGCCCGACCTGGCGGTGCAGCCGCTTGGCGAGCTTGTTGGCTTCGAAGGCGGCCTTGCGGGCATCGGCCTTCTCGCCGGTGGGAGCCTCGGTGCTGGAGATCGGCATGGAGCGGGGTGGATCAGTGCTGCTGCTGGTGCAGCGAAGAACGGGCGAGGAAGACCACGTCGCGCGCTTGCCCGGCGAGGTGCTGGCCGCCGTCGACGACGAGCGTCGTGCCGGTGACCGCCGGCGCCTCGGTGACGAGGAAGCGCACGGCGCGCGCGATGTCCTCGGGGGTGGAGCCGCGCTCGAGCGGCGTCATGCGGTGCGCGGCGGCGAACTCGGCCGCGCTCATTTCGTTGGACGTGAGCGTGATGCCCGGCGCGACGCCGACGACGCGCGTGCGCGGCGCGAAGGCCATCGCCAGCATGCGCGTGGCCACTTCGAGCGCCGCCTTCGACAGCGTGTACGAGAGGTGGTCGGGGTTGAGGTTCCACAGCTTCTGGTCGAGCACGTTCACCACGACGCTGCCGCCGGCGGCGTGCAGCGCCTGCGCCAGCAGCAGCGGCGCGCCGGTGTTGGCGCGCCAGTGGCGCTCCATGTTGGCGAAGCTGAAGTCGGCGGCGCTGTCGTGCTCGAACAGCGACGCGTTGTTGACGAGCGCGTCGATGCGCCCCATCGCGCGCCTGACTTGCGGCACGAGCGCGCGGCACTGGATCTCGTCGGCGAGGTCGGCACCGAAGGCGCGGTTGTCCGCCCGCTCGCCCTTCAGCGCGCCGCCGCCGTCGCTGCCCGAAGGCATGGCACCGAGTTCCTGCACCAGGGCGGCAGCCTCGGCCGACGAGTGCCGGTAGTGCACGGCGATGCGCCAGCCCGCCGCGGCGAGTTCGCGCGCGATGGCGCGGCCGATGCGCTGCGCGCCGCCGGTGACGAGTGCTACCGGCGCCACCGGAGCTTCGGCCGGCGGACCCGATGCAGCGCTGCGCGCAGAGGAGGAGGTGGAACTCATGCTTCCTACAATGCCGCGCGTGATGAACGCCGGGGCCGCGGAATTATCGGCGTTGCTGCAGGAGCGCGTGCGCAAGGCCGTGGCCGAAGCCGGCGGCTGGCTGCCCTTCGACCGCTACATGGCGATGGCGCTGTACGAGCCGGGCCTGGGCTACTACGCGCGCGGCGGCGCGGGCATCTTCGGCACGCTGCCGGCTGGAGCAGCCAGCGGTGACACGAACGCACAGCGAAGCGAACGCAGCGGCAGCGACTTCGTCACCGCGCCGGAGCTTTCGCCTCTTTTCGGTGCCGCGCTGGCGCGCCAGGTGGCCGAGGCGCTGCGCCTGGGGCGCCTCGACGAGATCGTCGAGTTCGGCGCCGGCAGCGGCGCCTTGGCGGCGCAAGTGCTGAGTGCGTTGCATGAAGCCGGCGTGCCGGTGCGCCGCTATTCGATCGTCGAACTGGCCGGCGCGCTGCGCGAGCGGCAGCGCGAACGCCTGGCGCGCTTCGGAGCGCAGGTGCAGTGGCTCGATGCCTGGCCCGCTGATCCGATCGAAGCGGCCGTCGTCGGCAACGAGGTGCTCGACGCGATGCCGGTGAAGCTCCTGCACTTCGATGGCCGCGACTGGTTCGAGCGCGGCGTGGCCGTCGCCGGACGCGACGTTGCCAGCGGCGAAGGCGACGGCGCTCTCGTCTTCGCCGACCGGCCGACCGCGCTGCGCCCGCCCCTGGCCGAGCGCGCGCTGCCCGGTGCCGTGCTGGAGATCCACCCGCAGGGCGAGGCGTTCGTCGCCACGCTGGCAGGCAAGCTCGCGCGCGGCGCGGCGTTCTTCATCGACTACGGATTCCCCGAAGCCGAGTACTACCACCCGCAACGCCACCAGGGCACGCTGATGTGTCACCGCGCGCACCGCAGCGACACCGAGCCGCTGGCCGACACCGGCAGCAAGGACATCACCGCGCACGTGAACTTCACTGCCATCGCGCTGGCGGCGCAGGAAGCTGGCGTCGAGGTGGCCGGCTACACGACGCAGGCGCGCTTCCTCGTCAACTGCGGCCTGCTCGGTCTGCTCGAGGGCGCCGACCTGCGCACCGTCGCCGCGGCGCAGAAGCTCCTCGCCGAACACGAAATGGGCGAGCTCTTCAAGGTGCTCGCGTTCACGCGTGGCATCGAGGTGCCGGCCGAGGGGCTGCTCGGCTTTCGCGAAGGCGATCGCACGCATACGCTATAGGCGTGCAGGGCCATGCCCGGCGACCGCGGCGACGCCACGAAATCCTTCACGCCCACCGACACGCCTACCGATGCGCTGGCTGCTCGTCTTCCTGCTCGCTTGCCTGCTGTTCAACGTGCTGCAGGGCTGGCTCGCCAAGGTCGGCCTCGGCCGGCTGCCGGGCGATTTCCGCTTCCGCGTCGGCGGCCGCGAGTGGTTCGTGCCGCTGACCAGTTCTGTCGTGCTCACCGTGCTGGCCTCGCTGATCGGCCTCCTGATCTAGGGGGATCGGCCGGGACCGGCCCCGCCCCGCAGAAACGGGGGCGAAGTGCCGGACATGCAAGCGGGGTGCCGCGTAAGATGAGGGCAAGGCGCGCCGGGCCTCTCTCTCGGATACCCCGGCTGCGCGGAGGGACGAAGGGCGAAGCTGCGAGAAGCGCGAACGAGATGGGTGCGAACGAAGCCATGCAAGCTGCGGTGAACGCCGCGCCGAGCCCGGCGCCACCGGGGCGCCGCTGGTTCCTCGAAGGCGTGGCAGCCGACGGCTCGCACACCGTGCACGAGGTCGCGGTGCTGCCGTTCCGCGTCGGGCGCGATCCGGGCAACGAGCTTGCGCTGCAGGCGCCGGGCATGTCGCGCCAGCACGCGGTGCTCACGGCCACCGAAGACGGCCGCCTGCTCCTCACCGACCTCGGCAGCACCAACGGCTCCTACGTCAACCGCGTGCGCCTGGCGGCGGCGCGCGTGCTCGAGGAAAACGACATCCTGCACTTCGGCAACGCCGAATTCCGCCTCGGCCTGCTGGGCGAGACCACCGGCCTCACCACCAGCGGCGGCGACCGCACGATGATCGCGCCGGCCGGCGCCGCGCTGTCGGGCCACTTCGTGCCGCACGAGAAGCAGCTGCGCGAGTTGCTCGGCGGCATGGGCCTGGGCGGTGCGGTGCAGCCGATCGTGCGCGCTTTCGGCAGCGAGCGCTTCGCCCTCGAGTTGCTGGGCCGCAGCTCGCACCCCGAACTGCCGGCCTCGCCGGTGCACCTGTTCGCGCTGGCCGCGCGCATGGGTCGCGAGGCGGAGCTCTCCACCGCCTTCCGCGAGTACGGCGTGCGCACGGTGGCGAAGCTGGCGCCGGGCTCGACGCTGTTCGTCAACACGCATCCGCAGGAGACGTTCGACCCCGCCTTCCTGCAAGCCTTGTCGAAGCTGCCGCACGAGGGCCTCGACGTCGATCTCGTCATCGAAGTGCACGAGACGGCGGTGATGGAAGTCGAACGCATGCGCGAACTCGCCGCGCGGCTGGCCGACCTGAAGGTGCGCTTCGCCTACGACGACTTCGGCGCCGGCCAGGCACGCCTGAACGAACTGGCCGAGGTGCCGGCGCACTTTGTCAAGTTCGACTTCGGCCTCGTGCACGGCTTGAACGAAGCGAGCGTGGCCAAGCAGAAGCTGGTGGCCGACCTCGTGCGCATGGTGAAGGAACTGGGCTCGATGGCGCTGGCCGAGGGCGTCGAGACCGAACCCGAGGCCGAGGTGTGCCGGCAGATCGGCTTCGACCTGATCCAGGGCTACCTCACCGGCCGGCCGCAGCCGCTGGACAGCCTGAGGACGCAGTAGCGCGCGCAGCGCAGCCCGCGGCTGCTGCCTCGCGCCGACTCATATCAGATCTCCATGCGCCAGCCGTGGCTGCAGCCGCGGCAGCGCACGGTGACTCGTTCGCCGGTCGCGTCGGACTGCAGGAGGTCCAGCCGCCCGTAGGCCTTGCACTGCGGGCACTCGGCCTGATGGGCCGCCAGCTCGGCGCGCTGCAGGAGCTGCAGGTAGCGCCGGAGCGCCCACACGCCGGCCGCGGCACACAGCAAGGTGCTGGCGATGCCTTCGATGCGCTCGGACCACGCCAGGGTGCCGCGCATCGACTCGAGCGCCGCGAACACGCCGACCATGCACAGGAACGTGAACACCAGATGCGCGTGGCTCTTCAGCAACTGGCGTTCGTACCACTTGCGAAAGCCATGGCGGCGGATGCCTTCGGCCAGGGTCATCGGGTGGCCTCGTCGGGCGCCATCGCTTCAAGGCCCGCTGGCGGGCGCGGCCTCGAGCGCGGCTTCGAGCGCGGCCAGGCGCATGGTGCGCACGGCGCGGCCGACCTCCTCGCCGCGCATGCCCGCGGCGATGGCCTGCTCGGCGGCAGCGTTGGTCTCGGCGGCGCGCACGGCGGCAAGACAGGCGGCAAGGCGAGTCGCCTTCGCGCTGGGCACCGGCCCATCGCCGGCGAAGTCGCAGGCGCGAAGGAGCGCCTCGAAGCGCTGCGGCCGGCGCAGCGCATCGGCGCGCTCGAAGAGGTCCAGGATTCGCACCGCATCGGCGCGCAGCGGCGACGCAGGCAGCTGCGCCACGCTCGCCGCCTCGCGCGCGAAGAGCTCGGCCAGGGCGCGCACGTCGACGGGCACGCGCAACCTCGCTGCAGCGCGCGCCACGGCGCCCTCGGCGGGCCAGCCGAGCAGGGCGAAGCGCACGGCCAGCGAAGCCTGAGCCTGGCCCTGCTGCGCCGCGGCGCGATCGAGCCGCGCCAGCGCCTGCTCGTCGAGCGCCGGCTCGGGCAAGAGGCGCGCCAGCGCGCCGCACTCGCGCAGCACGTCGAACATGCGGCTCGGCTTCACGGCCAAGAAGGCCGCGCGCGCGAGTTCGGCCCACACGCGCTCGGCCACCAGGGCGTCCACTTCCCCCTCCTCGACCAGCCGCGCCAGCAGCGCGCGCGTCTCGGCGGCGACGGTGAAATGCGGCCAGCGCGCGGCGAAGCGGGCCAGCCGCAAGAGGCGCACCGGGTCTTCGGCGAACGCCGGCGAGACGTGGCGCAACACGCCGGCCGCGAGGTCGCGCTGGCCGCCGAAGGGATCGACGAGCGTGCCGTCGGGCGCTTCGGCGATGGCGTTGATCGTCAGGTCACGCCGCGCCAGGTCCTGCTCCAGCGTCACGTCGCGCGCGGCGTGAAAGGTGAAGCCGTGGTAGCCGCGGCCGCTCTTGCGCTCGGTGCGCGCGAGCGCCACTTCTTCGCCGGTGACCGGATGCAGGAAGACCGGGAAGTCCTTGCCCACCGGCTTGTAGCCGAGGGCCAGCATCTCGTCTGGCGTGGCGCCCACGGCGACCCAGTCGCGGTCGTTGACCGGCTCACCGAGCAGCCGGTCGCGCACCGCGCCGCCGACGACGAAGAGTTGCATGGCCGCGATCATGCCCGGCGCTGCGCGCAGCGCGTGCGCGGCGCCGCGCATCGCGCCTGGCGCGAGGGGGCGGGCCGCGTCAGCGTGCCGGCGGCGCCTTCCGGTATGGCTCGTCTTCGGGGACGAACTCGTGCTCGGCCAGCGCGTCGGCGATCCACGCCGCCGGCCCCGGCGCCGCGAGCAGGCGCTCGGCGTAGGCGGCCGATGCCGGCGACAGCGGCAGCGCGTAGGTGCGAACGCGCAGCGCCACCGGCGCGAAATAGGCGTCGGCGGCACCGAAGGCGCCGAAGAGGAAGGGGCCGCCGCCGTCCTTCGCGGCTGGCCCCACCTGGGCCAGCGCGTCGCTCCACATCTGGTCGATGCGTTCGATGTCGCGCCGCACCAGCGGCTGTTCGCTCAAGGCGCGCCGGCCCGCCTCGGGCAGCGACGCTTCGACGTTCATCGGGCAGTGTGTGCGCAACGCGGCGAAGCCCGAATGCATCTCGGCGCACAGCGAGCGCGCGCGCGCGCGTGCCGGCAGCGAGCGCGGCCACACGCCCTTGTCGGGGAAGCGCTCGTGCAGGTACTCGGCGATGGCCAGGCTGTCCCACACCGTCAGCTCGCCGTCGATGAGCACCGGCACGCGCGCCGCCGGGCTGATCTTCAGCATCGCGTCGCGAAAGCCGCCGCCCATCCCGAGCAGGAAGCTGAGCTTCTTCTCCTCGAACGGAATGCCGAGGCCGCGCATCAGCGCCCAGGGGCGCATCGACCACGACGAGTAGTTCTTGTTGCCGATCACGAGCTGCATGGCGGTGGGTGCCGTCCTGTCGACGACGTGGGGGCCGGAATGGGGCGAGGTGCGCGCGGGGCGCAAGGCGCGCACCGGCGGGTGGGGCGAGGGCGCGGATGCTACGGCGCAGCGCCCGCCGCGTGCATCACGAGGTTGCATCGCGGCGATGCACCGGGCGCATCGCCCGCGCGGCTGCTGCAGCGACTGCGGCCTGCGCGGCTACACCGCGTACG
This sequence comes from Rubrivivax sp., assembly GCA_046348035.1. GTDB lineage: Bacteria > Pseudomonadota > Gammaproteobacteria > Burkholderiales > Burkholderiaceae_C > Rubrivivax. The sequence goes on along the minus strand of JAXMEZ010000032.1, from coordinate 25,463 downwards.
GCGCCTACTGCCGGTGCGCGGCGCGCCAGCCGTCCAGCCGCGCCTCGTTCTGGCCGGGCGCGAGGTAGCCCGGCGCCACCGCGGCCATCGACGCGGGCTTGATGCCGAGGTCGGCCAGCGTCGGCAGCCGCCCGCCGGGGACGCTGGGCACCTTCAGCGAGTCGAGGTTGTCGCGCGTCATCAGCTTCGGGCCCGGCAGGAGGCCGAGGAAGAACGCCTGCATGCGCCCGGCCCAATCGGGCAGCGCGATCACCCGCCGCTCGTGGCCCGACAGGCGCCCGGCGAGGCGCACCACGTCAGCCAGCGGCATCACCTGCGGCCCGGCCACTTCCACGGTGCGCCCGATCCACGAAGGGTCGGCCAGCACCGCCAGCACCGCGGCGGCGACATCCTCCACCCACACCGGCTGCACGTGCACGTGGCTGGCGGCCAGCGGCATCACCGGCGCCACCGCCTGCAGCGTGGCGAAGAGGTTCAGCAGCCGGTCGCGGGTGCCGAACATCAGCGAGGGGCGCAGGATCGTGAAGGCCACGCCGCCGGCCTTCACCGCTTCTTCGCCGGCGGCCTTGCTGCGCAGGTAGTTCGAAGGCGCGTGCGGCGCAGCGCCGAGCGCACTGAGGTGCACGAGGCGCGCCACGCCGGCGGCGTGCATGGCGCGCGCTGGCGTCTCGGAGCAGCTTGCGGTGCACGGCGTCGAACTCCGCCGCGCTGCCGTGCAGGATGCCGACGAGGTTGATCACCGCATCGCAGCCGCGCACGAGCCGCGTCAGCGCCACCGCGTCGTGCGCGTCGGCCTGCACGACGTCGATGTTGGGCAGCACGCGCAGGTCGCCGGCATGCGTGAGCCGCCGCGTGGGCACCCCGGCTGCACGCCGGGGTAGCGGCGCGTCAGGTGTTCGCAAACCGAGTGGCCGACGAAACCGCTGCCACCGAGGACGAGAATCTTCTTCATCTGGAGTTGCTTGTCTGCCTGCCTGCGGCGCGCGGTTTAGGCGCGCCGCAGCGGCCAGCTGATTTGCGCTGCGGCAGGCTTCGCTCAGGAGCCGGCGCCTGCGGGCGGCCGCGAGGGCGAGCCGGCCGCTACGGCAGGTCGCGGTTCTCGGCCGGTGCCGCTGGGTCGCGCGGGCCGATGGGGCCGCCCAGCCGCGCGCGCAGGCTGACCGGGCCGACGAGGGCGGCCGCGGCAGCGCTGCTGCCGGCGGCCGCACGGCGGTGCCGGGCGCCGCGCTCGGTGCGCTGGCCGAGGGCGGCATCGGTCGAGGGGCGGGCGTGGGGCTGCCGGCACGGGGGATGAAGTTGCGGCCAGTGCAGCGCTCGGCGAGGCGCTCGCCGCGTTCATCGTGTTCGCAGCCAACGGCGCAGGCGCCGGAGCGGCCGCCGTCGGAGCCGCAGCCAGCCCGAGGCTGCGCAGCCGCAGCGAGTAGATCACCGCGTTCGACAGCACCTTCTTGACGTAGTCGCGCGTCTCGTTGAGCAGGATGCCTTCGATCCACGCGGCCGGCTCGACGACGGCACCTTCGCGCCACCGCCGCGGCCGCGCGGGCCCGGCGTTGTAGGCAGCCGCGCCCATCGCCTGCGCGCCGCCGAACTCCTCGGTCACGAGCTTCAGGTACGTCGTGCCCAGCAGCAGGTTGGTGTCGCGCTCGTTCACCCACTCGGGCTTCCACTCGGGCAGGCCGGCGCGGCGCGCCGTCCAGCGCGCCGTGGCTGGCATCGGCTGCATCAGCCCCGAGGCGCCGACGCCGGAACGCGCGTCGAGGATGAAGCGCGATTCCTGGCGGATGAGGCCGTAGACGGCCGAGGGTCGACGCCGGTGTCGCCGGCGCGCGCCAGCACCGCTTCGCGGAAAGGCAGCGGATAGCGCTGCGTGACGTCGGCGACGTCGCGCGTGCGTTCGCTGGTGTTGATGCAGCCGGTCCCAGATCTCGCGCTCGCAGGCCAGCGCCGCGGCGGCCAGCAGCTCGCGGTCGTTCATGCCGCGCAGCAATAGTTCCACTCGCGCACGCCCTCGGCGCGCAGGCCCAGCGCCAGCAGCCGCTGCGAGCGCATGAGCCCCGCGTGCCGGCGCACCGGCTCGCGTTCGCTTTCAACCAGCGGCACCGGCGGCGAAGGCGGCTGCACGCGCCGGCCGAGGTCTTCGAGGGCTACTGCGGGTAGAAGCCGAGCGGCGCGGCGATCGATTCCAGCGTGATGCGCGCCAGCGCCCGCGCGCCTTCGCCTTCCGGCCCTGGCGCCGCGCCGGCGCGCAGGGCGCGTGCGCGCCAGTAGACCCACGTTGCCTCGCGCTGCTCGGTGGCGCTCATCTCCTCGATGGCGCGCAGCACGAGTGCCCAGCGCGCCTTGTCGGGCGTGCCGTTGCCGCCGCGCAGCGCCGCGCGCACCGTCCACGCGAGCACCTCGTCGCTGAAGGCCAGCTCGTGCGGGCGGCGCGGCGGCTGCGGCGGCGTGGCGAGGCCGAGCGGGTCGATGTCGCTCGCCGTCGAAGGCCGGCCGCGCGCGACGGCCTTGTCCCAGGCGGCGAAGGCGCGCTGCCCGAAGGTGGCCGCCTTGGCATGCTGCTTCAGCGCCGCGTGCCGCGCCACGCCGCCCCAGGCGCGCGCGAGTTCGAGCAGCGGCAGGCGCTGCGCTTCGTGCTGTTCGATCTGCGCCGCCGCGGCGTCGGGGTCTGCGGCTGCAAGCCGCCACAGCGCGATGACCGCCAGAGGCTGCGCCGATGCGGATGAAGTGCGCCCGCCGCGGCGCAGGTCCGCGAGCAGCCGCGCCGGATCCTTGAACGCGGCTTCGACGCCGACGGCGGCGTTGGCATCGATCAGCGCCGCGCGTTCGCGCGCCAGGCGCGGCCGGTTCGCCTCGACGGCGGCGCGCACGCCCAGCCACAGCTCCGCGGCCGTGAACGCGCGCTCGCCGGCCAGCGTGGCGGCCAGCAGCTGGCAGCCGTCGTCGCTGTCGCGCTGGGCCAGCCAGGCGGCGAGTTCGGCCGTGTGCCGCTCGCGGCGCGAAGGATGCAGCGGCTCGCGCGGCGGCTGCTGCGGCTGCAGCGTCTGCGCGGCGCGCTCTTCCTGCTCGCGCGCCAGGTGCGCGGCCAGCAGCGCATAGCACGTGACCTCGCGGTCGTCGTTCATGCGAAAGCGCGGGAACTCCGTGCGCAGGTTCGCCCAGTCGCGCCGACGGCCCAGTTCGAGCAGCCAGTCGTTGCGCAGCCGGTCCTCGACGTAGGTGCCGCGCCAGCGCTCGGCGAAGGCGTCGAAGTCGCCTTGCTGCGCTTCGCCGAGGCGGTTGTTCAGCTCCCAGTACTCGACCCACTGCGCCAGCGGGTGCGCCTGCGCCGCGGCGGCCTGGCGCAGCGCGAAGAGAGCTGCCTTGTCCTTCAAGCGGAAGGCCTCGCGCGCCTGCACCGCGATGTCGTCGGCGAACGGGTTGCCGGCGAGCGCGGTGCCGTTGCTGCCGTTGGCCTGCGCGCGAACGACGCGCGGCGGCGCGGCCACGGCGGCGGCCACCAGCAGCAGGCCGAGGGCGGCGACGATGCGGCGCTTCACGCCTTTCACTGTAGGCAAGGCGTTGGGCGGCATGGCGGCGAATTCAACGGCGAATGGCATTCAGTTGAGGGAGCCCGTCGGCCGGTGCCGCGATGGCGCCGAGTTCGTTGCGCGTGCGCTCGGCTTCGTGCAGCAGCCAACGCTCGAATGCAGCCAGCGGTGCACGCTCGCGCCGCGCCGGCCAGCGCACGAGCCAGTAGGCGAACGGCGAAGTGAGGCGGCCCGCGGCGCCGAACGGCTCGACGAGGTCGCCGCGCGCCAGCGGCTCGCTGACGAGCGCCATCCGCGCCAGCGCCACGCCCTGGCCGGCGAGCGCCGCCTGGATCTGCTGGTAGGTGTAGTTCAAGTACATCCAGCCGCGCGGCGCCAGCCGCGGCGGCGCCTTCTCGCGCAGCCAGTGGTGCCACGTGAGGTACGCCGCGCTCGGGCGCTGGTCATCTTCTTCGAGCAGCGTGTGCCGTGCCAGGTCGGCCGGCGTCTTCAGCCGCTCGCGCGCCAGCAGCGCGGGGCTGGCCACCGGCGTCAACACCTCGCCGAACATCAGCGTCGAGCCGGCCGGCGCGTCCTTGGGCAGGCAGTAGCGCAGCGCGAGGTCGATCTCGGGGTCGTCGAAGCCGGCCATCGCGTCGGCGGCCGAGATGCGGATGTCGATGTCGGGCTGCGCCTGCTGGAACGCGGCCAGGCGCGGCAGCAGCCACAGCGACGCGAACGAGGGGAACGTCGTCACCGCCACCGGCGCGCGCCGCTCGCGGCTGCGCAGCTGGCGCACGGTGGCGTCGAGCTGGTCGAGGAACGGGCTCACCACCTGCAGCAGCACCGTGCCGGCGCCGGTGGTTTCCACCTTGCGCGTGCCGCGCACGAAGAGCGCCGCGCCGAGCTCGTCCTCCAGCGTCTTGATCTGCCGGCTCACCGCCGGCTGCGTGAGGTGCCACTGCTCGGCCGCGGCGCGGAAGTTGAGGTGCCGCGCCACCGCCTCGAAGGCCCTGAGCGCGCCGACCGCGAGCGGGCGCTGGGGGCCGATGCGGGGCGGTTCACTCATGCGCGGCGAGTATCAATGCACGGCGCCGATCTGATTGGACCCGGCGCTTTCTCCTCCGCAGAATGCCGGTCATTCGGGCCATTCTGGAGCACACCATGAGCACACCATTCATGCCGGAATCGCATCGCCAAGCCGAACCCCGGCCGGCCGCCCGCCCGTGGGAGTGGCCGCTGGCGCCGGGCGAGGTGCGCCGCATCGAAGCGGCGCCGGTGCAGCGCTGGCTCGACGTGGCCGCCGGCCGCGTGTGGCTCACGCCGACACGCGAGGACGACCTGGCCGACGACCACTGGCTCGCTGCCGGCGAGCGCTTGGCGCTGCCGGCCGGCAGCGCCTGGGTCGTGGAGGCCTGGCCCTCGGCGCGCGTGGCGCTGCACGAGGCGGCGCCTTGCGCCGCGTAGCCGCCGGCTTGCCAGCCTTGGCCGCGGCGGCTTTCAGCGCCGCCTGCATCGCCAGCCGCGCCCAGGGCAGCATCAGCGAAGGCGACTCCATCGCCTCGTCGGGAACGGTCCAGTAGCTCATCTTCACCGCCTTGCCCTGTCCTTCGTAGACGAACGGCGCGCAGCCGGCGGCCATGAAGCGCGCTTCGGTGTCGGCGTCGGCCTTCACGTACAGCCGCTCGCCGGCGATCAGGGCGACGAAGAGGTCGTCGGCATAAAGGCCGTGGCCGCCGAACATGCGCCGGGCGCGCACGCGCCCCAGCGGCGCGAGCAGTTCGAGGCAGTGGTCGACGAAGCCCTGGCTCATCGGATGGATCGCGGTTCAGCGGCCGTGTGGCGTGCAAGGTGCGAGCCCGGCCGGGCGCGTCGGCTCCGTGCAGAAGGCCGCCGCCGCGTCGGCCGCACGCAAGGTGCGGGGCCGACAATAGCGCCCATGTCGCTCGACCTGCCTCCGCTCGAACCCTCGCGCGACCGCAAGTCGCTGCGCCGCCAGTTGCAGGCCGAACGCCAGAGCCTGCTCGACCGCCACGCGCGCGCCGTGCAGCTGCAGGAAGTGCTGCGCGTGTGGCTGCTGTCGCGGCCCGAGCAGACCATCGGCGCCTACTGGCCGATCAAGGGCGAGTTCGACGCGCTGCCGGCGCTGTACCGCTGGAGCGAGGCGCACCCGCGCCGCCGCATCGGCCTGCCGGTGACCGACCGCGAGACCAAGCACCTGCGCTTCCACATCTGGTACCCCGGCTGCCCGATGGAAGAAGACGCGCACGGCATCCCCAAGCCCAAGGGCACCGAGGAGTTCCACCCCGAGCTGCTGCTGATCCCCTGCGTCGGCTATGGCCCGCGCGGCGTGCGGCTGGGCTACGGCGGCGGCTTCTACGACCGCACGCTGGCCGACCTCTCGCCGCGCCCGATGACTGCGGGCCTCGCGTACTCGCACGGCTTCGTGCCCTGGCTCGAGCCGGCGCCGCACGACGTGCCGCTGGACGCCATCCTCACCGACGAAGGGCCGGCCTGGGATAGCTCGCTGCTGTAGTCGCGCCTGTTGTCGCGCGCACGGCGTGCGCGGTCGCGGGTCTTGCCTCTCGGATCAACCCGCCTTCGGCAGCCTCAGCAACAGCAGCGCCGCCACCGCCGACAAGCCGATCGATCCGGCCATCACGAGCACGGTTTGCGGCGACGCTTCGAGCGCCAGGCCGAAGAGCCACGGTGCGAACGCCTGCAGCGCCTGCGCCGGCATCGACAGCCACCCCTGCCGTGCGCCGTAGCCCTGGGCGCCGAAGAGCGCCAGCGGCAGCGTGCCCTTGGCGATGGTGATGATGCCGTTGCCCGCGCCGTGCAGCAGCGCGAACGGCGCCGCCGCCGGCAGGCCGAAGACGAGCAGGGCGCCCATGCCCAGCGGCGGGCCCAGCGCCGCCAGGCGCGCCGACAGCAGCGGGTGCCAGCGACGCAAGAGGCCGAACTCGAGCAGCCGGCCTGCGACTTGCGCCGGGCCGACGAGCGTGCCGGCAGCGACTGCCGCAGCCAGCGTCGCGCCGGCGGCCATCAGCAGGCCCGGCAGGTGCGCGCCGATGCCGGTGGAGACGAAGCGCGTGGTGGCGAAGAAGAAGGCGAGCAGCAAGAGCGGCGTCCACGGCACCGTTGCTGCAGCAGGGTTCGTTGTCGCGGTCGACGCTGCGCCTGTATCGCCTGCGGCCACTGCTGGCTCGATGGGCAGGTCCGGTACCACCGCCTTCGCCCGCGGCAGGCACGCGTTCAGCGGCAGGCCGAGAACGAGGTGCAGCGCCGCCCAGCCGAAGCAGGCGCCGCGCCAGCCCCACTCTCCGCTCATCCATGCCGTTAGCGGCCAGCCCACCGTGCTGGCGAAGCCCGCCAGCAGCGTGATGCCGGTGATCGGGTTGCGCGAGGCGCGGCCGTACAGCCACACGAGGCTCGCGAAGGCCGCGTCGTACAAGCCCGCGCCCATCGCCACGCCGACGACGGCCCAGGCCGCGAAGAGCGACCAAGGCCCTTGCGCGAAACCGAGCAAGGCCAGCCCGGCGGCGAAGAGCACGTTGGTCGCCATCAGCAGGTGGCGCCCGCCCTGGCGGTCGATGAAGCGCCCGCACGCCGGCCCCACCAGTGCCGAGAGCACCAGCGCCAGCGAGAAGGCGAGGAAGACGGTGGCCACCGCCAGCCCCATGTCGCGCGCCATCGGCGCGGCCAGCAGCGCCGGCAGGTAGAACGACGAGGCCCAGGCGAGCGTCTGCGCGCTGCCCAGCAGCAGCCGACGCGGCGCGTCGAAGCCAAGCTCGTCAGCCCCGCTTGGCCACGAGCGTGAGGATGTCGTAGCTCGCCACCACTTCGCCGTGCTGGTTCGTGACCTCCACGTCCCACGCGACGACGCCCTGGCCGACGCCGTCGGCGCCGACCCTGCGGCGGTCGATCTTGCGCTTGGCGGTGAGCCGCGCCTGGATCGTGTCGCCGATGCCCACCGGCTTCACGAAGCGCAGCGTGTCGAGGCCGTAGTTGGCGAGCACCGGCCCCTGCGCCGGGCTGACGAACAAGCCCGCCGCGGCCGAGAGCACGAAGTAGCCGTGCGCGATGCGCTTGCCGAACGGCGACTGCGCCGCGGCCACTTCGTCGAAGTGCATGTAGAAGAAGTCGCCGCTGATGCCGCCGAAGGCCACGATGTCGGCCTCGCTCACGGTGCGCCGGTGCGTGAGCAGGCTCTCGCCGATGCGCAGGTCTTCGAAGTGGCGGCGGAACGGATGGATCTCGGTCTCGATGACCTTGGCGCCGCGAACGAACTCGCCGCTGACGGCGGCCAGCATCGAGGGCGACCCTTGCACCGCCGTGCGTTGCAGGTAGTGCTTCACCGCGCGCACGCCGCCGAGCTCCTCGCCGCCGCCGGCGCGCCCAGGCCGCCGTGCTTGAGCAAAGGCAGCGGCGAACCGTGGCCGGTGGATTCGGCCGCGGCTTCGCGGTCGAGCACGAGGAAGCGGCCGTGCAGCGCGGCCACCTGCGGCACCACGCGCGCCGCGGTGGCCGGGTCCTTCGTCACGAGCGTGCCCACCAAACTGCCGCGGCCGCGCGCGGCGAGCGCCACCGCCTCGTCGAGGTCGTCGCAGGGCATCAGCGTGCTCACCGGGCCGAACGCTTCGACGTCGTGCACGGCGTCGTTGACCATCGGCTTCGCACACAGCAGCAGCGTCGGCGAGAAGAAGGCGCCGCCGCCGACGCCTTCGCCCACGGGGCTGAAGCCGCTCGTGCCGCTCCTGGCGCTCCCGCACCGAAGACCACCTCGTTGCCCGCGGCGAGCGCTTCCACGCGCTCGGTTACGTCGCGCTGCTGGTCCTTCGAGGCGAGCGCCCCCATGCGCACGTTGTCGAGCGCCGGGTCGCCGACGACCACTTTCGCGAGGCGCTCCGAAAGCCTCTTCGCTACCGCATCGAGCATCTTGCGCGGCACGATGGCGCGGCGGATGGCGGTGCACTTCTGGCCCGCCTTCACCGTCATCTCGCGCGCCACCTCCTTGACGAAGAGGTCGAACTCCTCGTCGTCGGGCGTCACGTCGGGCGCGAGGATGGCGCAGTTCAGCGAGTCGGCCTCGGCGTTGAACGGGATCGAACGCCGCACGAGGTTGGCGTTGGTGCGCAGCCGCGCCGCGGTGTCGGCGCTGCCGGTGAAGGTGACGAGGTCGCTTTCGTCGAGGCGGTCGAGCAGGTCGCCCGTGCCGCCGATGACGAGCTGCAGCGCGCCCTCGGGCAGCAGGCCCGATTCGAGCATCAGCCGCACGCACTTCTCGGTGAGGTAGCTCGTCGCGGTGGCCGGCTTGGCGATGGTGGCCATGCCGGCGAGGAAGGTCGGCGCGAACTTCTCCAGCAGGCCCCACACCGGGAAGTTGAAGGCGTTGATGTGCACCGCCACGCCGCGCCGCGGCACGAGGATGTGCGTGCCCGCGAAGCCGCCCTTCTTGCCGAGCGACACGGCCGGCCCCTCGTGCACCACGTTGCCAGAAGGCAGCTCGTTGCCGCCGACGCTGGCGTAGGCGAAGAGCGTGCCGGTGCCGCCTTCGATGTCGATCCAGCCGTCGTTGCGCGTGGCGCCGGTGTGCGCCGACACCGCGTACAGCTCCTCCTTGCGCGTGCCGAGGAACTTCGCCAGCGCCTTCAGCCGCTCGGCACGCTCCTGGAAGTCGAGCGCCAGAAGCGCAGGCACGCCGCGCCGGCGCGCGAACGACAGCGCTTCGGCGAAGTCGGGCGCTTCGGCATGCGTGTGCGCAACGACGCGGCCGTTGACGGCCGAGTGCAGCGCCTGCGCGCTTTGCGTGCCGAGCCAGCGGCCGGCGATGTGGCTTTGCAGGACGGTGCTCACGCGGCGGTCTCCCGGGGGGGGGCGGTGCGGAAGGCGGCAAGTGTCGCACTGCGCACCGGAAGTCTCGCGCCGCGCCGCGCGTGCCGGGCGTGACCCGGAGGTGCGTAGCTACCGCGTCGGATCGGCCGACCCGGCCATCAACTCCGCGAACGAACACAGGCGCCCCGCGATCGCGCTCGCCGCCACCGTGGCCGGACTCGCCAGCCATACCTGGCCCGGCCCCGAGCGGCCGGGGAAGTTGCGGTTGATCGCGCTCACCGTCACCTGCTCGGCCGCAGTCGAAGCGCCGGGGCCGCAGTTGGCGCAGGCGCCGCATGCCGGTTGGAGCATGCGCGCGCCGACCGCCTCGAACGCGGCGAGCCAGCCTTGGCGCTGGCAGTGCTCGCGCACGTCCTCGGTGCCGAACTGCAAGTGCAGCGCGACGTGCGGCGCGACGCGCAAGCCCCGCCGCGCCGCCCACGACAGCACCGCGTGGTACTGCGCGAAATCCTCGCGCTTGCCGGCGGTGCACGAGCCGCCGTAGGCGATGTCGATGGGCGGCCGCGTTGCAGGCGATCCCAGCGCGGCCAGCGGCACGCCGAGGCCCGGGTCGCCCGGCCGCGCGACCATCGGTGACCGCGCCGCGGCGTCGATGCGGATCGTGCCAGCGTAGCGCGCGCCGGCGTCGCTGCGCATCCACGGCTCGATGGCGAAGTCGAGCCCGCGCCGCTCGCGCAGGAAGCGCACGGTCTCCTCGGCGGGCTCGACGAGGCCGGTGAAGCCGCCGTGTTCGGCCGTCATGTTGGTGAGCGTCGCGCGTTCGTCGGTGGCGAGCGCGCGCACGGCGCGGCCGCCGAACTCGAACACGCGCCCGACGCCTGCGCCTTCGCGGATCGCGGGCAGGGCCAGCAGATGCAACGCCAGGTCCTTGGCCGAGACGCCGGGCGGCAGCGCGCCATCGACCTCGATGCGCAGCACCTCGGGCCGGCCGATGCGCACGGCGCCGGTGAGGAACGCGTTGGCCATCTCGGTGCTGCCGACGCCGAAGGCCACGCAGCCAAGCGCGCCGCTGTGCGGCGTGTGCGAGTCGGTGCCGACGACGAGCTGCCCGGGCAGCGCATAGCGCTCGGCCACCATCGCATGCGAGATGCCCTGCGAGCCTTCGCCTTCGGCAGCGTAGCCGTGGTCGACGAGGCCGTGGCGCTTGACGAACGCGCGGTGCGCCTGCGAGAGCCGCCGCACGCCGGGGATGAGCCCCTGCGCCACGTGCACCGGGCTTTGCAGGGCGTACGACAGGTGGTCCTCGAAGCAGACGATGCTCGCCGGGTCGTGCAGGCGCACTTCGTCGGTGCTGCCGACATGCTGCTCGAGCAGGTGCGCGCACATGCCGGTGTAGTACTCGTGGATGAAGCGCAGGTCGGCGCGAACGAAGCCGCCTTCCTGCGCGCCTCGCGTCGGCGACGCCGCTGACGCCGCTGACGCCGCCGACGCCGCCGACGCCGCCGACGCCGCTGCGTCGATGCGGCGCCGCTCGACGATCTTCTCGAAGAGCGTCCGGGGGCGACGAATCGGTTGCCGATGCGGCCGGCGTCGTCGCGCTGCCTTCGCGATGCCGCGCAGCGCTGGCGCGGCAGCCTGTGCGGCACTCGGCGCAGAACCTTGCCCGCCGAGCCCGTACCGCAGCAGCCCGCCGGCGCGCACGATCGCCGCGGCCAGCGGCTCGCGGCCGGCAAGCAGTTCGTCGAGCGTGGGTACTTCGCCGCGTTCCAGCCGCTCGACGAGGCCGAGGTCGGTGCTCGTCAAGAGGCCCAGGTTGTCGGCGTTCTGGCGGTAGATGCGCTCGAAGCTCTCGGCGATGACGAGCCGCACGCCGGCCGACAACTCCGCCAGCGGCGAATGCTCGCGCGAGCTGCCCTTGCCGTAGCGGCGGCCGCCGATGAGCACGCCGATGCCGGCGCGCTTCAGGGCATCGACGCCGACCGGCCGTTCGCCGCCGGCGACGAAGCCGGTGTGCGCGTGGCGGCCGAGCGTGGCGTCGAAGTGCACCATCGCCGGCAATGGCGAGATCTCGTCGGTGGAGATGTCGTGGCGCAGCTGGCCGGCCTCGGCGCGCGTGAGATCGCGGCCTTCGAGCTGCGCGCGCACGAGCGCAGGGTCGGCGCAAAGGAAGAGGCGGCGGCCGAAGCGGGCCAGCCGTATCGAAGCCCTCTCCCGTTCGGGCTGAGGTATCGAAGCCCGCCCTTCGCCTTCTTCACTGTGCCTCGACGCCGGCCTTCTTGACGAGCTGCGCGTACTTCGCCATCTCGCTGCGGAAGAACGGCATCGCCTTGTCGTGCGGCTGCACATTGATCACGTTGCCCTGCCGCGCCATCGCTTCCTTCACTTCGGCGTCGCCGAAGGCAGCGACGACGGCTTCGTGCACGCGCTTGATCTCCGCGGCCGGCAAGCCCTTCGGCGCCACCACCGCGAACCACGCTTCGACGACGTAGCCGGGCAACCCCTGCTCGACGAAGGTGGGAATGTCCGGCGCCGCCGGCGCGCGCTGCGCCGTGCCGATGCCGATGGCGCGCAGCGCGCCGGACTTCAGGTGCTGCTGCACGCTCGGCAAAGCCGCGGTGGCGAAGTCCACCTGGCCGCCGATCAAGTCGGTGATCATCGGCCCGACGCCCTTGTACGGGATGTGCCGCGCCTTCACCTTCGCTTCGTCGAGGAACATCTCGGCAGCCAGGTGCAGGATGGTGCCGTTGCCGCCCGAGGCATAGGTCATGTCGCCGTTGCGGCTCTTCAGCAGCGCCACGAACTCCTTCGCGTTCGTCGCCGGCACCTTGGCGTTGACCACCAGCACCACCGGCGTGTAGCCGACGACGGCGATCGGCGTGAAGTCGCCCGGCATGTCGAAGGGGATGCTCTTCAGCACGCTCGGAAAGATCACGACGTTGTTGGAGACGATGCCCAGCGTCATGCCGTCCGGCGCCGAGCGCGCCAGCGCCTGCAGGCCGACGATGCCGCCGGCGCCGGGCTGGTTGTCGACGATGACCGGGTGGCCGAGCGCCTTGCCGAGCGCCGCCTGCGCCGAGCGGGTGATCGCGTCTACCCCCGAACCCGTGGCGTTAGGCAGGATGAAGCGCACCGGCTTGTCGGCCTGCGCGAACGCAGCCGGCGCGGCGAGCGCGGCGATTCCGGCGGCGGCGCCGGTGATGAGCGTGCGGCGTTTCACCGCGGTGCTCATGGCGACAAAGGCGGCGGGGTGGTCATCGGGGCGGTGCATCGTGCGTGTCTCCTTGGGTTTGTCCGGCGCGGGGCCGGCTCGATGCGTTCTTCGCGTCGTCGTTCGCGTCGCTACGGGCGTCGTGATGGGTGTCGTGATGGGCGTCGTGATGGGCGTCGTGATGGGCGTCGTGATTCGCGCGGCGCCCGATCATGCAACGGCGGCCTGCGCCCGCAACGCCTTCACCTCGTCGCCGCCATAGCCGAGGCCTCGCAGCAGCGCCTCGGTGTGGGCGCCGAAGCGCGGCGGCTGCAGGCGCACCGGCAGCCGCGCGCCGTCCATCGTGATCGGGAACAGCGTCGTCTTCACCTTCTGCCCCGCCTTGTCGCCGTCGGGCAGCTCCACGTCGGCCAGCCCGCCGGTGGCGAGCAGGTGCGGGTCGTCGTAGAGGTCTTCCGGGCGGCGGATCGGCGCGTAGGGCAGGCCGGCGCGCTCGAAGATCGCGGCCAGCTCGGCAGCGCTGCGCGCGGCCAGGCGTTCGCGCAGCGTCGCCAGCAATGCGGTGCGCACACGCACGCGGTCGTTGTTGGTGGCCAGGAGCGGGTCGGCCTTCAGGTCCGGGAAGCCGAGCGCGTCGCAGAAGACGAGCCACTGCGAGTCGCTCACCGCGGCGAGGAAGATCTGCTCGCCGTCCTTGACCGTGAACACGTCGTAGATCGCCCACGGGTTGTCGCGCGCGGGCATCGGCTGCGGGTGCTTGCCCGTCATCGCGAACTGCAGCATGTGCTGGCCCATCAGGAACACGTTGTTCTCGAAGAGCGCCGACTGCACTTCCATGCCCTTGCCGGTGATGCCGCGCTGGATCAGCGCCCCGAGCGTGCCGATGGCGCCGAAGAGCCCGCCCATGATGTCGTTGACGCTGGTGCCGGCGCGCAGCGGGTCGCCGGGGCGGCCGGTCATGTAGGCGAGGCCGCCCATCATCTGCACCACTTCGTCGAGCGCCGTGCGGTGCTCGTAGGGCCCGGGCAGGAAGCCCTTGTGGCTGACGTAGATGAGGCGCTCGTTCAGCGCCGACAGGCTCGCGTAGTCGAGGCCGAACTTGGCCAGCACGCCGAGCTTGAAGTTCTCCACCACCACGTCGGCCGAGGCGGCAAGGCGGCGCGCCACCTCAGCGCCGGCGGCGTTCTTCAGGTCGATGCCGATGCTCTTCTTGTTGCGGTTGAACATCGGGAAGAAGCCGGCGCCGGCGCCGAGCAGGCGGCGCGTGCCTTCGCCTTCGACCGGCTCGACCTTGATGACCTCGGCGCCCATGTCGGCCCGCACCATCGCGCAGGTGGGGCCCATCACCATGTGCGTGAACTCGACGACCCGCAGGCCCGCGAGGGGCTGCGGTGCCTTGTTCGGCAGCCCTGCGAGGGGCTGCGGCGCCTTCGCGGTCTTCGTCGCGTCGCTCATGCCGCGGCCACCTTCTTCATCGTCTTCGGCAGCCCGGCGCGCCAGATCGAGCCGTAGAGCGGTTCGCCTTGCAGCCACCCGGCGATGCGCCCGCGCAGCGCCAGCAGCGCATCGAAGTCGATGCCGGTGGGCACGCCCATGCTGGCGAAGAGATAGGCCACGTCCTCGGTGGCGACGTTGCCGCTGGCGCCCGGCGCATAGGGGCAGCCGCCGATGCCGCCGGTGCAGGCGTCGAAGCGGCGCACGCCCGTCTGCCACGCGGCGAACACGTTGGCGAGGCCGAGGCCGCGCGTGTCGTGGAAGTGGCCGCAGGTCAGCCGCTTGCCGGCGACGGCGAAGGCGCGCTCGAAGAGGCGCGTCACCTGAAGCGGGTCGGCGTAGCCCACGGTGTCGGCCAGGCCCACGCGCTCGGCGCCGGCATCGAGCACCGCTTGCACGAGGCGCAGCACTTCGCTTTCTTCGACGCGGCCTTGCAGCGTGCAACCGAACGAGGTGCTGAGGCCCACCTCGATCAGGCAGCGCGAGCCGGCGGCGTCGCGCGCGGCGCGGATGCGGCCGATCTCGGCCACCACTTCGTCGGGCGTCTTGCGCAGGTTGGCCAGGCTGTGCGCGTGGCTCGCCGAGAGCGGCAGCAGCATCAGATCGGCGCCCGAATCGAGCGCCGCCTGCGCGCCCTTGAGGTTGGGCACCAGCACCGAGGTGAAAAGGCCGGGCAGCGTGCGCGCGGCGGCCACCAGCTCGGCCGTGTCGGCCAGCTGCGGCAGCAACCGCGCCGGCACGAACGAGCCGACTTCGATCTCGCGCAGGCCGGCGGCGTGTGCGGCGCGCAGCCATTCGAGCTTGTACTCGGTGGGCACCGTGCGCGCGAGGCTTTGCAGGCCGTCGCGCAGGCCCACTTCGCGCACGACCACCGGGTCGTCGTTGCCGGTGGCTGCAGCCGAGGCCGGGTTGTTCGTCTGTTTCATGGTCATAGGGCCCGCACTGTAGGCATGCCCGGGTGATTGCACGAGTGACGATTCTTCAGCGCCTGCTTTCCAATCGGGAACGCCACACCCGCGTCATGCCCCGCCCGCTCGACCCCGTTTCGCTGCAGCACTTCGTCGCCGTGTGCGAGGAAGGCAGCATTGCGCGCGCCGCCGCTCGCGAGTCGCTCGTCGCCTCGGCGCTGAGCAAGCGCATCGCCGCGCTCGAAGCCGAAGTCGGCGTGCCGCTGTTGCTGCGCCGCAGGCACGGTGTGCAGCCGACGCCGGCCGGCCAGGCGCTGCTGGCTCGTGCGCGCGAGGTGCTGGCGGGCCTCGACCAGCTGCGCGTCGAGCTCGACGCCTTCGGCCAGGGCGTGCAAGGCAGCGTGCGCGTGCTCGCCAGCCCCTCGGTGCTGGCCGAGCGCCTCCCCGAGGACATCGCCGCGTTCCTGGAGCGGCAGCCGGGCATCCGCATCGGGCTGGAAGAGCGCACGAGCCCCGACATCGTGCGCGGCGTGCGCGACGGCGCCGCGGACTTGGGCGTGCTGTGGGACCACATCGATCTCGCCGGCTTGCCGGCGCTGCCGTACCGCAGCGATCGCCTGTGCGTGGCGATGTCGCCGCAGCATCCTCTGGCGCGGCGGCCGTCGCTCGCCTATGCCGAGACGCTGGCCGAGCCTTCGATCAACGTCAGCCCCGGTGGGCAGCTCGACCAGTTGCTGCGGCGGCAGGCTGCGCTCGTCGGCCGGCTGCCTTCGCACCGCATGCAGGTGTCTTCGCTCGACGCGGGCTTTCGCATGGTCGCGGCGGGCCTGGGGCTGGCGGTGATGCCGCTGGAGGCCGCCACACCGCACGCCGGCGCCGGCCGCATGGCGCTGGTGCCGCTGTCGGACGCGTGGGCCGTGCGCCGCTTCGTCGTCGTCACGCGCAGCGCGCCGCTGCTGCCGGCCGCGGCGCGGCTCCTGGCCGAGAGCCTGCAGGCGGCGGCTGCCGGTGCTTAGCGTTCGGCGGCGATGAGCGGGCGAGTCGCGGTGCTCGCCTCTCTTCAAGGCAGTCAGTCGAGCCCGAGCTTGATCCGCCGCGCCACCTCGCCCCACTTCTGCGAGTCGGCCGCGAGCATGCGCGCCGCCTCGGCGCTGGTGCTGCCGACGACGATCTGGTCGCCGGCTCTCAGCTTCTCGACCACGTCCGGGCTCTTCAGCGCATCGACGAGCGCTTGCCGGAAGCGCGACGATCGCTTCGGGCGTGCCCTTCGGCGCAAACATCGCCAGCGCGAAGTCGGCGCGATAGCCCGCCACACCAGCTTCGGCCACCGTCGGCACCTCGGGCAGCGTGGGCGAGCGGCTGGCGCCGGAGACGGCCAGCGCCACAGCCGCCCGGCGCGCACGTGCAGCAGCACCGTGGGGCCGGCGAGCAGGCCGCAATGCACCTGGCCGCCGATGACGTCCTGCGTCGCCGGTGCCGGGCCTGTACGGCACGTGCGCCATCTCGAAGCCGGCCATGTGCAGCAGCAGCTCCATCGAGAGGTGCCCGGGCACGCCGTTGCCGCCCGAGGCGTAGCTCAGCTTCGTGGTCTTCGCCTTTGCCGCCAGCTCGGCGACCGTCTTCACGCCGACCGCGGGGTTGCACACGAGCGTCTGGCTGAAGGTGGTGCCCACCGTCACCGGAACCAGGTCATCGGCCTTGAAGCCGAGCTGGCGGTACACGTGCGGGTTCACCGTGACGAGCGTGTCGGTGCCCCACAACCACGTGCTGCCGTCGGGCGCGGCGCGCGCCACTTCGGCGGTGCCGAGGTTGCCGCCGGCGCCCGGGCGGTTCTCGATGACGATGGTCTGCTTCAGCGCCGCCTGCATCTTCTCGGCCGCCAGCCGCATGACCATGTCGCTCGGGCCGCCGGGCGGGAAGGGCAGCACCACGCGCAGCGGCTTGTCGGGCCACGTGGCCTGTGCGAACGCGGGCGCGGCGGCGAGCGGCGTGAGGAACGCGGCCGCCAGCGCGGTGATCGCCGTGAGCGCCCTGCGGCGCCCACCCTCACCCCGGCCCACTCCCGCGCGGCGGGAGAAGGAGAAACGCAGCAGATGCGCCGCGGCCATCACACGCAGAGCGTCGACACGCTCTTGGTGTTGAGGTACGCCTCCAGCGCCTCGGGCCCGCCTTCGCTGCCGTAGCCGGAGTCCTTGATGCCGCCGAAGGGCATCTCGGGCCACGGGGCGGCCGGCTGGTTGATCCACAGCATGCCGGTCTGCAGGTTCTCGGCCAGCTGCTGCGCCGTCTTCAGCGAGCTCGTGAACGCGTACGACGCCAGGCCGTAGGGCAGCCGGTTCGCCTCGGCGATGGCTTCCTCGATCTTGTCGAAGCCCCACACCGCGGCCAGCGGGCCGAACGGCTCTTCGTTGAAGACGAGGCTGTCGCGCGAGACATCGACGAGGATCGTCGGCGCGAAGAAGTTGCCGAGCGACCCCACGCGCTCGCCGCCGGTGGCCACGGTGGCGCCGCGCTTCACGGCGTCGGCCGTCAGGCGCTCCATCGCCGCCAGGCGGCGCGGGTTCGCGAGCGGCCCCATGCCGGTGTCCTTCTCCAGGCCCGAGCCGACCTTGATGGCGCGCGTGTTCGCCACGAGGCCATCGACGAACTGCTTGCGCACGCTGTTGGCGACGAGGAAGCGCGTCGGCGAGATGCACACCTGGCCGGCGTTGCGCACCTTCGCGGTGGCGGCGATCTTGGCCGCGCGTTCGACGTCGCAGTCCTCGGCCACGATCACCGGCGCGTGGCCGCCGAGCTCCATCGTCACGCGCTTCATGTGCGCGCCGGCCAGCGCGGCGAGCTGCTTGCCCACCGGCGTGCTGCCGGTGAAGGTGATCTTGCGGATCACCGGGTGCGGGATCAGGTATTCGCTGATCTCGCTCGGCACGCCGTAGACGAGGTTGATCACGCCCGCGGGCACGCCCGCATCGGCGAAGGCGCGGATCAGCTCGGCCGGCGAGGCCGGCGTCTCCTCCGGCGCCTTGACGATGATCGAGCAGCCGGTGGAAAGCGCCGCCGAGAGCTTGCGCACCACCTGGTTGATCGGGAAGTTCCACGGCGTGAACGCAGCCACCGGGCCCACCGGCTCCTTGTAGACCTGCATCGACTGCCCGGCGCCGCGCGGCGGCGCGATGCG
This sequence comes from Rubrivivax sp., assembly GCA_046348035.1. Lineage (GTDB taxonomy): Bacteria > Pseudomonadota > Gammaproteobacteria > Burkholderiales > Burkholderiaceae_C > Rubrivivax. The sequence goes on along the minus strand of JAXMEZ010000032.1, from coordinate 7,337 downwards.
GCCGTAGACGCGCCGGCCTTCCTCGGCGAACCACTCGATGATCTCGACGGCGAAGAGCACCTCGGCCTTCGCTTCGGCCAGCGGCTTGCCCTGCTCCATCGTCATCAGCCGGGCGATGGCCTCGGCGCGTTCGGCGACGAGCCGCGCCGCTTCGCGCATCACCTTGGCGCGCTGCGCCGCCGGCGTCTTGCGCCAGACCTCGAAGCCCTTGGCCGCGGCTTCGAGCGCTTCGTCGAGGTCGGCCTTGCGCGCCAGCGCGACGGTGCCGATGGTGGCGTCGGTGGCCGGGTTCTTCACCGGCAGCGTCTCGCCGCCCTTCGCGGCGCGCCACTGGCCGGCGATGTAGAGCTGGACGGCGGGGTAGGCGTTGGCAGCAGCAGCAGCAGCCGGGGCGGCTTGGGCGGTGGCAGTGTTCATGGCTCGCAGATGAAGGGGTGAAGGAAGCCGGGTCGGGGCGGCGATTGTCGGCCCTGCGCGGCTTGGCTGCAGGGCGGTGCGGCCCGGGCCGGGCCGCAGCCGCGCGGTGCTACCTGCCCAGCCCCATCTGCCGGCCCACTTCCTGGTACACGCGGGTGCGTTCGCGCATGAACGCCTCCATGCCCTCGGGGCCGATGTTGACGAGCTCGAAGCCGCTCTTGGCGGCGAGCTCCTTCATCTCGGCGTCGGCGTTCAGCGCCGCGAAGAGATCGGCCAGGCGCTTGCGCGCCTCGGGCGGCGTGCTGCGCGGCACGCCGACGCCGCGGAAGGCGCCGTCGACCCAGTCGACGCCGAGCTCCTTGAACGTCGGCACGTCGGGCAGCAGCGGGTGCCGCTTGTCCATCGCCACCGCGATGGCGCGCACCTTGCCCTTGTTGTTGACGGCAAACGCGGTGTAGCTCATCGCCCCGTCGACGTGGCTGCCGAGCACGGCCATCGTCATGTCGCCGGTGCCCTTGAAGGGCACGTAGGTGGTCTTGACGTTGAAGGCCGCGTTCAGGCGCTGGTGCGCGGCGTGGTTGGCCGAGTTCAGGCCCGAGCCGCCGAGGTTGAGCTTGCCGGGTGACGCCTGCGCCGTCTTCACGAAGTCGGCGAACGACCTGATCGGGCTCGCCTCGGGCACCACCAGCGCGTCGGGCGTGTAGTGGTACCAGTAGACCGGCACGACGTCGTCGGTCTTGTACGTGACGTTGCCTTCCATCGGCTGCAGCACCATGTGCGGCAGGTTGATGCCGCCGACGTTGTAGCCGTCGCCCGGCAACATGTTCATCTGACTCCACAAGAGCGCGCCGCCGGCGCCGGCCTTGTACTGGATGACGGTGTCGATGGCCGGGCACTTCTTCTTCAGCACGAGCTGCTGGTGCCGCGCCGAGATGTCGCTCTCGCCGCCGGGCGGGAAGGCCTGCCAGTACATGAGGTTCTTGTCGGGGCAGGGCGGTGCGGTCTGCGCGCCGGCCACCGGCAGCAGCGCCGCGGCGAGCGCGGCGGCAGCGAACCCGGAGCGGGCGAACGGAGCGATGGGATTGCGGCACTGGGTCATCGGAACGCTTCCTGGAGTTGATCGGGCGCCAAGCGGAATCGGCATCGCCATCGGCGGCGGCATCGGCGTGGCGCTCAGCCCGCCTTCGCCATCCCCAGCCGCTGGATCGTCGCGCGCTCCGCCTCGTACGTCTCGCGCGCCCACTTCGTGTACGCGTCGGTGTCCATGTAGATCACCGTCTGGTCGTACTTGTCGAAGGTGGCGAGCACGGCGGGGTCTTCGAGCGTCTTCCTGAACGCGTCGTGCAGCGTCTTCACGACGCCGGGGTCCATGCCCTTGGGGCCGCAGACGCCGAAGGGCGAGTCGCTCACCGTCTTGTAGCCGAGCTCGTCGAGCGTGGGCACGTTCGGCCAGCGCTTGGTGCGCTTGCTGCCGTAGGTGGCCAGCAGCCGCAGCTTGCCCGCGTCGACGTGCGGGCCCCAGCCGGTGGCGTCGCTGGCGGCCATCGTGTGGCCGCCGAGCACGGCCTGCATGTTGTCGGCGTTGCCCTTGAACGGCACGTGCACGAGCTTGATGCCGGCACGCTGCGCGAACTCCTCCACCGCCAGGTGCGGGCTGGTGCCGATGCCGGTGGAGCCGTAGGTGAACTTCTCCGGGTTGGCCTTGGCGTAGTCGACGAGGTCCCTGATGCTCCTGATCGGCGAATCGGCCGGCACGACGAGGCCGAAGGTGTAGCCGGTGAGGCAGGCGATCCAGGTGAAGTCCTTCAGCGTGTCGAAGGCCGTCTTCTGCATGTGCGGGATGCGGAAGGCGCCGTGCGGCACCTGCGCCAGCGTGTAGCCGTCGGGCCGCGCGTTCACCAGTTCGTTGGCGCCGAGCATGCCGCCGGCGCCGGGCTTGTTCTCGATGAGCACCTTCTGCCCGAGCGCCTTGCCGGCGCTCTCGGCGATGGCGCGCATCACCGCGTCGGTGCTGCCGCCCGCAGGCCAGGGGCAGATGTACTTGATGGGCTGCGCCGGGAATGTCTGGGCGAGGGCCAGCCGCGGCGCGGCGAGCGCGGCAGCGGTGCCGATGAGGATGCGGCGGCGGGTTGTGATGGTCGTGATGGTCTTGATAGCGGGGCGCATCGCTGTCTCCTTCGAATGCTGTCGTCGCGAATCGAGGCTGGGTGGCTTCGATCCGCGTCAATCGGCGCGCGCGCCCGACTCCTTCACCACCTTCGCCCACTTCGTGATCTCGTTGGCCTGGAAGCGGCCGAGCTCCTCGGGCGTGGAGATCCACGGCTCGAGGCCGAGCGTCTTCAGCTTGTCGAGCACGTCGGGCAGCGCGAAGACGCGCTTGATCTCGGCGTTGACGCGCGCCACCACCGCCGGCGGCGTGGCGGCCGGCGCGAAGACGGCGAACCACGTCGTCGCCTCGAAGCCTGGCACCGTCTCGGCGACGGTGGGCACGTCGGGTGCTGCGGCGCTGCGTTTCGCGGTCGTCTGCGCCAGGGCGCGGATCTTGCCTTCCTTGGCCATCGGCAACGCCGAGGGCATGTTGTCGAACATCACCTGGATCTGGCCGCCCACGAGGTCGGGAATCGCGAACTGGCGGCCCTTGTAGGGCACGTGCTGCATCTTCGTGCCCGTCATCGACTTGAAGAGTTCGCCCGAGATGTGCACCGAGGTGCCCACGCCCGGCGAGCCGAAGCTCAGCTTGTCCGGGTTGGCCTTCATGTAGGCGATGAGCTCGGCCACCGTCTTCACCGGCAGGTCGTTGTTGACGACGAGCAGGTTCGGCGCCGAGGCGATGTGCGCCACGGGGGTGAAGTCCTTCACCATGTCGTAGGGCATCTTCGAATACAGCGCGCCGTTGATCGAGTGCGTGCCCACCGTGCCCATCACGAGCGTGTGGCCGTCCGGTGCGGCCTTGGCCACGTCGGCGGCGCCGATGTTGCCGCCGGCGCCGGGCTTGTTGTCGACGACGACCGCCTGCCCGAGCTGCGCCTTGTCGGCGAAGAGGCGCGCCAGGATGTCGGAGCGCGCGCCGCCGGCGGGGAAGGTGACGACCATGCGCACGGGCTTGTTCAGGCCTGCTGCGCGTGTGCCGCGACCGGCGCAGGGCCGCGGCGAGGGCGGTGGCCGCAGCCAGCGCGGCGGGCGGCTCCACCACGGCCACGCGCGGCCGAGGGTGCCCAGCGCAGTCGGTGGCGAGGTCGGGCGGAAGGTCGTGCATCCGTGTAAGCCTTTCGTACCCAGGCCCAGCGAGCGCGGTCCGGCGAGCGGCGCAGAGTACGGTCAGCGTCCATCGCTGCGGGCGAGGGCGCGGTCGCGCGGGCGACAGCGGCCGGCGCTGCATCCGGCCGCCTCTCCGCGGTACTCCTCACCCCGCCGGCATGCGCCGCGCGAGATCCGCCACGCCAGTCGTCACCGCGCCAGCCGCGCGAGGAGCACCGCCATGCCCGTCGTCATGTTCATGGAATGGGAAGGAGTCACCCGCCAGCGGTGACGGTCTGCGAGGTCGTCGACTTCGAGCGCAAGCACCCGGCCGGTGGCCTGTTCCACGTTGCCGCGTGGACGGGCGCGGCCTGCGCGTCACCGACGTGTGGAATAGCGCCGACGCGTTCAAGAATTCGTCAACGACCGCCTGATCCCGGCGTGCAGAAGGTGGGCATCGAGCGAGCCGAAGGTGACGATCCTGCAGCCGCTGAAGGTGTTCACGCCCGGCTACACGCCGAAGTGGGCAGGCGCACGGCACCATCGATCCCGAACGAAAAAGGGGCGCGGCCTGCGCCGCGCCCCTGGGAATCGCATTGGCGCGGCCGTGACCGCGCCAGGTTCGCAGCCTCCAGGCCTGCTGCTCGAGCACCAGCAGCCCGGAGGCCGTGTTCGAGATCCGGAACAGGCCAGTAGTTGCGGTGCACGCGCGCTTCACCCGGGCCCGCGCCCAGCGCCCGCGCGCGCGGCCGGCCACATCAGCAGGCTCCACGCCCTGCGTGCCGGTCTTCTCGAGTTCCGGCACGCTGTACTCGTGGCCCAGCGCGGTCGCGCTCCAGGCTGTCCATGAACTGGAGGTCGAAGGCCTTGTTGATGAAGCCGGCGCGCTGGCCGTCGAGCTGGTGCGACAGGCCGCCCGTGCCCATGATGAGCACCACGCGCTCGTTGCCCGGCCACGAGCGGATGGCGTCGCCCACCGCTTCCATGAAGCGCGTAGCGGTGCCCGGCGCTGGGCAGCGGAACTGCCGTGTTGATGGCGATCGGCACGATGCGCACCGGCCACTTGGTCGGGCCACATACAGCATCGGCAGCGACAGCGCGTGGTCCACCACCATCTCCTGGCATGGTGAGTCGAAGTCACGGCCGATGACCTGCTCGATGATGTGCCGAACGGCTTCTGCTCGCCGGCGATGGCGACGCCAGCTGCAGGATGCCCAGCCCTCGTCGGCGTTGCGTCTCCGTTGCCGCGCCGACCGCGAAGGTGGGCATCTTGTCGAGGAAGAAGTTCAAGCCGTGGTCGTTGTAGAAGGCGACGACGACATCGGGCTTCTTCTCGGCCAGCCAGCGATACACTGGCGAAACCGTCGAAGAAGGGCTTCCAGTACGGGGTCGGACTGGAGGTTCTTGGCGATGGCGCGGCCGATGGCGGGCACGATGCGAAGTGGTGAGCAGGCCGATGATCCTGGCCATGGTGTGTCTCCGGTGTTCGGTCGTTAGGCTGTAGGGGTCGGGCCGGGCTCGGCCGGCTCCAGCGCTGCGCCAGCAGCTTGGCCTTGAACTCTTCCTTGGTCATGCCGGTCTGGGCGGCACCCAGGTCCTGGACGTCCAGGCCCAGGATGCCGGCGAACGGCCCAGGTATTCCACGTTGCCGCCGGCGGCGAGCAGGTAGCTTGTCGCGTGCGGATGGCCTTGCGCTGCTCGTCGTTGAGGCCGTACTTCTCGCAATAGGCGTCCTCGTTGGCCTTGAACTCCTCGCGGCAGGCGGCGGAGTTGAACGAGTAGCACATCTTGTTCAGCGCGTAGCCCTTCATCGCCTGGCGGCTGTCGAAGAGCGTGGTGCCCGGGATCTCGAGGGCAGCGGGCAGGCTCATGGCTCGTCTCCTGTGGGTGTGGGGTGCCTGGGTGTCGGTGGGCGCCGGGATGGCGCATGCCCGGCCAGTGTCGGAGCTCGGCAGGCGGCGAAAAAGGCGCCGATACTCATGGCACGCATGAAGGAAGTCGATCGATCAGCCGCCGGCCCTTCCACGGCGGGCGGCGCCTACCTCGATCCGCTCGACCTCGACGGCCATCTGCTGCACCTGCTGCGCGGCTGTGCTGGAGGAGGAGGGCTCGGTGACGCGCGCCGCCGAGCGCCTGGCGGTGACGCGCAGTCGGCGGTGAGTACGGGCAGCGCGCCTGCGCCGCATCACCGGCGACAGCTCTTCGTCAAGAGCGGCCGCGGCATCGCGCCCACCGCGCTGGCGCAGGTGCTGGCGCGCGCGGCGGCTGGTGGACGACCTGCGCGCCTTCGGGCTGGCAACGGCCCTGAGCCAGCGCGGCTGGAAGACCTTCACGATCGCCGCCAACGACCTGCAGCGCGACCTGCTCGTACCCTCGCTGCGGCGGCTGCGCGCCGCGGCGCCGGGCGTCGCACTGCCTCATCTCTTCCGACGCGCCGCTGCCGGCGATGCTGCGCGACGAGCTGTGCGACCTCGTCGTCACGCCGCGCCCGCCGCAGGGCAGCGACATCGTGCAGAAGCGCCTCTTCGACGACCGCTACGTCGTCTTCTTCGACGCCGCGCACGGGCGTGCGCCGACGAGCAAGGGAGAGTGGCTCGCCGCCGAGCACGTGAGCGTGCTCTACGACGACCGCCGCGGCCTGCACTTCGACGAGTGGCTGCTCGCTGAAGGTGTGCAGCGGCGCATCGTCGCCACCGTGCCCGGCATGGCCGCGCTCGCTTCGCTCGTGCGCGGCGGCGCCTGGCTCGCCACCGCGCCTTCGCTGCTCGCCGAAGGGTCGCTGCGCGGCCTGGCGAGCGCCGAGCTGCCTTTCGCCGCGCCGCCCTTGCGCATGTACGCGGTGTGGCACCTGCGCTACCAGGCCGACCCGGTGATGCGCTGGCTGCGTGCGCAGCTCGAGGCGACGGTGGCCGAAGTGCTGGCCGGCGCCAAGACCCCGGCGCGGCGGATTCCCCGCACCGCGAAGAACCGCGCGAAGGAGCGCTCACGATGAACACGCCTTCGGCAACGACGACCCCCGCCTACCGTCCGCTCGGCGCCAGCGGCCTCAAGGTGCCGCCGCTGTGGCTGGGCACGATGCTGTTCGGCGAGCAGACGAGCGAGGCCGAGGCGGCTTCGCTGCTGGCGGCCACGCGCGAACGCGGCCTGAACGCGCTCGATACGGCCGATGTCTACACCGGCGGCGAGAGCGAGCGCATCGTCGGCCGCCTCGTCAAGGCCGACCGCGAGCGCTGGATCATCGCCAGCAAGGCCGCCAACCCGATCGGCAGCGACCCCAACGACCGCGGCACCTCGCGGCGCTGGCTCACGCGCGCCGTCGAAGCGAGCCTGGCGCGCCTGGCCACCGACGTCATCGACCTGTACTACCTGCACCGCGACGACGAGACGACGCCGGTGGAGGAGACGGTCACGACGATGGCGCGGCTCGTCGAGCGCGGCCGCATCCTCTACTGGGGCTTGTCGAACTTCAGCGCCTGGCGCGTGGCGACCTTCGTCGAGACGGCGCGGCGCCTGAACGTCCCCGCGCCGGTGGCCTGCCAGCCGCCGTACAACCTGGCGACGCGCGGCGTCGAAGCCGAACTGCTGCCCGCCTGCGCGCACCACGGCCTGGGCGTCGTCTGCTACAGCCCGCTGGCACGCGGCGTGCTGAGCGGCAAGTACGGCAGCGCCGGCGCCGCGCCGCC
>JAXMEZ010000031.1:0-42985 GCA_046348035.1 Rubrivivax sp. | reverse complement strand
TCCTTCATCGGCGTGCCGTCGAGGCTGTTGATGAGCCAGCCGCAAGGCAGGCCGCCGACGGCCTTGAAGTGGTCGCCGGTGAAGATGCCGAGCACGCCGGGCGCCGCGGCGGCGGCCTTCGTGTCGAGCTTCTTGATGCGCGCGTGCGCGTGCGGGCTGCGCACGAAGACGCCGTAGGTCTGACCGGGCAGCGTGATGTCGTCGGTGTACTGGCCGCGGCCGGTGAGGAAGCGCGCGTCTTCGCGGCGCTCGACCTTCTGGCCGACAAAACCCTGGCGTGCATTCATGGTGAGGCTCCTGATTCGTCAGTGTGAGGCGGGTGGGGGTCCGGTCGGGTTCGCAGCTCAGGCCATCGCCTTGCCGCCCTCCATCACCGCCTTGACGATGTTCTGGTAGCCGGTGCAGCGGCAGATGTTGCCTTCGAGCGCCTCGCGCACCTGCGCTTCGCTCTTGACGCCGTGGTTCTTCACGAGGTCGACCGCGCTCATCACCATGCCCGGGGTGCAGAAGCCGCACTGCAGGCCGTGGCAGGAGCGGAAGGCCGCCTGCATCGGGTGCAGCGTGCCGTCGGCGGCAGCCAGGCCTTCGATCGTGGTGACGCGTTTGCCGTTGGCCTGCACGGCCAGCATGTTGCAGCTCTTCACCGCCGCGCCGTCGACGTGCACGGTGCAGGCGCCGCACTGCGCGGTGTCGCAGCCCACGTGCGTGCCGGTGAGGCGAAGCGTCTCGCGCAGGAATTCGACCAGCAGCGTCTGCGGCCCCACTTCGCGCGTGACCTTGCTGCCGTTGACTTCGAGGGTGATGGCGGTGCCCATGCCTTGATCTCCGTGAAAGTACGTCTCGGACGGGCGATGCTTGAGCCAAACCGCCGCCGAGGTGCATAGGGGTTGCCCGATGTGGGCTCACGCATCCCGAGGATGGAGGCGGGCGGCGCGGCGGGCCCGCCGCCCCGTTCGGGCTGAGGTATCGAAGCCCGCCCTTCGATACCTCAGGGCGAACGGGGAAGGCTGGGCGAACGGACGAGGCGCAGTGAACGGCGCTGTCGCGTTTTGGAACAGGCCCTGGAGCGGGCCCCGGAACGGGCCTTCAGTGGCTCAGCCCCTCAGCGCGAGCCCGCCGGCCGGGGCGGCAGCGACTTCAGGAAGCGCCAGGTCGCATCCAGGTCGGTCTCGGTCATCTTCGCCAGCGCGCCGAAGGGCATCACCGCGATCGACGTGCCGTCGGGGCGCTTGCCGGTCTTCATCATGCGGATGAATGTGGCGGCGTCGGGGTAGCGGCCCATCACGCTGCCCTCGCCCGGCGTGAGGTTGGCCGTCGCGGGCCAGTCGGGCGGGCCGCCGGGCACCTTGCCGCCGCCGTAGCCGGCGCCGTGGCAGCCCTTGCACATCTGCGCCACGTAGCGGCCGTGCTCGACGGTGGCGCCTTCGGGCACCGGCTTCTCGGGCGCCAGGCCGTGGTCGATCTGCGTCGCGGCGTCGGGGACCACGCCGAAGCCGTACAGCACGCGCATCGGCAGCGGCAGCCGCAGCACGGCCGCGCCGCCGGCGTTGGCGGACTTGGTCGGCGGCAGCTGCTTCACGTAGGCCACCAGCGCGCCGAGGTCGGCGTCGGTGAGGCGGTTGTAGTCTTCGCTCGGCATGATCAGGAGCGGCCGGCCGCCGGGCGCCACGCCGTGGCGGATCGAGCGCACCCAGTCGGCCGGCTGGTAACGCGCGGTGATGCTGCCGTCACCGTTACCGATGTGCGGGCCGGCGATCTTCAGGTCGCCGTTGTCGACCAGCGTGCGCCCGCCGCCGTCGTCGCCATGGCAGTCGGTGCAGCCGCGCGTCGTGTAGAGGTAGCGGCCGCGCTCGATGGCCGGCGCGTCGGCGGGCAGCGGCACCGGCTGGACCGAAAGCTCGACGTGGCGCGCCATGCGGCGCTCACCGAGCCAGACGCCGGTGGCCACCGCGGCGGCCAGCAGCACGGCGAGGCCGACCAGGACGATGAGGGTCCGCCGGACCCAGGGGCTCCAAAGCAGCATGGCGCGCTCCTCCGTTCGTGGCTGCGTTGCGGCTACGGAGAAGCGGCGGCGCCGGATGCGCGCCCTCGGCCCTCATTGCTGCGAAGCGGCGGCCCAGCAAGCGGCGTTCCCGGCGGATCTCAGCCCGAACGGAAAGGGGGCTTCGATACCTCAGCCCGAACGGAATGGGGCTTTGGACGTTCGGTATCTCAGGCCGAACGGCTCTTACGCGATCGACCGCGACACCGTATCAGCCGCGCCGCGCCGGGAACCGCACGCGCACGGCGAGGCCGCGCCCCGCGGGGCCGTCGCCGAGGTCGATCTGCGCGTGGTGCAGCTCGGCGATACGGCGGCAGATCGTCAGCCCGAGCCCGGTGCCCGGCTGCTCGTTGCCGGGCAGGCGGAAGAAGCGGTCGAAGACGCGCTCGCGCTCGGCAGCGGGGATGCCGGGGCCGTCGTCGACGACCTCGAGGCTGAGGCCCGCTGAGCTGCTCGCCGCACCGGTCGCCGCACCGCTCGTCGCACCGGCCGCCGCACCGCTCGTTGCGCTGGTCACTGCGCCGTCCGCATCGCCGTCATGCAGGCTGATCGTCACCTTGCCGCCGGCCGGCGTGTAGCGGATCGCGTTGTCCACGAGGTTGAGCAGCAGCATCGCCAGCAGGTCGGCGTTGCCTTCGAGCGTGGTGCCGGCGGCGCGGCAGTCGAATTCGAGCTCCTGCCGGCGCGCCATCGCCAGCGGCGCCAGCTCGGCGCACACCTCCTCGGCGATCGGGCGCAGGTCCACCGTCTGCGCATCGGGCAGCGCCTTCTCGGGGTCGAGCCGCGCCAGCGAGAGCAGCTGGCTCACCACGCGCGAGCCGCGCTCCACGCCCTGGCGCAGGCAGGCCATCGCGCGCTCGCGGTCGGCGCCTTCGGTGCGCTGCGCCAGGTGCAGGTGCGCCTGCATCGCCGCCAGCGGCGTGCGCAGCTCGTGCGCGGCGTCGGCGGTGAAGCGCCGCTCGCGTTCGAGCGTCTGCGTCACGCGCTCGAGCAGCGCGTTGAGCGATGCGACGAGCGGCCGCACTTCCTGCGGCGCCGCCTCGGCCGCGAGCGGCTTGAGGTCGTCGACGCGGCGGCTGCCGATCTCGCGTGCCAGCACGCCCAGCGGGTCGAGGCCGCGGCGGATCATCAGCCACACCAGCAGCAGCAGCACCGGCAGCCCCAGCGCCAGCGGCAGCGCTGCCTGCGTGGCCACGCGCCGCACGAGCCCGGTGCGCAGGTCGTGCGCCTCCGACACGACGACGCGGAAGTCGCGGTGGCGGTCCCACACCGCGAAGTGGCGCCACGGCCGGCCGCTGCCGTCGGCGTCGTCGGAGAAGCCGTCGGCGCGTGCCATCGCCTCGGCCGGCGCATTGGCCGAACGCAAGAGCAGCGTGCCGTCGCCGCTGAACACCTGGTAGCGCAGCTGCCGTTCGTAGTCCTGCTGCATCGCGTGCAGCGAGCCGGCCACCGCGGGCCCGGTGCCGAAGCCCAGCTGCGCCAGCCGCTGCGGCAGGTGCGGCAGCAGCTCGATCGCCTCGGCCAGGCCCGGCGGCCGTGAAGGCGCCTGCGGCAGCGTCGTCGGGTCGGCGTCGTCGGGGTCGGTCACGCGCAGCAGCGCCAGTGCCATCTGCGCCAGGTGCGCGTCGAAGATCTCGTTGACGGTGGCAACGCTGTCGCGCAGCGTCCATGCCGCCATCACCACCCAGTAGCCGGCGCTGACGAGCACCAGCGTCGCCAGCAGCCGGCGGCCGATCGAACGGCCGCGGCTCCTCACGGCGAGGGTCGCGGCATCGTGTAGCCGACGCCGCGCACGGTCTTGAGCAGTTCGCTGCCGAGCTTGTGCCGAAGGTTGTGCACGTGCACCTCGATCGCGTTACTCTCGACCTGGTGGTTCCAGCCGTACAGCGCCTGCTCGGGCTGGCTGCGCGTGAGCACGCGGCCGGCGGCGGCCATCAGCGCCTGCTGCACCTCGAACTCGCGCCGCAGCACTTCCACCGGCGCGCCGCGCAAATGCGCACTGCGCTTGTCGACGTCGAGCACGACATCGCCCACCGTCAACGTGCCGCCCGCCTGGCCGCCGCGCCGCAGAGCGCGCGCACGCGCCGATCAGCTCCTCGACGTCCACCGACTTGACGACGTAGTCGTCGGCACCCGCCTCGAGCCCGGCCACCTTGTCGCGCGTGGCGTCGCGCGCCAGGCTGAGCACCATCACCGGCAGGCGGCGCCCTTCGGTGCGCAGGCGCGCCAGCACCTCGAAGCCGCCGAGCCCCGGCAGCCCCAGGTCCAGCAGCAGCGCCGCATGCGTGCCGGTGTGCAGCCGCTCCAGTGCCTCGCGCCCGTCGGCACCACCCCTCGACGCGATAGCCCGCGTCCTCGAGCGCCGCCTGCAGGCCGCCGCCCAGCAGCGGGTCGTCTTCGACGAGCAGGAGCGATGTCACCTTGGCTGGCCGTTGAGTTGTCGGACCATTCTGCTTCAGGTTTTCCCGAGGTCACCCTGGAAGACCCTCGTTCCTGAAGCGCGCTCAGGAACGCGCGCGCGACATCAGATGCCGATCAGACTCGCCTATAGCTTGTATCCATATCGATCAGGACCCCGGCGACAACAGCGCCCGACGGCTCGAACGAAGCCGACTTGGACGAGGAGGCAAGCTCGATGGCGAATGCGTCGATGGCCTTGACGACGGCACGACCTGTGCCATCAACGGCCCCGTTTGCCTCCGTCCGCGCCATGGTGTTCGCGCTGGCGTTCATGCTCGGCGCGGCGCTCGTCCCCGGCACGGCAGCGGCCGCCACCTCCGAGCCGATGGCCAACGCGCGCTACGTCGGCGAGAAGCGCTGCGGCGAATGCCACGACACCGAGCAGGCGCTCTTCGGCCACACGCAGCACGCCAAGGCCTTCCGCGAGAACCCGCGCGACGACACCGAGCGCGCGGTGTGCGAGGCCTGCCACGGCCCGGGCTCGCTGCACATCGGCGACAGCAACAACAAGGCCAAGATCATCGGCTTCACCAAGAGCTGGGGCACGCCGGTGGCGGTGCAGAACGCCAAGTGCCTCGACTGCCACAGCGGCGAGCAGCGCCTGCACTGGCCGGGCTCGACGCACGCCACCAACCGCATCGCGTGTTCCGACTGCCACAACCCGATGGCGCGCTACACGGCCACGGGCCTCATGCGCAAGGCGAGCATCACCGAGACCTGCCAGTCGTGCCACCAGCAGCAGCGCGCCGAGTTCCGCAAGCGCTCGCACATGCCGGTGCCCGAAGGCAAGATGACCTGCGAGGACTGCCACAACCCGCACGGCAGCACCGCCAAGCGGTTGCTGAAGGCCGACAGCGTCAACGAGCTGTGCTACGGCTGCCACCAGGAAAAGCGCGGCCCCTTCCTGTGGGAGCACGCGCCGGTGCGCGAGAACTGCCTGAATTGCCACCACCCGCACGGCTCCAACCAGGACAAGCTGCTGGCGCAGGCGCGGCCGATGCTGTGCCAGAACTGCCACAGCGGCCAGGGCGGGATGGGGCACCAGCTCTTCGCGGCCAACACGCTGCCCGGAGCGATGAACGGCCTCGTGGTGCCGGCCAACAACGCCACCGCCGGCAGCCGCCACAGCATCGGCCGCTCGTGCCGGCAGTGCCACACGCAGGTGCACGGCAGCAACCACCCCTCGGGCGGCCGCCTGCAGCGCTGAACGCGGGCGGCACCGGCCATGAACGAGAGCCCCCAGTCCCGGCGCGGCGCTGCCGCGTTCGATCGCAACGCTGAACTGCCGCATGCCGGAGAGCGAGCCATGTCGCCATCCAAGCGAAGCCTTCGTCGTTCGACGCCGCGTCCGGCGCTGCTCGCCGCGCTCGTGCTCGGCGCGCTGGCGCAGTGGGCCGAACCGGCGCGCGCCGACTCCGCCGTCGGCGTTGACACGCCATCGGCAACGCATTGAACCCGCCCGGCCGCCCGGCCCTGCCGCGCCGCTGGCGCCGACGCTGACGACCTGGCGTACCGCTCGCCTTCGGGCCTCTTGTACGGCAGCCCCTACGAGCGCAGTGCAGAGCGCAGCAAGGCCGGCGACAGCTGGGTGGTCGACGCGCAGGTCGACTTCGGCATGCTCACGGGCATCAGGCAAGCGCAGTACGATCTTCGGCAAGTACAAGGACGTGCACAACGGCCTCGTGCTCGATCACTTCGAAGGCAAGCCGACCGCGCTGCCAGCGGGCACCTGCAAGCCGTGGGCGGTGGCCTCGGCCGGCACGACGCGTACTTCGGCTTGCAGACCGGCCGCTACAACGACTGGAAGGTCAAGTTCTTCTACGGCGAGCTGCGCCACGTCTACACCGACACCTACAAGCGCTCTTCGACGGCAGCGGCAGCGGCAACCTGACGCTGGCCGGCGGGCTGCGCCGATGGGCGGCGCGGTGCCGGTGACCACCGGCGCGCCGACCGTCGGCACCGGCGCCTGCACTGCGGCGGCGCCCTGCTGGCACTACACCGGCGCCGACGGCATCGCACACCGTACTCCAACGCCACGGCGCTCATCGGCATCAACTGGACCGCCGGCGCCCCCCCGGGGGCCGGCACGGCGGTGTCGCCGAACTCGATCGCCGGTTCGCTCAACACCTACCTCGGCACGGTGGACGGCGGCACCGAGCTGGCCGTGCTGCGCCAGCGCGCGGGCCTGTCGGGCGAGATGCGGCTGGCCGAGCGCTGGAAGGCCTACGTCGGCCTCACGCAGGAACGGCGCACCGGCGCACGGCCGTTCGGCATGAACGAGAACAACTACACCGTCGAGATCCCGGAGCCGATCGACTACACGTCGCACGACTTCCTCGCCGGCATCAGCTACGTCGAGCCCGGCATGCAGGGCAACCTGCGCTTCTCCGGCTCACTCTTCCACAACAACATCTCCACGCTCACGGTGCAGCAGCCGTGGCTCGCTGCTGCAACAGGCATCGCCGCGGCGCAGACGACGATCTTCGACCTCTACCCCGACAACAAGGCCTTCAACCTCAAGGGCGAGTTCGCGCGCGACCTGCCCGAGCTCGCGCGCGGCCGCTTCACCGCCAACGCCTCGTGGGGTACGTCGCGCCAGGACGACATGCTGCTGATGCCGCTGGACCCGACGCAGTCGGCGCAGATCACCGCCGCGCTCGGCTCGCCCATCGTCGCCGGTATCAACAACCCCGGCTACGCCACCAACACGCTCGACCTGCGCAACTGGGACGGCAGCAACGGCTCGCCGCTCAGCCGCGCCAGCGCCGGCCAGCGCATCGACACGCAGCTCGTCAACCTCGCGCTCTCGCTGCGCCCGCTCGACGACCTCGCCGTCAAGCTCGACTACCGCTACCACGCTTCGCTGAACAAGGGCGGGTACACCGCCTACAACCCGCTCACGGGGCAGTTCGGCCGCGGCTTCCGCAATTCGACGTCGTTCGACCTCGTCGTCGGCAGCTCGGGCGCTCCCGGCGCGATCGGCGTGCCCTGCTACACGCCGAGCGGCTTCGCGCCGGTGGCCGGCTGCACCTTCAACGGCAACGCCGGCGTCGCCGGGCAGTCGACCAACAACCCGGCCAACATCCCCGTCATCAGCCCGCCGCGCGACGTGAAGCAGACGAACGTCACGCTCGGCGCCGACTACGACCTCACCGGCACCAGCAGCGTCGCGCTGGCCGTCGAGCGCGAGGAACTGCACCGCACCTGGCGCGAGCGCGAGAAGACCTGGGAAGACCGCGTCAAGCTCACCTACACGCAGCGCGGCTTCGAGGACGTGACGCTGCGCCTGTCGCTCGAAGACGGGCGCCGCCGCGGCGGCGAGTATGAGTACTGGCCTTGGCAGGACATGGGCACCGGCCTGCCCGGGCTCGACTGGGACATCATCGTCGCACAGTACCTGCGCACGGCGGCCACGGCGCCGGGCTGGACCGTCGCGCCGGCGAGCCTGGCCGGCTATCTGGCGCGTTATGCCTACGACTCGCGCAAGTACGACCAGGCCGACCGCAACCAGCAGGTGGCCAACGGGCGCATCACCGTCGCCGCGCGCGACGACCTCGATGTCGGCGCCTCGGTGCAGTACCGCTCGCTGCGCTACCCCGACTCGGGCTACGGCCTGCAGATCGACCGCACCGCGTCGATCAACCTCGACGCCAACTACCAGCCGATCAGCGGCCACCAGTTCTACGGCTACTACTCGTGGCAGGCCGGCCGCCGCGGCTCGCAGGCCAATTCGGGCACCAACGCCGCCGGCGCCAACAACGCCTGCACCTTCGCCGCCGGCACCGTGCTCAGCACCGCCGATGCCATCGTGCAGTGCGCGCAGCAGGTGTGGCTCGAAGCGTCGAAGTGGAACATGACCAGCGACGACCGAACCGAGGTGCTCGGCGTCGGCACGCAGGTGCAGCTCGGGCGCACGCGGCTCGGGATCGACTACACCTACACGCGCACCAGCACGGCGATGAGCTACGCCTACGGCCCCAACGTGCTCACGGCGGCGCAGGCGGCGGTGGCCGGCGCGGCGTTCCCCGACATGACCTTCCGCCAGCGCACGCTGGCCTTGCAGTGGCTGGTGCCGCTGGACAAGAACATCGCCGCGCGCTTCTTCGCGCGCCGCGAGACCGGTGCCGTCAGCGACTGGCACTACGACGGCATGCCGATCGGCGCCAGCGCGGCGGAGAACAACGCCACGCTGATGCTCGACGCCGGCCCCGGCAACGGGAAGTACCAGAACAACCTGTTCGGCGTGTTCCTCCAGTTCAGGCTGTGATGCGCTCGGTCCACATGCGCGGGGAGATTGCCGTGAAGCCGCCTGCCCACCTTCTTCGAAACGTTCGCCGTGCCGGCCTCGCCTTTGCTGCCGCGGCGATCACGGCGCCGGCCGCCGCGCAAGGCACGGGCGTGGAGACGCTCGTCTCCACCGTCTGCGTCGCCTGCCACGGCGAAGACGGCAACAGCGCCGTGGCGATGTTCCCGAAGATCGCCGGTCTGCAGGAGAGCTACCTCGTCAAGCAGATGCGCGACTTCCAGTCGGGCCGCCGCCGCAGCGACGTGATGGCGCCGGTGGTCGCCGCGCTCAAGCCCGAGGACTTCCAGCCGCTGGCGGCCTACTACGCGCGCCTGAAGCTCAAGCCCGGCGAGGCGGCCGAGCGGCGCCTGGCCGACATCGGCAAGCTCGTCTACTTCGACGGCAACGAGGAGACCGGCGTGCCGGCCTGCGTCGGCTGCCACCAGGGCGGCGGCGCCGGCCACCTGATCTACCCGCGCGTCGGCGGCCAGCACGCCGTCTACGTGAAGCAGCAGCTGAAGAACTTCGCCAGCGGCGAGCGTTCGAACGACGCCAACCGCTTCATGCGCGTGGTCGCCAAGCGCATGAGCGAAGAAGAGATGGACGCCGTCGCGGCCTACCTCGCCGGCCTCGGCCGCTGACCGCTGCCATTCACTATTGCCGTTAGGCGTTGCCGAGAGCCGCAGCCGACACTCCGTCGCCGTTGCCTGCACCCGGTCGCCAGAGGAGGCTACAAGCCGTGAGAACGATCCGAAACATCGCCCTCGTGCTCTTCGCGTCGTCGCTGCTGCCGGCAGTGCTGGCGCAGGGCGCGAGCTGGAACGAGCTGAGCGAAGAACAGAAGGCGGCGCTCGCCGTCAAGGGCGACCCGGCGCGCGGCGAAGCGCTGTTCGAGCCGTGCGTGGGCTGCCACCGCAAGGACGGCTCGGGCCGCACCAGCGGCGCCTACCCGCGGCTTTCGGGCCAGCACAGCACCGTGCTCGTCAAGCAGGTGCTCGACATCCGCAGCGGCCGGCGCAGCAACCCGCGCATGGAACCGTTCATCACCGACCACGGCCTCACGCCCTACGAGGTGGCCGACCTCGCCGCCTTCCTGCAGGCGCTGCCCGTCGCGGCCACCAACGGCAAGGGCCCGGGCACGGCGCTCGCGCATGGCCGCCAGCTCTACGAGCGCGACTGCGCCGACTGCCACGGCGCCAGGGGCGAGGGGCAGGCGCAGCGCTTCTACCCCAGCGTGGCCGCACAACACTACCGTTATCTGCTGCGCGAGGCGCAGATGATCCGCGACGGCGACCGCCGCAACGGCAACCCCGACATGATCCGCGTCATCAAGGGCTACGCGCAGGCCGACCTCGAGGCCGTGGCCGACTACATGTCGCAGATGCCGCCGGCTCGCTGAACGGCAGCGGCACGGCTCGCGGTCACACCTTCCGGCGCATCAGCGCAAGAACGCCGTCACTGCGCGGCGCCGATCTTCGCCACTTCGTCCTTCGAGAGCTCGCCGGCCTTCTTGACGATCCACGCTTCCTCGCCGACCCATTGCTTGAAGAGCAGCAGGTTGGGCTTGCGTTGCGATGAGCGCCCGAGGTGCCGGTACATCGGGCCGGGTTGGCCGCCGGGGCTGCTGGTGCCGTCGTCGAGCATGCGCATCAGCGCGCCGGCCTGCGGCCCGTTGACGAAGTAGACGAGCCCCTCGTAGGAGTCCATCCGCGGGCCCTTGCCGTCGAAGTTGACGGCGGGGTCGTCGCGGTACTTGAGGAAGTCGGCGTAGGTCGGCGCCGCGGAGCCGTGGCAGCGCTCGCACATCTCCTCCCACAGCGGCCGGATGTGCTCCTTGTAGGTGACCTTCTGGGCGAACGCGGTCGAAGCGAGCCCGAACGACAGCAAGGCAAGCATCAGCTTCTTCTTCAATTCGCACTCCTGGAGGATGCTCATGAACGCTGCGCGCGACGCCGGACCGCCGCCGTCAAGTTCGGCGATTAGAGCGGCGCGCGAGCGGGCGCGAATTGAACGGGATCAATGCGGCCGGCGAACGGCGGCCCCCTCGGTGGGGGCCGCCGCGGCCTGCACGTCGCGGCTCAGTCGCGGCTCAGTCGCGGCCGGCTGGCGCCGCCGGCGGCAGCACGGCACCGCCGAGCGCGGCGGGCTGCGCCGCTGCCGCGACCGCTTCGGCCCGCTCGGCTCGTTCGGCAGCTTCGCGCTGCTCGCGCCCGGCCCGCACCAGGTAGCTGTACAGCACCGGCACCACCACGAGGGTCAGCAGCGTCGAGGTGATGACGCCGCCGATGATGGCGCGGCCCATCGGCGCCTGGATCTCGCCGCCGTCGTTGAGCGCCAGCGCCAGCGGCAGCATGCCGAACACCATCGCCGCGGTGGTCATGATGATCGGCCGCATGCGAATGAGCCCCGCCTGCAGCAAAGCCTCGGCCACCGTGGCGCCGGCCTTGCGCGCGTGGTTGGCAAAGTCGACGAGCAGGATCGCGTTCTTCGTCACCAGGCCCATCAGCATCACCAGGCCGATCATCGAGAACACGTTGAGCGTGCTGCGCCAGGCGAGCAGCGCCAGCATCACGCCGATGAGGCTCAGCGGCAGGCTGGCCATGATCGCGACCGGCTGCGCGAAGCTGCCGAACTGGCTGGCCAGCACGATGTAGATGAAGATCACCGCCAGCGCCATCGCCGAGAGCATCGCGGCGAAGGCCTCCTGCTGGTCTTTCGTGGCGCCGCCGAGGTCGAAGCTGTAGCCCGGCGGCAGCGAGGTCTCCTTGATCAGCTTCTGCACATCGTTGCCGACGTCGCCCGAGGGCCGGCCCTGCACGCCGGCGAAGATGGCTTCGCGCCGCTGCAGGTTCTGGCGCCGGATGACTTCGGGGTTGACCACCGATTCGATCGTCGCCACGCTGTCCAGCGCGATCGGTGTTCCATCGCGCGCGAACGCCACCGGCAGCCCGCGCAGCTGGTCGACGCGCTCGCGCTGCGCCTCGGGCAGGCGCAGCAGCACCTCGACCTGGTCGCCGGTGGGCGTGGTCCAGTAGGTGGCCACCTCGCCGGTGACGTAGGCGCGCAGGCTCGCGGCGAGCTGCGGCGCCGTGAGCCCCAGCTCGCGCACGGCGCCGGGCTTCAGGCGCACCGCGTAGGTGGGGATGCCGGGTTTCACCGACAGCTCGACGTCGGTGATGCCGGGGATCGCCTTCACCTTGTCGGCGAACTCGCGCGCGATCCGCGCCAGGCCGTCGGAATCGCTGCCGAGGATGGCCACGTAGATCGGCCGGTCGAAGCCCACCGACACCTCGATGCCGGGGATGCCGGCGATCTTCTCGCGGATGGCGTCCTCCACCTGCTTTTGCGTGCGCTTGCGTTGGCTGCGCTCGACGAGGCCGATGTTGATCGACGCCTGGTTGCGCCCCACCGACAGGCCGTTGCCGGTGCCGCCGACGCTGGTGGAGACGTTGCGCACCTCGGGGAAGCTGGCCACCACGTCCTCGACCTGGCGCACCTTGGCGTCGCTGCGCTCGAGGCTGGAGCCGGTGGACATGCGCACCGACAGCTGCGTGAAGCCCTGGTCGGTCTGCGGGATGAACTCGCTGCCCACCAGCGGCGCCAGCGCCAGCGCGGCGACGAAGGTGGCGCCGCCGGTGGCCATCACCACGCCGCGCGGCGTGATCGTCGCCAGCCGCCAGCGGCGCGGCCGCGTGCGGTCGCGCCGCGCGTGCGCGTCGAACGGGCGCCCGTACACCGGGAAAGGCACCGTCCAGCGGCGGGCGCTGAACGCCCAGCGGATGAGGCGCTCGTACAGGCCGTGCAACGCGTCCATGCCGCGGTCGGTGGCGCGGATCGCGTGCCCGATGCCCCAGGTGTTCTTCAGCCTCGCGCTCGGCGGGTCGCGCCAGATCGAGCTGAGCATCGGGTCGAGCGTGAAGCTGACGAAGAGGCTCACCAGCACGGCGACGACGACGGTGATGCCGAACGGGAAGAAGAACTTGCCGACGATGCCGCCCATGAACGCCACCGGCACGAACACGGCGCACAGCGCGAACGTGGTCGCCATCACCGCCAGGCCGATCTCGTCGGTCGCCTCGCGCGCCGCGGTGTGGTGGTCCTTGCCCATCGCGACGTGGCGCACGATGTTCTCGCGCACGACGATGGCGTCGTCGATCAGGAGGCCGATGCACAGCGACAGCGCCATCATCGTCATGAAGTTCAGCGTGAAGCCGAAGGCGTAGACGGCGATGAAGCTGGAGATGACGGCGATCGGCAGCGTCAGACCCGTGATGACGGTGCTGCGCCAGCTGTGCAGGAACAGGAAGACGATGGCCACCGTCAGCAGCGCGCCTTCGATCAGCGTGTGCTGCAGGCCCTTCAGCGAGCCCTTGACCCAGTCGCTGTTGGCGTAGATGAGGCGCAGCTCGACGTCCGGCGGCAGCGACTTGCGCACTTCCTCCATCGCTTCCTTGATGGCGTCGCCGGTGGCGACGATGTTGGCGTCCTGCTGCTTGAAGACGTTGAAGTTGATCGCGCGCTGGCCGTTGATGCGCGCCAGCGTGTCGGGCTCGCGCTCGCGTTCGACCAGCGTGCCGAGGTCCGCGAGCGTCAGCGGCAGCCCGTTGCGGTTGGCGACGACGATGCCGGCGAACTGGCGCGGGTCGCGCACGCGGCCTTCGACGCGCAGCAGCGTGTCGGTGACGGCGTTGCTGAGCAGGCCCACCGGCTCGTCGCTGTTGGCCTCGCGCAGCGCGGCGCTGATCTGCGCCGGCGTCACGCCGTAGGCCTTCAGGCGCGCCGCATCGAGGTCGATGCGCACCTCGCGCTGCATGAGGCCGTTGATGTCCACGCGCGCCACGCCCTCGACGCGCTGCAGCCGCTTGCCCACCGTGTATTCGCCGAGCACCGACAGCTCGCGCGCGCTGCGCGTCGCCGAGACCAGCGCCAGGTTCACCACCGGGCTCGCGTTGTCGTTGTCGAAGCGCGTGACGAGCGGCGCCTTGGCGTCGCGCGGGAACGAGGCCTGCACGGCGGCGATGCGGTCGCGCAGGTCCTGCATCGCGCGCGCCATGTTGGCGTCGAGCGTGAACTCGACGCTCGTCTGGCTGCGGCCTTCGAAGCTGCGCGAGGTGATGCGCTTGACGCCGGCGATGCTGTTGGTCGCCTCCTCGATGAGCTTGGTGACCTCGCGCTCCACCGCCTCGGGGCTGGCGCCGGGGTAGCGCACGTCGACGAAGGCCACCGGCGGCGCGACGTCGGGCATCTGCTCGACGCCGAGCTTGGCGTAGGCGAAGAGGCCGAGCACCATCAGCGCCACCATCACCATGGTGGCGAAGACGGGGTTGTTGATCGAGACGCGGGTGATCCACATGTTGGCTCGCCTTTCTCCTCGCCCGCTTGCGGGAGAGGGTTGGAGTGAGGGCGTCCGAAGACCCTCACCCCTGCCCTCTCCCGCGAGCGGGAGGAGGAATACAAAGCTTCAGCGCAGCGCCGGCGTCGACGCCGCGGCCGAAGCCACCGGCGCGCTCTTGGCGACGACGACGCTGGCCTTGGCGCCTTCGCGCAGGTTGTCGAAGCGCGCCGCCAGCACCACGCTGGCCGGCGTCACGCCTTGCAGCACCTCGACGCGGCCTTCGCGCGGGTCGCGGCGGCCCAGCGTCACGGCGCGCCGCGCCAGCGTGCCGTTCTCGATCACCCACACGTGGTCCTGGCCGCCGGCGTTGCCCACCGCGGCGGCGGGCGGCGTCAGGCGCTCGCTGTCGTCCGGCAGCGTCGTGCGCGCGAGCGCGTACTGGCCGGCGCGCAGGGTTTCCTTCGCGTTCGGCAGCTCGATCGTGACGCCGATCGAGCGTGTGCCCGGCTCGGCCGCCGGCGCGATGCGCGCGATGCGGCCCGTCGCCGAGTCGCTGACGCCTTCCACCTGCACCTGCACCGGCATGCCCGGCTTCAGCCGCCCCACTTCGTGCGTGCCCACGGTGCCGGCGAGTTCGAGCGTGCGGATGTCGACGATCGTCAGCAGCTGCTGTTCGATGGCGACCTTCTCGCCCGGCAGCGCGTGCCGCTTGGCGACGATGCCGCCGATCGGCGTCACGACGACGGCGTCGCGCATCGCCACGCGCGTGGTGTCCAGCGACGCCTGCGCCGCGTTGAGGTTGGCGCGCGCCGTGTCCAGCGCCGCGCGCGAGTTGTCCAGCGCGATCGGCGAGATGAAGTTCTGCTGCGCCAGGCGCTCGTTGCTCGCATGTGCGCGCTCGGCCTGCGCCAGCGCGGCGCGCGCCGATTCGAGCATGGCATTGCGCTCGGCGACGCGGCTGGCGATCTCGGCGATGTCGATGCGACCCAGCACCTGCCCGGCAGCGACGCGGCTGCCTTCGCTGACCTTCAGCTCCACCAGCGTGCCGCCGGCCTTGGCGCGCACCATCGCCGTCTGCGGCGCCACCAGCGGGCCGGAGAACTCGATCACCGCCGGCAGCCGCGCCATCGAAGGCTGCACGATTTCGCGGGCGACGAATTCGAGCGGCGGCTCCGGCTTCTTGCCCTTCTCGCCCTTTTCGGCTTTGTTGCCCTTGTCGTGCGCGGTCGCCGCGGCGGCCACTGTCGCGGGCGCTGGCAGCATCGGGGCGAACGCACCGGCCACCCAGGCGGCACCGGCAACGGCCAGCACGATCACCGTCGTGCCGCCGATCAGCCACTTCTTCTTCATCACCGTACGTTCCTCCATCCGCCGCGCTTTGCCGGGATCCGTCCGGCGAGCGGGGCGCAGTGTAGAAGCCGCTGTCTCCACGTGCATCGGGTTGCGACGAGCCGCGGGTAGCGGCCGACGAACTGCACTTCCTGCCGATGCGCCGCGCCGTTGGCGGGCGCTGCGGCGCTGCGGGTCAGGCCACGGCCACCGGCCGCGCGCGTGTCGCCTCGAAGCGGCCGCTCGCGTCGGCGAGGCTCACCAGCACCTCGCTGATGGCGCCGCCCATGCCGATCTGCAGCTGCGAGCTGACGAGCAGCCAGCGCAGGCCGCCGTCGGCCAGGCGCAGGCCGATCACATCGCCGGCGAGCGGCATGCGCTCGCGCAGCGTGCGTTCGGCCGGCAGCTCGGCCGCCTGGCACACGGTCATGTCGCCGCGCACGAAGCGCCGGCCGGTGTCGCCCAGGCGGCGGCCGACCAGCTCTTCGCGCGTGCAGCCGAGCAGCCTTTCGGCTTCGCGGTTGCTGTCCACCACGGTGCCGTCGGCGGCGTGCACGAGCACGCCCACCGGAAGCGCCAGCCATTGCAGCCGCGTGCGCGCCTGCTCGGCCACGCGCGCGGTGATGTCGCCGGCCATGTAAATGTAGCCGCGCACCTTGCCGGCACCGTCGCGCAGGGGCTTCAGCTCCAGGTCGAGCCACAGGTCGCTGCCGTCCTTGCGCCGGTGCAGGCTTTCCTGGCGCAGCGGGCGGCCGTGCGCGACGGCCTCGCGCAGGGCCTTCAGGCTCTCCAGCGGCGCTTCGGGGTGGCGCAGCACCTCGGCGGGCAGGCCGTGCCGCACTGCGTCGTAACGCCAGCCGACGATCTGCGTGAAGGCGGCGTTGCTCCAGCGGATGCGGTCGTGGCGGTCGGTGATGAGCACCAGCGACGAGGTGTACTCGGGCACCAGCGCCAGCCGGCGCAGCGGCCCGGCCAGCGTGCGCGCGCCGGCGATGCGCCGGTCCACCGAGCGCACCATCGGCTCGATGACCAGCAGCGCCAGCAGCACCAGCACCAGCACCAGCACGCCGAGCTGCACCCAGGCGATCGCCTCGGCGCGGCCGGACGATCGCTTGTGCATGCCCGACAGCGTGTCGGCCAGGTTGTCGGCGCCGATGGCGGCGGCCTCGGCATCGCCCATCACGGCAGCCAAAGCGCCTGCGATGCCTTCGGCGTCGCTCGGGATGCCCGGGCCGACGAGGCCGGCGAGGCGTTCGCGCAGCTTCTCGTGCGCCAGCTTCCAGGCGTCGAAGCGCTTGCGCACCTCGGGCTCGGCCAGCTCGCGGCCGAGCATCTGCTCGAGCACCGGCATCGCCGCCGCGGCGTGGCCGATGCGGCGGCCGAGCGCCTCGAGCGCGCTCGCGCGCCGTGCCGGCTGCGTGAGCACCACGGTGCCCTGCTGCGCCAGCTCGTAGGCCTCGACGCGCGCTTCGTTGACGCGCTGCTGCAGCGCCGCTTCGCGGTGCGCGCGCTCGTTCATCGAGACGCTGTTCCACGCCTCCAGCGCCGCCAGCGTGGCCACGAGCGCGAAGGTGAGATACACCGCCATGCGCACGCGGAACTCGGTCGAAGCGGGCCGGCGCCGGCGGCCGTGCCCGCCGTGCCCGGGCGGCGGCGGCAACTCGTGCTGCACGGAGTCTTCGGCCAGGACGGAGTCGTCGGACATGGGTTTTGGGCTTCGTGTGGCGGGCTTCGGGCTTCGGCTTCGCGCTTCACTGCGGCAGTTTCAGCGAGCATTCTCGCCGGCCTCTACCTTGGTCGAGACCATCTGCACATGGGGGATGGGCGAAGCGCGCGGCGAAGACACGCCGCCCGCCCCGTCCGGCGTCGCCTCGGGCAATGCCCCTGCCGGCACCGCGGCCAGTGGCTGCGCCGACGACCGTGCCGGCCCGGCGGCGTGGCGCTGCGCCTGCCAGCCGGCGAGCAGGCCGACCAGTGCCGCCACCGTGGCGGCCCAGAACGCGGCCGCGTAGCCGGCACGCTCGATGAGCCAGCCGCCGCCGACGCCACCGACGACGCCGCTGATGCCGTAGCCGAGGATCGTGTACAGCGCCTGCCCGCGCCCGCGCAGCCGGCCCGGGAAGTGCCGCTGCACGAGGTCGATGCAGGCGGCGTGGTGGGCGGCGAACGTGAGCGCGTGCGCGAGTTGCGCCAGCACCAGCACCGGCGGCCACGTTGCCAGCGCAGCAACGGCAGCGAAGCGCAGCGCCGTCGTGCCGGCTGCCACCTGCAACCAGCGCTCGGAAGCGAAGCGGCGGAACCAGCGCCCCTGCTGCCAGAAGAAGACGATCTCGGCGCCGGTGGCCACCGCCCACAGCGCCCCGATCACCGCTTTCGAGTAGCCCA
Organism: Rubrivivax sp.; assembly: GCA_046348035.1. Taxonomy (GTDB): domain Bacteria; phylum Pseudomonadota; class Gammaproteobacteria; order Burkholderiales; family Burkholderiaceae_C; genus Rubrivivax. The sequence continues at coordinate 25,150 of JAXMEZ010000031.1, read as the reverse complement.
GCTCGACGAGGTACAGCGACAGGAACGCGTACATCGCCGTGTGCGCGAGCACGGTGAAGAAGACGCTCGCGAAGAACCATGCCACCACGGGCTGGCGCAGGCGCTTGAGCACCGGCGGCGGCGGCACGACGTCGTCGTGCCACTCGTCGCGCTGCGCCGGCAGGCGCCAGGCGGCCACGAGCAGCGTGCCGTTGAGCAAGGCCACGAACCAGGGGAAGGCAGCGATCGTGAGCCACTGCAACAGCGCACCGCAGGCGATGACGGATGCGATGAAGCCGATCGAGCCCCACACGCGCACGCGGCCGTAGCGGCCGGGGTCGATGCCGCCGCCGCCGCTGTCGCTGCGCGTGGCCAGCAGATGCGCCAGCGTCGCCTCGTACAGCGGCACGACGCCGCCGTTGGCCAGGAACAGCAGCACCGTCACCACCGCCACCGGCACCGCAACGCGCACGCCCAGGAGCGCCAGCGCCGACACGAACGCGCCGGCCGCGGCAATGCGCAGCAACTCGACGCGCCGGCCGCTGTGGTCGCCGAGCCAGCCCCAGGCGTATGGCGTGAACACGCGCGTCCAGCTTTGCAGCGACGAGATGGCGCCGATGGCGAGCGTGGACATGCCCAGCGACTGGAACCACAGCGGCGCATAAGGCGCGAAGACGCCCATCGCCGCGAAGTAGGCGCAGGACAGCGCCGCGAAGCGCGCCAGCGTCGCCGCCGGCGCGCCCGGGGAGGAGGCCGCGGCCGTTGCGCCGGGCGCCCCCGGCGCTGAAGCCGCCGTCATCGAGACGCCGGCGCCGCCGCCGCGATCGGCGCCACGGCGTGCCGCACGTCGGCGTTCTGCGCCCGCTGCCGCAGCGCGTGGTCCATCAGCACCAGCGCCAGCATCGCCTCGGCGATGGGCACGGCGCGGATGCCCACGCACGGGTCGTGGCGGCCGTGCGTCTCGACGACGGTGGCCGCACCGCTGCGGTCGATCGAGCGGCGCGGCAGGCGGATGGAACTCGTCGGCTTGATCGCCAGGCTCACGACGACGTCCTGGCCGCTGCTGATGCCGCCCAGCGTGCCGCCGGCGTGGTTGCTGGCGAAGCCCGCGGGCGTCAGCTCGTCGCCATGCTCGCTGCCGTGCTCGGTGACGGCGCCGAACCCCGAGCCGATCTCGACGCCCTTGACGGCGTTGATGCCCATCATCGCGTAGGCGATCTCGGCGTCGAGCTTGTCGAAGAGCGGCTCACCGAGGCCCGCCGGCACGCCGGCCGCGCGCACCTCGACGCGCGCGCCGCAGCTGTCGCCGGCCTTGCGCAACGCGTCCATGTGCGCTTCGAGCCGCGGCACGATGGCCGCATTGGGCGCGAAGAACGGGTTGCGCGGAATCTCCTGCGCATCCTCGAACGGGATCTCGATGTCGCCGAGCGCGCTCATCCAGCCGCTGAAGGTGGTGCCGTGGTGTTCGCGCAGCCACTTCTTCGCCACCGCGCCGGCGGCGACCATCGGCGCGGTGAGGCGCGCGCTGGCGCGGCCGCCGCCGCGCGGGTCGCGCAGGCCGTACTTGCGCCAATAGGTGTAGTCGGCGTGGCCGGGGCGGAAGGTGTCGAGCAGGTTCGCGTAGTCCTTGCTGCGCTGGTCGGTGTTGCGGATCAGCAGGCAGATCGGCGTGCCGGTGGTGAGCCCTTCGAAGACGCCGGAGAGCACCTCCACCGCATCGGCCTCGTTGCGCTGCGTGACGTGGCGGCTCGTGCCCGGGCGGCGGCGGTCGAGGTCGGGCTGGATGTCGGCTTCCGACAGCGCCATGCCCGGCGGGCAGCCGTCGATGACGCAGCCGATTGCCGGGCCGTGGCTCTCGCCGAAGCTGGTGACGCGAAAGAGGTGACCGAAGGTCGAGCCGCTCATGGGGCAGGATTCTGCCCCGCGCAGACAATCGCCGTCGCGAGCCGGCGGTTCGAAGCGCCCCTGGTCCAACCGGCCGGCGAGACGGCGGACCCGCCGGCATCAACGGAAAGCACCCACGGCAACATGAACGCGCTCGATGCACGGACAGCGAAGCTGGCGTCGCGCCTGGCCGACGAGCGCAGCCGCCGCATCGTGCTCGTCTCGCACTGCCTGCTCAACCAGAACGTGCGCTACCTTGGTGGCGCTGCGTGCCCCGGGGTGGTCACGGCGGCGATCGATCCCCTGGTGCGCGAGGGCTGCGGCCTCTACCAGATGCCTTGCCCGGAACAGGCGGCCTGGGGCGGCGTCTCGAAACGGTTCGTGCTGCTCGCCTACGGCTCGCGGCGCCACCTGAGCGGGCCGCTGCTCCAGGTTCTGCTGGCACTGTTTCGCGGCTGCACGCGCTGGCGCTATCGCCGCCTGGCCCGGCGGGTTGCCGATCATGTCGCCGACTACCGGCGCTGCGGCTACGCCGTCGAGCAGGTCGTGGGCGTGGGCGACTCGCCATCGTGCGGTGTCGATCACACGCTCGACCTGCGGCGCTCGCTCGGCGTCGTCGCGGCGATCGACATCGAGACGATCGATCGGGCAACCTTCAACCGGCAGGCCGTGCACGCCTGCATCGTCCCGGGCCAAGGCCTGTACATGCAGGCGCTGCGGCGCGAGTTCGAGCGACGCGGCTTGCAGATCCCGTTTCGCGAGCATTGGCCCGGCGAGCCGCCCCAGGCTCAGCCGCTGTGCTCGCCCTTCTCTTCGGGCCAGTCGCGAATGTAGGCCTTGAGCATGCGGTTCTCGAAGTCCTGCGCATCGACCACCGTCTTGGCCACGTCGTAGAAGGAGATCACGCCCATCAGCGTGCGGCGGTCGAGCACCGGCATGTAGCGGGCGTGCCGCCCGAGCATCATGCGGCGCACCTCGTTGATGTTGGTCTCGGGCGTGCAGGTCAGCGGTGCGTCGTCCATCACCGAACGCACGCGCTGCGTGCCGACGCTGCCGGCGTTGCCGACCACCGCCAGCAGCACCTCGCGGAAGGTGAGCATGCCCACCAGGTCGCCGTGCTCCATGACGACGAGCGAGCCGATGTCGTGCTCGGCCATCGACTTCACCGCTTCGGCCAGCGCGTCGTCGGGCCGCACGGTGACGAGGGTGTTGCCCTTGACGCGCAGGATGTCGCTGACTTTCATCGGGGATCCCTCGGGGGCGTGAAGCGGTCTGGATGAGCTGGGTCTGCGCCGGCGAAGCGCGCGCCGGCCGCCGCCTTTGCTGCGGACCAATATAGCCCACAATGCCCGCGCCCGTGCCTGCGACCTCGTTCGCATTGAAGGCACGGCGGCCGCACGCGAACACGTCATGCCCGCCGCGAGGGCCGCAAGAGCCTTCGAAGCCACGTGCCTTTAGGGATCCACCGACCCGGCTTTGCGAGCACGCTGGACGCATGAAACTGCGACTGGCTCGCGCCACTGTCGACGCCGCTCACCGGCGAGAGCGCGGCGGCCAGGTGCCGATCGCGAGGCGGATCTACGGGCCACGATGCTTGGGGACGTGTTCGAGAACAGCGAGCACGCCGCGAGCGCTGTTCAACATGGAGCGCTCGAGGCGTCCTCGCGCATCAGCAACCCCACCAACGCGGTACTCGAGGAGCGCGTCGCGGCGCTCGAAGGTGCCGCCGGCGCCATCGCCACCGCCAGCGGCCAGGCGGCGCTGCACCTGGCCATCAGCACCATCGCCGGCGCCGGGCACCATGTCGTCGCGAGCACGGCGCTGTACGGCGGCAGCCCGCAACCTGCTCGCCACGCTGCCGCGCCCGGCATCGAGACCACCTTCGTCAAGCCGGGCGACACCGACGGCTGGCGCGCCGCCATCCGCCCGAACACGCGGCTCCTCTTCGGCGAGACGCTCGGCAACCCGGGCCTCGACGTGCTCGACATCCCCACCGTCAGCGCCATCGCGCACGAGGCCAGGGTTCCGTTGCTCGTGGACAGCACCTTCGACGCCTTGGCTGTTGCAGCCGATGGCGCACGGCACGCCGACCTCGTGTACCACAGCGCCGCAAGTTCCTCTCCGGCCACGGCACGGTGATCGGCGGCGTGCTCGCCGACAGCGGCCTCTTCGACTGGGACAGGAGCGGCCGCTTCCCCGAGCTGAGCCAGCCCTACGCCGGCTTCCACGGCATGGTGTTCACCGAGGAGAGCACGGTGGCCGCCTTCCTGCTGCGCGCGCGGCGCGAGGGCTTGCGCGACTTCGGCGCCTGCATGAGCCCGCACACGGCATGGCTGATCCTGCAAGGCATCGAGACGCTGCCGTTGCGCATGGCGCGGCGTGGAGAACACGCGCAAGGTGGTATTCATTCCTCGCCACGCACCCGATGGTCGCCGCGATCCGGCTACCCCGAGCTGGAAGGCCACCCGAGCCACGCGCTGGCGAAGAAGCTGCTGCCGCGCGGCTGCAGCAGCGTCTTCAGCTTCGACCTCAAGGAACGCGCGCGCAGGGCAAGGCGTTCATCGAAGCGCTGAAGATCTTCAGCCACCTCGCCAACGTCAGCGACTGCCGCTCGCTCGTCATCCACCCGGCGAGCACGACGCGCCTTCCGCATGGACGACGCGGCGCTGGCCGGCGCGGGCATCACCCCGGGACGATCCGGCTGTCGATCGGCCTCGAAGACGCCGACGACCTGATCGACGACTTGAAGCGCGCGTTCAAGGTCGCCGAGGAAGGCGGCGTAACTGCGTCGTCAGCGCAATGAGGCGGCATGAAGATCACCGTCGAAGGCCGCGAGGCCTATGCCTACACCGGCGGCAAGCCGTTCGACGCCGAGCTGCCCTGCGTCGTGTTCGTTCCTGGCGCGGCCAACGACCACAGCGGCTACACGCTGCTGGCGCGCTAGTTCGCGCACCACGGCTTCCGCAGCGTGCTGGCCGTCGACCTGCCAGGCCACTCGCGCAGCGCCAGGCCGCCGAGGCCGACGTGCGCGGCTACGCGCAGTGGCTGCTCGCGCTGCTCGACGCGCTGGGCGTGCAGCAGGCGGCGCTCGTCGGCCACAGCATGGGCTCGCTCGTCGCGCTCGAAGCCGCCAGCCTTGCGCCCGCGCGCGTGAGCCGCCTCGTGCTCATCGGCACCGCGTACCCGATGAAGGTGAGCGACGCGCTGCTCGCCACCGCGCGCGAGAAGCCGCAGGCGGCGATGGCGATGGTCAACAGCTGGAGCATCGCGACGCTGGCCACCAAGCCCGGCTTCCCGGGGCCGGGCAACTGGCTGCACGGGTCGGCGATGGCGCTGATGCGGCGCGTGCAGGCGGCGGGAACAGCGATGAGCCCGAGCAGCAACGTGTTCCTGCACGGCTTCGAGGTCTGCAACGCGTACCAGGGCGGCATGGAGGCCGCGGCGCGCGTGACCTGCCCGGTGACGATGGTGCTCGGCCGCAACGACATCATGACCCCGCCGCGCGCCACGCGCGATTTGGCCGCGGCGCTGAAGGCGCGCGTGGTGCACGTGCCAAGCGGCCATCACCAACTCGCCGAGGCACCCGACGAGACGCTGGCCGCCGTGCGCGAAGCGCTGGCGTAGCACTTCGCCGCCCCTCACCCCTGCCCTCTCCCCGCAAGCGGGGCGAGGGGGTGACACTGCACTCGGACGGAACCGGAAAGTATCCTCGTCCCAATTCCGCGTAGAGCCACGAGGCCCGCACCCATGCTGCACGGCTACACCCCACCGGCGCGGTTCCTGCCCTACCTGAGCTGGACCGAGATCGCGGCGCTGCCCGACCGCGAGAACACCGTCATCGTGCTGCCCACCGGCAGCATCGAGCAGCACGGCCCGCACCTGCCGTGCGCGGTGGACACCCTCATCTGCGCCGGCGTCGTCGGCCACGCACTGGCGCGGCTGCCGAAGGAGGTGCCGGCGTTCGCGCTGCCGCCCATCACCTACGGCAAGAGCGACGAGCACCTGCACTTCGCCGGCACGCTGACGATCGACGGCGCGACGCTGGAAGCCACCGTCACGCAGATCGGCGAGAGCGTCTACCGCTCGGGCTTTCGCAAGCTGCTCATCGTCAACGGCCACGGCGGCCAGCCGCAGGTCATGGAGATGGCCGCGCTCGAGCTGCGCCTGCGCCACGGCGACTTCATCGTCGTGCCGCGCGGCACCTGGCGGCTGCCGCATGTGGCCGGCCGTTATCTCAGCGAACGCGAGAAGAAGCTGGCGATGCACGCCGGCCACGCCGAGACCGCCCTCGTGATGGCGCTGGCGCCAGACACCGTGCACATGGAGCGCGCGGTGGCCAACTACCCGCCCGAGTTCCCGAGCAAGCTGCTCTCGCCCGACGGCCGCCCGGCGTGCGCGTGGAGCGCGCGCGACTTCGGCGCGAGCGGCGTCATCGGCGACCCGCTGCCGGCCACGCGCGAACAAGGCGACGCGATCCTCGAGTCGCTGGCCGCGAGCTGGGCGCAGGCGATCACCGAGCTGCACGCGGCGAAGTGGCCGGCGCGCGCCGAGCCGACCTGGGGCCTGGTGCACCACACGGGGTACATCGAGCCGCATCGCTGACGCGCTTGACGCGAGCGGCGCGCACGGCGCGCGCGGCAAACGTCCCGCGCCGCATCGAGACGCACCGCGCGCCGGTGCGCTCGCCTACACTGGCCCGATGAACCAAACGGTACATGCGCTGCGCGGGGCGCCCGCCGCAGCGGCGAAGGCGAAGCCGCCGCGCAAGGCCGCTGCGCCAAGAAGGCCGCGCCGCCCGGGAAAGCCGCCGCAGCCAAGGCCACAGCGAAGAAGAGCCGCCGCCCCGCGCAAGAACAGCCCCGAGCGCACGATGGCCGACATCCTCTCGGTGGCCACGCGCGAGTTTGCGGAGAACGGGCTCGCGGGTGCGCGCGTCGACGCCATCGCCGAGGCCATGCGCACCAGCAAGCGCATGATCTACTACTACTTCGGCAGCAAGGAAGGGCTGTACGTCGCGGTGCTCGAAGACGCCTACCGGCGCATCCGCGCCATCGAGGCCGAACTGCACCTCGAAGACCTCGCGCCCGAAGCAGCACTGCGGCGCCTGGTGCAGTTCACGATCGACTACCAGGCGGCCAACCCCGACTTCGTGCGCCTGGTGATGACCGAGAACATCCACCGCGGCGAGTACCTCCAGCGCAGCAAGGCCATCCAGCGCCTGAACGTGCCGGCGATCGAAGGGCTGGCGCGCGTGTACGAGCGCGGCGTGAAGGCGGGCCTTTTCCGCCCCGGGCTCGACCCGGTCGACCTGCACTGGGCGATCTCGGCCTTCGCCATCTTCAACGTCGCCAACAAGCACACCTTCTCGATCATCTTCCAGCGCGACCTCGACGCGCCCGCCGCCGTGGCGGCGCGGCGCGAGAATGCCGCCGAGGTGCTGGTGCGCTTCGTGCGCAAGTAAGAGACAAAGGGCACAGCCGGAGCGCCCGGCCGCCGAGGGATCCGAGCACCTTGTCGCCCGCCGTCACCGGCGCGCATCGAAGGAGGAACGTCTCGCCATGGAACCGCTTCGTCTGGGCATCCTCGGCTGCGCGAAGATCGCCGGCATCTTCTGCCGCCACGTCATCGGCGGCCCGGCGCCGAGCCCGCGCGTTCGCGTCGTCGCGGTGGCCAGCCGCCAGGCCGCCACCGCCGAGGCCTTTGCGGCCACGCACGGCATCGGCCGCGCGCACGGCAGCTACGAAGCGCTGCTGGCCGACGAGGAAGTGGAGGCCGTCTACATCCCGCTGCCCAACAGCCTGCACGCGCCGTGGGCCGTGCACGCCGCCGAGGCCGGCAAGCACGTGCTGTGCGAGAAGCCGCTGGCGCTGTCGCTGGCCGAGGCGCGGACGATGTTCGGCGCCGCACGCAAGGCCGGCGTGCTGCTGCTCGAAGGCTACCCGTACTGGTTCCAGCCGCAGACCGGCGACATGCTCGACCTGCTGCACGGCGGCGCCATCGGCCGCGTGAAGAGCGTGCAGGCGAGCTTCGGCTTCACGCTGGCGAACGCGCACGAGAACATCCGCATGAACGCCGAACTGGGCGGCGGCGCCTTGCTCGACGCCGGCAGCTACGCGGTGAGCCTGATCCGCCTCGTGATGGGCGAAGCGCCGCTCAGCGTTCGCGCCGAGTCGGCGTGGTCAGCAAGCGAGGGCGGCGTGGACATCAGCACCCGCGGCACGCTCTTCTTCGCCGAAGGCCGTCGGGCGCAGATGTCGTGCGCGATGGACACCGCCCTGCACCGCCACGCCACCATCGTCGGCGACGGCGGCGTGATCCACACCGAGTTCCTCAACCACACGAGCCGCGAGCCGCGCGGCGACGCCGCCGGCCACCTGCCGAGCCTCCTGCGCGTGCGCCGCGGCAGCGGCCCGGTGCCTTTCGAAGAAGTGCACTCGGCCACCGGCAGCGGCTTTCGCTTCGCCGCCGAAGCGTTCGCGCGCGTCGTCGCCGAGCGCGATACCGACGCGATCGAGCGCGCCGCTGCGGCGAGCCTGGACATCGCGGCGACGCTGGAAGCGCTGGCGCTGTCGGCGCGCCGCGGCGGCGAAACGGTCGACGTCCCGCAAGCCTGACGGGGGCCTGCGCCGCGAGGCGCAGGCTTGATGAAGCGGCGTTCCGCCGAGGCGCAGCAAGGCCGAGCCCGCAGCTTTCGGGAAAACCCGGATGCCGCAAAACTAACCAGTTCGTACATTCACCTCCGGCCTGCGTGCGGTCCGGCGCCGCAGCCCTCCTCTTGCTCAACGCCGCATGCGCCTGGCGCCGGCAGCCAAGAGAGAGACAGAAAACGAAGCCAAGGAGACAACGTGACCCGCCTGGTCGATGGCTATTGCCGGCTGCTGGAGCTGCTCATCGTCGTCGCGCTGGCGGCGATGGTGCTGATGGTCTTCGGCAACGTCGTCCTGCGCTACGTGTTCAATTCCGGCATCACGGTGTCGGAGGAACTGTCGCGCTGGCTCTTCGTGTGGATGACGTTCCTCGGCGCCATCGTCGGCATCAAGGAACACGCGCACCTGGGCACCGACATGCTCGTCGGCCGCCTCGGCCCGGAAGGAAAGAAGGCCTGCCTCGTCGCCGCCCAGGCGCTGATGCTCGCCGTCACGCTCGTCTTCATCCGCGGCAGCTGGGAGCAGACGCGCATCAACCTCGACACCGAGGCGCCCGTCACCGGCGCGCCGATGGCGGTGGTCTACGTCGCCGGCGTCGTCTTCGGCGTCTCGGCGGCGCTGCTGCTGGCGCGCGAGCTGTGGCGCACGCTGTCGGGGCGCGTGCGCGACGAAGACCTCGTCATGGTGCAGGAGTCCGAGGAACTCGCGCATCTGCAGGAGGAGCAGGCGGCGATCGAGGCGGTCGAGGCGCATTCGCATGCACATGCGCCGTCCTCCAGGCAAGGCAAGCAGGCCGAGCCGGGGAAGAAGCCATGACCGTGCTCATCTTCCTCGGCTCGCTGCTCGCCGCGATGGCGCTCGGCATCCCGATCGCCTATTCGCTGCTGCTCTCCGGTGCCGCGCTGATGTGGCACCTGGACATGTTCGACGCCCAGATCCTGGCCCAGAACACGATCAACGGCGCCGACAGCTTCCCGCTGCTGGCGGTGCCGTTCTTCATGCTCGCCGGCGAGATCATGAACGCCGGCGGCCTCTCGAAGCGCATCGTCGACCTCGCGCTCACGCTCGTCGGCCACATGCGCGGCGGCCTGGGCTACGTCACCGTCGTCGCCGCGTGCCTGATGGCGGCGCTGTCGGGTTCTGCGGTGGCCGACACCGCGGCGCTCGCAGCGCTGCTGCTGCCGATGATGGTGAAGGCCGGCCACGACAAGGCCAGGGCCGGCGGCCTCATCGCCAGCGCCGGCATCATCGCGCCGGTGATCCCGCCGTCGATCGGCTTCGTCATCTTCGGCGTCGCCGCCAACGTCTCGATCACCAAGCTCTTCCTCGCCGGCATCGTGCCGGGCCTGCTGATGGGCGTGGCCATCGCCGCCACCTGGTACTTCGTGGCGAAGAAAGAGAACATCACGCCGCCGCCGAAGGCGAGTTGGGCCGAGCGCGGCAAGGCGCTGCGCGAGTCGACCTGGGCGCTGGTGCTGCCGCTGATCGTGCTCGTGGGCCTGAAGATGGGCGTCTTCACGCCGACCGAAGCGGCCGTCGTGGCCGCGGTCTACGCGCTCTTCGTCGCCGTCTTCATCTACAAGGAACTGCGCATCCGCGACCTCTACCGCCTCTTCGTCGCCGCCGGCAAGACGACGGCGGTGGTGATGTTCCTCGTCGCCGCGGCGATGGTCAGCGCCTGGCTCATCACGGTGGCCAACCTGCCGGCCGAACTGGTGGGGATGCTGCAGCCGTTCCTGGACAACCAGACGCTGCTGCTCATCGTCATCATGCTGCTCGTCATCGCCGTGGGCACGGCCATGGACATGACGCCGACGATCCTGATCCTGACGCCGGTGCTGATGCCGGTGGTCAAGGCCGCCGGCATCGACCCCGTCTACTTCGGCGTCTTGTTCATCATCAACAATGCCATCGGCCTCGTCACGCCGCCGGTGGGCACCGTGCTCAACGTCGTCGCCGGCGTCGGCAAGATGAAGATGGACGAGGTGACGCTCGGCGTCGTGCCTTTCATGATGGCGCAGTTCGCCGTGCTGTTCCTGCTCGTGCTCTTCCCGCAGCTCGTGCTGTGGCCGATGAAGCTCTTTTACTGAGCTGCAGCGTCCACCGACCAACTCGTCTCGCCTTTCTTCCCCCGCCCGCAACACACTCAGGAGACTCCGACATGAAGCGTGCATTCCTCCAAACCATCGCTGCTGCCGTCGTCGTCGCCGCTTTCGGCGCTGCGCAGGCCCAGGTGCAGGAGCGCACCTTCAAGCTCGGCCTGCAGAACCCCAAGGGCCACCCGCTCGAGCAGGGCGCGGCGAAGTTCGCCGAACTCGTGGCCGCCAAGAGCGGCGGCAAGATCAAGGTCAACGTCTTCCCCGGCGGCACGCTCGGCGGCGACCAGCAGACGGTCTCGGCGCTGCAAGGCGGCACGGTCGAGATGACGGTGCTCAACAGCGGCATCCTCGCTTCGCAAGTGAAGGACTTCGAGGTCTTCGACTTCCCGTTCATGTTCGCCAACGCCAAGGAAGCCGACGCGGTGGTCGACGGCCCGTTCGGCCAGAAGCTGCACGCCAAACTCGCTGACAAGGGCATCGTCGGCCTCGCGTACTGGGAGCTGGGCTTTCGCAACATCACCAACGGACGGCGGCCCATCAACACCGTCGAGGACATCGCCGGCCTCAAGCTGCGCGTGATCCCGAACAACATCAACGTCGACTGGGTGAAGGCGCTCGGCGCCAACCCGACGCCGATGGCCTTCCCCGAGGTCTACGCCGGCCTCGAGAGCAAGGCCATCGACGGCCAGGAGAACCCGCTGTCGGTGATCCTGGCCAACAAGTTCGCCGAGGTGCAGAAGCACCTGGCGATCACCAACCACCAGTACAACCCGCAGTCGTTCATCTTCAGCAAGAAGGTGTGGGACACGCTCTCGGCCGAGGAGAAGAAGATCATCGGCGACGCCGCGGTCGAGGCCGGCCGCTTCCAGCGCCAGGTGAACCGCGACGCCGCCGCCAGCCAGCTCGCCGCGCTGAAGCAGGCCGGCATGCAGGTGACCGAGTTCAGCGCCGCCGAGCAGGCCAAGCTGCGCGCCAAGCTGGCGCCGGTGATCGACAAGCACGGCGCCGCCATCAGCGCCACCGTGGCCGAGATGCAGGCCGAGCTGGCCAAACTGCGCAAGTGAGCGGCGGCGAGACCGCCGCCGCGCCTGTCGTCGCCAGCCCCAATGAACCGCCGCGCATGACGAGCAAGAGCGAACCACCTCCCGCTCCCGCCGCGAAGAAGCTGCTCGTCGGCTTGATCGGCAGCGGCATCCAGCGCTCGCTGACGCCGGCGATGCACGAGGCCGAGGCGCGCGCGCAAGGCCTCGCGCTGCACTACCAGCTCATCGACCTCGAAGCGGCGGGCTGCGGTGTCGAGGCCTTGCCCACCCTCGTCAGCGCCGCGCGCATCATGGGCTTCGCGGGGCTCAACATCACCTACCCGTGCAAGCAGGCGGTGATCCCGCTGCTGGATTCGCTCTCGGACGAAGCGGCGGCGATGGGCGCGGTGAACACGGTGGTGTTCAGCGGCGGCCAGGCCATCGGCCACAACACCGACGGCTGGGGCTGGCGCTGGGGCTTCGAGCGCACGCTGCCCGGCGCCGACCTCTCGCGCGTGGTGCTGCTGGGCGCCGGCGGTGCGGGCTCGGCGATCGCGCACGCGGTGCTGCGCATGGGCGCGAAGACGCTCGTGCTCGTCGACATGGACCCGGCGCGCGCCGCCGAGGCCGCCGAGCGGCTGAACACGATCTACCCCGGCGGCCACGCGACGCACGCGGCCACCGCGGCGGACGCGCTGGCCCCCGCGAAGGCGAGCGAGAAGCCCACCGGCCTCATCCACGCCACGCCCACCGGCATGGACAAGCTGCCCGGCCTGCCGCTGGACGTGAAGTTGCTCAGGCCCGAACTCTGGGTCTCGGAGATCGTCTACTTCCCGCTTCAGACGGCGCTCTTGAAAGCGGCGCGCGCCACGGGCTGCGCGGTGTGCGACGGCGGCACGATGGCGGTGGGGCAGGCGGTGGGCGCGTTCCGCTATTTCACCGGGCGCGACCCCGACGCGGCGCGCATGGATGCACACTTCCGTTCGATGGTGGCCGAGTGCACCAGCTAGACGAGGATGTCGCGATGACCCAGAGCCTGGCCCGCGAAGCGGTGCTCGACGTGCCCAACCCGCTGGGGCTGGAAGGAATCGAGTTCATCGAATACACGACGCCGCGGCCGCAGGCGCTGGGGCAGTTGCTCGAACAGGTGGGCTTCCGCCCCGTGGCGCGGCACCGTTCGCGCGAGGTGCTGCTGTACCGCCAGGGCGGAATGAACGTCGTCATCAACGCGCACGGCGTCGGGCCCGGCAACGGCGACGCGCCGCAGATCGCCGCCATCGCCTTGCGCGTGCGCGACGCGGCCGCGGCGCACCGGCGCGTCGTCGAGCTGGGCGCCTGGCCGGTGCCGGTGAACGTGCAGCCGATGGAGCTGCACATCCCCGGCGTGCACGGCGTCGGCCGCAGCAAGGTGTACTTCATCGACCGCTGGCGCGAGTTCTCGATCTACGACGTCGACTTCGTGCCCATCCCCACCGTCGCGGCCGAAGTGCCGGCGCTGGAGCGCATGCACTGGTTCGGCGTCGTGCAGTACGTGGGCCTGGAGCGCGCCGCCGACTGGTGCGCGTTCTACGGCTCGCTGTTCGGCTTCACGGTGCTCGGCGCCGAGCAGACCTTCGGCATCCTGCCGGCGGGCAACATCCTGCGCTCGCCGTGCGGCACGTTCTACCTGCAGCTCATCGAGCCAGCGAGCGACAGCGAGGACCTCGTCACCGCCGAGCACCTGCACCGCGTCGCCTTCGGCACGCCCGACGTGCCGAAGGCCGTGCGCGCCCTGCGCGAGCGCGGCATCGACTTCGTCGAGGCGAGCGCGCTGCACAGCACGGCGCGCGGCGCGCTGACGCGCGAGGCGCTGGGCGGCGTGATGTTCGAGCTGGTGCATCACGAGCCCCCGCAAGGCTGAGGCGTAGCACGGAGCGCCACGCGATGTTCCGCGACTTCGGCATGGACACCATCTCGCTGGCCGGGCCGCTCGCGGCAAAGCTGGCGGCCATGCGCGAAGCCGGCTTCACGCAGGTGATGCTGGCCGCGCGCGACCTCGTCGGCCACGCCGACGGCTGGCAGGCCGCGGTGCGCGAGGTGCACGACAGCGGCCTGCGCGTCACCGGCTTCCAGGTGCTGCGCGACTTCGAGGGCCTCTCGGGCCACCTGCACGACTACAAGGTGGACATCGCGCGCTCGATGATCGAGATGGCCGCCGCGCTCGGCAGCCCGGTGCTGCTGGCGTGTTCTTCCACCAGCGTGCACGCCAGCGACGACCGCGACGCGATCGCGCGCGACCTGCGCAAGCTGGCGATGATGGCCTTGCCGTTCCGCATCAAGGTCGCGTTCGAGGGCCTTTCATGGGGCCGGCACATCAACGACTGCATCGGCGCTTTCGACGTCGTCAGCCGCGCCGACTGCCCGAACCTCGGCATCGGCATCGACAGCTTCCACAGCTTCGCCACGCGCACGCCGGTGCAGGCGCTGGAGGAAGTGGACCCGGCGAAGATCTTCCTCGTGCAGTTGTCGGACTTCATGTGGAGCGAGATCCACAGCGTCGCCGAGCGCATCGAGTCGGCGCGCCACGTCCGCGTCTTCCCCGGCGAAGGCGTGCACAGCGACGAGGTGGCTCGCCTCGTGCGCACGCTCGACGGCCTCGGCTACGAAGGCGACTTCAGCGTCGAGGTGGTCAACGACGACTACCAGCAGATGCCGCTGGCCACCGTGGCCGAACGCGCGCGCAAGAGCGCGAGCTGGCTCGCCGAGGACGTGCTGCAGCGCGCCGTGCCGCTGCCCGGCGGCTCGGTGAGCGCGCGGCTGCGGCAGCCGGGGCAGCCGTTGCCGGCTGCGGCGGCTGCGACTCAAACAACCACCGCGAAGTCGCGCTGATCCACGCCTGCATCACAGGTCCCATTCGCGCCCGCACGACACCCATGAAGATCCTCCTCATCAACGGCCCCAACCTCAACCTGCTCGGCACGCGCGAGCCGGCAAAGTACGGCAGCACCACGCTCGCGCAGGTCGAAGCGATGGTGCGCGAAGCCGGCGACGCGCTCGGCGCCGAAGTGGCCTGCTTCCAGAGCAACCACGAAGGCGCCATCGTCGACCGCATCCACGCCGCGCGCAGCGAAGGCGTGGCCGGCGTCGTCATCAACCCGGGCGCCTACACGCACACGAGCGTCGCCATCCGCGACGCCTTCGCCGGCACCGCGCTGCCGTTCGCCGAGATCCACATCTCCAACGTGCACGCGCGCGAACCGTTCCGGCACCACTCGTACCTCTCGGAGATCGCCGCCGGCATCGTCGTCGGCTTCGGCGTCGAGGGGTACGTGCTGGCGCTGCGCGGGCTCGTGAAGAAGGTGGCGGCGGCCGTCTGACGGCGTCCGATCCACTTCAGCGCACGCGCGTGCCGGCGCACGAACCGCCGCTGCTTCAGATCGCCGCCAGCAACACGTAGCTGCGCCGGCGCGCCGCGTGCTCGTGCACGCCGGTGGCGACGATCAGCTCATCGGCCTGCGTGCGCTGCACCAGCGCGAGAAGCTGCCGCTTCACCGTCGCCGGCGAGCCGGCCGCGGCGCACAGGCATGCGCTCGACGCCGGCCTTCTCTTCGCGCGACCACATCGCGCAGTTCAGCCACGCTCACCGGCCGCGGCAAAGACCCGCGGCGGCCGCGCTACATGCCGAGAAAGCGCTGCTGGATGGAAGTGAAGAGGCGCGTCGCTTCGTCGTCGCTGTCGGCGACGATGACGTTGGTGCCCACCATCGCGTGCAGCTTCGGCCAGCGCGCGCTCGGCCGATAAGGCGCGCGGTAGATCTCGGGCGCGGGGTCGAGCAGCTCAGGCGCGAAGTGCGCAGCGAAGGCCGAACAACAAGCCGACGTAGGCGGCAACTGGGCGCTGAAGAGCTCGAGCCGAGCAGCGGATCGGCACCTTCGTGCCGATGCCGGGAATCGCGCGCACACGGCCTGGTCGGCCTGAGCATCGTCGAGAGGTACGCCTGCAACTCCACCACGTTGCGCGGGAACTCGTCTTCCTCGCCGGCGCTGTCGGTGGCGGCGCCATTGCGCATCGTCAGCCAGTCGGTGCCCGGCGCGCGGCCGGGCCGGTCGATGCGGTTGGGGTACAGCGTCGCCAGCGTGCCGAACTGTTCGGCGATGACGAGCGGCGCGTGGTTGGGCAACATCACGCCGCCCGAGCCGACGCGGATGGTGCTCGTTGCCGCGGCCACCTGGCCCACCAGCACCGCGGTGGCGCTTGCTGGCGACGCCGTCATGTTGTGGTGCTCGGCCAGCCAGTAGCGGCGGTAGCCGAGCGCTTCGCGGTGGCGCGCCAGATCGAGCGTGTTGCGCAGCGCTTCGCCGGCGCTGCCGCGCGGACGGTGGGCGAGGAGGTCGAGCACCGACAGCAGCAGCAGCGCGCTGCCAGGTCGCGGCGCCAGGACACGGTCGCGCATCGAGGCCGCATCGGCGCGCAAGCGGCTGGCTGCGAAGGGTGGTCATCGGAGTTCTGTCGTTAGGAAAGAGAAAGCAGCGCGACGCGGAGGCGATGCGGTCAGGCGCGACACGCTGCGCCAGCGTCGTTGCCTGCAACCCGGTCGCGTTCGAGCGCCGCGCTCGCCGCGCCCGGCGCCAGCAGCAAGGCTTCGACGAAGTTGCCGCGCCAGCATCGAGTCCGGCTCGCACAGCAGCGCCAGCCGCGCTTCGCCTTCAGTGGCGACGCTCAGGCTCGTCGCTGACCATGCCGCAGTCGAGGCCGATCAGCCGCTCGATCACCGGCTCGGCTACCTTGGGTCACGACGACTGCGCCGCCGCGAAAGTGCAACAGCGTCGCGCCGCCGCAGCGCAGCCGGCGCGCCTCGTACAATTCGCGCAGAACCAGAGCGCCAGCTCGAAAAGCGCAGCCCGGCACATCGGGCCGGCGCACGACGCGCATCGACAGGCTCGGCGTGTAGGCGGCGACCACCGCGCCGAGCAGCACCACCACCCACACGAGGTAGATCCACAGCAGCAGGATCGGCACCGTCGCGAAGGCGCCGTAGATCGCCGAGAACGACGGGATCGTCTTCAGGTACCAGCCGAGGCCGCTCTTGGCCCCTTCCATCGCCACCGCGACGAAGAGTGCGCCGGCCCAGGCGTGGGTCCAGCGCACCGGCGTGTTGGGCACGTAGTGGAAGAGGCCGGCCATCGCCGCGGCGAGCAAGGCGAACTCGAGCACGTCGATGCCGGCGTTGAGGCCGCCGGGCAGCGTCGCCGCCCAGCCGCGCGAGGCCGAGAGCGCGTAGCTCCCCGCCGAGAGGCTGACGCCCAGCACCAGCGGCCCGAGCGTCATCGCGGCCCAGTAGACGAGCACGCGCTGGCCGATGGGCCGCGGCCGGCGCACGCGCCAGATCTTGTTGAGCGTGCGGTCGATCGTCAGCACGAGCGCCAGCGCGCTGATGAAGAGCATGACGATGCCGGCGGCGCCGATGGTACGCGCGTTGCCGGCGAACATCGTCAGGCTGCGCAGCACCGGCCGCGCGATGCTGTCGGGCACCAGCGACTGCAGGAAGTACTTCTCCAGCGCCGCCTGGAAGCTGCCGAACATCGGAAACGCCGAGAACACGGCCAGCATCACGGTGAGCAGCGGCACGAGCGCGATCAGCGTCGTGAAGGTGAGGCTGCTCGCGGTGAGGCTGAGGTTGTCTTCGCGAAAGCGCAGCCGCAGCGTGCGCAGCGTCTCGAACCACGGCCAGCGCTTGAGCGTGCGCACGGCACGCTCGAAGCGCTCGCTCCATGCGGCGTACCGGCCCGCGAGGCCCGTGAGGCCGGCGAGGCCGCTGCCGGCGCCCATGCCTGCGCGCCGCGGTTCGGCCTCGACGCGCGCGGCAGTGGGCCCGGCTTCGGAAGTCATGCCGACTATGATGCCAGCATGACTTCGCTGGCCACGTCGTCTTCCGTTCCGCCTGCTCTGTCGTCCATGCCATCGTCCGCTGCTTCGCGCGATGCACCGCCTGCCGAAGCGGCAACAGCGGCAACGGCGGCAACGGCGGCGATGGCGGCGGCCGCGTCGCCGGCCGTGCGCACGTTGCGCGCGCTGACGGTGACCATGACGCTGGCGTTGATGGCGCTGTGTCTGTTGTGGGAACTCTGGCTGGCACCTACCGGCCGCGGCACGCTGGCGCTGAAGGTGCTGCCGTTGCTGCCGGCGCTGCCCGGGCTGCTGCGGCACCGCCTTTACACCTATCGCTGGCTGAGCCTGCTGGTGTGGCTCTACGCGCTCGAGGGTCTCGTGCGCTCGCCTCGGAGCCCGGCACCGGCGCGAAGCTCGCGGCGCTCGAAGTCGCGCTCGCGGTGGGCGTGTTCACCGCCGCGACGCTCTACATCCGCCGCCGCCTGGGCGCGGGCAACGCGAAGGCGACTGCCACGGGTTCGTCCACTGGCGCCTTGCTCGACACGCTGCGCGGCATCGTCGGCGCAGCGAACGTCCTCACCGAAGCCGCCGACGGCGACCTCTCGGCCTACATGCACGACTGGCGCCGGCGCTGGCGCGGCCGCGCGCTCGCGGTCGTGCGGCCGGGCAGCACCGCCGAGGTGGCCGCGCTCGTTCGCGCGTGTGCGGCCGCAGCTACGGCCATCGTGCCGCAGGGCGGCAATACCGGCCTCGTCGGCGGCGGCGTGCCCGACGACAGCGGCCAGCGGGTGCTGCTGAGCACGAAGCGGCTCAACCGCGTGCGCGCCGTCGATGCGGCGAACCTCACCATCACCGCCGAAGCGGGCTGCGCCTTGCAGACGGTGCAGCAGGCCGCTGCCGATGCCGGCTTGCTGTTCCCGCTGAGCCTCGCATCGGAAGGCAGCTGCACGCTCGGCGGCAACCTCGCCACCAACGCCGGCGGCACGCAGGTGCTGCGCTTCGGCAACGCGCGCGAGCTGTGCCTGGGGCTCGAAGTCGTCACCGCCGAAGGCGAGGTGTGGGAAGGGCTCACCGGCCTGCGCAAGGACAACACCGGCTACGACCTGCGCGACCTCTTCATCGGCAGCGAAGGGACGCTCGGCATCATCACCGCGGCAACGATGAAGCTGTCGCCGCAGCCGGCGGCAACGATGACGGCGCTCGCCGCGTGCGAGTCGCTCGCCGCCTGCGTGGCGCTCCTGAACCTGGCCCGTGCGCGGCTCGGCTCCGGCCTCACCGGCTTCGAGGTGATGGGCCGCTTCGCGCTCGACCTCGTGGCGAAGCACTTCCCGCAGCTGCCGCGGCCGCTGCCTTCAGCGCCGTGGACCGTGCTGCTGGAGCACTGCGACACCGAAGGGGAACAAGAGGCGCGGCAGCGCTTCGAGACGCTGCTCGGCGCCGCGCTCGAGGCGGGCACGGCGAGCGACGCGGTGGTGGCCGAGAGCTTGGCGCAATCGCAGGCGCTGTGGCACCTGCGCGAGTCGATCCCGCTCGCGCAGGCCGAGGAAGGGCTCAACATCAAGCACGACATCGCCTTGCCGGTGTCGGCGATCGCCGCCTTCTGCGAGAGCACCGACCGGCTGCTGCTCGAACGCTTTCCCGGCGCGCGCCTCGTCAACTTCGGGCACCTCGGCGACGGCAACCTGCACTACAACCTGCAATGCCCCGAAGGCGCCGATGGACAGCGCTTCGTGGCCGAGCACGAGCACGAGGTCAACGGCCTCGTCTTCGACGCACTCGTCCCGTTCGGCGGCTCGTTCTCGGCCGAGCACGGCATCGGCGCGCTGAAGCGCGACGAACTCGCGGCGCGCAAGTCGCCGGTGGCGCTGGGGCTGATGAAGCGGCTGAAGGCGGCGTTCGACCCGCAGGGGCTCTTCAACCCGGGGCGGGTTGTGTAGCCCCGGCAACGCGCCCTACTGCAACGGCCCCTCGAGCCCCGGCGGCAGCGGCAGCGCGAAGGTCTCGATGCCCTCTTCGCGCAGCGCCTCGCGTTCCTCGGGGCTGGCCTGGCCGCGGATGCCGCGCTCGGGTGCTTCGCCGTAGTGGATGCGGCGCGCTTCCTCGGCGAAGCGCGGGCCCACGTCTTCGGTTCGCTGCACCATCTCGCGCACGGCCTTCATGAACGCGGCCTGCATGTCGGCCGGCTGCGGCGTTTGCGGTGATTGCGGCGATTGCGTTGCAGCGGGCTGCGCTGCCGCCGGTGGCGCCGGCGCCTCGGCGCGCGCCCGGAGAGGTTCAGCCGCGGGGCGCTGGGCATGCGCGCGATGACCTTGTCGGCGCACAGCGGGCACTCGATGAGGCCGCGGCCGTTCTGGTCCATGTAGTCCTCGTCGCTGGCAAACCAGCCTTCGAAGCCGTGGCCGTTGGCGCAGCGCAGGTTCAGCACCTTCATGGGGAACCCATCATAGGCGCCGGGCCCTGTTCGTGCCCGGGCTCGGCCGTGAACGAGATCTCCCGCAGGCCGGCACGCCAGGCCGTGAGCCAGTGCAGGCCGATGATCGTCTTCACGTCGGGCAGCTGGCCGGCGCGGTCGAACTCGTGCAGTTCGGCTTCGGAGCACACGACCGTCTCGACGAATTCGCCGGCATCGAGCCGCGGCCGCCCGGCGACGAGGCCGCGGGCGAACCAGATCCAGATGCTCTCGGTGGAGTACGCCGCGGCGTTGACGATCTCGCCGCCGAAAGCCCATTCGGCGGCGGTGTAGCCGGTCTCTTCGGCCAGTTCGCGGCGCGCGCATTCGAGCGTCGTCTCCTCGGCGTCGAGCTTGCCGGCGGGGAACTCGAGCAGCACGCGGTCGACCGGGAAGCGATGCTGGCGCACGAGCACGAGGCGGCCGTCGTCGAGCAACGGCACCACGGCCACGGCGCCGGGGTGGGCCACGTATTCGCGCGTGGCGCGCTGGCCGTCGGGCAAGGCGACGACATCGCGGCGCACGGTGAGGAAGCCGCCCGAGAGCACCGTGTGCGGCTCGATGAGCCGCTCGCGCAGGTGGTCGTCGCCGGCCGGGCCTTGTTCGGCGGCTGCCTCGCCGCCGCGGCCGGCAGGTTCGTCAGTCGTTGCCGGCATGGGCTCGATGGAGGGCGCCGGCGCGAGCACCGGCGCGGCAACGCCTCAAGTGGCCAGCGCGCGCACGATGGCGTCGCGGCACACCGCCATCAGGCCGCCGCCGAAGAGGCCGAACAGCAGCACCGCGGCGCCGTTGAGCGCCAGCAGCGCCGTCACGCCCTGCCCTTGCTGCACCGGCGCGGTCTGGCCGGGCTCGTCGAACCACATCACCTTGATGACGCGGATGTAGTAGTAGGCGCCGATCAGCGAGAACAGCACCGCGATCACCGCCAGCCAGATGTACAGCGTCTGGTTCGTCGTCACCAGCGCCTGGATGACCGCCAGCTTGGCGAAGAAGCCCACCATCGGCGGCAGGCCGGCGAGCGAGAACATGAAAAGCGTCATCACGCCGGCCACCCACGGCGCGCGGCGCGACAAGCCGGCGAGGTCGGCGATCTCCTCGCTCTCGAAACCCTGGCGCGACAGGAACATGACGAGGCCGAAGGTGCCGAGCGTCGTCAGCACGTAGGCCACGAGGTAGAACATCGACGAGCTGTAGGCGTTGGCCGCCGACAGCGTGTTGCCGCTGACGACGCCGGCAGAGAGCCCGAGCACGACGAAGCCCATCTGCGCGATGGTCGAGTACGCGAGCATGCGCTTCAGGTTGCTCTGCGCGATGGCAGCGATGTTGCCGATGACGAGCGAGCCCACCGCCATGACGATGAACATCTGCTGCCAGTCGATCGCCAGGCCCAGCATGCCTTCGACGAGGAGGCGGATCGTGATGGCGAAGGCGGCGAACTTCGGCGCGCTGCCGATCAGCAGCGTCACCGCGGTCGGCGCGCCCTGGTAGACGTCGGGCACCCACATGTGGAACGGCACCGCGCCGAGCTTGAAGCCGAGGCCGGCGACGACGAACACGACGCCGAAGACGAGCACCTCGCGGTTGATGCGGCCGGTGGCAATCAGCTCGAAGGTCTTGGGGATCTCGAGCGTGCCGGTGGCGCCGTACATCATCGACAGGCCGTAGAGCAGGAAGCCGCTGGCCAGCGCGCCGAGCACGAAGTACTTCATCGCCGCCTCGGTGGCCACGGCGTGGTCGCGGCGCAGCGCCGTCAGCGCGTACAGGCTCAGGCTCATCAGTTCCAGGCCGAGGTAGACGACGAGGAAGTTGTTGGCCGAGCACATCACCGAGATGCCCAGCAGCACGAACATCGCCAGCAGGTAGAACTCGCCCTTGGCCATGTCGCGGCTGGCGAGCGTGGGCCGCGCGTACGCCAGCGTCACCATCACCGCCAGCGCGGCGAACATCGACAGCAGGTGGCCCATCGGGTCCACCACCACCATGCCCTGCATGCCGTAGGCGGTGAGACCGGCGTTGTGGCCTTCGAGGTGCAGCCAGGCGAAGACGGCGATCGTCGCCTGCGTCAGCCAGAAGGTGGGCCCGCGCTGCGGATCGCTGACGAAGAGGTCGGCGAGCAGCACCACGCAGGCCATCACCAGCAGCCAGATCTCGGGGGTGAGGAGCGGCCAGTTCATGGCAGTTTCGTCAGCGCCACGTGGCGCAGCAGTTCGGCGACCGAGGCGTTCATCGGGTCGGTGAAGGGCTTCGGGTAGACGCCCATGAAGAGCGTGGCGGCCGCCAGCAGGCCGAGCGCCAGCATCTCGCGGCCGTTGATGTCCGCCAGGCCCCTGACGTTGGCGTTGGCGACATCGCCGAAGTACACGCGCTTGACCATCCATAGCGTGTAGGCGGCGCCGAAGATGAGCGTCGTCGCGGCCAGCGCGGCGATCCAGAAGTTCACCTTCACCGTGCCGAGGATGACCATCCACTCGCCGACGAAGCCGGCCGTGCCCGGCAGGCCGCAGTTGGCCATGGCGAAGAACACCGCCAGCGCGGCGAACTTGGGCATCGTGTTGACGACGCCGCCGTAGGCCGCGATGTCGCGGCTGTGCACGCGGTCGTAGAGGACGCCGATGCACAGGAACATCGCGCCGGAGACGAAGCCGTGGCTGATCATCTGCACGATGCCGCCGGCGACGCCGAGGTCGTTGAAGATGAAGAAGCCCAGCGTCACGAAGCCCATGTGCGCCACCGAGCTGTAGGCGACGAGCTTCTTCATGTCCAGCTGCACCATCGCCACGAGGCCGATGTAGACGACGGCGATGATCGACAGGCCGATGATGAACCAGTCGTAGTTGCGCGCCGCGTCGGGGGCGATCGGCATCGAGAAGCGCAGGAAGCCGTAGGCGCCGAGCTTCAGCATGATCGCCGCCAGCACCACCGAGCCGCCGGTGGGCGCCTCGACGTGCGCGTCGGGCAGCCACGTGTGCACCGGCCACATCGGCACCTTCACCGAGAAGGCGGCGAAGAAGGCGAAGAACAGCAGCGCCTGCGTCGGCAAGGAGAGCGGCAGCTTGTGCCAGGTGACGATGTCGAAGCTGCCGCCGCTCTTGAAGTAGAGGAACACCAGCGCCACCAGCATCAGCAGCGACCCGAGCAGCGTGTACAGGAAGAACTTGAACGCCGCGTAGACGCGCCGCGGCCCGCCCCAGACGCCGATGATGAGGTACATCGGGATCAGCGTCGCCTCGAAGAAGACGTAGAAGAGCAGGCCGTCGAGCGCCGCGAAGACGCCGACCATCAAACCGGAAAGGATGAGGAAGGCGCCGTTGTACTGGGCCACGCGCTCGGTGATGACTTCCCAGCCGGCGATGACGACGACGACGGTGATGAACGCGGTGAGCGGCACGAACCACAGCGACAGGCCGTCGATGCCGAGGTGGTACCAGGCGTTGAAGCGCGGGATCCACGGCAGCTTCTCGACGAACTGCATCGCCGCGCTGCTGCCGTCGAAGCCGGTGACGAGCGGGAAGGTGACGACGAACGAGGCGAGCGCGCCGACGAGCGCGAGCGCGCGCACGGCGCGGGCGTTCTGGTCGCGGCCGACGGCAAGCAGCAGCGTGCCGAAGGCGATCGGCAGCCAGATCGCGATGCTGAGCAGGCCCATCTGTGTGTGTTCTCTTTCGTCTTCTCGGAGTCGGCGTTCAGCGCACCGTCAGCGCCCGCTCAACGCAGTTGCGCGCTGAGGAACGGCCACAGCTGCCAGGTCAGCAGGCCGAAGATGCCCAGAAGCATCACCAGCGCGTACTGGTACAGGCGGCCGGTCTGCCAGGTGCGCAGCACGGCGGCGATGCCGCCCACGGTGCGCGCCGAGCCGTCGATGGCGCCGTCGATCACCGCCACGTCGCCGCCCTTCCACAGGCCGCGGCCGAGCATGCGCGCGCCGGCAGCGATGACGTGCTCGTTGATCCAGTCCATGTAGTACTTGTTCTCGAGCAGGCGCACGACCGGGCTGAACATGCGCGCGATGGCCGCGGGCAGCGCCGGCTGCATCAGGTAGAACCACCACGCGACGACGACGCCGGCCAGCGCCAGCCAGAACGGCAGCGCCGTCAGGCCGTGCAGCGCCATCGCGCCGGCACCGTGGAAGGCCTTGGCCAGCTCTTCCATCGCCGGGTGGCGCGCCGCGTCGACGACGATGGCGCCCTTGAAGTAGTCGCCGAAGAGCACCGGGCCGATCGTCAGGTAGCCGATCACCACCGAGGGGATCGCCAGCAGCACGAGCGGCAGCGTCACCACCCACGGCGTCTCGTGCGGCTTCTGGCCGGGGCCGAGGCCGTGGTGTTCGCCGTGCTGCGCGTCGTCGGCCGTGTGCTGCGCCTCTTCGGCGTCGTCGGCCGCGTGGTGCACCTCCTGGCCATGGCCGAAGCGTTCCTCGCCGTGGAAGACGAGGAAGTACATGCGGAACGAGTAGAACGCGGTGACGAAGACGCCGGCCGTCACGGCGAAGAGCGCGAAGCCGGCGCCGGGCAGGTGGCTCGCGTGCACCGCCTCGATGATGCTGTCCTTGCTGTAGAAGCCGCTGAACAGCGGCGTGCCGATCAGCGCCAGCGAGCCGATGAGCGACGTGATCCACGTGATCGGCATGTACTTGCGCAGGCCGCCCATGTTGCGGATGTCCTGGTCGTGGTGCATGGCGATGATCACGCTGCCCGCGGCGAGGAACAGCAGCGCCTTGAAGAAGGCGTGCGTCATCAGGTGGAAGATGGCCACCGAGTAGGCCGAGACGCCGAGCGCCACCGTCATGTAGCCGAGCTGGCTCAACGTGGAGTAGGCGACCACGCGCTTGATGTCGTTCTGGATGACGCCGAGGAAGCCCATGAAGAGGGCCGTGATGGCGCCGATGACGAGCACGAAGTTCAGCGCCGTGTCCGACAGCTCGAACAGCGGGCTCATGCGCGCGACCATGAAGATGCCCGCCGTCACCATCGTCGCGGCGTGGATCAGCGCCGAGATCGGCGTCGGGCCTTCCATCGAATCGGGCAGCCACACGTGCAGCGGGAACTGCGCGCTCTTGCCCATCGCGCCGATGAAGAGGCAGATGCACGCCACCGTCAGCAGCGCCCAGTCGGTGCCGGGGAAGGTGAGCTTGGCCAGTTCACCGCCCTTGGCGAAGACTTCGCCGTAGTTCAGGCTGCCGGCGTAGGCAAGCAGGAGGCCGAT
>JAXMEZ010000030.1:0-46525 GCA_046348035.1 Rubrivivax sp. | reverse complement strand
GTGATCCGCGAGGATGAACATGTGCCGCCCGTCAGCGGCGCGGCGCGGAATCAGCACCGGATGCGTCGCCTCGATCGCCTCGGCCTGTTTCGGCGCAGGCTCGCCGAGACGCAACAGGTACACCTCGGCAGCGGTCGCTGACTCGGCCGGATAAGCGGTGTAGTAGAAACCTGTGCTGTCGGGCAACCATGCAACCCAGCCGGGACGCTGCTGCTCGATCCGGTCGAGCAGGACTTCTCCGGTGTCGACGTCGAGCACTCGGAAACTCCCCTGTTCCCGGCCGCCGCGGCTCATGGTGACCGTCACCTTGCGCCCGTCGGGCGACGGCGTGAATGCGTCGATGCTGAGGGGCTCGCTGCCGCGGTCGGCATTGCAGTCGACGATGCGCCGGCCGCGCTCGGCCGGGCCGGCGGCGACTTCGAGCACGCCGAGGTTCTCGTCGTCGGGCGTCCAGGCCCGGAACCAGCGACCTCCCGCACAGACCGGCACGATGACGCCGAGCCGCGAGCCGGCGGCAAGCTCCAGCTCCTGCGCAAGAAACGATGCGTACAGTGGCAACCCACGCAGGTAGCGCGTCGCCAGCGCATCCTGCTCGTGTTGCCATGCGCCGGACTCCGGCGTCTCTTCCTCGAGCCACTGGTACGGGTCGGCGCACGTGACCCGGCCGAAGGTGACGGCGCGCTCCTGGATCGGAGTTTCGGGGTATGCGAGTTTCATTTTCATCCGATCGCTCTTGTGCCGCCTGCGCCGCCTGTGCTGCCGATCGCGTAGTTGGGCGGCGGTTTCTCGCCGAACAGGTGTTCGACGAAGTAGTCCCAAAGCCGCCGGATGAAGTACGGTCCCGCCGAAAAGCCGTGAACGCCGTTGGGGAAGCAAAGCAGGTCGTAGCTGCGGTTGGCGCGATTGAGCGCATCGCACAGCTGCAAGGTCACGGCGGGGAAGGCGTTCTCGTCCATGTCGCCATACGCCAGCAGCAGCTTGCCGCGCAGGTTGGCCGCCAGCACGGCGTTGTCCAGCGCGCGATAGTTGTCCGGGATCGCGTCACGTGCGGGCTTGACGCGCATGCCGTTCCCATAGTCGGCCGGCGGCACTGCGCCGCCGTTCAGGCCGTTGTACATCCCGTGCAGGTTGTGGCTGCCGGCGGAAGACACGCCCACCTTGTAGACATCGGGGTGGCGCAGCAAGGCACGCGCCGAGGTGTAGCCGCCGAAGCTGTGGCCGTAAACGCCGATGCGATCGGCGTCGAGTGTCGCGTCTCGCGCGCACAGCTGTTTCAGCACGGCGACATGGTCGTCGAGGCACGTGTCGGCGAAAGCGGCGTAGCCGGCGTCGTGAAAAGCCTTGCTGCGCAGCGGCGTGCCGCGGCCATCGACGACCATCACGGCGGCGCCCATCGCCGCGAGCGCGCCGCGACCCTGCCCGCCGAGCCCGATACGCGCGGCGCGGAAGTTGTGCGGCGTCACCGTCACTTGCGGGCCGCCGTAGATGCCGTCGATGAGGGGCACAGGTCCGCTGGCGTCAGAGTGCGGCCGATAGATGACGCCGTGCAGGTCGGTCACGCCGTCGGCGGCTTTGGCAACGAATGGTTCCGGCGCGCGCCAACCGGTGGCGTACAGCTTGCTCGCGTCGGCGGTTTCAAGTGCCAGAAGGATGGCACCGTCCTGCGCCGACCGCAGCACCGACACGCTCGGCTGCGATGCCGTGGACCACGTGTCGATGAAGACGCTGCCGTCCGGCGAAAGGCCGGCGGCGGAACAGAATGCCATAGAGCCGCGCCAGCAACGGCCAGGGCGCGCCCTCGACCGTGTGGTCGGCGGCTTCGGAACTGAGCAGCGTGAGGTTGCCGCCGTCGAGGTCCACGCGGCAGACGCGACGCTGGTACGGATCACCGCCTTCGCGCCCCGAGGCCGTGAACCAGAGCGGCCCTGCTCCTCGTCGACTTTCAGGATGTCGCGAACGAGCCAGTCGCCGCCCGTGATCGCATTGATCAGCTTGCCGGTCGCGAGGTCGTAGCGATAAAGATGGCCGAAGCCGCTGCGCTCGGAATACCAGATCGCTTCGCGACCGCCTGCCAGGATGCGAATGCTGTTCTGCTTGTAGGCTCCGCCCCGAGGTTCAGGAATCCTTGCGCCGCCTCATCGATCAGCTTGCGGACACTGCCCGATGCCACGTCGATCTCGTACAGGCAGCACGAGCGCTCCTGGGCCAGCATCACCGCGATGAAGGCGCGGCGATGGTCATGCGACCAGCCCACCGCTTCGATGCCGCCCATTTCGGACTTCACGAGCGGCTCAGGCAGATCAAGGGGAATCTTCCGGCCCGTGGCCACCTCGATTGCATAGCCGCTGAAGAGCGGCCGCGCCTCGCCGACCAGGGGCTGGCGAACGTTGTAGACACGCGGCCGAAAGCTGCCGTCCTGCGGCACCGACTCGATGAAGGGATAAGCCTCGACGTGGCGCTGGTCGAGCCGGCCGCCGACGACGTATGCACCGTCCGGCGACCACGACCAGCCGTACGGCGCGAACGAGAGCCCGCTGCGGCGGCGCACGACGGCGAGGAAGCCGGCGTCGGGATACTCGCCCCACGCGAAATCCTCTTCGCCGTCGTCGGTGAGCCGCCGTTCGGCGCCGCCGTCGAGTTCCCGCAGATACAGGTCGAAGCCGCGCGCGAACAACGCCTGCTTGCCGTCGGGCGAGACGAGCAGGCCCGGTTGCGGCTTCGCGGTGGCGCCGAGGTCCTGCGCCTTCCCTTGCGCGAATCGCCAGCGATGATCGTCGGCCAGCAGCACGACTTCACCATCAGCGGCGATCGACTCGACTGCGAGAGTCCACGCGCCGACGGCTTTGCCCGTGGCTTCGCCAAGCGCATGCGCCGCAGCGGCGTGGTCGAATGCGGCTCGCGCAGCGTTGTCTTCGACCCAGACGTATTGCGCACCGTCGTGACGCTGGCGGCGATACCAGAAGGTACGCGGTCCCACCCACTGCGGTGCGATCGACTCGTTCAGCACGAGGTTCGCGACATTGCTTTCCAGCACCGCCTCCGCGGCGCGATAACGGGCGAGGATGTCGGTGGTCATGAATTGAAGGCTCGCACTTCCGTCGCCGTCCGCACGACATGCTTGCCGGCGAATGCGAGCAGGACGGCGGCGATGAGGAAACCGGTCGCGCTGAGCGCGACGGACGAAAGGAGCAGCCCGTCGGGCTGCGCGAAGACGTGGTCCGACAGCAGCCCGACGCCGATCGGGCTGATCACCTGGAACACCGTGATGATCACGGTGGAAAGCGAGAAGACGCGGCCCCGCATGCGCGCCGGCGCCAGGTCCTGCAGCAGCGTGGGCATCAGCGAATTGCCGCCGATCATCGCGCCCGTCTGGATGCCGGGCGATGACGAAGATGGCCGTCGGCGACGATGCGAACAGGTAGAACGGCGCCATTGCCGCGAGGACGCAATAGCCCATCAGGCACAGCCGAACGGGCGTGGCATCGCCCCACTTCGACTTGAGGAAGCTCTCGCGCCGGCGGCCGCCGGCGAGGCCCACGATCGTTCCGGCAGCGACGGCGGCGCCGGAAGCCGCCGCCCACGGCACCGGGAGAGAGCGCGAACTGGCGCGCAAGGATGACCGGCAGCCACGAAGATGGTACTGTCCTCAGCGTCACCAGGCCCGATGGCACGAACACGCCGGCGACGGCCTTCCAATGCGAGGCGAGGTAGTCGAGGCAACTCGCGCCGGTTCGGCGCGCTCGTTGCCTCGGTTTGCACGCGGGTTCGCGCCGGCGCCTTCATGCGAATGGAGACGATCGCCAGCGCGATCAGGGGACCGGGGATGGCGACGACCAGGAACGCGAGGCGCCAGGTCTCGCGGCCGAACAAGCCCTCCGGCGCCCATTGCGCAAACCATTGCACGTGGTCGACGACGACACCCGCCAGCGCGAAGCCTGCGCCGGCCCCGACCAGCACCGTGCCGAAGAGGACGAAATTGGCCGTCATGCCGCCGCCCGGCACCAGGTCCGGAACGATCGCCGAAACGGTGGGCGTCAGTCCTGCTTCACCGGCGGCGAGGAAGGCAACGGTGGCGAGGGAGGCTCCAGTAGCCGGTCGCTCATGCGCCGCGCTGCGCCGCGACCGACCAGGTCCAGCACGCACGCGGCGAGGACGATCTGCCGGTCGATCCGGTCGGAAACCATCCGAGCGGACGACCGCGATGGCGGTGAAGAGCGCGCACCTTGCCCTTGCAGGCCGCCGATCTGCGTGTCGCTCAGGCCGAGATCGGCGTGCGCAGCGGCTGCGCGAGGAGAGGATGAGGACCTGTTGTCGATGACCGCGGCCACGCGGCCGTCGACAGGATGACGAGGGCGACCCAGGAGGAGGCCGATGCGCTCCTCCCCCGTCATCAGAAGTCCGCGCGCAGCGACACGCTGATCGTCCGCGGCGGCGTGACGGCCACGTCCGCAGGCGAAACGGCGCCGGTGAGGAAGTTCATCACGACGTATTTCCGGTGTAGTTGATCGGCGCGCGCTTGTTGAGCGCGTTCTTGACGAACAGGCTCGCGGTCCAGCGGTCCCAGGAGTACGCGGTGCGAAGGTCGGCGTTCGTACGCCGGCAACGTCGGCGAGGGATCTGTCGGTGGCACGAGAGCGTTGGCCGGCTCGCTGTTGAACGTGACCGCCGCGCTTGCCGACATGCCGTACGCTGCTGCCCAGCGACAGCTGGCCGGGGCCGAGCGCGAAGGAATAGTCGGCCGAAAGGGCGGCGGAGAATTTCGGCGTGAAGCGCGAAATCGTCGTCGTCGCTGGACTTGCCGCCGACCGCCGCGACGTCTTCGGTGAGCTTCGCTTTCTGGAAGCTCATCGACCCCGCGAGGCGCAGGCCCTGGGCTGGGCGCCAGCCGGTTGAGTTCGAGCCTGCGAGCGCGCCTTGCCGCCGTTGGTGTAGCCAGGTATTGGCGCTCGTCGGGTCGGTGGCGGTCAGTTGGATGTCTTTCCAGTCGATGCGGAAGAGCGCCACCGACACGTCGGCCTGCGCCAGGAAACACGCCCTTGTAGCCGAGTTCGTAGTTGACGATCGAATCGACTTCAGCGGCGCGGACGCCCTCGAAGGCGTCGGGCACGTTGGGGCCACCCGGCCGGTAACCGGACGCGGCGCGGAAATGACCATGTCGTCGCGGCTCAGCGCCCAGCGGGGCGACAGCATCCACGTCGTCTGGTCTTCCGGGTGTTCGCCGCTGCGTTGGCGGAAATCGCCACCGGCGCGCCCACCACGTAGTTGAACAGCGCCGGCGCGTCGCGACCGAGTAGTCCTGCGAGATGGACGAATAGCGAAGGCCGGCCTGCACGTCGAAGGCGTCGGTGAGTTTGTAGGTCGCGTTCGCGTAGGCGGCCTTCTCGCGAAGCTTGGCAGTGGATCACGCCATCGAGGAACTGCAGCACCGACGGCCCAGTTGTCCAGCTGCCGGGAGAAGTTCGTCTCTTTGGAAGAAGACGCCACCCAGCCATTGAAAAGGCCTTCGCTGGGCGACGTCAACCGGAACTCCTGGACCTTCTTCTGGTGTGCCTGATGGTGGGCGCGATCGAGCGGGAGGCCGGGCATGAACGGCACCACGGGAACCCGGCCTGCGCAGAGCCGCCGCCGTCACGAAGTCGAGCAGCTCGTCCGACGTATCGGCGCGCAGGGTCGCCCTTGATGCGCGCATAGCTGGTCACCGACAGCAGACTGGCGAACCCGAGGTCGTAGTTCAGCGTCAGCGCACCGCGGTCGTAGCCGCTACCGGGCCTGCCGTCGCACGCTGGGCGCCGTAGTTCCCGAAGCGCGGTTGCAGCGTCACGGGGTCGTACTGCGGCGTGCCCATGTCGCTCGACTTCAGCGCCTGGTGTCGAGCACGAGCTTGGCGTCGAATGCGCTACTCGGCTTGAGCAGCGCGCTGAACCGCGCGCCTTCGTTCCGGTATTCGCCGACGTCCTTCTTGCCGCGCAACGTGTCCTCGACGTAGCCGGGCTCCGTGCGCGTGTAGGCGGTGACGCGGACCGCAAGGAGATCCTTGGCGATGGGAACACCGACGGCCGCCCGCGCCAGCATGCCGCCGTTTCCGCGCCGGGTCGAATAGCCGAGTTCCACGCGACCCCCTCGGTCTCCTTCAGGTTCAGCACGGTGACGTACTTGACCAGGCCGCCCAGCGCGCTGGCGCTGTACAGCGAGCCCTGGCGGGCCCTTCGTGACTTCGATGCGGTCCAGGTCGAGCGGATCGACGTCGTTGTTGATGGAGGAGCCGCCGATGATGCTGTTGCTCAGGCTGACGGGTTGTCGTCGAGGTAGGTCGCCACCGTCGCGCTGATCATCTTCGAGCCCGTGGCAGGAGCGCGGATCGACAGCTTCTGGCCGCCGGGCGAATCGCCGTTGACCTGCAGGCCTGGATATAGCCCGCAAGCTCTTCGATCGACGTCGCGCCGAGCTCGGCCTTGTCGCCCTCCGTTGAGGACCGGAGACGCTGCCCGCGACGTCCTTCGCCATCTCCTTGCGGCGGTTGGCGGTGATGACGACCGTCTGCGGTGCCGGTCAGCGGCTCATCTGGCTGCATGTCCGCTGGCGGCCTGTCCGGTCGCGGCCTGCCCCGTCGTAGCCTGTCCTTGTCGCGGCCGGCGCAGGCGCTGAATTCCGGGCGGCGTCGTTCGGGCCCAGACGGCGCCGTTCACGACGGCCAGGCCGCCAGCGCCAGGGGTGCAGGATGAAGCGGAGCGGTCCAGGGCAGCGTCGGTCATGTCGGGAGACCTCGGTTGTGTCGCCCGAATTTCTCACATACAGTACCGTCTGTTTTCGCGAGAGAGGCGTCCGACGGGCGGGTCCGTGGAACCCCGGCGTCCTGAAGTCCTCAAGTCCTGAAGTCCTGAAACCCATGGGCGCTGCACCGGATTCCTGCCCGCTCGACGGCGCTGGCCGACTGGCGCGGGCTCGGTCAGTCCTGCAGGCGCCGTTTCCTTCCAGTGCGAGCGCCTGCCGAGGCGCTCGAAACCACCACCTCGCACTTGCCGCAGCGAAATGCCGTTCGCCGTCGAAGGCGACCTCGCCGCGGTGGTTCTGCTGCAGCAGCGCGACGCGCCCCAGCAGCAGGTTGCCACGGAGTTCTTGCGCATGGCGCCGGGCGCCTGGCTGGTCTTCGGGGAATTTGGTTCGACGCGCCGCAGTTCGCCTGGAATCGCGAGCGGCAGCTGCGAGTCTTCGGCGTCATGCTGCGCGGCGGCGGCGTCTTCGGCTTCGCACCGCCGCCGCACCAGCGCTTCCTGCTGGCGGAAGGTCAGGCTGTGGGTCTGGCCTACGGCAGCGACACGATGATCTGCCGCACGCCCTTGCTCGGCGTGCGCAGCCAGGTCGCCTGCGTACTTCGAGAACGACACCGGCCATGGCGCAGTTCGGCCTCGACGTGCAGGAGGCGCATGCCTGGTTGTCTTCTGCTCCAGCAGCGCGGCGCCGGGGCTGCGCCCGCCAGCCCGCCACCCGAACACGGCGGCGTTGAAGGCTGCTCGCGCGATTCGCTGGGCGCCGTACGACGGTGCGCGACGTCTTCCTGCGCAGCAAGGCCGGTGAAATGCTGAGCCACCTGCTGGCGAGGCCCTGCCATGCACCGAGCGGCCTGGAATCGGCCATGATGGCTGCGATGACGCCAGCCTGCTGCGCTGGCGCACGAGGCGCCTCCTGATCCCGAGCACTGCCCCGAAGTGATCGACATCGCCAACCGCCTCCACGTTTCCTCGGGGCGCCTGCTTTCGGCCTTTCGGGCGACCTACGGTACTTCGCTGCGCGACCACATGAACGACACGCGCATGGCGCCGGCGCGCCAGCCTGCTGGCGCAGACCAGTACGCCCTTGCTGGAAGTCGCCGTCGCCTGCGGCTACGAACACCACCCAGTTCCAGTACTCCGCCACTGTCGCACGTTCGGCGAGATGCCCATGCAGACGCGCGCCGCGCGCCACTAGGGCGAAGGTTCAGCGCAGGCCGTCGGCCACGGCGCAGCGGCGCGGGTCGGCCACGGCGGTGAAGGTGTCGCCGTCGCCTTCGCGCACGATGACCGAGTACGAGCCCATGTGGAAGTCGTAGGCGGGCACCACGGCCAACGCACGCCGAGCCGGTACAGGTCCTCCACGGTGCCCTCGGCCAGCCGGTCCTCCACGATGATGCTGCGCGCCTCGCCCATCGGCAGCATGCGCGGCGCGTCCACCGCAGCGCTGGCGTGGAGCTGGTGGTCGAGCAGATACGACAGGACCTGCGGCACGGTGCAACGCACGTTGCCGGCGAACTGCGCTCATGACCGGCTTGCCGCCCTTCAGCACCAGCGTGTTGCCGATGATGCAGCGGCCCTTGGCGCCGGGCACCAGCGTCGCGTCGATGGGGCTTTGCAGGTGGCCGAAGGTCGCGTGGCTGCTCACCATCGGCACGCCGCCGATGACCTGCCCCCCGGGATGCCCGGAACCCCGCAAGGTGTTCATCATCTGCACCCAATTGCCCCGCGTGTCGACGACGGCGAGTTCGCAGGAGCCGCTCGGCCGTGCTCCGCCTCCTGGGCCGGCGCGAGCCGGGGCTTGCCGCCGCTGCCGGCGTAGTGCGTCATGAGGTCGGCGGCGGACGCCGCATCGCCGGTGAGCTGGATGTGCGCCGTGGTGTCCGCCCTGGGCCGGGACTTGGTGATCAGCTTCGCCAGGTGCTCGTGGTAGGCGCCATCGAGGATCTCGTCCCGGGGCACGCCGTAGACACCGTCGTCCTGCGCGAACTTCCAGTGCCGCTGCGCCTGGCGCAGCGCATGGCCCATCGCCTGCCCACCAGTGGTCGGCGCCGCCCGGCTTCATGCCGCGGATGCCGAGGTGCTTCAGCACGCCCAGCGCGACGGCGACGTAGAAACCCTGCGCCTGCGGCGGCCTGAGGCTCACGATCATGTTCGTGGTGCGCGAAGCGAAGTGGCTCGAGCAACGCGGCGGCACTTCGGCCATGTGCTCGCGCCCGATCTCCCAGCCTGTCTTCGTTGGCTGGCCTTCTTCACGAAGGCCTGAGCCCACGGGCCGGTGATCATGTAGTCGGGGCCCTGTTCCATGACGCCGCGCAACGTGGCGGCGAGATCTCTTCGGCACGAAGATCGCCGACGTTGGGAAAGCGCCCTCGGGCAGATGAAGTCCGGCTCCTCCTCGGGGAAATAGGTGATGAACTTTCCCCGGTACAGGTTGACGCCGTACTCGAAGGTCGAAACGGGGTGGCTGCGCTCGGCTCCACCCGGATCGCCGGCGCGCACAGCTCGCTCCAGGCGACCGAACCGAACCGTTCGTGGATCGCCTTCAGCCCCGGCATGCAGGGAATCAACCCCGATGCAGGAAGACGGGCATACGCACCGGTACCCGGCGGCACCGGCTTGCCGGCGCTACCTTGACGGAAACGCGCCCATGCTGTCGAGTTGGTAGACCTTGCCGGTCGCCGCCTCGTAGTACAGGAACGAGACGAGCCCGGCATGGTTGGTCATGAAGGGTTCGACGGCCGCCTGCACGAGGCAGCCGGCGATGCCGGCATCGGCCGCGTTGCCGCCCTTCTTCAGCACGTCGACCATCACTTCGGTGACGATGGCCGAGTCGGTCGTGACGGCGGCCTTCAAGCTCGCGGCTGCCGGCTTGGGGCCGGGGTTCACGATGTAGCGGGACAGGGTCGCCATGGTGGATCTCTCCTTCGCCGCCATGTTGTTCAATAGACCTGGCAGGCATTTGGCGCCAGCCGCCCGACGTTAGGCCGCAATCCAGACAGCAGGCGATTCGCGCATGGTGAACACGGTCAAGGTCGCCGCCGAGCAGTGGGTTCATCGCCGCCCGCCAGGCGCTGATCGAGGGAGGCATCGAGGCCGTGAAGGTGACCGGGCCTCGCCCAGCGCATCGGCGTCAGCCGCGGCGGCTTCTACCACCACTTCACCGACCGCGCCGACCTGCTCGCCCGCCTGCTCACGCTGTGGCACGACACGATGCTGTTCGTGCCGCCGGGGCTCACCGCGCGAAGCCTGGCGGACGCGCTCAACGCCATCGACGACTGTCGACCACCTCATTCGAAGACATCTACGACCCGCACTCGACCTTGCTGTGCGCTGGCGGGGCCGCTTCGACCCCTCGGTGGCCGCGGCGGTGGCCGGTGTCGATGCCGAGCGCATCGCGTCCTCTACAAGGTGTTCCTTGCGCTGGGCTGCAGCAAGCTGAAGCGGACGTGCGCGCCCGCGTCTTCTATTTCCACCAGATCGGCTACTACGCGATCGGCATCGCGGAGCTCCTGGTCCGGGCGCCTGGAGCGCGCGCGAAGACTTGCGTGCAGATCTCGGTGGCGAGGCGAACATCGCGCGTGCACGTGCACTCGCCGGGCAGGTCGCCAGCCCCGGCGCGCGAAGGCCTGCCCTGGTGGAAACAGGCCAAAGCGCACGCAGGGTCACGCCGCTACGCTGCATGAAATCCGGCGCGTACCCGCCATTCGGCCTGGAACCTGCTTGCCGCCTCGCCACGGCACGACGAGATCAAGCGCCGGCCTGGCGCGATGCCACGGCGAAGAAGAAATACGACATCGTCATCATCGGCGGCGGCGGTCACGGCCTCGCGACCGCCTACTACCCCGCGAAGAACCACGGCGCGCAACGTCGCCATCACCGAAGCGCTGACCGCGGCGGCAACACGGGCCGCAACACGACGATCATCCGTTCCAACTACCTCTACCCCGAAAGCGCGCCAGCCTCACGAGCAATTCGCCGCGCCTCTACGAGGGCCTGTCGAAGGAGCTGAACTACAACATCATGTTCAGCCAGCGCGGCATCGTCACGACGGCGCACAGCCGCCACGACCTCGACGCGCAAAGCCGCTGGGCGAACGCGATGCGTTGCAACGGCATCGACGCGGAACTGCTGGACGTCGAGCAGATGCGCAACCTCGTTCCGCGGCTGAACTTCGGCAAGGAGTCGCGCTTCCCGATCCTGGGCGGCTTCATCCAGCGGCGCGCCGGCCCGGCGCGGCACGACGCCGTCGCGTGGGGTTACGCGCGCGCTGCATCGGCGCTGGGTGTGGACATCATCCAGAGCTGCCCCGTGACCGACTTCATCAAGGAAGGCGGCCGCGTGGTCGGCGTGAAGACGGCTCGCGGCGACATCCGTGCCGACAAGGTGGCGATGGCGGTGGCGGGCCATTCGACGGTGCTGGCGACGATGGCCGGGTTCCGCCTGCCCGTCACGAGCTACGCGTTGCAGGCGATGGTGAGCGAGCCGGTCAAGCCGGTGCTCGACACCGTGGTGCTCTCCCCCGCCGTCGGCGCCTACTGGAGCCAGAGCGACAAGGGCGAACCTGGCCTCGGCGGCGCGCTGGATCTTCCCCGGGATGGGCAGAAGGGTAATATGCATCTGACAGCAGCAGGTGGCCGCGGCCACGCCTGAGATGTTCCCGCCGTTTTCAAGTGCGCCTGCGCATGCTGCGGCAATGGTCATGTCGAATGGATGTCGTGCATTTGACCGAATGGATCTCATCGTATCCACCGGTACCGGGCCTGTGGCGATCAACTGCTGGCAATGGCGGCTTCGGCGCTTATCCTGCTGGCGGCTGGAGGCCGCGCACAAGCTGGCCATTCAATGCAGTTACGAACTGCCGCATGGGCTGACCATTGAGCGCTGTCACCTGGCCGCCTGATCGATTGCTGGCAGGCCGTAGCGCGGGCACGCGCATTGAGGCGATTGCCGCCGAACATGGTGATGCAGACGAGAACGGCATTGCGGATAAGGCCTGAGGAACGAATTCTGACGGTAAGGCGAGAGCCCGCTATCCGCGCCCCTGGTCGGCTGCCGATAAAACCTGGGGCGAATACCTGTTCGTGGGACCGCGGCAATCCGTAAGGGCGAGCATACAGCGCTGGTTACACCTTCGGCGCCGGTGGCGCTGGTTCAACATGATCCGCATGGCGCCCGCATTGAGATCTGGCGCGCCGATCGATGACGATGTGGATCCGCGCTCACGCGGTGAAGCCCCGGCGATGTTATTAATATTTGCCTGCGCCTGCGGCGATCAGGAACATCTGGCGAGCGCTGCTCGCGGTCACGTTCAATTGCCGAAGCCGTCTACCCGTCGGCGATACGCTCGCGTCGCGTGGGCGCTGACGATGAACTGGCCTGCGCCTCGCCGCCGTAAGCGCGCGTCCTCTCACCGCCTGCGTGGCATCAACCCTGGCGATCGAGGAACCTATTGCGTCTGCTCGATAATTGGCGATTTATGCTGAAGCGCGTGCCGACGACGCGCGTAACGGACATCGCGCTGTACAGTCTGTCGCGCACCGGCAATGCGTGGCCGAGGTGCGCTTCGACCTGGCGTCAATTCGCCTTCGCCTGCTGCTGACCGCGGGCTTCTACTACAAGATCATGGGCCGAACTGGCACCTGTTCGAGCGATGATCCGCCGCACAGCGCCTGGGCCACGCAGGCGAAGGTGCCGACCCGGATCGCTACGACGAGTTGTCGATCAGCACCAAGGTCGCTGGCCGGGTGGGCTGGCCGGCCTCGAAGTCGCGGCGTCCGCGGCGGAACAAGGCGCAGGTCACGCTCGTCGAGTTCGACCTGTGGCTGGCGGCTGGGCGGCGACCGCTGCAGAGCCAGCCCGCCCGCCGAGAAGATGGAGGTGCGTCTCCCTGCTCGTCGAGCGCGCGACGAAGGCCGGCGCGACCCTGCGCCTCGGTGCCACCGTCTTCGGTCTCTACGATCACGGCCTCGCCGCCGCCGTCGAGCTGGGACAAGGCCGTGCGCGAGCGCACGATCGTGATCCGCGCCACGGACGATCCCTGGCCACCGGCGCTTTCGACCAGGCCGCTTCTCTTTCCCGACAACGACCGACCCGGCGTCATGTTCGCCCATGGCGCCGAGAAGCGCTATGCCGCGCACTACGGTGCCGCGGTCGGCCGGCGCATCGTCGTCGCGACCGCCTGCGACGCAGGTGTCGAATTGGCAGATCGCCTTCGCGGCTGGGGCCTCGACGTCGTCGAGACGCTCGACTTGCGCAAAGGCGACCATGTCGTCGGCGTGCGAGGTCGCACAGGAGTTTCCGGGGTCGTCACGGCGAGCACGCGCGAACCGAACCCCCGCGTCATCGAGGCGGACACCCTTCTGCACACCGGCGGCTTCACGCCCAACGTGAGCCTGCATTCACAGGCCGGCGGCGGCCTGCGATGGGACGACGAAGCACCGATGTTCGTCCCTGTCACGTCCGGCGCGCGCTGAACACGTCGCCCGCGCCTGCGCGGGTGTCTTCGATCTCGACGCGGCGCTCGAGCATGCCCGCGAAGTCGGCCTCGGCCGCGCGGGCCCTGCCCCGGTCGGCGGCGCCGGACGCGTGCCGTCGGACAACGCCCCGCCGCGCGCACTCCTCGGCCAGCGCCCGGCAAGACCTTCGACGACCAGCAGAACGACGTCTGCGACACCTGGTCGCACTGGCCGCGCGCGAGAACTACCGCTCGGTGGAGCACCTCAAGCGCTACACGACGACGGGCATGGCCACCGACCAGGGCAAGACCAGCAACGTGAACGCACTGGTCACGATGGGCACGCTCACGAGCCGGTCGCCGGGCGTTGTCGGGACGACGAAGTTCCGCCCGCCCTACAAGCCGGTGACGCTCGGCGCCATCGTCGCCGGCCGCAGCGGTGAGTTACTGGCCGCTCCGGCGCATGCCCGCCCACGCGTTCCACGAATCGCGCGGCGCGTTGTTCGAGGAATTCGGCGGCTGGTTGCGGCCCGCCGCCTACCCAAGGGCCGGAGAGAGCCTCGAAGCCGCCGCCGAACGCGAAGCCGCGCAGACGCGCAGCAGCGTCAGCCTCTTCGAAGGCTCGCCGCTGGGCAAGATCGAGATCTACGGGCCCGATGCCGCTGCCTTCCTGGACCTGATGTACGTGGGCACGATGAGCACGCTGGCCGTGGGAAGCGCGCGCTACGGGTTGCTGCTGAACGAGAACGGCATCGTCGCCGACGACGGGATCGTGGCCCGCCTCGGCTCAAGCCACTTCTGGGTGAACACGACCAGCAGCGGCGCCGAGCGCACGGCGCTCGCGTTCGAGGAATGGCTGCAATGCGAATACGTCGCCATGCGCGTGTTCGTGCAACCCGTGCTCAGCCAGTGGGGCAACGTGACTGTGGCCGGCCCCTGGGCCTGGAAGCTGCTCGAAGCGGCGGGCTTCGACGCATCGATGGCGCCCGGCACGATGAAGCACATGACGATGCGCGAGATCGAATACGCCGGCGTGCCGATGCGCGTGCTGCGCGCGAGCTTCAGCGGCGAGCTGGGTTATGAGATCAACGTTCCGGCGCTGCACACGCACTCGCTGATGGAACGGCTGTGGCAAACGGGCCAGGCATGCGGCCTGGACATCGGCCTGTATGGCGTCGAAGCGCTGATGCTCATGCGCCTCGAAAAGGGCTTCCTGCATGTCGGCGCCGACACGGACGGCACGACGCTGCCCCAGGACGTCGGCATGGCCCGCGGCCTGGACAAGAAGGCGGCCAACTTCGTCGGCCGCCGCTCGCTCATGCGCCCCGCCGGCAAGGACCCGCATCGGATGCAGCTGGTGGGCCTCGTGCCCACCGACGGCAAGTCGCGCTTGCCGGTCGGCGCGCACATCGTCCCGCATGCGCCGCCGGCGCCGAGCGAAGGATTCGTCACGAGCAGCGGCTTCAGCCCGACGCTGCGTCACCCGATCGCGCTGGCCATGCTGCGGCAGGGCTCGACGCGCGTCGGCGAGAAGCTGCGCATCCACCACCTCGACGCGCAGATCGAAGCCGAAGTCGTCAAGACGCCGTTCTTCGACGCTGCGGGAGAGCGCCTCCATGGTTGAACCGCTGTCCGTGTCCGACAAGTCCTTCATGCAGGACCTGGCGCCCTGGGTCGCCGCGCGCCGCGACTGCCCCGGCGCGCGACGAATGGAATCCATGCGCGTCGTCGTTGTCCGCCACTTCGAGGGTTCGCAAGGTGCGCAAGCTGCCTTCGCGCAAGCGGGGCTCGCGTGGCCCGAGCGGACGCTGGACCTCGAAGTGGCCGGCGAACTGCTCGTGGTCCGCCGTCATCCCGAGGAAGTCATCCTCATCGGCGAGAACCATCCTGCCCTCGCGAACCTGCTTTCCGCGCTGACGCCCGGCCGGGACCCCGAGGCCATGGCCATCGAAGTGACCCACGGCCTCGGCGTCGTCGAGCTGCAGGGGCCGCGGCTCGACGACTGGCTGGCTCGGCTCGTCGACCGCTCGAGCATGCCCGCCGCTGGCCAGGCCAGCCACTGCCGGCTGGTTGACGTGGCCGTCCTGCTCATTCGTCCGGAAAGGAACCTCATCCGGCTGGTCGCCGACCGATCGCTGTTCCCTTATCTCGCCCACTGGCTTGCGTTCGCGCACGAAGGGGCGTTTGCCGATTCCTGACCTCGGCGCATTGCATCCTCACGGTCCGCTGCCGCGGCAAGGAGAATCAGGAGAACCGCTTTCGGCCCGGCCCGCCCGCGGAAGCGGTCGCCGGCTCAGCCGGCCGCAGCGCCGAGATCCTTCCACCGGCACTTGGTGCCCAATGGTCAGGGCAACCACCGACCGTCAGCGAGCCGACCCAACGGTCGCGTTCCGGGCCATGAGCCCAACGGTCATTTCGAGCCCAGGCCGGAATCGGCTGGGCCACGCGTGGGCCACAATTGGGCATGGATGGGCCACGGCGGCCAGAAACGACGAAGCCCGCTCGGGGCGGGCTTCGCAAGTGCCTGTCAGCACTTCAGATTCTTGGTTGCGGGGGCAAGATTTGAACTTGCGACCTTTGGGTTATGAGCCCAACGAGCTACCAGACTGCTCCACCCCGCGCTTGAAGGGCGAGAGTATAGCCGATCGCTGCGGTGTCGCCTCGGCGCGCAGGCCGCGCGAAGCCCAACGGTGATGGTCCGGTGATGGCCGCATCGCGCAAGGTTCTGCTCGTCGACGACCACGAACTCGTGCGCGTGGGCGTGAAGGCCAGCTACGGCGGGCTGCTCGACCTGGCGATCGAGTGGGTCGAGGCGACGACGCTGGCCGAGGCGCTGGCGCTGTACCGCGAGCACGGCGACATCGACGTGGTGCTGCTGGACCTGAACCTCGCCGACTGCAAGGGCCTGCAGGGGCTGCGCATCTTCATGCAGACGCACCCGGCAGCGCGCGTGGCGGTGTTCAGCGGCACGCAGGACGAGTTCGTCATCCGCCAGGCGCGGGCGCTGGGCGCCGTGGCCTATGTCGGCAAGGGCGCGATGACTTCCGAGACGCGCGAGACGCTGCGCGCCCTGCTGGCGCCGGCCGCGGCGGGCGGCGCCGGAGCCGGGGCCTACGGCGCGCCTTCGACGCAGGCGCTCTTCCCGCGCCTGCCGCGCACGGCGATGTACGACCGCGTCGCCGAGCTCGGGCCGCGGCACCTGGAGATCCTCGAGCTCGTGCTGTCGGGCTGCACGAACCAGGAGATCAGCACGTCGACGCAGTTGTCGCTGGGCACGGTGAAAAACTACGTCTCCTCGCTGCTGCTGGCGCTGGACGTGCGCTCGCGTTCGCACCTGATCAGCCTGTTCCGCTGAACGCGAGCAGCGAACGGCGAACGGACCGGGCGGCGCGATGGCAGAGAAGTTCGCGGCCGGCCTGGCGGGCGACCTCGGCGAGGACACCGAGGCGGCCGCCACCGCCGCTGCTGCCACCGCGCCTTCGCTGCCGGGCGAGAGCGGCGCGAGAGACAACCACGGCGACGCTTCGGCGCCATCGCCCTCTCTGACTGCCTCGGGTTCCTCGGCCAGGCGCACGGGCTTCGCGACACCGATGGCCCGCCACGTCGCGGTGGACGGCCGCGGCGCCGCGACGGCACCCGGCGAAGCGGCGCGCACCGTGCGCGCGCGGCGGCACCAGGTGCTGCTCACCGCAGCAGCGCGCAGCGCCTTCGAGCAGATGCACGTCGTGGGCTGGCTGGTGCTGGCGCTGCTGCCGGTGGCCTTTGCGCTGGCATGGCTTGCGGCGGGCGAACACGCCGGTGCGTCCCCTGCGCCTTCTGCGCCCTCTGCGTCGCTACCGCCTTCATCGATGCCATCGGCCTGGGCAGCGTGGACGCACCCCTGGGCGCCCTGGCTGTGGGCCGCGGCCACCGCGGCCCTCGCGTTCGGCATGCTCGCCTGGCCGCGCAAGCGCTGGCGGCCGGGCGCTTCGAGCGGCGCGCTGGCGCTGCTCGTCGGCGCGGCTGCCGCGCTGGCGGCGTTGCCGGCGGCGTGGTTGCCGGTATCGTCGGCGGCCGCGGCCGGCCCGCTCGCCTCGCCGTGGGTGTGGGCGGCGGCCGCGTTCGCCACCGCGGTGGCGGCCATCGTCGCGCCGTCGGCACCGGCGGCCACGGCGGTGGCGTTCTCGCCGCTCGTGGCCGCGGCGCTGGCGCTCGGGCCGGCCATCGAAGCCGGCGCGGCGCCGCTGGCGACCGCCGCTGCGCTGGCGCTGGCGGGTGCGTGGGGCGGCTTGCTCGCCTTCGGTGCCGGCTGGCAGCTGCGGCGGCACTGGCGGCGGCAGATGCTCTTCAGCCTCGAACAGGCGGCGCGCCTGCGCCAGGCCGAGAGCGAGCGCGACGCGGCGCTGCGTGCCGACGCCGACAAGAGCCGCTTCCTCGCCATCGCCAGCCACGACCTGCGCCAGCCGGTGCACGCGATGGGCCTCTTCGCCGCGACGCTGCACAAGCGGCTGCACGCCTCGCCCGACGAAGCGCTGGCGCGCAACCTGATGCGCTCGGTGGACGCGCTGGACCGCTCGTTCAACGCGATGCTCGACATCTCGCGCCTGGACGGCGACGCGGTGACGCCGCGCTCGCAGACCTTCCCGCTGCGCGACGTGTTCCGCCGCCTGCACATGCAGTACGCCGGCCAGGCCGAGCTGGCGGGGCTCTCGCTGCGCTTCTCGCCCGGCGGCAAGTCGGTGACGAGCGACCCGCAGCTGCTGGAGCGCATCGTCGGCAACCTCGTCCATAACGCCATCCGCTACACCGCCACCGGCGGCATCGCCGTCGTCGCGCGCAGCACGCGCACGCACATCAACATCGAGGTGTGGGACACCGGCAGCGGCATTCCCGCGCCCGACCTGCCGCGCATCTTCGACGAGTTCTTCCAGGTCGGCCGCGGCGAGCGCGACCGCAGCCAGGGCCTGGGCATGGGGCTGGCCATCGTCAAGCGGCTGGCCGCGCTGCTCGGGCACCGGCTCGAAGTGGCCTCGACGCCCGGGCGCGGCACGATGTTCCGCGTCGGCGTGCCGGTGGGGCCGCTGGACGGCTGGGACGAGGAAGTGGCGCCGGCCGACACGCTGCCGATGACGGTGGAGATGACCGGCGAAGGGCCGCGCATGGTGCTCGTCGTCGACGACGAGGAGCCCATCCGCGAAGGCCTGCGCGTGCTGCTGCAGGAATGGGGCTACCAGGCGATGACCGCCGCCGACGCGCTGCAGGCCGAGCGTGCGGTGAGCGCACTCGAAGGCCGCGTCGACCTGATCCTGTCCGACCTGCACCTGGGCAACGGCCCCGGCGGGCGCGAAGTGGTGGCGGGCGTGCGCCGCCTGCTCGGCCGCGACGTGCCGGCCATCCTCGTCACCGGCGACACCGCCGGCGAGGCTTTGCGCGAAGTGGTGGGCGGCACCGACCCGGTGCTTTTCAAGCCGGTACAGCCGCGCCAGTTGTTCGAGGCGATGCGCGCGGCGCTGCAGTAGGCGCGGGCGCGCCGCTTCCGACGCCTGCTTCAGCCGCCGTCTCCGCCGCGCCTCGCGCAGCGCCGGCCGCCTTCGCTGCCCCGCGCCGGCTCCTTCGCTGGCCTCTTCGCTGCCTCCCTCGCTGTAGGGAAGCGAACCGGCGCAGATGACTTTCGGACACTGCCCGCCGCCGGGGTGCCTTCTAGAGTCGCCGCACCTGCCTTGCCGGGCGTCCCGTCAGGCGCGGCCGTGCCTTGCCGCTGCCTCTGCCGAGGGCGAAGCCG
The DNA here is from genome assembly GCA_046348035.1 of Rubrivivax sp. GTDB lineage: Bacteria > Pseudomonadota > Gammaproteobacteria > Burkholderiales > Burkholderiaceae_C > Rubrivivax. The sequence continues at coordinate 27,540 of JAXMEZ010000030.1, read as the reverse complement.
CTGCCGGGCTTGCCGAATCGCCGCCCGATCAACGCCGTCCCCCTGACAAGCCGCATGCCCTCCGCCGACCTGTTCGACCCCGAGACGCTGCTCGCGCCGCTGGACGACGCGGCGCCGTGCGGCGAGGACCTCGAATACGACCCCGCGTTCCAGGCGCTGGAGGAAGCGGGCAAGGGCAAGCCCGAGCGGCAGTACGGCGACAAGGTCTTCCCCGCCGAGCCGCCCGACTGGCTGACGGTGCACGAGAAGGCTCTGGAGGTGGCCGGCCGCACGCGCGACCTGCGCCCTGCCGTGTGGCTGGCGCGTTCCGGCGCCCGGCTGCAAGGCCTGGCCGGCGCCACGCGCGGCCTGCAGCTCGTGCACGGCCTGCTCGAACGGCAGTGGGACCACGTGCACCCGCAGCTCGACGCCAGCGACAACAACGACCCGACGATGCGCCTGAACGCGCTGCTGCCGCTGTACCGGGCCGACGCCGCGCTGGCCGACCTGCGCGCAGCGACGCTGGCCCCCGTGCGCGGCGGCCTGACGCTGCGCGAACTCGAACTCGGCCTCGGCCTGGACGAGCCGCACGGCGACGAATCGCAGCCCACCGAGGAAGGCGTGCTGAACGGGCTGCAGCAGCTGCTGGCCAAGCACGCCGACATCGCCGACACGCTCGCTGCCGCAGCGGCGGCGGCGCAAGGCATCGCCGACACGGTGCAGGCCAACGTCGGCTCGAGCAACGCGCCCGACGCCGCGCCGCTGCTGCGCCTGCTGTCGGCCGGCAGCAAGGCGCTGGCGCGGCTGCAAGGCGAGGGCGATGGCGGCAGCGACACCATCGAGACGGATGCCGGCGACGACAACAGCGACAGCGACAGCGACGACGGTCCGCGCAGCCGCGGTGCCGGCCGCGGCGGCAGCCTGCGCACGCGCGCCGACGCCGCGCGCGAACTGGAACGCATCGCCACCTGGATCGAGCAGCACGAGCCGAGCAACCCGGCGCCGCTGTTGATCCGCCGCGCGCAGCGCCTGATGAACATGAGCTTCATCGACATCATCCGCGACATGGCCAGCGCCGGCCTCGACCAGGTCGAGACCATCGCCGGCCCGCGCGAAGAAGGCTGAACGGCCGCGCCGGCCTCCGCCTCACCCCCTGCGACAACGCCCCGGCGCACCGACCGCAGCACCCACTCACCCGCCGCCCCACCGAAGGAGCCCACCATGGCCGGAAGCAGTCAGAAGTTCATCGCCCGCAACCGCGCCCCGCGGGTGCAGATCGAGTACGACGTCGAGCTGTACGGCGCCGAGAAGAAGGTGCAGCTGCCGTTCGTGATGGGCGTGATGAGCGACCTCTCGGGCAAGAGCAACGAGCCGCCGCCGCCGGTGGCCGACCGCAAGTTCCTCGAGTTCGACGTCGACAACTTCGACGCCCGCATGAAGGCGATGAAGCCGCGCGTGGCGTTCCAGGTGCCCAACCAGCTCACCGGCGAAGGCAACATCGCCGTCGACCTCACCTTCGAGAGCATGGACGACTTCTCGCCCGCCGCCGTGGCCGCCAAGGTCGACGGCCTGAAGCAGCTGCTTGAAGCGCGCCAGCAGCTCGCCAACCTCGTCACCTACATGGACGGCAAGACCGGCGCCGAAGAACTCATCGCCAAGGTCGTGAAGGACGAGGCGCTGCTGAAGGCGCTGGCCGCCGCGAAGGCGCCCGAAGGCGAGAAGTGAAGCGGCGCACCGCCGCAGTGCTGCTTTGCATCGACAGACGAGTGACACACCCCAGCAACGAGTGAACCGCCATGGCTGACACATCGACCCAGACCGCGCAAGCCCTGCAAGGCGTCACCTACGAAGGCAGCGACCTCGCGGCGCTGCTGAACAAGGAGTTCAAGCCCAAGAGCGACGAAGCCAAGTCGGCCGTCGAGACCGCGGTGCTGACGCTGGCACAGCAGGCGCTGGCCAACACCAAGCTGATCGGCAGCGACGTCGTCGTCTCGATCGAGGCGATGATCGCCGCCATCGACAAGAAGCTCTCCGAGCAGGTCAACGCCATCCTGCACCACGCCGACTTCCAGCAGATGGAGAGCGCCTGGCGCGGCCTGAGCTACCTCGTCAACAACACCGAGACCGACGAGATGCTGAAGATCAAGGTCCTCAACGTCTCCAAGAGCGACCTGGGCAAGACGCTCAAGCGCTTCAAGGGCACGGCGTGGGACCAGAGCCCGATCTTCAAGAAGGTGTACACGGAGGAGTACGACCAGTTCGGCGGCCACCCGTTCGGCTGCCTCGTCGGCGACTACTACTTCGACCACACCGCGCCCGACGTCGAGATGCTGGGCGAGATGGCCAAGATCGCCGCCGCTTCGCACGCGCCGTTCCTCGCCGCCGGTGCGCCGAGCACGATGCAGATGGGTTCGTGGCAGGAGCTGGCCAACCCGCGCGACCTGACGAAGATCTTCACCACGCCCGAGTACGCCGCCTGGCGCTCGCTGCGCGAAAGCGAAGACGCGCGCTACATCGGCCTGGCGATGCCGCGCTTCCTCTCGCGCCTGCCCTACGGCGCCAAGACGAATCCGGTGGAGGCCTTCAACTTCGAGGAAGAAACCGGCGGCGGCGACCACGGCAAGTACACGTGGGCCAACAGCGCCTACGCGATGGCCGTCAACATCAACCGCAGCTACAAGCTCTATGGCTGGGGCACCAGCATCCGCGGCGTCGAGGCCGGCGGCGCCGTCGAAGGGCTGCCCGCGCACTCGTTCCCCACGGACGACGGCGGCGTGGACATGAAGTGCCCCACCGAGATCGCCATCTCCGACCGCCGCGAGGCGGAGCTGGCCAAGAACGGCTTCATGCCGCTCGTGCACCGCAAGAACAGCGACTTCGCCGCCTTCATCGGCGCGCAGTCGCTGCAGAAGCCCTTCGAGTACGACGACGCCGACGCCACCGCCAACGCCAACCTCGCCGCGCGCCTGCCGTACCTCTTCGCGTGCTGCCGCTTCGCGCACTACCTCAAGTGCATCGTGCGCGACAAGGTCGGCTCGTTCAAGGACCGCGGCGCGATGGAGAAGTACCTCAACAACTGGATCATGAACTACGTCGACGGCGACCCCGCCAACAGCTCCGATACGACGAAGGCGCAGAAGCCGCTCGCCGCTGCCGAGGTCACCGTCGAGGAAGTGCCGGGCAACCCCGGCTACTACACGAGCAAGTTCCTGCTCAAGCCGCACTATCAGCTCGAGGGGCTGACGGTTTCGCTGCGGCTGGTTTCGAAACTGCCTTCCGAGAAGCAGTGATACCTCGGTGTCGTTGGCTCCCCGGCGACGAAAACCCATACTGAAACCGTCATCACCACCACACCAGGAGTTCCAGCGTCATGTCAACCGACACCCACATCAAGTTCGACGGCGTCGAAGGTGAATCGCACCACCAGGACCACAAGGGCGAGATCGAGATCCTCTCGTGGACCTGGGGCGTCAGCAACGCCAGCCACGGCGCCGGCGGCGGCAGCGGCAAGGGCAAGGCCACGCCGGGCGACTTCCACTTCACGCACCAGTTCGACAAGGCGAGCCCCGTGCTGGCCAAGAAGTGCGCGCAGGGCACGCACTTCAAGGAAGTGACCCTCACCGCGCGCAAGTCCGGCGAAGGCCAGAAGGACTTCCTGAAGGTGACCATGAAGGAAGTCTTCATCACCTCCGTGCAGCCCAGCGGCGCCTCGCAGGGCGACATCATGGAAGCGGTGTCGATGAGCTACGGCAGCATCGACTTCGCCTACAAGCCTCAAGACGAGAAGGGCGGGCTCGGCGGCGAGGTGAAGTTCGGCTGGGATACCAAGACGACGAAGATCACCTGATCCACCTCACCTCTGACGCGAAGGCGACCCGACCATGCCCGCGGCCCCGCACCCCACAGGCGCAATGCAAGGCGATTGCGACGTCTTCCTGCACGTGCAGACCAAGCGTGCCGGCAAGATCAAGGGCGAGGCCCGCGGGCGCGGCCACGACGACGACATCGTCGTCCACGGCTGGCGCTGGGGCCTCTCGGTCAGCACCGCGGTGGGCAGCGCCCGCGCCACGTCGCAGCGCTCGTACACCGCGCTCACGGTGGACAAGCAGATCGACTCGGCGACGACGGCGCTGATGTCGGCGCTGGCCACCAACGACGAGGTCAAGGAAGCGAAGCTGACGATGCGCCGCGCCGGCGGCGACCAGGAGGACTTCTTCCTGATCACGCTGAAGGACGCGCGCATCTCGGCCCTTCAGCACGAAGCCGGCGCCGACGGCGAGACGCGCGAGACGGTGTCGATCGCCTTCACGCAGGTGGAAGTCGAATACCGCCTGCAGCAGAAGACCGGCGGCCGCGGCGCCAGCACCACCTTCACCGACTCGCTGCCCTCGCGCGAGTGAGGGAGCGAGGCCCTGACCGAGCGAGCGAGAGCGCGGGTCACCCAGAGGCCACCGTCATGACCGCAACGCCCGAAGAACTGCTCGCCGCCGGCGACCCGCAGGCGGCGCTGAAGGCGCTGCAGAACAAGGTGCGCGCCAACGCCGCCGACGCGAAGCTGCGCATCTTCCTCTTCCAGCTGCTGGCCGTGCTGGGCCAGTGGCAGCGCGCCGCCGACCAGTTGAAGGTCTGCGGCGAGCTCGACGCGGCGACGCTGGCGATGGTAAACACCTACCAGCCGGCGCTGCAATGCGAGGCCGTGCGCGAGGCGGTGTTCGCCGCTCGCACGCTGCCGCATGTGTTCGGCCCGCCCACCGAGTGGGTGGCGCTGCTGGCGCAGGCACTGAAGCTCGATGCGCAAGGCCAGCCGGCAGCGGCCGCCGCGCAGCGCGCAGCCGCGCTGGAGCAAGCCGAAGCGCGCGCCGGGCGCCTCGACGACGCGCCTTTCGAGTGGCTCGCCGACGCCGATTCGCGCCTGGGGCCGGTGCTCGAAGTCATCATCAACGGCCGCTACGGCTGGCTGCCGATGGTGCATGTGGCCGAGGTCGCCATCGAACCGGTGGCCGACCTGCGCGACCTCGTGTGGGCGCCGGCGCACCTCACCTTCAGCAACGGCGGCGACACGGTGGCGCTGCTGCCCGTGCGCTACGCCGGCACGCCGCTGGCGGAAGGCGGGCCGCTGGCGATGTCGCGCCAGACCGAATGGGTGGAGCTCGGCAGCGGCCCGGCGGGCCCGCAGTACCGCGGCCTCGGCCAGCGCGTGCTGGCCACCGACAGCGCAGAGCACGGCCTGCTGGACGTGCGCCGCATCGTGCTCGATGCCGGTGCGCCGGCCGCCTGAAGCCGAAAAGCCCCATGCAGCGGCGACGTTAGACATGGCCCGCGAAGTCACCGAGATCGAGCCGCGCGACCGCCTGCAGCCGGCGCTGCTGGACCGCCTGATCCGCGACGAAGGCGAAGCCGCGCGCGTCATCTCCAAGAGCGAGCTGCGCCAGGCGGTGCTGCGCGACCTGTCGTGGCTGTTCAACGCCACGCAGCCGCACGCCGAGTGGAACGAGGAGCGCCCGGCGCTCGCCGGCACGGTGCTCAACTTCGGCATGCCGCCGCTGGCCGGGCGCCAGCTGTCCAAGCTCGACATCGCGCGCCTGGAGCGCACGATCGCCGAGACGATCCGCCGCTTCGAGCCGCGCATCCTGCCCGACACGCTGAGCGTGCACGCGCTGGAAGCCAGCAGCGTGCTCGACACGCACAACATGATCGAGTTCGAGATCCGCGGCCAGCTGTGGGCGCAGCCGGTGCCGCTGGAACTGCTGCTGCGCACGCAGATGGACCTCGAAGCCGGCCAGGTCGAGGTGCGCGAGGCCGCCGGCACGCTGACGCCGGCGCGGCCGCGCTGAAGCCGCCGCTGCTGCTGCCGCCGCCGCTGCTGTTGTCGCCCTTGCCGCGTCGGCCTCTCCTTCTCTCCGCCCAGCCGCTCTAGGCCGCGTCGAACGAAGCCATGGACGCCCGCCTGACCCGCCTGTACGAGGACGAACTGGCGCACCTGCGCGAGCTGGGCCGCGAGTTCGCGCGCGAGCACCCGAAGGCGCGCCACCTCGGCCTCGAGGAGATGGAGGTCGCCGACCCCTACGTCGAGCGCCTCCTCGAAGGCTTCGCGTTTCTCACCGCGCGCGTGCGCCTGAAGCTCGAGGCCGAGCAGCCGCGCCTGATCGAGCAGATCCTGCAGGCGCTGTACCCGAACTTCACCTCGCCGGTGCCCTCGACGATGGTGGTGCGGCTCGATGTCGACGCGGCCGACCCCAACCTCGCCCGCGGCTTCGAGGTGGCGCGCGGCGCGCCGGTGCGTTCGCGCATGCTGCGCGGCCAGGACACCTCGTGCGAGTTCCGCACCGCGATGGCGGTGACGCTGTGGCCGCTGGCCATCACCGAAGCGCGCTACTTCAGCCACGCGCCGGACCTCGGGCTCACGCGCATCCCCTCGGCGCGCGCGGCCAAGGGCGGGCTGCGCATCAAGCTGCAGCTCGGCGGCGGCCTCGCCTGGGACAAGCTGCCGCTGGAGCGGCTCGTCTTCTACATCGCCGCCGAGGACGAAGTGGCGTGGCGGCTGCACGGCCTCGTGCTCGGCAACGGCATCGGCACGCTGGTGGCGCCGGCCGGTGCCGCGGCAGCCGCGGGCGTCTCGGTCGACGAACGCCAGTGGCGCGACGGCGCCAGCATCCAGGCCGTGGGCTTCGGCGCCGACGAGGCGATGCTGCCCGAGTTCGACCGCATGTTCAGCGGCCACCGCCTGCTGCAGGAAACGGCGGCGCTGCCGCAACGGCTGCTCTTCTTCGAAGTGAACGGGCTGCGCGAGCGCCTCGCAACGCTGCGCGGCAACGAAGCCGAAGTGGTGCTGCTGTTCGACCGCGGCGAAGGCGACCTCGGGCCGCTGGTCGATGCGCAGAGCCTCGCGCTCTTCTGCACGCCGGCGATCAACCTCTTCCCCAAGCGGCTCGACCGCGTGCTGCTGAGCCCGGGCAGCGCCGAGTTCCACGTCGTGCCCGACCGCACGCGGCCGATGGACTACGAGGTGCACCACATCGAGCGCGTCGTCGGCCACGGCGCCTCGGGCACCGACAGCGCGCGCGAGTTCGCGCCGCTGTACCGCGCCACGCACCACAGCCTGCCCGAAGGCGACGGCTACTTCTCGCTGCGCCGCGCGCCGCGCCGGCCTTCCGAGCGGCAGCGCCAGCAAGGCGCGCGCGTGCCCAGCTACCTCGGCGACGAGGTGTACCTGTCGCTCGTCGACGGCGAGCACGGCCCCTACCGCGAGAGCCTGCGCCAGCTCTCGGTGAACGCGTGGGTGAGCAACCGCGACCTGCCGGTGCTGCTGCCGCGCGAAGGCGGCAACGGCGGCGGCGGCAGCGAAGGCCCGCAAGGTGTTTGGCAGCTCGACGCGCCGGGGCCGGTGGCGCAGGTGCGCTGCCTGCGCGGGCCGACGCGACCGGTGACGCGCCGCACCGAAGGCGACGCCGGCTGGCAGCTCGTCAGCCAGCTCACGCAGCAGCACCTCGGCCCCGGCGACGACCCCGAGCAGGCCGCCGCTGCGCTGCGCGCCGCGTTGCGCCTGTACGGCCCGGCCGACGACACCTGGGTGCGCCAATGCGACGGCATGCGCGCGCTGCGCGTGGGCACCGTCGTGCGGCGGCTGCCGTTCGCCGGGCCGCTGAGCTTCGGCAGCGGCATCTCGCTGGAGCTCGAAGTGGACGACGCCGCGTTCCAGGGCGCCAGCGCCTTCCTGCTCGGCAGCGTGCTCGAGCGCTTCTTCGCGCGCCACGCCGCGATCAACAGCTTCACGCAGTTCACGCTGCGCGGCTCGACGCGCGGGCACATCAAGACCTGGCCGCCGCGGCTGGGCGGGCGGGCGACGGCGTGAACACCGCGTCGGCAGCGGCCGACGACCGCGCCGCAGCGGCGTCGGTGACCATCGCGCCGCGCGGCGCTGACGAACGAACGCCAGCGACCGCGGTGGCTGCGCTCAGCGAACTGCTGCACGCGGTGCAGGCGAACCCCAGCGCGTTCGACTTCTTCGCGCTGCTGCGCCGCGTCGACGCATTGCGGCGAAACCTGCCCCGCACCGGCGACGCGCCGCGGCCGCGCCAGGAAGCGCTGCGCCTGGCGCAAGCACCCGAGCTCGACTTCGCACCGGCGGCGCTGCACGCGCTGCAATGGCCGGCGGCGGACACGGGCTCACGGCGCCGCGGCTCGTGGTGCGCTTCTTCGGCCTGCTCGGGCCGATGGGGCCGATGCCGCTGCACTTCACCGAGGTGGTGCGCGAACGCATCATCCACCACGGCGACAAGACGCTGGCGCATTTCCTCGACCTCTTCCACCACCGCGCGTTGTCGCTGTTCTATCGCGCCTGGGCGCAGGCGCAGCCGGTGGTGCACCTGGACCGGCCGCGCGAAGACCGCTTCCGCGTCTGGCTCGGCTCGCTGGCAGGAACGCCATCGTCGGCCGGCGCGCTGCCGCCCGAGGCGCTGGCGTACCAGGCCGGCTGGCTCACCTCGCGCAGCCGCCACCCGGAGATGCTGGCGAAGGTCATCGGCCAGTTCTTCGGCGTGCCGGCGCGCGTCGAGGAACACGTCGGCCAGTGGCTGCCCATCGCACGCGAAGACCGCACACGTTTGTCGTTCGCCCGCAACCGGCCCGAACGCGCCGCCACGCCGCCGGCGGGCCTGGGCGCCAGCGCCAACGCCGGCAGCCGCGTGTGGGACCGGCAGTACCGCTTCCGCCTGCACCTGGGGCCGCTCACGCACGCGCAGACGCTAACCTTCCTGCCCGGCGGCGTCGCGTGGCCGCGCCTGCTGCACTGGGTGCGGCTGTTGGCCGGGCGCGAGATGCAGTGGGAGCTGCAGCTCGAACTCGCGGCGTCGGAACAACCCGCGCCGCAGCTCGGCCGCACGCCCGGTCGTTCGCCGAGGCTCGGGCTCACCAGCCGGCTCGGGCGGGCAACCCCTGGCACCACAGCCCCCGCTCGTGCGCCCACACCGCTGCGGCTGCGCCCGCACACCTCGTTCCTCGCCATGCGCGCCGCAAGCGCCGCAAGCAACGGAACCGCCGGAGTGAACCACCATGCCTGACATCTCGCGCGCCGCCTCGTTCGGCAAGCTCAACCCGCTCGCGTTCAAGGCGCTCGAAGGCGCCACCACCTTCTGCAAGCTGCGCGGCAACCCGTTCGTCGAGCTGCAGCATTGGCTGGTGCAGGTACTCAACGCGCCCGACAGCGACCTGCACCGCATCGTGCGCCAGTACGAGCTCGATGCGGCCGCGCTCGCCGCCGACCTCACCCACTCGCTCGACCGCCTGCCGCGCGGCGCCAGCAGCATCAGCGACATCTCGCAGTTCATCGACACCGCCGTCGAACGCGGCTGGGTCTACGGCTCGCTGATGTTCGGCGAGCAGCAGGTGCGCACCGGCCACCTGCTGGTGGGCATGCTGAAGACGCCATCGCTGCGCGGCGCGCTGCTGGGTATCTCGCGCCAGTTCGACCGCGTGCCCGTGGACGACCTCGCGGCGAAGTTCGGCACGCTGCTTTCCGCTTCGCCCGAGCAGGGCGCCAAGGCCAGCGACAGCGGCGCCGCGCCCGGCGAAGCGAGCGATGCCATCCCGCCGGCCGCCATGGGCAAAGGCGAGGCGCTGAAGCGCTTCACCACCGACCTCACCGAGCAGGCGCGCACCGGCAAGATGGACCCGATCGTCGGCCGCGACGACGAGATCCGCCAGGTCGTCGACATCCTGATGCGGCGGCGGCAGAACAACCCCATCCTCGTCGGCGAGGCCGGTGTGGGCAAGACCGCCATCGTCGAAGGCTTCGCGCAGCGCATCGCGCGCGGCGACGTCCCGCCTTCGCTGAAGGACGTGGCGCTGCGCGCGCTCGACGTCGGTCTCCTGCAGGCCGGCGCCAGCATGAAGGGCGAATTCGAACAGCGGCTGCGCAGCGTCATCGACGAAGTGCAGGCGAGCCCGAAGCCGATCATCCTCTTCATCGACGAGACGCACACGCTCGTCGGCGCCGGCGGCGCGGCGGGCACCGGCGACGCGGCGAACCTCCTGAAGCCGGCACTCGCGCGCGGGCAGCTGCGCACCATCGGCGCCACCACGTTCGCCGAATACAAGAAGCACATCGAGAAGGACCCGGCGCTGACGCGCCGCTTCCAGAGCGTGCAGGTCGACGAGCCCGACGAGCCGAAGGCGATCCTGATGATGCGCGGCGTCGCCAGCACGATGGAGAAGCACCACCGCGTGCAAATCCTCGACGAGGCGCTCGAAGCGGCGGTGAAGCTCAGCCACCGCTACATCCCGGCGCGCCAGCTGCCGGACAAGAGCGTGAGCCTGCTCGACACCGCCTGCGCGCGCGTCGCGGTGAGCCTGCACGCCACACCGGCCGAGGTGGACGATTCGAGGAAGCGCATCGAGGCGCTGACCACCGAGCTGGAAATCATCGGCCGCGAAAAGGCCATCGGCATGGACACCGCGGCGCGCGAGGCCGACGTCAACGCGCAGCTCGCCGGCGAGCACGAGCGCCTCGCCGGCCTGGAGAAACGCTGGGGCGACGAGAAGGCACTCGTCGACGAGCTGCTGGCGCTGCGCGCCAAGCTGCGCGGCGACGTCGATGCCGTCGAAGGCACCGGCAGCAAGCTCGAAGCGCAAGCGAAGCCGGCGGCGCCGCCGCTCACCGAGGGCGAGCGCGCCGACACGCTGGCACAACTGCGCGACGTGCAAGCGAAGCTCGCTGCACTGCAAGGCGAGGACCCGCTCATCCTGCCCACGGTCGACCAGCAGGCGGTGGCCAGCGTCGTCGCCGACTGGACCGGCATCCCCGTGGGCCGCATGGCGGCCAACGAGATCGAGACGATCCTCAACATCGCCAAGCAGCTGGGCGAGCGCGTGATCGGCCAGGACCACGCGATGGAGATGATCGCCAAGCGCATCCAGACCTCGCGCGCCGGGCTGGACAACCCGGGCAAGCCGATCGGCGTCTTCATGCTCGCCGGCACCTCCGGCGTCGGCAAGACGGAGACGGCATTGGCGCTGGCCGAGGCGCTCTACGGAGGCGAGCAGAACCTCATCACCATCAACATGAGCGAGTACCAGGAGGCGCACACCGTCTCCACGCTCAAGGGCGCGCCCCCGGGCTACGTCGGCTACGGCGAAGGCGGCGTGCTCACCGAAGCGGTGCGCCGCAAGCCCTACAGCGTGGTGCTGCTCGACGAGGTCGAGAAGGCGCACCCCGACGTGCACGAGATCTTCTTCCAGGTCTTCGACAAGGGCTTCATGGAAGACGGCGAAGGCCGCTTCATCAACTTCAAGAACACGCTCATCCTGCTCACCACCAACGCCGGCACCGACCTCATCGCGAGCCTGTGCAAGGACCCCGACCTGATGCCCGACCCCGAGGGCATGGCCAAGGCGCTGCGCGAGCCGCTGTTGAAGGTGTTCCCGCCGGCGCTGCTGGGGCGCCTGGTGACGATCCCGTACTACCCGCTCTCCGACGAGATGCTCGGCCGCATCGTCAAGCTCCAGCTTCGCCGCATCACCAAGCGCGTGCAGGAGCGCTGGAAGGTGCCGTTCGAGGTGGGCGACGACGTGGTGAAGCTCGTCGTCAGCCGCTGCACCGAGAGCGAATCGGGCGGCCGCATGATCGACGCGATCCTCACCAACACGATGCTGCCCGACGTGAGCCGCGCCTTCCTTACGCGCCTGCTCGAAGGCAAGCCGGTGGGCGGCGTGCACGTGGGCGTGGCCGACGGCAACTTCAGCTACCGCTTCGACTGAGCGGGGGCCGGCCATGACTCCGCGCATGACCGCCACCGCGGTGGCCGCTGCGAACGGCGCCGCTCCCGCGGCTGCAGCGTCTCCGGCGAACGCCGAGGCGCTCGCCAAGGCCCTGGCCGTGGCCATCGACGCGCTGCGCGACGAGCGCATCGACGAAGCCGAGCCGGCGTTCGAGGCGATCCTCGCGCGCTGGCCCGACCAGCCCGACGCGCTGCACTACCTCGGCGTGCTGCGCCACACGCAAGGCCGCACCGACGAAGCCGTGGCGCTGATCCGCCAGGCGCTGGCCGCGATGCCCGATCTCGCCGGCGCCTGGAACAACCTCGGCAACGTGCTGCTGCTCGCCGGCCGCGGCGACGAGGCGGCCGATGCTTACGAGCGCGCGGTGCAGTTCGGCTCCGACACCGCCGCCGCGCCGGAAGCGGTGCGGGCGCTGAACAACCTCGGCGTGCTGCATCGCAAGCTGCACCGCATCGGCGACAGCGAACGCGTGCTGCGCGAGGCGGTGCGGCGCGACCCCGAGTTCGCCGACGCCTGGTGCAACCTCTCGATCACACTCATCGAGACCGGCCGCGTGCCCGAGGGCCTGAAGGCGCACGCGAAAGCGGTGACGTTGTCGCCGCCCGAGGCGCAGTCGCGGCAGGAGATCATCCGCGCGCTGACGCGGCTGGACGAGCACGAGAGCGCCGCCGCGCTGCTGCGCGAATGGCTGGCCGAGGACCCGGGCAACCCGATCGCCGAGCACATGCTCGCCGCGAGCCTGGCGAATGCTTCGGGCCAGAGCGAATCGGCAACGGCAGCACCCGCGCGCGCCAGCGACGACTACGTGCAGCAGGTCTTCGACAGCTTCGCCGCTTCGTTCGATTCCAAGCTCGAAGCGCTGAACTACCGCGCACCGGGGCTCGTCGTCGAGGCGTTGGGCCAGATCGTCGGCCCGCCGGCGGGGGCGCTTGTCATCGTCGACGCCGGCTGCGGCACCGGGCTGTGCGGGCCGGGGCTGAAGCCGTTCGCCGCCCGGCTGGCCGGCTGCGACTTGTCTGAAGGCATGCTGCGGCGGGCGCACTCGCGCGGCCTGTACGACGTGCTGCACCAGGCTGAACTCGTGTACTACCTGCGCACGCAGCCGGCCGCGTTCGACGCCGTCGTCTCGGCCGACACGCTGTGCTACTTCGGCGCGCTCGACGAAGCGTTCGCGGCGGCGCGGCGCTCGCTCAAGCCCGGCGGCGCGCTCGTGTTCACCGTCGAGGCGCTTGCCCGAAGGCGCGCCGGTCGCCGCACCGGCTGCAGGCCAACGGCCGCTACGCGCATGGCCGCCCCTACGTCGAGACGGCGCTCGCAGGGGCGGGCTTCGAGGTGCGTTCGCTGCGCGCCGAGCCGCTGCGCATGGAAGGTGGCGAGCCGGTGCCCGGCTGGCTCGTCAGCGCTGCCGTCAGGCGCTGCGCTGCCCTGGAGCCGGCGGCGCTGGGAAGCCGCGGCCCTGGGCGAAGTCGGCGCGCCGCCGAGCGCCCACAGGTGCTGGTCGGCCGGTGCGTCCGCGTGCTACAGCGCCGTGCGACTCACGTCGAACGCCAGCGGGCCTGCGCAGCGGAACCGCCGGGTCCGCCGTGGCTGGCCGGTGCGCCGGGATGAACCAGGCGGTCGTCCGGGTCGACCCAGAGGTGGCCCAGCGCGCCGGCCGCAATCCGCTGCGACCGGGCGAAGCTCAGCAGCTCGTGGTAGCGCTCGATGTCGATCCAGCCCTGGACGTACCCTTGGCCCTGCTTTCGCTGAAGCTGCGCAGCACGCGCGTGATGACGTCGTGACCCGCCTTCGGGCCGCCCTGGCCGCCGTCGACGGTGATCCACTCGTCGCCGACGAGCGAGCGCGTCACGTTCGTTGCCAGAAACCGGGGAAGAAGTGAAGGACGATGTCGCCCGGCTTCGGCCGCTGGCCGCTGTCGGCCGGGATCCACGCCGCGAGGCGGTCCTTCCTGACGTGGTCGCGCAGGTCGAGGTGGTTCAGCGTGCCCAGCCGCATCGCCTCGGAGAACCTGCCGCAGAAGGCGTTGCAGGTCGTCTTCGAAGTGGTCTTCCAGTCTTCTTCGAGCGACTTCTGGCTGGCCCCGGTCAGCTCGAAGAAGCGCTTTGCGGAGTCTGCGGGAACCCGCTTGTCGCGGAAAGGCCTGCCGTCCGACGTGATGGCCGCCCCTTCGGGCACCTTCTCGTCCAGCCAATCCCGGCCTCCCGGCGCAGGCCAGGTTCGCCGTCCGGTACTCCGCTTCGCTGTCCACGTGCGCCATTGTTCTCTCGTCCCAGGCCGCGCCCGGCGAAAGCCTGCGCCGATCAGCGAGACCGGGACGCCACCGCCCTGCGCACTCGAGGAGATCCGGCCGCGCGCGGGCCGCGCCTCCCGAAGGGGAAGGGCGAGTGACCTTCGGCGCTGGCCCCGCTCGCCGCCAAGTCCGGACGATGATCCGGCTGACGGCCTCATTGCACCTCCTGCATCGTCCCAGCCATGCCCGCACCCTTCTCGTTTGCCTGTCCCCTGCCTGCCGACGACTTGCGCTTCGAGTCGATGGCCTTGACGCATGCGCTGTCCACACTCGAGACGACCGAGCTGACGCTCGTCTCGCCGAAGTTCGACATCGCCGCCGAGAAGCTGCTGGGCGAGCGGGTCAACGTCGAGGTGCTGCTGCGCGAGGGCGGCAAGCGCCACTTCAACGGCTTCGTCACGCGCTTCGCCACCGGCCGCCATCGCGGGCGCTGGGTGCAGTACCACGCCACGCTGCGCCCGTGGCTGTGGTTCCTGACGCGCACTTCCGACTGCCGCATCTTCCAGGAGATGTCGGTGCCGGAGATCGTCGAGAAGGTCTTCGGCGACCACGGCGCCATCGCCAACTTCGAGTTCAAGCTCTACGGCAGCTATCGCAAGCGCACCTACTGCGTGCAGTACCGCGAAAGCGACTACCAGTTCGTCGCCCGGCTGCTGGAGGAGGAAGGCATCTACTGGTTCTTCGCGCACGGCGAGGACGCGCACAAGCTGATGCTGGTGGACGACATCGGCGCGCTGGCCGAGCGGCCGGCTGCGAGACGCTGCCGTTCCACGCGCTGGCCGGCGGCGCACCGCCGGACGTGGATTTCGTCAGCGGCTGGCACTGCTCGCGCGAGGTGCGCACCGGCAAGACGGTGCTCACGAGCTACGACTTCGAGCGCCCTTCGACGCCGCTGCTGGTGCAGCAGGCGCACGCGCGCGCTCGCATTCGCTGGACGACTACGAGGCCTTCGACTTCGAAGGCGACTACACGCAGAAGCCCGACGGCCAGCACCTCACCGACGTGCGCCTGGACGAGCAGCAGGCGCGCTTCGAGCGGCTGCAAGGCCAGACCAACGCGCGCGCGCTGGCCGTGGGCCACCTGTTCAAGCTGGAACGCCACCCGCGCGGCGACCAGAACGCCCAGTACCTGTGCACGCAGCTGAACATCACCGCCCATGTGGCGTCGTACGAGGCCGGCGGCGGTGGCGGCGGCGACGACTACCAGTGCCAGTTCGCCGCCGCGCCTTCGTCGCAGGCCTGGCGGCCCGAGCGCCGCACGCCGAAGCCCTTCGTGCAAGGCCCGCAGACGGCGGTGGTCGTCGGCCCCGGCGGCGAAGAGATCTTCACCGACAAGTACGGCCGCGTGAAGGTGCAGTTCCACTGGGACCGCCTGGGCAAGAAGAACGAGAAGAGCAGCTGCTGGGTGCGCGTGTCCACGCCCTGGGCCGGCAAGAGCTTCGGCTTCGTGCAGATCCCGCGCATCGGCCAGGAGGTCATCGTCGACTTCCTCGAAGGCGACCCGGACCAACCCATCGTCACCGGCCGCGTCTACAACGCCGAGCAGATGCCGCCGTGGGAACTGCCGGCCAACGCCACGCAAAGCGGCGTGCTCACCCGCAGCAGCAAGGGCGGCGCCTACGGCAATGCCAACGCCATCCGCTTCGAGGACAAGAAGGGCTCGGAGCAGCTGTGGATCCATGCCGAGAAGAACATGGACGTCGAGGTCGAGAACGACGAGACGCATTGGGTCGGGCACGACCGCACCAAGACCATCGACCACGACGAGACGGTGCTGGTCAAGCACGACCGCACGGAGACGGTGGGCAACAACGAGACGATCACGATCGGCGCCGACCGCAGCATCAGCGTCGGCAAGAACGAGACGGCCACGGTGGCGCTGCAGCGCACGCACACGGTGGGCGTCAACGAAAGCATCGCCATCGGCGCGGCGCAGGAGATCGCCATCGGCGCGGCGCAGACGGTGGCCATCGGCGCGGCGCAGTCGGTCGATGTCGGCGCGAACCAGTCGATCAGCATCGGCGCCAACCGCTCGCTTTCCGTCGGCAAGGACCACACCGTCGACGTCGGCCAGAACCAGACGGCGACGATCGGCAAGAACGAGACGCGCAACGTCGGCGAGAAGCGCACCACCGACGTCGCGAAGGACGACATGCTGAAGGTGGGCAAGAAGTTCGTCCTCGAAGCCGGCGACGAGATCACCATCAAGACCGGTGACGCCAGCATCACGATGAAGAAGGACGGCACCATCCAGATCAAGGGCAAGGACATCACCGTCACCGGCGACGGGAAGATCGGCATCAAGGCCAGCGGCGACATGGTGCTCAAGGGCAGCAAGATCGCGCAGAACTGAAGGCCGCTTCGTACTTCCGCCGTTAGCCGTCGAGCCATGCTGCAAGTCGACAACCGCACGCCGTTCGCCGCCGCGCTCTCGGTGTTCCCGGACGTGCAGGGCATCGAGTCGGCGTATCTCGCGGTGAAGGCCACCTTCGCCTTCACGGCCGACGCGCCGGCGCTGGCACCGCAGCAGGTGCCGCTCTTGGCCGCCGACGTGTACTGGGGCGACCCGGGGCAGACGAGCCTGCGCGCGGCCGGCGAGTTCGCGCTGCCCAAGCCCGCCACCGACATCCTGCTCATCGGCCGCGCCGTGGCGCCGGCACCGGGCACACGCGTGGCCGATGTCAGCGTGCAGGTGGGCCCCGTGCGCAAGACCCTGCGCGTGTTCGGCGAGCGGCGCTGGCAGCGCCAGGGCAGCGGCTGGCAGCCGGGCGAGGCGGCCGAGTGGGAGCGCATGCCGCTGCGCTGGGAGCTCGCTTTCGGCGGCGTGGTGCCGGGCGACGAAGGCCAGCCGGCGCGCGACTGGGAGCCGCGCAATCCCGTCGGCCGCGGGCTCTTCGATGCCGATGCGGCGGCGAAGGCGCGCGGGCAGGAGCTGCCGCCGCTGCCGAACCTCGAAGACCCCGCGGCACCGATCGCCTCGCACGCGAGCCGGCCGCAGCCGGCCTGCTTCGCGCCCGTGGCGCCGACGTGGATGCCGCGCCGTGCGTACGCCGGCACCTACGACGAAGCATGGACGAAGACGCGCGCGCCGTACCTGCCGCAGGACTTCGACCCGCGCTACTTCCAGCTGGCGCACCCGCCGGCCTCGTTGCGCCGGCGTATCTGCAAGGCGGCGAGCCGGTGGAACTGCGCGGCTTCACGCAAGGCGGGCCGTTGCGCTTCGACCTGCCGCGGCTCACGCTCGATGCGAGCTTCGACTTCGACGGCAAGCCGCAAGCGCGCCCGCTGAACCTGGAGACCGTGCTCTTCGAACCCGACGCCGGCCGCCTGCAGATGCTGTGGCGCGCCGGCCTCGCGGTGGACAAGAAGCTCTTGAAGCTGCGCAGCGCGCTTCTGCGCTGCGCCGAGTACGGCAAGGACGGCCGCCCGCCGGCGCCGCTGGCCGCTGCAGGGCGCGGCCTGCCCGCGCAATACGCCGCCGCTTGAGTGCGGAGAACGACGTGGCCGGCTCCGACATCATCATCGCCAGCGCCGGGCTCGTCACGCCGGTGGGCTTGAGCTTGAAGGAGACGGCCGCTTCGGCGCGCGCGCGCGTGGCCAGGCTGCGCGAGATCGACTGGCGCGACCGGCGCTTCGAGCCCTTCATCGTCGGCACCGTGCCCGATGAAGGCTTGCCCGAACTTGCCGCACCGCTTTCCGAGCAGCCGCTGCAAACGCGCGAAGTGCGCATGCTGCGCCTGGCGCACGCGGCGCTGGAAGAGGCGCTCGCCCCCGTGGCGGCGGATTGGGCGGCGCGCAAGCAGCGCGTGCCGCTGGCGCTGGGCCTGCCCGAACACCACACGACGCAGCCGCTCGACCCCAAGCGCTTCGTGGCGCGGCTGGACCAGCAGTGCCCGGACACGCTCGACCTCGCCGCCAGCGTTGCCGCGCCGCGCGGCCGCGCCGCGGGCTTGCTGGCCCTCCGGCACGCGCTGCAATGGCTTGCCGAAGGGAAGCACCCGTACGTGCTGGTGGGCGGCGTCGACAGCCTCGTCGACCTCTACGTGCTCGGCACGCTCGACATGGAACAGCGCGTCCGTGGCGAGACGGTGAGCGACGGCTTCACACCCTCGGAAGGCGCGGCGTTCCTGCTGCTGACGACCGCGCAGGAGGCCGGTGTAGGCCGGCTGCCGAAGCTCGCGCAGGTGCTGGGAGCGGCTGCCGGCAAGGAGAGTGGGCACCTGTACGCAGAGGAGCCGTACCGCGGCGACGGCCTCGCCGCGGCGTGCGCGCAGTTGTTCGAGCAATCCCCGCCGCCGCAACCGGTGGCCACCGTCTACTGCAGCTTCAACGGCGAACGCTACTGGGCGCGCGAGTTCGGCGTCGCGCGCATCCGCGAGGCCGCTGCCTTCGAGCCCGACGCCGCGATGGAGCACCCGGCCGAAGTCTTCGGCGACCTCGGCGCCGCGCACGGCGCCGCCTTGCTGGCGCTGGCCGCGCACGGCGTGCGCGAAGGTTATCGGCGCGCGCCATGCCTCGTCTATGCGTCATCCGACCATGCCGACCGCGGCGCTGCGCTGCTGGCGCGCCTGGCCTGACGTTCCTCACTCGCGAAACTCCCAGCACCTCACGACCTCGCACGGAGCCCGACGAAGATGCCCTGCACCGTCCACAACATCACCGGCTTCGCCCACAAGGGCAGCGGCGGCATGAGCATGGTGTTCCCCGACGTCTGCAAGACGCCGGCGCCGCCCGCGGGGCCGATCCCGATCCCCTACCCCAACATCGGCAAGTCGGCCGACACGTCGCAAGGGACCACCAAGGTCAAGGCCGACGGCCAGATGATCATGGTCAAGGGCGCCAAGTACATGATGAGCGCCGGCGACGAACCCGGCAGCATCGGCGGCGTCATCTCCAGCACCTTCAAGCAGGAGTGCGAGTTCATGATGTACTCGTTCAACGTGATGCTCGAGGGCAAGAACGTGTGCCGCATGGGGGATCCGCTGTGGCACAACAAGAAGAACATTTGCGGGTGAAACCATGACGCAACTCGGCGAATCCGTTACCGTGGGCATGATCGACGACAACGAGTCGCCGTGCCCTTTCGACCACACCGAACCGGAGCCTCCGGCAGTCGACAACGACCTCATCGGAATCGGCAGCACGCTTGCGCGCCGAATGAAGGGAGGCAAGAGCACCCTGCTCTACGAGCCCATGGTCAGGAAGGTCGAGGAAGTGCTAGATCCTCGCCATCGCGAAGGGCACGAATTCAAGGACAAGGCGCGGGTGGTCAAGGTCCCCATCGCTGTTCGGTCGCCGAAGAAGGGCCAGCCGGACACGGTGCTGCACGCCTACCCGGTCACGTGTGCTGCCCATCACTGCATCCCGGCGCAGGAATCTCTGAAGCACTCGAAGCTGCTCGCCTACATGGTCAAGAAAGGGTCGACCGAGAAGCTGAAGGACGGCAAGCAGACGATCGACTTCAGTGACGGGCGGGTTTGGGCCGATGTGGGATACGACGTCAACGGCGCCGAGAACGGCGTCTATCTCCCGGGGAACTATGCCGTCGGCGGCGGTCGCGGCGGCATGCGAGTGTGGGAAGGTGCTGACGACAACGAAGATGACGATGACGAGGAGCCCGAAGTCGACGCCGCGGACATGATGTCCGACGATGCAATCGACGACGGGCAGCCGAAATCGAACATGCTTACCGGCGAGCTGTACGACGTCTCCAGCAGCAACCGCAAGTGGAGATACGTCCGACAGGCCATGCGTAAGGCGCCGGGCCAGTTTCACGACCGCCACGAGGACTACAGTGCCTTCGTGCTTGAGGTCTTGGAGAAGATCTTCGCAAACTACAAGAAGCTGGAGGAGAAGCACATCGACCAGCAGAAGTGCAAGGAATGCAAGAAGAAGACTGACAAGATCGCCGAACTGGGCCTGCCGACACCTTTCGGCCTTGCGACGCGCTTGAACGGTGTCTCCGGGAAGATGCGCGGGCACCTGAGCGGCCCGCAGTGGCCCCCAAACGTCTACACGTCCAAGTGGGCCAAGAACTACCTCGGCGTGCTTGCAGACGCCGCGGAACGCTCGCCCAAGCGCCGCCGCTCACGCTAGCGCGTCCGCGTCCTCCAGCGCCTCGGATTGAGCCATCGCCGTGTATTTCATGCTCGAGTGTCTGAGCCCCGCCAAGGGCTACATCGCTGCCGTCGAGCACCGCGACGACGACCCGATGCGCTGCTGGAACTGCGCCGAGCGCTTCGAGAAGCCGCCGCCGGTGCCGTTGCGCCCCAAGCTGCGCATGCGCCGAGACAGCGTACTGGCGGAGATGTGGAAAGCGCCATTGCCTCTCATGACCCAGCGTCTTCATCAAGCGCTTCTGGCCTGCGGCGTCGCCAACCTGGATGTGTATTCGGCGGTACTGCTGGACCCTCGCTCGGGCCAGGAGTACACGAACTACGTCGCGTTCAACTTGATCGGAGCGGTGGCCGCCGCGGACCTTCGTGAATCGAAGCACTCGGCCCCTGACGGTCCGATGATCTCCGTCGACTTCGACAGTCTGGTCATCGACGAAAACAGAACCCGCGGTGCGCTCATGTTTCGGCTGGCTGAAGCAGTGAATGGCATCGTCGTCCACGAATCAGTCAAGCAGGGCATCGAAGCCAGCGGCATTGACACCTTGACGTTCATCCCGCCCGAGAAGTGGGCCGGCTAGCCTTCGAGAAGGGACACGACATGGGGCATCCCCGCCGAGTGATCAAGCTCATCGAGCCGGCCGAGCGCCCGGCGAGCGAAGCGGCAGGTCCACCGTCGCGCGCGAATCTGGTTTCCATCGAGCCTGACGGCATGCTGCGCGTTCGCGACTCGAGCGGTGCCGAGTCGCTTTGCGAGTGCCTGGAGATCGGCACCCTGCGCGGGGCCCCTCTTCGTCCCGGCGACCCGCTGCTGGTCTGTCCATCCGTGGATGGATTGCCCGGCGTCGTGATGGGACGCATCGGGCGGTACGAGCCGCCTGGGTCCGTGGTCATCGACTCGACGCAATCACTCCAGCTCAAGTGCGGCGACTCCTCCATCGACCTGCGCGCCGACGGCAAGGTCGTCATTCGCGGCGACGATGTGCTCGTGCGTGCCAAGGGCACCCAGCGCATCCGCGCGGGTTCCGTCTCAATCAACTGAAGCGCTACCTGACACGCGGCTCACCGGGCCGCGGCCCGCGACGATGCCCACGCCCCGCGCCCGCCACATCCCGCAGCTGCTGGACATCCACGCCGAGGATCTGGCCTTCCTCTGGAGCCAGCGCCGCGAAGCGATCGACTCGCCCGAGCAGACGCTGCGCGACTTCGCGGGCCTGACCGAACGCATCGAAGCGCACATCCAGGGTCTGCTCGTCGCGCCGCCCGGGGCGCTGGTCGCGCGCCTGCAAGCCGCGTTGGAGAACGGCGACCGCGACGACATCTTCGCTGCGGCGATCGCCGCGTTGCGCTGCGGCGATGCGGCCGCGGCAAGCGGCGTCATCGCCGAGTTCTCGCGCGCCAGCGGCGCCGCACTGCTCGGCCTGCGCGATGCGCTCGGGCAAGCAGGCGGCCTGCGCGTCGCCGGCGAGCTGAGCAACGCACTCACGAACGCCAAGCCCGCGGTGGCCGCCGCGGCGGCGGTGGCGCTGGCGAACCACAAGCGCCTGGCGCCTGACGCGCCTGGCCTCGAGCGCCTGCTGCTGGCCGAGGACGGCGCGGTTCGCGCGCAAGCCTGGGCTGCTGCGTGGCGAGCCGATCGCCACGCGGCAGCCGCGCAGGCCACAACGCAGGCGACAACGACACGTGCCGGCAGCATCAGCCACGCCCTACCGCGAAGCGCTCGTGCGGCCCGAAGCAGCCATCCGCCACGAAGCGTGGGCCGTGCTGCGTGGTCACCGGCTTCGCGCAAGCGATCACGCCGCTGCGCAAGGCCACGGCCGACGGTGACACGGTGGCGCTGCACTGGCTCACCGTGCTCGGCACGGCAGAGGACACCAAGGCCATCGGCGCGGCGACGATGGCGCTGCCCGATGCCGCCGCGCGCTGCGCCGCGCTGGCCCGCTACGGCCATCCGGCCGTGCTGCCCACGCTCGTGCGCTGGATGGAAGGCGACGACGCCGTGCAGGCGCATGCGGCCGGCCAGGCCTTCATGCGCATCACCGGCACCGACCTCCGAGGCGAGCGCCGCACGCTGCCGGTGCCCGACGACGCCGACGAGATCGACCGCGAGATGGCGCCGCTCGTGTGGATGCCCGATGCGGCCAAGGCGAAGCACTTGCTCGACAAGCGCGGCGGCGAGCAGGCCGGCACGCGCTGGTGCGCCGGGCGGCGCATGGACTGGCCGCTCGCTGCCGAAGACCTGGCAGCGCTCGACCTGCAAGCGCGCTGGGATGCCGCGGCGCGCTGCGTTCGCCGGGCGCCCGACTGCGCGCCGCCGCCGATCGTCTGAGCGTGGCGTACCGCTTTGGTGGCGGGTGAGGCGCCGGCCACCGCTGTGCGCGCTGACATCATCGTCGGGCGCTGCCATCGTTGATATCATTGCTCGCCAGGAGATATCAATGGCCGCCGTCACCATCCGCAGCCTCCCCGACGAGACCCACCGCGCGCCTGCTGCGCGCGGCCGAGCATGGGCGCAGCACCGAAGCCGAGATCCGCGCCATCCTGGAAGCCGCCGTGCGGCCCACAGTCCGCCTGGGGACGGCGCTGCGCGCCGCCGGCCGCAGCGTGGGCGGCGTGGAGTTGAAGATCACCCGCGACCGCACGCCGGTGGTCCCGGCGAAGTTCCGATGATCGTCCTCGACACCAACGTCCTGTCCGAGCCGCTGAAGCCCGCCCCTGCGCAGGCGGTGCTCGACTGGCTGGACGCGCAAGCCCCGCAAACGCTCTACCTCAGCACCATCGGCCTGGCCGAGTTGCTCGCGGGCGTGCAGGCGTTGCCGGCCGGCAAGCGCCGCAGCGCGTTGCGCCAGGCCGTTGCCGAACAAGTGCTGCCGCTCTTCGCCGGGCGGGTGCTGCCGTTCGACGAGCGCGCCGCCGAAGCCTTCGCCGACGTTCACGCCTCGGCGAAGAAGGCGGGCAACCCGATCAGCTTCGCCGACTGCGCCATCGCGGCCATCGCCGCGGCCAATGCCTGCATGGTCGCCACGCGCAACGGCAGCGACTTCAAGGGGACCGGCGTCACCGTCATCGATCCCTGGACGCAGGCCGCCTGACAGTCCCTGGGCGGGACCGAGTCCTCGCCGCTCAGATCACCCGGCAGTTCGCACTGGCGCGGATCCGCGCCACTTGCCGGTCGGTGAGGACGGGCACACTCTTCAGCGAGCGCGATGTCGGATGCATCAGGTTGCGCCGATCGTTCACGTGCACCGGCGCGAAGGACGAGCCCAGCAGCACATGGCAGACCTCGTGTGCCGTGTCCCAGGCCAGCGCACTGGCGGTGATCGTGCACGCCGGCCGGTTCGGCGCATGGCCGCCGCAGCCGAGCACGTTGCCGTCGGCGAAACGGTTCACGTGGAAGACCAGGATGTCGCTCGGCGGCGCCGGCGTCCCCAGGCCCTGCAGCTGGTTGAATTCGCCGGAGGAGAGGTTCCACTTGCAGGCCTGATCGATCTGCTCGAACAACTTCCGCTGCGCTTCATCGAGCAGGAGCGACTCGCCCGACGCGAACTCGACCTTGATCGCATACTGGCCGAACACCGTCTCGGCGTTGCTCAGGCTCAGCTGGAACGGCACATCGGTCAGCGCGATCGAGCGGAAGTGCAGCCGCACGCGATGCTTGAATCCGCCCGACCGCCGGTCGAGCTCGCGCAACGTCTTCTGGCCGACCACGCCGTCGTCGACCAGCGGCGGCAGGCACGATCGCTGGAAGGCCTTGACGGCGCCGCGCGTCTCTTCGCCGAAGGCGCCGTCGGGGCTGTTGCTGGCGTGCGCCGTCGAGATCGGCATCGCGAAGCCCAGGTCGATGAGCGCCATCTGGACCAGATGCACCGCGCGGCCGCTGCTGCCGAGCTTCTCGGCACGGCGTGGCCCTCCTCGACACTGCGCAACGTCGAACTGGAGATGAAACGGGAGAAGAAAGCGCCATCGGAGTTCTCCACCTTGCCTTGCCATCGCGGCACCCGATGTTCGCCTTCCCGGCCGGCGCCTATCAAGCGCCGGCGCCGCGCGCGCGGCCTCGCTCCTCCGCGTTCTTGCGGAAGGAAGCGTCTTCCCTCGCCGCGATGACGGCCGCGGCGGCGGATGTCAGTCAGTCAGTCAGGTCAGTCACCCCGTGCGGGCGAGCGGCCGGCGGCGCGGTGCCGGGCGCATCACGGGCGGCTCGCCGCGCCGCGTGCGCCTGCACCGCGCGCTCGAACTCCGCCTGCGCCTCGTCCGACACCGGCGCCGCACTGTAGCAGGCCCCGCTCATGCGGTCGAACCAGCGGCAACCGCATTCGTCGCAGGCCAGCTCGGGCGCGCCTGAGGGGTTGGTGAAGATCACCGGCACGCCCCCATGAAGACGAAGCCGAGCGCTTCGAGCATCTCGTCGAAGCCGCGCTCCTCGAGCACGCAGCGCCGGCGCAGCATGTAGCACACGACGTGGCCGGCGCGGATGGCGGCGCGCAGGACTTCGAAGAGAGTGGCGCTGTCCTGCGCGGCGCGGATGGCCACAAGCGCTTCGTCGTCGGCAGCGAGCACGATGTCGGCGCCGCACGTCGCGTAGCGCCGGCGAAGGCTCGAACCGCGCGCTCACGACCTGGGGCCGCCCTCGCCACCTCCCCACTTCCCCACACCAGCATCTGCGAAGGCGCCGAGCGCGCCAGCAGCGCGATGCGCGCGCCGGTGTCCAGCGGCTCGAACAGCGCGGCATGCCGCGCCGCCACGGCGGCCCACGCCGCGGGGTCGGGCAGCAGCGCTGCGGCCGCTGCCGCCGGCTCGCGCGCTGGTTGCGGCGCGAGAACGACCTCGGCCGACACCGCACTCCCGACAGCGCCCAGAACAGCGCTCACAACCGCACCCCCAGCCGGAATCCTTCCTGGATCGCCTGCTCCAGCCCGCGCGGCACGAGCGCGTCGCCGGCGCCGTGCAGCTCGTCGACCATCCACTCGAACTCGTGCATCAGCGCGTGCGCCGGCTGCGCGGCGGCAGCGAGGATCACGCTGTCGGCAGGCACGAAGCGCTCGCCGCCCTTGGCCTCGCGCACCGTCACGCCGTCGTCGGCCACGCGCACGAGCGTCGCCGACGTGATGCACTCGATGCCGAGTTCCTCCACCCACGCCGAGTGCCGCCACTTGAACGAAGGCTTCACGTCGCCGGCAATGCGCTTGTCGGCCTCGACGACGGTGACCGTGGCGCCTTCGCGCTTGCGCAGCGACTCGGCCAGCGTCAGCCCGATCTTGCCGCCGCCTATGACGACGATGCGCGGCCCCTTCGGCTTGACGCGGCCGTGCGCCACGTCGAGCGCGTCGAGCATCTTCGCCGCGCCTTCGACATGCGCGAAGCGGCCGCGGTCGATGCCGGCGCCAGCGGCGACGACGCACACGTCGTACTCGTGCAGCACGCTGCGCATGAACTTCGCGTGCACCTCGGCGTTCAGGCGCACTTCGATGCCGAGCTTGCGCGCCATCGTCTCGTAGTGCTGCACCACCGACAGCAGGTCGTCGGGGCGCGCCAGGTCGTGCACCGCGTAGGCGTGCAGGTTGCCGCCGATGCGCGGCGCCTTGTCGAACACCGTCACGTCGTGGCCGCGCTTCCTGGCCGTGATGGCGCACTCCATGCCCGCGGGGCCGGCGCCGATGACCATCACCTTCTTCTTCACCGCCGCCGGCGTCACCTGGTACTCGGGCTCGACCTCGTGGCCGAGCGCCGGGTTCATCGTGCACGTGTAGGGCAGGTCGCGGAAGAGGCGCGACAGGCAGTTGAGCGAGCCGATGCAGCGGCGTACCTCGTCGAGCCGGTCCTCCGCCGCCTTGTGCACGAGGTCGGGGTCGGCAAGCAACGGCCGGCACACCTCCCAGTAGTCGAAGACGCCGTCGCGCACGCAGTCGTTGGCCATGCGCG
This sequence comes from Rubrivivax sp., assembly GCA_046348035.1. Lineage (GTDB taxonomy): Bacteria > Pseudomonadota > Gammaproteobacteria > Burkholderiales > Burkholderiaceae_C > Rubrivivax. Next base: position 1,465 of record JAXMEZ010000030.1, on the reverse strand, counting down.
GGTCGGGCAGCCGGTTGCCGAAGGTGATGAGCGTGTTCGGGAACAGCTTCTTCGCGCGCTCGGAGAGGTAGTTCCAGTGGCCGGGCTCGATGTCGCGGCCGATCGACGACTCGGGCGCTTCCTGCCAGCCGACGGTGACGCTGATCATGTCCACGCCCACGTCCACCGCCTGCTGCATCAGCTCGAAGCACTCGTCCTCGGTGTTGCCGCCCCAGCGGTCCATCAGCTCGGCGCCGTTCAGGCGCACCACGAGCGGGTTGTCGGGCGTGGCCTGCTTGATGCCGTCGATCAGCTCGCGCATGAAGCGGCCGCGGTTGGCGATCGAGCCGCCGTACTCGTCGCTGCGCTGGTTGGTGAAGCGCGAGTTGAAGTTGGCGAGCAGGTAGCCCATGAAGCTCGTCACCTCGGTGCCGTCGAAGCCGGCGCGCACCGCGCGCCGGGCCGCATCGGCATGCTGGCGCACGCAGTCGGCGATCTCGGCCTTGGTCATGATCTTCGGCGGCCGGAAGTGCGGCAGCGTCTGCGGCACGTCGGAGGGCTGGATGCAGTAGCCGAGGTCGATGCCGCCGTAGCGGCCGGCGTGCAGGATCTGCTGCACGGCCATCGCGCCGTTGGCCTTGATGTCGGCGGCGATGCGCTCGAACTGCGGCAGGAACTTGTCGTCGAAGATAGCCACCTGCCGGAAGTAGGCCTTGCCTTCGCCGAGCGGATCAGGGTAAGCGCCCTGGTTGGTGATGATGCCGCAGCCGGTGCGCGCGATGACCTTCATGCGCGCGATCTCGCGCTCGGTGATGAAGCCGTCGCGCGTGTTGTAGTTGGAGACGCAGCAGGCGCCGTACTTGATGCGGTTCTTGATCTCGAAGCGGCCGAAGCGGCCCGGCTGGAACAGGTGCGGCAGCTTCGCTTCGCCGGGGCGGGGGATGGTCACGGGGGGTTCTCCTCGGTTCGGGCTCGGGATCCAGGTGCGAGATTCGGTGCCGATGTTCAGGCGGCGGTGCCAGCCTGCGGATGCCGCGCCTCGTGCGCCGCGGCCAGCGCCGGGTCGAGGCGGCGCACTTCCGCGTGGTCCACGCGGCCGGTGCGCGTCATGTAGCTGTAGGCGAACTCCAGCGGGTCGAGCGCGCTCACGAGTTCGTCCATCCGCTCGTACCACCGCAGGCTCGCGTTCGCGGCGTCGCAGATCTTCTTCACCGGCGGCAGCCGATCGGCCTGGAAGCGCGCCAGTGCGGCAGGCACATCATTGCCGCAGGCGGCGAACGCCTTCGCGAGCGCCACCGCGTCTTCCATCGCCAGGCGCGTGCCCGAGCCGATCGAGAAGTGCGCCGTGCGCAACGCGTCGCCCAGCAGCACCACGTTGCCCGCGCTCCAACGCTCGTTCCACACCGCCGGGAAGCGGCGCCAGTGCGAGCGGTTGGAGAGGATCGGATGCCCGTCGAGGTCGGCGGCGAACGCGCGCTCGCAGGCG
>JAXMEZ010000003.1:0-174774 GCA_046348035.1 Rubrivivax sp. | reverse complement strand
GGGCCGGAGAACGCAGGCGACGCCGCCGCCCTGCCGCAGCGATCCACGTCCACGCCCTACAGCTTCAACTCCAACCGCACCTGCACGTTGAGGTAGCTCGACCCGCGCGTTGTCGCCGTCTCGCGCAGCGGCGTTCCCTCCGGCACGCGTGTGGGCAGCGTGCTCGCAGGCTGGTCGTAGTCGAACTCGGTGGTGCTCGCGTAATCGCGCGGCGCGGCGTTGTTGGCCAGCACGCGCAGCGCCACCGCGGGGCTGAAGGTCCACAGCGCGAAGATGTCGACCACGCGCTTGCTGGTGACGATGGTGGCGCGGTCATCGGCGAGCTGCGTGCGGTAGCCGGGCACGATGTTGAGGTTGCCGCCCAGCGTCAGCGGCAGGCTGCGCAGGCGGTAGTCGGCGCCGAAGTTGGCGGTGATGTGTGCCTGTTCGTCGAGGCGGTTGTCGGGGCCCGGAATGCCTTGCACGCGCGAACGGTAGAAGGCGAGGTTGTGCCGCAGCTCGACGCGAAGCGCGTCGGCGACGAGCTGGTCGAGGCGGTACTTCGCTTCCAGCTCCAGCCCCGCCGTCGTCGCGTTGCCGATGTTCTGCTGCCGCGCCACCCAGCGCGGGAAGGGGCTCCACGACACCGATTCCAGCGTCGTCACGCGCCGCATCAGGTCGCTGATGTGGCGGTAGAACGTGTTGGCGCTGAGCAGGCCGCCGCCATCGAGATAGCGCTCGAGTGCGAGGTCGACGCCGATGGCGCGCTCGGGCTTGAGATCCGGGTTGCCGGCGCTGTCGGGCGAAGTGGGGTCGTTCGTGCCGGCGCCGGGGCCGGTGGCGGGCACGCGCTGGTTGATCGAGGGCCGCGCGATCAGGCTTTGCGTCGTCGGCGCGCGGTAGCTGCGCGTGACCGACAGGCGCACCTGGTCGCGCCGGGCCGGGTCGGGCTTCCACAGCACGTGCACGAGCGGCGTCGTCACGCTGCTCGTGTTGGTGGGGTGCGTGCCGTCGCCGGCGTCGCCGCGCGTGCGGATGCCTTCCCACCGCAGCCCGGCGTGGAAGGCCCAGTGCGCGTCGAGGTTCCATTCGTCTTGCAGATACGCGGCCAGCCGCAGCGTCGAGGCCTCGAACGTGTCGCCGAACTCGGCTGCCTGCACGACGCCGTTGTCGGTGTAGACGCGCGTCTCGTCGCGGCGCACGGTCTCGAACTCGAGGCCGCCGACGAGGCTGTGCTCGGCGGGGGCGGCCGCGCCCGCCGCGCTGGCCAGCGGCGCACCTTCGGCAGCCGGTGGATCGCGGCCGCTGCCCCAGGCACCGCGACGCCACTGAACTTGGCCGTCAGGTTCAGCGACCGTTCGCGCGTGGTGCCGGTAGTCGTCGGTCGCTCGCGTGGGCACGGCGACGCCGCTTTGGAACTCGGTGCGCTGCGTGTCGTAGGCCGAACGCAGCACGCCGCCGCCGCCGGAGAGCTCCATGCGCACCGCCGGGCTCAGGCGCTGGCGCCATTGGCCGCCCAGGCGCGCGTTGGTGAAGTGGCTCGTCGTGTCGCTGCCGCCGCTGTCGTAGAAGCTCTCGCCGGGCAGCGGCGGCGGGCTTTGCGTGCGCGTGAAGTCGCGGTCGGTGCGGCCTTCGTTGTGGAACAGGTGCGGCGTCAGCAGCAGGCTGTCGCCGCCTTCGGAGAGGCGCCATTGCAGGCGCGACGTCAGCGCGACGGCGGTGCGCTTGTCCACCGAGTGCAGCGTGCCGGCCGCCTGCTCGACGAGCGTGCCGTCGTCGCGCCGCGTCAGCAGCGTTTCGCTCTCGCTGTCGGTGATGCGGTTGGGGCGGAAGAGGCCGAGCGAGACGTTGTAGATGAAGTCGTCGACGCTGTCGTTGCGCGTCCAGTGCAGGCCCGGCGCGACGGCGCCGTTCTCGAAGCCGGCGCCGACGCGCAAGTCGTTCAGCCGCCGCCGGAAGCCTTCGCGCAGGACGATGTTGATGGTGCCGGCGATGGCGCGGGCGCCGGTCTCGGCCGTGGGCGCGCGCAGGATCTCGATGCGCTCGATCTGCTCGGGCGTCAGCGAGTCGAGGCTGAAGCCAGGCGGCAGCCGCTGGCCGTCGATGAGCAGTTGCGTGTAGCCGCTGCCCAGGCCGCGCAGCCGCGGCGGGCCGCCGCGCCCCGGCGCGCCGGGCGTGGTGACGCCGGGCAGGCGGCGCAGCACCTCGGCGACGCTGGCGTCGCCGAACTTGTCGATCTCCTCGCGGCCGATGACGATGCGCGCGGCGGTGCTGCGCCGGCGCGCTTCGATGTCGGCATCGCGGCCGCCGCTGATCTCGATGCGCGCGCCGCTCGCAGGCGTTCGCGCGGCCGGCGCGCTGGCGGAGCGGGCTGGCGCCGAGGCTGCAGCGGCAGGCGCTGATGCCGATGCCGCGGATGCTGATGCCGCTGGAGCGGGTGCCGATGCGGCGGGCGTCGACGCTGCTGCATCAGGCGCGCGGGCTTCCTGGGCGATGGCTGCCAACGGGCAGCCGGCCGCGGCGCACGCCAGCCCCAGGACGTGCGCCGCAAGACGCATGCGGCTCATGCGCGCGATTGTCCCGGAGGCTCGCGGCGCCGCCGCCGGCGCGAGCGCGGGCTTTTCCAAACTTCACTCGCGCATCAGTGACTCGCCGCTGGTGAAGGGGGATGCACCGGCGCCCCGTACGGCGGTCGGGCGCTCCGAAGCGGCGGCTCGGCGCACGCGCGGTCCGAGTTCACGAAGCCGCCGTGCTGCAGGCCATGCGCCGCCGGTACAGCCATTGGCGGGCGCGATACTCGCGCGCCTCCAGACGTCGCAGTCCATGCAAGCTCACGGCCCCATCCACGGCCCGGTCGCCCGCCCGCTGCCCGCGGCCGACGAGCAGCACGACGACGATCACGACGCGCGCGAACGGCAGGTCTCGCGCGAACTTCGCGCGCCCGCCGGCCGCTGCGCCGGCCGACCCGCTGTCGGACATGCGCGCCGTCGGCGCGCGAACGGTGACGCTGACCGTGGGCACGCTCGGTGCCGTGCTGGCGCTGGCCTCGCTGGCCGAACTCGCTTTCGTCGACGACCGCGACGTGGCCAACAAGCGCGCGCTGCTCGGCGCGACGCTGATTGCCGCCGCGGTGGTGGCCAACCGGCTGCGGCAGCGGCACGCCGCGCGGCGCTGGTGGGGCTTGTTCGCCGCGGTGGTGGTGGGCGCTGGGCTTCACCGCGTGGGCCACCGGCCTGGGCGTGCACATGGTCACCTTCGGCGGCGTGGCGTTGGTGATCGCCACGGCCGGCCCGGCGCTCGGGCAGCGCGGCGCGTTCGCGCTGGCGCTGCTGTACATGGCCGCCATCGGCACGCTCGGCGTATGGCGAGATGGCCGGCTTCATCCCCGGCCGCGCGGCGGCGGCGCAGGTGCCGCTGGCCAGCCGGCTCGTCAGCCACGGCCTCGTGGCGGTGGGCGGCGTGCTGGCCGCGGCACTGCTGTCGTACCTCGTCGAGGCGGCGATGGCGCGCGCCGCGCGCGACCGCACTCGCCTGGCCGAGCTGCTCGACCTCGGCAGCGACTGGACCTTCGAGCTCGACGCACGTGCACGCCTGATGGCGCTGTCGGAGTCGTTCGAGGCGCGCTCGGGCTACAAGCGCAGCGACTTCGCGCGCCTGGGCGAACCCGGCCAGCCGCACATCGTCGACGACGAGAACTGGCGCGCATTGCAGCAGGCCTTTCGCGAGCGGCGGCCGTTCCGCGAGCAGCTTTGCACCTACGTCTGCCCCGACGGCGCGCCGATGCATGCGCTCTTCTCGGGCACGCCGGTGTTCGACGCCGCCGGCCAGCTCACCGGCTGGCGCGGTGTCGGCCGCAACGTCACCGCCGAACGCGAGGCGCTGCTGGCGCAGCGGCGCACCGAGACGCTGCTGAACCGCCTGTACGAAGCGAGTCCCGACGCCATCTGCGTCGGCCGCGCCAGCGACGGGCGCATCCTGCTGGCCAATGCCGGCTTCCTGAAGTTCACCGCGCTGACGCAGCGCGACGTCGTCGGGCGCACGATCGGCGAGCTGAACCTGTGGCCCGACCTCGAGGAACCGCGGCGCGTGCTGCGCGAGATCCGTGCCGGCAAGGGCAGCGTGCGCGACCTGCGCACGGCGGTGCGCCTGCGCGACGGCAGCCGGCGCGAGGTGCTGGTGACGGCCGCCGGCTTCGACAGCGAAGGCACGATGCTGGCGGTGGTGACGCTGCGCGACGTGACCGAGATCGAACGCGCGCGGCGCGAGAGCGACGCCATCCTCGACAACGCGGGCGTGGGCATCGCGCTCGTGCGCAACGGGCGGCTGGAGCGCGTCAACGCGGCGCTGGAAGCGATGTTCGGCTGGCTGCCGGGCACGCTGGCCGGCGAGCGTACGAGCGTGCTGCTGCCGCGCGAAGGCGAAGCGCAGCCGGCGCAGGAAGCGTTCGACGACGAGCGCGAGGTGACGCGCCGCGACGGCCGGCGCATCCTCGTGCAGCTGCACGCGCGGCCGGTGGACGCCAGCCAGCCGCTGGCGAGCGGCACGATCTGGGTGATGGAAGACGTGACCGCGCGCCGCGCCGACGAGCGTGCGCTCGCCGAGGCCAAGCGCGAAGCCGAAGCGGCCAGCGAGGCGAAGAGCGCCTTCCTCGCCACGATGAGCCACGAGATCCGCACGCCGCTGAACGGTGTCGTCGGGCTGGCCCGGCTGCTGCAGGACGACAAGCTCGAAGGCTGGCGCCGCGCCGAGTACCTGGCGCACCTGGCCGATTCGGCCAAGCTGCTGTCGGGCCTGGTCTCCAACGTGCTCGACCTGTCGAAGATCGAGTCGGGCCGGCTGCAGATCGAGCGCATCGAGTTCGACCCGCACGAGCTGCTGCACGGCACCTTCGCCGCCTTCGCCGCGCTCGGGCAGGAGCGCGGGCTGGCGATGCGTTGCGAGCTCGACCCGGCGCTGCCGCGGCTGCTGCGCGGCGACCCGGTGCGGCTGCGCCAGATCGTCGCCAACTTCCTCAGCAACGCATTGAAGTTCACCGAGCGCGGCAGCATCACGCTCACGGCCGCGCCGGTCGCGGGCACGCGCGTTCGCGTGGCCGTGCGCGACAGCGGCCCCGGCGTGCCGGTGCTGCTGCAAGGGCGCCTCTTCGAGCCTTTCCTGCAAGCCGACAGCTCGACGACGCGGCGCTTCGGCGGCACGGGGCTCGGCCTCTCGATCTGCCGCCAGCTGGCGCAGCTGATGGACGGCGAGGTGGGCGTCGAGAGCGACGGCGAGGGCGCCGGCAGCATCTTCTGGGCCGAGCTGCCGCTGCCGGCCGTGGCCGCGCCACCGCTGCTGCTCATCGGCGCGCCGGTGTCGCCCTCGATGGCCGGCGCAGCGGGCGCAGCGGCGCACGCTGCGAGCGCCAGCGACTGCGGCTGCGCCGCCGCGCGAACCGCTGCGCGGCCTCCACGGTCCTCGTCGCCGAGGACAACGCGGTGAACATGCTCATCGTCGTGGCGATGCTCGAGCGCATGGGCGCCGAAGTCGTGCAGGCCGTCGACGGCGAAGACGCGCTCGCGGCGGCGAAGGCGCACGCCATGCGGCTCGACGCGGTGCTGATGGACCTGCACATGCCCGGCTGCGACGGCCTGGCCGCGACGCGCTCGCTGCGCGCCGAAGCGGCGACGGCGCAGCTGCCGGTGTTCGCCTTCTCCGCCGCCGTGCTCGACCACGAACGCCGTGCCGCCGCCGCCGCGGGCATGGACGGCTTCATCGCCAAGCCGGTGGAGACGAGCGAGCTGCTGCGCGTGCTGGCACCGCTGGCGGCGAAGCGGCAGGCGCAGCTGCAAGCGCAGTTGCCGTTGCAGCTGCTGCAGGTGCAGGCGCCGGTGCCGCCGGCGGCGCAAGCGTCGGAGCCGCTACACACCGAACGGCCCGCCGCGACGCTGCCCTGACCGGGCCTGCAGGCCGTCAGGCCGTCGGACATCACGCCGGTGCGGCCCCGGAGAAAAAGCGCGCGGCGTGCCGCTCGCGGCCGCTCCAAGGCAGTGCGCCATGCCCCGTATCCATGCGTGGCCGCACCTGGATGTGGCGCGCCCCGTCGCGGCGATGCGCACCGAAGCGGCCCGCACCTTGCTTCCGTGGTGCAGCTTGCCTCGACAACGCGCGGAGGAGAGATCCCTTGGAACAACTCAAGCAGGGCTCGGATGCCCTCTTCATCCTGCTTGGCGCCGTGATGGTGCTGGCCATGCACGCGGGCTTTGCCTTTCTCGAGCTGGGCACCGTGCGCAAGAAGAACCAGGTCAATGCGCTCGTCAAGATCCTCGCCGACTTCTCGGTCTCGACGATCGCCTATTTCTTCCTCGGCTACCTGGTCGCGTACGGCACCAGCTTCATGATCGGGGCCGAGTCGCTGGCGGCGAAGAACGGCTACGAGCTGGTGAAGTTCTTCTTCCTGCTCACCTTCGCCGGCGCCGTGCCGGCCATCGTCTCGGGCGGCATTGCCGAGCGGGCGCGCTTCGGGCCCCAGCTCGCCGCCAGCGCCGTGCTCGTGGGCGTGATCTACCCCGTCTTCGAAGGCATCGCGTGGAACCAGCGCTTCGGCGTGCAGGGCTGGATCAAGGACGTCACCGGCGCCGAGTTTCACGACTTCGCCGGCAGCGTGGTCGTGCATGCGGTGGGCGGCTGGATAGGGCTGGCCGCCGTGCTGCTGATGGGGCAGCGCATCAATCGCTATCGCAAGGACGGCGCGATGAGCGCGCACCCGCCGTCGAGCATCCCCTTCCTCGCGCTGGGCGCCTGGGTGCTGACGGTCGGCTGGTTCGGCTTCAACGTGATGAGCGCCCAGACGATCGACAAGATCTCGGGCCTGGTCGCAGTGAACTCGCTGATGGCGATGGCCGGCGGCACGCTGGTGGCGGTGTGGCTCGGCAAGAACGACCCCGGCTTCGCGCACAACGGGCCGCTCGCCGGGCTGGTGGCCGTCTGCGCCGGCTCCGACGTGATGCACCCGGTGGGCGCGCTCGTCACCGGCGGCGCGGCTGGCGCGATCTTCGTCGTGCTGTTCACGCTGACGCAGAACCGCTGGAAGATCGACGACGTGCTCGGCGTGTGGCCGCTGCACGGCCTGTGCGGCGCCTGGGGCGGCATCGCTTGCGGGATCTTCGGGCTCACGGGGCTGGGCGGGCTCGGTGGCGTGAACCTCGGAGCGCAGTTGATCGGCACGTTGATCGGCGTGGCCTGGGCGCTGCTCGCCGGCGCGCTGCTCTACGGCGCGCTCAAGGCGACCGTGGGCCTGCGCCTCACGGCCGAGCAGGAATACGAGGGCGCCGACCTCTCGGTGCACAAGATCGGCGCAACGCCTGACCGCGAAGCGGCCTGGTAGGCGCCGGCGCAGGCGCACCTTGCCGCCCTTGCGTTACGGGGTCAAGGGGCTGCGGCCGGCCGGTACCCGCGCGGCACTGCGGCCAAGAGCCGCTTCGTGTATTCCTCGCGGGGCGCGGCGAGGATCTGCTCGGCACTGGCCTGCTCGACGACGACGCCGTCCTTCATCACCAGCACTTCGTCGCTGATGAAGCGCACGACGGCGAGGTCGTGGCTGATGAAGACGTAGGCGAGGCCGAGGTCGTCCTGCAAGTCCTTCAGGAGGTTCAGCACCTGCGCCTGAACGCTCACGTCGAGCGCGCTCACCGCTTCGTCGAGCACCAGCACTTCGGGCTCCAGCGTCAGGCAGCGCGCGATGGCCACGCGCTGGCGCTGGCCGCCGCTGAACTCGTGCGGGTACTTGCCGAAGGCGCGGCCGTCCAGGCCCACCTTCTCCAGGACGGCGCGGGCGCGCCGCTCGCGCTCGGGCGTGTCGGCGCCGATGCCGTGGATGGCCATCGGCTCCACCAGCGTCTGGCCGATCGTGAAGCGCGGGTTCAGGCTCGCGTACGGGTTCTGGAAGACGATCTGGATGCGCCGGCGCATCGCCTGGCGCTCGCGGTCGCTGAGCGTGAGCAGGTTCTTGCCGTCGAAGATCACTTCGCCGCTGGTGGGCTCGTGCAGGCGCAAGAGCGTCAGCCCCATCGTCGTCTTGCCCGAGCCCGATTCGCCGACGACGCCCAGCGTGTGCCCCTTGCGCAGCGCGAAGTTGACGTTCTGCACCGCCTTGAATTCGCGCTTGCCGAAGAGGCCCTCCTTGAGCCAGAAGCTCTTGGCGAGCGAGCGCACTTCGAGCACCACCGGCGCGCTCGCGTCCTTCGGCTTCGCGGCGCGCGAAGAGGAGGACGCCGCTGGGCGCGCGGACGCCGCGGCGCCATTGCCCTCGCGATCTTCACGCTGGCCGCGTGCCGCAGCCGGATCTTCGCGCTGGCCGCGTGCCGCAGCCATGTGATCGTCGATGACCATCAGCCGCGCCGCGTTGCCGGTGAGGCTCGGGCGGCAGGCGAGCAGCGCCTTCGTGTAGTCGTCCTGCGGCCGGCTGAAGATGCGCACCGCGGGGCCGTGCTCGCGCACGATGCCGTTGCGCATCACCACCACGTGGTCGGCGATCTCGCCGACGAGCGCGAGGTCGTGGCTGATGAAGAGCACGCTCATGCGGTGCTCGCGCTTCAGCCGCGCCAGCAGCTCGAGGATCTGGCGCTGGATCGTCACGTCCAGCGCCGTCGTCGGCTCGTCGGCGATCAAGAGCTTCGGCTCGCAGGCGAGCGCCATGGCGATCATCACCCGCTGCTGCTGGCCGCCGGAGAGCTCGTGCGGGTAGCTCGCCAGGCGCCGCTTCGGCTCGGGGATGCCCACTTCGCCGAGCAGCTCTTCAGCGCGCTTCAGCGCCGCGCCGCGTGAAAGTCCGAGGTGCTTCGCGAGCGGCTCGCACAACTGGCGGCCGACATCGAACACCGGGTTCAGCGAGCTCATCGGGTCCTGGAACACGCAGGCGATCTCGCGCCCGCGCAGGCGCTGCAGTTGCGACACCGGTAGCTGCAGCAGGTCCTGCCCGCCTCCGGGTTCGCCCCCTTCGCCCCTCTGGCCGCCTTGCCAGACGATGCGGCCGCTACGCTCGGCGTTCTCGGGCAACAGGTTCAGCACCGACATCGCGGTAACGCTCTTGCCCGAGCCCGACTCGCCCACCAGCGCCAGCGTGCTGTGGGGCGCGATGTCGAAGCTCACGCCGCGCACCGCCTCGGCGACCACGCCGTGGCCCATGCGGAAGCCGACCTTCAGGTCCTGGATCGACAGCAGCGCGCCGGACGACACGTTCAGCTCTCCAGCCCGCGCAGCTTCGGGTCGAGCGCGTCGCGCCAGGCGTCGGCCATCAGCGAGAACGCGGTCACGAACACGGCCATGAAGAGCGTGGCGGTGGCGAGCTGCCACCAGTGGCCGAGGATCAGCTCGCTCTGCGCTTCGGCGAGCATCGTGCCCCAGCTCACCTGGTCGACGCGCACGCCCAGGCCCAGGTACGACAGGATCACCTCGGCCTTGATGAAGCCCACCACCAGCAGGCCCAGGCGAACGAGGATCACGTGGCTGACGTTGGGCAGGATGTGCCGGAACATGCGGCTGCCGGCGCTGGCGCCGATGGCCTCGGCGGCGCGCACGTACTCGCGCGAGCGGTGCTTCATGAACTCGGCGCGCACCTGGCGGTACATGCCGGTCCAGCCGGTCAGCGCGAGGATGACCACCACGCTTTGCATGCCGCGCCCCACCACCGCGGCGAAGGCGAAGATGAGCAGGATGTTGGGGATGCTCTCGAAGACGTTGTAGAGCCACTCGAGGAAGTCGCCCACCTTGCCGCCGAAGAAGCCGCCCAGTGCACCGAGCAGCGTGCCCAGCGCCGTGGCCGCCAGCGCCGCGGCGACGCCGACGAAGACCGAGATCTCGGTGCCCTTGATGGCCTTGGCCAGCACGTCGCGGCCGAGGCGGTCGCCGCCGAAGGGCAGCGTCTCGCGCTTGGGCTTCTCGGCTGTCTGGAACTGGCGCGCGCGCTCGTCCCACTCCTGGTAGCGCGGCGCCAGCGGGTCGATGTCGGAGAGGTCGACGTTGGGCCCCTTCGGCTGCTCGACCGCGCCGGTGGCCTGCGGCGGCGCCGGGCCCATCCACGTCGGTGGCGCGTTAGGCAGGCCGACCTCTTCTTGCCACTGGCCGGCGACGAGCCCGGTGGCCGCCAGCGCGATGAGGGCGATGAACGCGAAGACGATCACCATCGACCAGTAGCCGACGCGGTCGGCCTTGAAGCGGCGCCACGCGGCGTGCCAGACGCCTTCGCTCTTCTGCTGCGCGTCGTCGAGCGCGGCGGCGGCGGTGGAGACGGGGAGGACCGCACTCACGTCATGCTCTCTCGGCTCACTTCAGCACCACGCGCGGGTCGGCGAGCTTGTAGGCGAGGTCGGTGGCGAGGTTGATCACCATCGTCAGCACCGCCAGGTAGATCGTCACCGCCTGGATGACCGGGAAGTCGCTGCGGTTCACCGCCAGCAGCACCTCGCGGCCGAGGCCGGGGATCGAGAAGAACACTTCGATCAGGAAGCTGCCGACGAAGATGCCCGGCAGCTGCAAGCCGATGTTGGTGAGGATCGGAATGAGCGCGTTGCGCAGCACGTGCCGGAACAGCACCACGCCTTCGGTCATGCCCTTGGCGCGCGCGGTGCGCACGTAGTCCTGGCCGAGTTCGTCGAGCAGGAAGCTGCGATACAGGCGCGTCTGCGGCGCCACGCCCACGGCCACCGCCAGCAGCACCGGCAACGGCACGTAGACGAGCAGGTTCGTGAGCGTGCTGTCGCTCCAGCCCTGCACCGGGAACCAGCCGAGCTGGAAGCCGAACAGGTACTGGCCGATGATCACGTAGACGAGGAAGCTGATCGACAGCGCCACCGTCGTCGCGACCATGATGGCGCGGTCGGTGAGCGAACCGCGCTTGTAGGCCACCCACATCGCGATCGGCAGCGCCAGCAGCGCGTCGAGCACGAGGATTGGCAGCATGACGGTCAAAGTGGCCGGCAGCCGCGTGGCGAAGAGGTTGCTCACCGCTTCGTTCGTCGCCCAGCTCTTGCCCCAGTCGAAGGTGACGATCTGCTTGACGAAGATCCACAGCTGGAACCACACCGGCTCGTCGAGGCCGAGCGTCTGCCGGATGGCCTTGATCTGTTCGGGGCTGGCGTTGAGGCCGCCGAGCACCTCGGCCGGGTCGCCGCCGAAGTACTTGAAGAGGAAGAACACCAGCAGCACCACCCCCGCGAGCGTGGGGATCATCTGCCAGAGGCGGCGCAGCAGGTAGGCGGTCATCGCGGAGAAAAAGGATGCGCGAGTGTAGGTGGGGCCCTGCACGTGCCGGCCGGGGGTTTCCCGTCGTCGTGGCCTTCGAGCAAGCCATAGACTTTCCGCCTCGCCGGCACGCCGCGGCGCTCGAGCCCTCGCATGCGAACCACCTTCCTGCGCCCGCTGGCCGCTGCTCTCGTGGCCCTGGTCACGGGCGCGTTGCTGCTGCTGGCCGGCACGCCTTCGCGGGCGCAGACGGCGACCGGTGCCGGCGGTGGTTCCGCCGCGGCCTCTCCCAAGACGCTGCGTTATGCCTTCCTGATCGCCGAGACCACGTTCGACCCGGCGCGGGTGTCGGACCTGTATTCGCGCACCGTGCTCGCCGGCATCTTCGACGCGCCCTTCGAGTGGGAATTCCTCGCCGAGCCCACGCGCATGCGGCCGGCCACCGCGGCAGCGTTGCCCGAGATCAGCGCCGACTTCAAGACCTTCACCATCCGCCTGAAGCCGGGCACGTTCTTCGCCGACGACCCGGCGTTCAAGGGAACCAAGCGCGAGCTCGTCGCCGAGGACTACGTCTACGCGATCAAGCGCCACTACGACCCGCGCTGGAACAGCCCCAACCTGTACCTGCTCGAGAACGCGAAGATCCTCGGCTTGTCGGAGTTGCGCCGGAAGGCCATCGACGGCAAGGTGCCGTTCGAATACGACACGCCGGTGGAAGGCCTGCGCGCGCTCGACCGCTACACGCTGCAGATCAGGCTCGGCGTGCCGACGCCGCGCTTCATGCACAACTTCACCGACGGCTCGTTCCTCGGCGCCGTGGCGCGCGAGGTGGTGGAGGCCTACGGCGACAAGGTCGGCGAGCACCCGGTGGGCACGGGACCTTATCGGCTGGCCGAGTGGAAGCGCAGTTCGCGCATCGTCCTCGAGCGCAACCCGAACTACCGCGAGGTCACCTACGACGAGACGCCGGCGGCCGGCAGCGACGCAGCGCTCGTGCGGCTGGCCGCGCAGTGGAAGGGGCGGCGGCTGCCGTTCCTCGACCGCATCGTCATCTCCATCATCGAGGAGCCGCAGCCGCGCTGGCTGGCGTTCCTCAACGAAGAGCACGACCTGCTCGACAACCTGCCCTTCGAGTTCGCCGGCACGGCGATCCCGAACAACCGCATCGCGCCCAACCTGGCGAAGAAGGGCATCACGATGACGCGCACGTTGCGGCCCGACGTGTCGATGTCGTTCTTCAACATGGAGCACCCGCTGGTGGGCGGCTACGAGCCGCACAAGGTGGCGCTGCGCCGCGCCATCAGCCTGGCGGTGGACGTGGAGCGCGAGATCCGCCTCGTGCGCCGCGGCCAGGCCATCGTGGCGCAAGGGCCGATGGCACCGGCCACCTACGGCTACGACCCGGCGTTCAAGTCGACGCTGTCGGAATTCAGCCGCGCCCGCGCCAAGGCGCTGCTCGACATGCACGGCTACGTCGACCGCAACGGCGACGGCTGGCGCGAGCAGCCCGACGGGCAGCCGCTGGTGCTGCGCTACGCCACGCAGCCCGACCAGCAAAGCCGCCAGCTCATCGAGCAGTGGCAGAAGAACATGACCGCGATCGGCCTGCGCATCGAGTTCGACGCGCAGAAGTGGCCCGAGAACCTGAAGGCCAGCCGCGCCGGCAAGCTGATGATGTGGGGCGTGGGCTGGCTCGCCGGCGCGCCCGATGCCGACACGTTCCTCGCGCTCGGCTACGGGCCGAACAAGGGCGGCGCCAACCACGCGCGCTTCAACCTGCCGGCCTTCAACGCGCTGTACGAGAAACAGCGGCAGTTGCCCGACGGCCCCGAGCGGCTGGCGGTGATGCGCGACGCGGCGCGGCTGATGGTGGCGTACATGCCGTACAAGGTGCATGTGCACCGCTACGTCACCGACCTCATGCACCCGTGGGTGCTGGGCTACCAGCGCAACAACTTCGTGCGCGAGTTCTGGAAGTACGTGGACATCGACACCGCCGAGCTGCAAAGGCGCGGCGGCGGTGCGCCGGACTGAACGGCTCGCACCGGCACGCCGGACTTCGAACGGAGGCACTTGCGATGAAGCGCCGCGACACCCTGGCCACGCTGGCGCTCGGCGCTGCGGCGACGGCGCTGCCGCCGCTGGCCGGCGCGCAGAAGCCTGCCGCGAATGGGGCGAACGCGACAGCCGGCACCGAGGGCGGCGCACGCGTCCTGCGCTACGCCATCGCCGCGGCTGAGACATCGTTCGACCCGGCGCAGATCAACGACAACACGTCGCGCACGATCACCTCGCACATCTTCGAGTCGCTGTACTGCTATGACCACCTGGCGCGGCCGCCGGTGCTGGTGCCGCTGGTGGCCGACGGCGAGCCGCTCGCCGAGGACGAGTTCAAGCGCTGGACCTTCAAGGTGCGGCCGGGCATCCACTTCGCCGACGACCCGGCGTTCAAGGGCAGCAAGCGCGAGCTCGTCGCCGCCGACTTCCTCTACGCGATCAAGCGCTACGCCGACCCGGCGCTGCGCAGCCCGCTGTGGGCCAGCGTCGAGAACTTCAAGATCGTCGGCCTGGCCGAGGTGCGCAAGGAGGCACTCGACCGCAAGGCGCCGTTCGACTACGACCGGCCGGTGGCGGGCATGAAGCTGCTCGACCGCTACACGCTGCAGCTGCAGCTGGCCGAGCCGCGCCCGCGCTTCAAGGAGAACATGGCCGTGCCCGACCTCTTCGGCGCCGTGGCGCGCGAAGTGGCCGAGGCCTACGGCGACAAGATCGGCGAGCACCCGGTGGGCACGGGGCCGTTCAGGCTCGCGCAATGGCGGCGCAGTTCGCGCATCGTGCTCGAGCGCAACCCCACCTACCGCGAACGCACCTGGGACTGCCGGCCCGCGGCCGACGACGCCGAAGGGCAGGCGCTCGCGGCGCGGCTGCGCGGCAAGCGGCTGCCGCTGCTGGACCGCGTCGAGATCGCCATCATCGAAGAGGCGCAGCCGCGCTGGCTCGCCTTCGTCAACGGCGAACAGGACTTCCTCGACCGCCTGCCGCCCGAGTTCGCCACCCTCGCGATGCCCGGCGGCAAGGTGGCGCCGCACCTGGCGAAGAAGGGCGTGCGCGGCGCCATCACGCTGCAGTCCGACGTCACCTTCTACTACTTCAACATGGAGGACCCGTTGGTCGGCGGCCTCGAGCCGCACAAGGTGGCGCTGCGGCGCGCCTTCGGCCTGGCCATCGACACCGCGCGCGAGATCCGCCTCATGCGCCGCGGCCTGGCCATCCCCGCGCAAGGGCCCATCGTGCCGCACACGAGCGGCTACGACCCCAAGTTCAAGAGCGAGATGAGCGAGTACAGCCCGAGCCGCGCCAAGGCGCTGCTCGACCTGCACGGCTACGTCGACCGCGACGGCGACGGCTGGCGCGAGAAGCCCGACGGCACGCCGATGACGCTGGAGGTCTCGACGCTGCCCGAGCAGGTGTACCGCCAGTTCAACCAGCTGCTCAAGCGCGACATGGACGCGATCGGCGTGCGCGTCGTGTTCAAGATCGCGACCTGGCCCGAGAACCTGAAGGCCGGCCGCGCCGGCAAGCTGCAGATCTGGTCGCTGTCGTCGCTGGGTTCGGGCGGCGACGGGCAGGGCATGATCACCCGCTACTACGGGCCGCAGGCTGGCAACCAGAACTTCCCGCGCTTCAAGCACCCGCGCATGGACGCCATCCACGAGCGCATGACGGTGCTGCCCGACGGACCCGAGCGCCAGGCGCTGTTCGTCGAGGCGTGCAAGATCGCCATCGCCTACATGCCCTACAAGTTCCAGGTGCACCGGCTGGTGGCCGACCTGATGCATGCCAACGTCGTCGGCTATCGCCGGCCGGCCTACTGGAACGGCGTGTGGCAATACGTCGATGTGACGCCGGGGCCGAGCAGCCCCGCCTGAGCGAAGGGGACGGCCCCGTGGCGCGGCGGCGCGGCCGGCCATGAAGCGGCGCCAGGTCCTCGCCGGTGTCGCGGCGGCGTGGCCGTTGTCGCCGCGTGCGTTGGCGGCGCAGAGTGGCGCGCAGGGCGGCGCACCGGGCGAGAAGGTCTTCCGCTACGCGTTCAACTTCGCCGAGACCGGCTTCGACCCGCCGCGCGTCTCCGACCAGTCGTCGATCCGCGTGCTGGCGCACATTTTCGAGCCGCCGCTTGCGTGGGACGTGCTGGCGCGGCCGGTGAAGCTGGTGCCGCTGGTGGCCGCGGCCTTGCCCGAGGTGGAAGACAACCACCGCTGCTTCGTCTTCACGATCCGCGCCGGCATCTTCTTCGCCGACGACCCGGCCTTCGGCGGCAGGCCGCGCGAGCTGGTCGCCGCCGACTTCGTCTACACGATCAAGCGCTTCTTCGACCCCGAGCTGCGCAGCGAGTGGCTGTACCGCTGGGAGAACGCGAAGATCCTCGGCCTGACCGAACTGCGCCGGCGCGTGCTGGCGCGCAAGGTGCCCTTCCCCTACGACGAGGAAGTGCCGGGCCTGCGCGCGCTGGACCGCTACCGCTTCGAGGTTCGCCTGGCCGAGCCGGCACCGCGCCTGGCGCAGGAGTTCACCTCGCACACGCTCGCCGGCGCGGTGGCGCGCGAAGTGGTGGAGCGCTACACCGCCGACCCGCAGGCGCACCCGGTGGGCACGGGGCCGTTCACGCTGCGCGAGTGGCGGCGCGCCTCGCGCATCGTGCTGGTGAAGAACCCGCGCTTTCGCGAGCAGCGCTTCGCCGGCGACCCGCCCGATGGCGACGAGGCGGCGCAGGCGCATGCGAAGCGCCTCGCCGGTGCGCGCGCGCCGCTCGTGGACCGGCTGGAGTTCGACGTCATCGAGGAATCGCAGCCGCGCTGGCTCGCGTTCCTGCGCGGCGAGCACGACGCAGTGACCATGCCGGTGGACCTCGCTGCGCTCGCCGTGCCCGACGGCCGCCTGGCGCCGTACCTGGCGCGGCGCGGCGTGCAGCTGGAGCGCCGGCTCGCCGCCAGCACCGCGCACACCTTCTTCAACTTCGACGACCCGCTGGTGGGCGGCTACTCGGCGCCGAAGGTGGCGCTGCGGCGCGCCATCGCGCTCGCCTACGACAGCGCGCTCGAAGCGCGGCTCGTGCGCAGCGGCCAGGCGGTGCCGGCGCAAGGGATGATCCCGCCGCTGTGCTACGGCGCCGAGCCCGAACGCGCCAGCGAGATGAGCCGCCCGAGCGCGGCGCGCGCCAAGGCGCTGCTGGACCTGCACGGCTACGCCGACCGCAACGGCGACGGCTGGCGCGAACAGCCCGACGGCACGCCGCTCGAACTGCGCATCGCCTTCCCGCAGGACCAGCGCTCGCGCCGCACCAGCGAGCTGTGGCTGAAGCAGATGAGCGCGGTGGGCCTGCGCACGCGCTTCGAGGTGGCGCCATTCGCCGAGCTGATCCGCCGTTCGCTCGCCGGGCACCTGATGATGTGGGGCTTCACCTGGGGCGCCGGGTCGCCCGACGGCGACTTCTTCCTCTCGCTCGCCTACGGCCCGAACGCCGAGCAGAACAACGACGCGCGCTTTCGTCTCGCCGCGTTCGACCGCCTCTACGAGCGCCAGCGCGCGCTGCCTGACGGGCCCGAGCGACTGGCCGCGATGCACGAAGCGAACCGGTTGATGCTCGCCTACGTGCCCTACATCGCGCACCTGCATGAGATCACCAACGACCTCCTGCACGCGCACGTGCGCGGGCCGATGCGGCACCCGTTCGCGGCCGACTGGTTCCGCTGGATCGACGTCGGGCCGCCGCCGGGCTGAGCGTGGCAGCGCGAGACGCCGGGCCTGAAACGAAACAGGCGGCCCTCGCCGCCTGAAACACGAAACATGCGGCCGTGGCCGCCGGAACGAAACGGGCGGCCTTGCGGCCGCCCGTTGCCGAGCAGACTGCCCGCGCGCGGCTACTGCGCCCGCGAGACGATCGTCACGCGCCGGTTCTCGGGCGCGGCGATGTTGGTCTTGTTCATCAGGTTGCTCGAACCCATGCCGACTGCGTCGACGCGGCTGGCATCGAGGCCGTGGCGGCTGATGAGGTAGGTGCGCACCGACTCGGCGCGCGCCTGCGACAGCTTCATGTTGTGGTCTTCGTTGCCGCGCGGGTCGGCGTGGCCTTCGATGGTGAAGCGCACGCCCGCCAGGCGTTCGGACTTCATCGCCGCGGCCAGCACGTCCAGCGCGCTGCGGGCCGGCGCCGTGAGGTCGGCCTTGTCGGTGACGAAGGTGACGAGGATCGAAGCGCGCCCGGCCTGCGCCGCCGTGGCGCCGGCACCGACGGCGGCACCGGCGGTGGCCGACGGGCGCACCGCCGGGCGGAAGCCGCGCGTGCGCACGCCGTCTTCAGGGGCCGAGGCGGCCTGCGCCGGCGTCAGCGCGTCGACGAGGGCGCCTTCGCTCACGTCGCGCTCGCGCAGCACGCGTTCCTGCGCGAAGGCGGGCGCGGCGACGAGGGCGGCACCGATGCTGGCAAGGCAGACGAGGCTGAAGACGCTGACCGGGCGGAAGGCATGGCGCAGCGTGCGGCGAAGGGTGGCAAGGCGGTTCATGGCGTGCTTCCGGTGGTGGTGTGTTGGGCTATGGCGCGGGTTCTGACGGATGGTAGGACATGCCGGTTGACGCGTCGTCCCCCAAACGGTGTCCGAGGTCAGAGCCGCGTGCTTCCTGTGCAGTGCATTGAACCAGCGCTGCCCTCGGCAGGGGAGGAGACCAAGGTATCACCGGGCCTCGGGGCCTCGCCGCCGCGTTGGCGCCGCGTGATACTTTGCCCACGCCGCGCGCCCAACGTTGCGCCGGCCGCCGCCATGACCCAAGCCAACCCCCACGGCTCCATCCTGCTGGCCGACGACCATGGCCTCGTGCGGCATGGCCTGCAGCTGCTCATCGCCGACGTGCTGCCGCAGTTGCGCGTGCACCTCACGGGCTCGCTGGCCGAGACGGTGCAGGTGCTGGCCAGCGCCGGCCGCTTCGACCTGGTGCTCCTGGACCTGACGCTCTCGGACGTGCACGGCATGGCCGGCCTGCGCCGGCTGCGCGAGGAGTTTCCGTACGTGCCGGTGGTCATCCTCTCGGCGCAGGACGACCGCGACACGGTGCTCGCGGCGCTGGACGCCGGCGCGATGGGCTTCATCTCCAAGGCCGCTTCGCCGGCCGAGCTGCGCGAGGCGCTGACGCGCGTGCTCGTCGAGCACCGCATCCACCTGCCGCAGTCGGTGTCCGGCGGCATGGCCGCGGCTTCGCCCGAAGGCGGCGGGCGCGAGCTGTCGGAGCTGGCGGCGCTGGGCATCACGGAACGCCAGATCGAGGTCCTCGGCTACGTCGTGCAGGGCTTGCGCAACAAGGAGATCGCGCGCCTGCTCGACCGCTCGGAGGTGGTGGTGAAGAAGCACGTCACCGCCACGCTGCAGGCGCTGGGGGCGCCCAATCGCACCAAGCTGCTGGTGCTGCTCAGCCAGCGCGGCTACCGCGTGCCCTCGCTGCGCGCTGCCGGTGCTGCCGGTGCTGCCGGTGCTGCTGGTGCTGCCGGCGAGGCCGGCGCTGCCGGCGCTGCCGGCGAGGCCGCAGCCGCCGAATGAGAGCCTTCGGCCGCCACGAGGCGCCGCCGCTGCCGTCGATCCTCACCGAGGAAGGCGCGCGGCGGCGGGCTGCCCGGGCAGCGCCAGCGCCGCGCGCCGGCCCAGGCTGCGGCCCGCCCAGTCCGGCGATACCGGCGATCCCCGCGATTCCGGCGAGGCCGGCAGGCCGGGCGAAGGGCGAGTCCGGCGGCGCCGCGGCCGACATCGCCGCGCAGTTGCCGCTACGCCGGCGGCGGCTGGGCCTGGCGTTCGTGGCGCTCGGCGTGCTGGCGCTGGCGGCGCAGACGCTCTTCGAGTGGCTGCTGCCCTACGACATCGCGGGCCTGGCGCTGTTGCGCCGCTGGCTCGGCGAGCCCGAGCTGCGCCCGGCCTGGCCGGCGTGGATCTGGGCCGCGCTGGCCGTGCTGCTGCTGGCCGCGCTGGCGCAGCGGCGCGGCGCGCCGACTGTCCTGGCGGCAGCCACGGGGCTCGTGCTCGGTTCGATCCACGTCGCCGCGGGCGGCGTCTCGCCGGCGGTGGCGCTGCTGCTGCTGGTGGGCGTGGCGAGCCTCGGCTGGCAGGGGCGCGCCGGCGGCGGCCTGGCGCTGCTGCTGGGCACCGCGGTGGCCGCGGTGGCGTGGGACGCGGTGCTGTCGGACTTCCCGACGTTGTGGATCGTCGCCGTCGTGTTCTGCGCGATCTTCGTGTGGATCGACAACCGCCACATCCGCGCCAGCGACCGGCGCCTCTTCGCCGCGCTCGACGAGCGCGATGCGCTGATCCGCGACCTCGACGCGCGCGGCGAGCAGCTGCAAGGCGCGCAGAGCGCGCGCACGCGCCTGCTGGCCAGCATCAGCCACGACCTGCGCCAGCCGCTGCAGGCGGTGCGCCTGTACGCCGAGGCGCTGCGCGCGCGGCCCGACCTCGACCCGGCGGCGCGGCGCCTGCTCAAGCAGCAGATGCAGGCCGCCGACGACGCGGTGGGCATGCTCGACCAGTTCAGCGAGTTCAGCGCCATCGAGCACGGCATGCTGGTGAGCCACCCGGAGCTGGTGAACCTGCGCGAGGTGCTCGAGCGCGTGGCCGGCGGCTTGCAGCCGGCCTATCCGAAGAGCCGCTTGCGGATGTCGGTGCACGGCCGGCCGACGTGGGTGTGGGTGGACCGCAGCCAGGTGACGCGACTGGTGCAGAACCTGGCCGGCAACGCGGTGCGCTACAGCATCGGCGTGCCCATCGAGGGGCCGGCGCGCGTGGTGCTGGCGGTGCGGCCGCAGCGCGGCGGGTGCGTCATCGATGTCGTCGACAACGGCCGCGGCATTCCGGCCGACAAGCTCGAAGCGGTGTTCGAGCCCTACGTGCAGCTGGCGCAGGGCGCCGAGGCCTCGCGCGCCGGGCGCGGCCTCGGCCTGGCCATCGTCCGCGGCCTCGTCGCGCAACTCGGCCTGGTGCTGGCACCGGTGCAAAGCCGCGTGGGCAACGGCACCCGCTTCCGCGTCGCCCTGCCGGCGACATTGATGCGCGAGGCACCGCTGCCGCGCACGATCACCGGCGTGCCGATGACGGCGCGGCTGGACGGCTGGCTGCTGGCGCTGCTGGACGATGAGGACGCGCCGCGCCTGGCGCTGCGCGCGGCGCTGGAAAGCGTGGGCGCCACGGTCGTCGAAGCCGAGTCGCTCGGGCGGTTGAAGCGCCTGCTCGACGCGCAGGAGCGGTTCCCCGACGTCCTCGTGTTCGACCTCGACCTCGGCAGCGGCCAGCCCGACGGCCGCGCCGCGCTGGCCGAGTTGCGCCAGGAGTGGGAGATGCAGGTGCCGGCGGTCATCCTCACCGGCCGCGTCGGCGCGCGCAGCGTCATCCTGCCGCCGAAATGCAGCATCCTGGAGAAGCCCGTGGCGCTGGCGGATCTTGTGGGTGTGCTCAACCGCATCGCCCCGCGCGCCGACCTGAGCCTGTGAGGCGGATCCGCGGGCGCGGCGCGCGAGCGCAACGCCCGAGCTGCCATGCCGCCGAACGCTGCCAAGCGCCGCCAAGCGCCGCCGAATGCCGCCGAACGCCGCAAGAGGGGGAGCCGGCGTGATCCCATCGGATCATGCGCAGCGGGCCTTGCGGGCGGTCCAATCGGGGCCACTCGGCAAAGGGCCGCAAAGCGCGCAAGATCGTGCTTCGACCCCGAACCGCGGGGATGCCGGCGCCCGCCGGCGCGTGCCGCCACCGACGTTTCGAAAAGGACCGGAGAGAATCGCACCATGAAGGCCACTGCAGCTCGATTGCCGCCGATGTCCCGCCGCGAAATCCTGCTGGCGGCTGCCGCGGGCCTGGTTACCGGCGGCGCCTTCGCCCAGGGTGCGCAGCCCGGCGCCTCACCGCGCTCGCCGGCGCGCAGCGCTCCGCCTCCGCTGGCCTTCGAACTCATCAGCCCCAGCGAAGCCGGCCGCGAGCGCGAGGCGCGCGCCAAGAGCGGCGAAGCGGCCGACATGCCCGAGCCGCGCACGCGCTCGCTGCCGGGCGCCTCGCCGCTGGCGGCGGCGCCGGGCGGCTTCGCGATCCGCGTCCTCATGCCCACGCCGCAGGCGGCGGTGACGGCGCCGTTGCGCATCGGCTCTTGTTCGACACGCCACCGGGTACGCATCGTGCCTCGACCTTCCGCGCGTGCTGTACGGCGTGCTGAAGATCGACTCCTCGAGCGGCTGCGCCGCTTCGCCACCATCAGCGAGCGCGGCGTCGTCGTCGAGCAGGCGGTGGTGCCCGACGGCATGCACCGCCTGTTCCTGCAGGTGGCCAACGACAAGGGCAACGTCGCGGAGCAGGAACTGCGCTTGCGCGTCGGAGCGGCGTCGTGAGCGGTGGTTCGTTCATGCCGCTCGTGCCGATCGTGTCGTTCATGCTGAAGCCGCTGGGCCGGTGTGCGGGCCGCGGCGCCGCGCTGCTGCTCGGCGTGGCGGCCACCGTGGCTGCGGCTGCCGGCCCGGGCGGCGACGCCGAGGTGCGAGGCGCATGATCGATTCGCTGCGTCCGAGCGCCGCGCCGGCTTCGGCGCCGCAGCGCTCTGCTGCGCCCACCGCGGCCGGCACGGGCGCATCGGCGACCCGCACGCGCAACCTCGTCATCGAGGCGGCCACCGCGCCCGCGGGCACACCGGCGGCCGGGACCTCGGCGACGCCACCGGCGGCGGCAACGCCTTCGTCCCCGGCGGCCGCACCCAGCCTCTCGCTGCCGATCGTCTTCGAGCCCAACTCGGCGCAGCTGCGCCTGAAAGCGGCGCAATGCTCGGCAGCCTCGTCGCCGCGATGCTCTCCACGGAGTTGCAGAACCAGCGCTTCGTCATCGAAGGCCACACCGACGCCAGCGGCTCCGGCGCAGAACCTGCGCCTTCGCGCGAGCGCGCCGAGCAGGTGCGGCTACCTGGTGACGCTGGGCGTGGCCGGTGAACGCCTGCGGGCGGTGGGCA
The DNA here is from genome assembly GCA_046348035.1 of Rubrivivax sp. Classification (GTDB taxonomy): domain Bacteria; phylum Pseudomonadota; class Gammaproteobacteria; order Burkholderiales; family Burkholderiaceae_C; genus Rubrivivax. The sequence goes on along the minus strand of JAXMEZ010000003.1, from coordinate 152,562 downwards.
AGGGTGCGAGCGATCCGGTCAACGCGGCCGACCCGCGCGCCGCCGAGAACCGGCGCGCGGCGTCGTCGCGGCGCCCTGACGACAAGGCGTGAGAGAAGCGGCTGCGCGGCCCGATCTCAGGCCCGCGCCGGGAATAATCGCCGCCCCGCCACGTAAACAGCGCCGTGGACGCTCCACCGGTCTTCCGCCAACGGCTGCTCGACGCCATCCCGCGCTTGCGCCGCTATGCGCGATCGCTCGCGCACGAAGCCGGCGAAGCCGACGACCTGACGCAGCAGACGCTGGAGCGGGCGCTCGCGCACTGGCGCCAGTTCGACCCCGAGCGCGACATGCTGGTGTGGCTGCTGTCGATCGCGCACAACGCCTTCCTCGACGGCCGCCGCCGCGATGCGCGCATGCAGTTCGCCGACCCTGCCGACGTCGAGCGCACGCTCGACGCCGAAGGCGGCAGCCACGGCACCGATGTCGGCCTGCGCCTGGACGCTGCTGGCGGCGCTGGCACGCCTGTCGCCGGAACAGCGCGAGCCGCTGGTGCTGGTGTGCGTGGAACAGCTCAGTTATGCCGAAGTGGCCGAGGCGCTGCGCATTCCCATCGGCACGGTGATGTCGCGTGTGCCAGGCGCGGCAGGCGCTGCGCCGCCATCTCGATGGGCCCGGCGGCAACGGCCGCCGCCGCAGCAGCGGCAGCGGCGCGCCGCGAGGCCGGCAGCGCGGCCGCGCCCTTGCGACGGGTGGTGTGAGGTCGAACATGTCGACGCGCCCGAGAAACTACAGCGACGAAGAGCCAGCGCCTGGGTCGACGGCGAAGCCGCCCCCGAGCGCGCCGAGATCGAGGCCTGGCTCAGTGAGCATCCTGCTGAAGCCGAGCGGTGCGCGCCTGGGCCGCCGACCGCGAGGCGCTGCGTGCCGCCTATGCCGGCGTGGCGCGCGAGCCGGTGCCCGCGCGCCTGGCCGAGACGGTGTGGGCGCGCGGCGACGGCGCGCCCGTTGCCGTGCCGAGCCCCGCGGCGAACGCGCCTGCACGCGGCAAGACGAGGGGCGCGCAGCCGCGCTGGGCATCCGTGCTCGGCTGGCGCACTTCCGGCGTGGCGGCCGCGGCGGCGGCGCTCTTCGTGCTCGGCGCCGTCGTCGGTGCGCTGCTCGCCTGGCAGTGGGCGCAGCAGCAACTCAGGCACCCCGGCACGCCGGCGCGCGCGCTGGCCTCGGCCGGCGCTGCGGCCGCGCCGCAAGGCTGGTTGCAGCGGGCGGCCTTCGCGCACAGCGTCTACACGCCGGAGCCGCGCCACCCGGTGGAAGTGAAGGCACAGGAAGAGCATCTCGCGCGCTGGCTGACGCGGCGCATCGACGCGCCGGTGAAACTCTTCGACCTGCGCTCGCTCGGCTTCGAGCTGATCGGCGGCCGCCTGCTGCCAGACGGGCCGGGAAAGAGCGCGCAGCTGATGTACCAGGACGGCGCCGGCAAGCGCGTCACCGTCTACCTGCGCAAGCCCGAGCCGGGCACCGATGCCGCTTTCCGCTACGAACAGCAAGGCGCGCTCGGCATGTTCTACTGGGTCGAGGACAAGTGCGGTTTCGCGCTGGTGGGCGAGTTGCCCAAGGAGCGGCTGCTGGCGATGGCCAAGTCGATCTACGAGCAGGACGCGACGCTGCCGGCGCCTTCGATGACGCCGCCCGCTGCTGCGGCTTCGGCCGCGCCTTCCCCCGCGGCCTCGACGATGCCACCGCCTTCGGCCGCATCGATGCCGTCGAAGTAGTCATCGGCGCGGCGCGTCTCGCGCCGAGCCTCGCGCCGAACGTCGCGCCGAACGTCGCGCCGAACGTCGCGCCGAAGAAGGGGCGCCGTGCCCCTTTCCTAGAATGCCGCGATGCCCGCCTCGCTGCCGCGCCGCGGCGTCTCGCTCGCCGCGCTGCACCGGCTGGCCGCCGTCACCGTGCTCGGCTTCGCTTCGGGGCTGCCGCTGGCGCTCACGGGCCAGGCGATGCAGGCCTGGCTCACGCTCGAAGGGCTCGACCTCGCGGCGATCGGCTTCCTCTCGCTGGTCGGCCTGCCCTACACGTTCAAGTTCCTGTGGGCGCCGCTGATGGACCGCTTCGAGTGCGTACCCGCACTCGGCCGGCGGCGCGGCTGGCTCGTGCTGACGCAGCTCGTGCTCGCGGCGCTGCTGCTCGTGCTGGCCGCCACGCCGCCGAAGGATTCGCTGCGCGTCTTCGCGCTGGTGGCGCTGGCGGTGGCCTTTGCATCGGCTTCGCAGGACGTGGTCGTCGACGCCTATCGCACCGACCTGCTCGGGCCGGCCGAGCGCGGTCTCGGCGCTTCGCTCGGGGTGATGGGCTACCGGCTGGCGATGGTGCTCTCGGGCGGCGTCGCGCTCATCTGGACCGACGCGCAGCAAGGCGGGGGCTGGAGCTGGCCCGACGTCTATCGCTTCATGGCCGGCGTGATGGCGGCCGCTGCGGTGCTCTCGCTCGTGCTGCTGCCGCGGCTGGCGCCGGTGCAGCAGCCCGCTTCGACACCACAGCGCAGTGGCGGCACTGCACCGGCGACGAGCAGCTCGCGCGACCTGCTCGGCTTCGCCGCCGTGCTGGCCGCGGTGGCGTTCGGTGTCGTGCTCTCCGAGCGCTTCGCGCCGGCCATCGCGCACGCGCTGCTGGCCACCTGGCTTGCCGGTTCGGCGCTGCCCAGCGCGTTGCAGGAGCGCTGGCTCGACCTCGCCGCGCTGCTGCTGGGCATCGCTTTCACGCTGCCGCTGGCGGCATGGGCGGCAAAGCGCGCGCGCTTCGAGACGCTGCTGGCGGGCTTGTCGAACTACTTCGCGATGCCCGGCGCGGTGGCCTTCCTCTTCTTCATCGTGCTGTACAAGCTCGGCGACGCTTTCGCCGGCTCTTTGCTGACGCCGTTCCTCTTGAAGAGCATGGCCTACGGTTCGGCCGAGGTGGGTGTGGTCAACAAGGTGATCGGCCTGTGGCTGACGATCGGCGGCGCGCTCGCCGGCGGCGCGCTGATGCTGCGCCTGGGCCTGTGGCGCGCGTTGTTCCTTTTCGGCGTGCTGCAGCTCGTGTCCAACCTCGGCTTCTGGTGGCTGGCCGCCGGCGGCAAGGGCAGCCTCGGCGCGGCGCTGCTGCCGGCGCTCGACTGGGGCTTCGTCAAGCTGGCCGCGCCGACGCCGGTGGACGGCGCGCTGCTCGTCGTGGTGGCGTTCGAGAACATCAGCGGCGGCATGGGCACCGCGGCCTTCGTCGCCTTCCTCATGAGCCTGTGCAACCGGCGCTTCACGGCGACGCAGTTCGCGCTGCTGTCGGCGCTGGCGTCGGTGGGCCGGGTGTGGGTGGGGCCGCTCGCGGGTGTGCTCGCCGAGAGCATCGGCTGGCCGGCTTTCTTCGTGCTGAGCACGCTGTTTGCCGTGCCGGCGTTGGTGCTGTTGTGGTGGCAGCGGCAGGCGATGCGCGCGCTCGACGAAGCGCCCGCCGCGGCCTGAAGCGCGTCAGCGGGTTTCCCCTTTGCGCGCAATGCCGTTGCAGGACTTGCGTCCGACGTTGCCGTGCCTCATCTTGCGCGTATGAAAACGACTCCTGCGTCGCCGTTGCGATGGCCTTGCGCCTGCGCCTGCTTCGCGCCTGCGCCCGCGGCGGCGCTGTCGCGGCGCGGCTTCTTCACCGGCCTGCTCGCCGCCGGCGCCGCGCCGCTCCTGGCCGCCGCGCCGGCAGCGGCGCGGGCCGCCGACGCCGAGTGCCAGCGTTCGAGCCTGGCCGGCCTGGTGCCGGCCGCCGACGTGGAAATGGCGGCGCGGCAGGAATACGTGCAGCTCATGCGCCAGGCGCAGAACAAGAACGTGCTCGCCGCCGCCAACGACCCGCAGCTCGAGCGCTTGCGCTACATCGCGCGCCGCATGATCCCGTTCACCGTCTCGTGCAACGAGCGCGCGCGCGACTGGAAGTGGGAAGTGCAGCTCCTGCGCACCGACTCGCTGAACGCCTTCTGCATGCCCGGCGGCAAGATCGCCTTCTTCAGCGGCATCCTCTCGAAGTTGAAGCTCAGTGACGACGAGGTCGCCATCATCATGGGCCACGAGACGAGCCACGCGCTGCTCGAACACGCGCGCGAGCGCATGGCCAAGAGCGGCGGCACCAGCATGGGCTTGCGCATGCTGTCGGCGCTGCTGGGCCTGGGCAACCTCGGCGACCTGGCGGCGCAGGCCGGCGCGCAGCTCCTGAGCCTGAAGTACAGCCGCGACGACGAGAGCGAAGCCGACGCGCTCGGGCTGCTGCTGGCCGCGCGTTCGGGCTATGACCCGCGTGCCGGCGTCACGCTGTGGCAGAAGATGGCGCAGGCCGGCGCAGGCCGCGCGCCGCCGGCGTGGCTTTCGACGCACCCGGCCGGCACCGACCGCATCCGCGAGATCGAGCGCCGCCTGCCCCGCGCGCAGCCCGAGTTCGAGCGCGCGCCGCGGCCCGACCGGCACTTCCCTGCCGCAGGCTGATCCTCGGAAGGGCCGCAGGAGCCGTCGCCAGCGGCCCGAGGTCGCGTCGAGCCTCGCCGCCGTACAGGCGGACGGCGAGAAGCGCAGGCGCGAGATCGGCCCGCGCAGCAGGCTCCTGCGGCCCTTCACCACTTCGCAGGTAGGCCCGCAGCAGCCGGATGTGCCGCCGGCCGCTCGACATAACCGCCGAGTTCGAGGTCCTTCATGACCTGGCTCGGCCATCTCGCGGCTGCAGCCGATGGCGCGCGAGATCTCCAGGTGCGAAGGCGACGGTTCGAGCGCGTGCGTGCCGTCGGCCGCGGGCACCGCCTGCGTCTCGAGCAGCGCCTTCAGGCGCCGTAGACATCGTTGAGCGCGATCTGGCGCAGGCTCAGCGTCGCCGTGCGTGCGCGCCGGATCACCTTGGCCAGCAGCTCCAGCGCGAACTGCGGCTGCGCCGCCAGGTGCGCCAGCAGCGTGGCGCGCGTCACCAGCACCACGATGCCCGGCTCGTCGACCACAACGTCGGCCGAGCGCGGGCCGCCGTCCAGGCTCATCTCGCCGACGTATTCGCCGGGGCCGTAGGTGCCGTAGGTGACCTCGCGCCCGTCGGTGCCCACGCTGCAGGCGCGCAGCTTTCCCTGCACGACGATGAAGAGCGTGTCGCCGGCGTCGCCTTCGATGATGAGCTGGGCGCCCTTGCGGACGAACGCCTCGCCGCGGCGCCGCCAGCGCGCGCAGGCTCTCGGAGAAAGTGGGCCTGCTCGATGAGCACGGCCGGGTCTGGACGGGGAAGGATCTTCGGGTTCTTGCGCGTCATGTCATTTCGTTCCTGCGGCCGCCGCGACCATCATCACCATGGTTCGCGGCAGGCCGCGCAGGGCTGGCCGGATCTTAGCGCCGGCGGCGTGCGCCGCCTGCTTTTCCCGGATGAGCGGCCGGACGCGCGCCGGCCCGATGGGTTGGCCCACCGCGCCGGCGCTCGTGCAGAGCGCCGGCGCGCGTGTTCAGGAAGCGAGCACGACGCGCGCCGTGCCGTTGGTGCCGTGGATGCCGTGCGTGCCGTGCGTCGCGTGCGCCGTGCGTGCCGTGCGTGCCGTGCGTGCCGTGCGTGGCGCAGGCGGCGGCCGAGCCGCGCAGCGCGCCCACCATCGGCGGCAGCGTCGCCACCCTGGCGCTGCAGATCGCGGATGCTGCGCGCGCCGGTCTTGGCGCGAATGCTGCCGATCTGCGTGCGCACGGTGGACACGGCCACGCCCTGGTGGCTGGCGATCTTCGTGGGCTGCACGTCGTCGGCACGCTGCTCGAGCACGCGCGCGTCTCGCCGGCGTCATGCCACGGCGCGGGCGTAGCCGTGCAGCGCGAGCTGGCCGCAGATGCGGCGCTTGCCGAGGATCAGCAAGGCCACCGTCTTCGCCGCGCTCGCCGGGAGTGGCCGCGCGCGGGTCGGCCTGCGGCACCACCGAGATGCGCACGCGCTGGTCGCCGCGCCCCAGCGTCAGCAGCGCGGCGGAGGCCGCGCCGCGCGGCCGCCAGCGCTTCCTGCAACGCCGCGGCCTCGCCGGCCTGTGCCGTGACGAGGCGGCCGAGCACGAGGCGCAGCGGATGCTCGTCATCGATGCTCGAGCCGCGCGGTGGTTGGCGTACAGCACCTGCGCCTCGGCGTCGACGAGCAGCATGCCGTTGCCGGTTTTTCAATGAGCATCGCGGCCAGCAGCGGCGCCAGCGTGCCCAGCGCTTCGGCGGCCAGCGGCGCCGCGGGCGCAACCGGTGGCGTGCGCGTCGCCATCGGCGCGGCCTGGCGCGCCGCGGCCACTGCCGGCGGCAGGGCGCGCAACGGCAGCAGCCGGGACGTGATGGTGGACGTGGCGGCGGCGGGCGTGCGAGTTGACGCAAGGGCCGACGTGAGGGCCGACGTGCGGGCGGGCGTCAGAGAGGGGGCCAGCGATTCGAACATGGTCATCTTCTCCGTATGTGGCTGCGGCGGTTATTGCCACGGACCAAAGCGTAGGGAGCGGGCCATGCTTCGGGGGTGAATGGAAGCCATCCACTCGGTGACGGATCTGGCCTTTGCCGCGTCGCCGGCACGTTCGACTCGCGCGTTCAATGAGCGCGTTCAACGAGCGCGGTCAACGAGCGCGCTCGACTTCGCGCGCTCGCAGGCCAGTGGCCGTGACGGCGTCCCGGCGCGCCGCACGCGCGCCGTTCAGCTCACCAGGCACGCGCGGCGCACGCAGTCGCTCACCGGGTTCGAAGCCGACTCGCGGCAGGCCTGCGGTAGCGTGCGCGCGAGGCGCCCGCGCGGGGCGCAGGAAGTCGTACTCGCGCTGGCCGCGGCACAGGTGTTCGAGCAGGCCCATCTGCTCGGTGAGCATGTAGATCTCGACCTGCTGCGTGGCCAGGCGGTCGGCCTGCGCCGGGCGGCGGCGCTGGATCGTCTCGAAGCGCTCTTCCATGCGCCGCAGCGCGGTGCGGCAGTCGCCGCCGGCATTGGCCGCGTTGCCGGCGCTGCTGCCGCTCCCGCTTTCGGTGCGTGGCGGCGCGGCCGGCGCCGGTGGCGTGGTGGCCGGTGCGCGCTCGGTGGCGGGCGGCGCAGCGCCACTGCTGTCGGGCACGTCGGCCGCGGCGGCCACCAGCGCCTGCTGCGGCGTCAGCGTGCTGCCCGGCAGCGTCTGCGGGCAAGGCGGCATGTCGAGGGCGCAGGTTGCGTTGCGCGGCCGCCTGGCCGAGCTTCTGCGCATCGACGATCAGCACGTCGCGCCGCGCGGTCCACTCGCCGCGGAAGACTTCGCAGGCGCGCACCGCGTCGATGGCTTCGCGGCAGGGCGTATCGCGGTCGGGGCCGGGGCGGCTGCCGGCGCACGCTTCGAGCTTGATCTCGGCGGCGCGGTGCTGGTCGGCGGGCATGCGGGCGCGCTCCTGCTGCTCGACGAGGCGTCGCATTGCGGCGTCGAACTGCGCTGCCCGCGTCGGGCCGGAGGCCGTCTCTCCCGGTTGCCTCGAGGTTGAGGAAGCTGCGGCACAGCGCGCGGTTGAATTCGCTCGTGCAGCTCGCCAAACCGTTGGCCGGCACGCCCGCTTCGACGAGCGTGCGGCGCAGCACGCTGTCGTCGACCCGGCTGCCGCCGCCATTGCTGCCCAGCAGGTCGGCGAAGGTCTTCAGCGCCGGGCAGCTGTCGATGATGCGCAGCACGGCGCGGCAGCCGCCGTGTTCTTCGCAGGCGCGCAGCCGCTGCGCCGCCGCGGCGGGCATCTGGGCGCGGCACTGCGCCATCGAGCCTTGCGCCTGCGCTGTCGGTGCCATCGCGGCAAGCCATGCGGCTGCGTGCAGCAGGCCGAGCCAGCGCCGGAAGGAATGCCCGAACGGATGCCGGAACGGACGCCGGTACGCACGCCGGTACGAACGCCCGCGCCAACACGAAACCCACGCGGGCTGCTGCTGCTGCTGCTGCTGCTGCTGTCGCCCGGTCCCTTGTCGCTGCTTCACTCCACCCAGCAAGATCGCTCCCGGTCGCCACTGCCGAAGGGCGCATCTTCGCACCGGTGGCGGTGGGGCCGCAGAGGTCGATCACCGGGCCTTCAACCAGGTCAAGAACCGGTTCGGCCCGCCCGAGGGCGGCCGAGGGCGCTTCGCCTTCGTTCAGCGGCCGCCGCCGAGCGCGGCCCCGTCAGCGCCGGCGCTCGCCGGCCGGCAGTTCCTGCTTCGCGCCGGCTTGGCGCCATCGCGCCAGCGTCGCGCGCAGCCGCTCGGGGTCGATCGGCTTGGTGAGGAAGTCGTCCATGCCGGCGGCGCTGGCACGCTCGCGCTCGTCGACCATCGCCGCGGCGGTGAGCGCGATCACCGGCAGCCGCTTGGCGCCGGGCAGCGCGCGCAGTGCCTGCGTCGCTTCGTAGCCGCTCATCAGCGGCATCTGCAAGTCCATCAGCACCGCGTCGGGGGCGCGCTTGGCGGCCAGCGCGCGCTTCAGCAGCGCCAGCGCCTGCACGCCGTCGCCGGCCTGTTCGACCTCGACGCCCCAGCCTTCGAGCATCGCCACCGCGATCAGCATGTTGACCGGGTTGTCCTCGACCATCAGCACCCGCATGCCTCGCAGCGCGCCGTCGCTGGGCGCCGGCGCTCCCGGCTCGGGCAGCGTCGTGCGCGGCAATGGCAGCTCCAGCCAGAAGCAGCTGCCGCGGCCGGGTTCGCTGGCCACCCCTACCTCGCCGCCCATCAGCGTGGCCAGCTCGCGGCTGATCGACAAGCCGAGCCCGGTGCCGCCGAAGCGCCGCGTCGTCGACTCGTCGGCCTGCGTGAACGGCTGGAACAGCCGCGCGCGCAACGCCGGCTCGATACCCGCGCCGCTGTCGTGCACCTCGAAGCGGACTCGCTCGCCGGCGGCGGCGGTCGCCGCTCTTCTCCGCGTTCTCCGCGTCCTCCGCCTTCTCCGCGTTCTCCGCTTCCTCCCCTGCACCGGCTTCGCCTGCTGCCGGCGTTGCTCTCCTTCATCCGCCGCCCCGGCCTGCCAGGCGCTGCGCCCGCACGACGATGCCGCCTTGCGCGGTGAACTTGAGCGCGTTGGAGAGTTGCCGATCACCTGGCGCAGCCGCAGCGGGTCGCCGACGGCGCCGGCGCCGACGCTGGCGTCGACCTCGAAGCGCAAGCCCAGGCCGCGCGCCGCAGCCAGCGGCGCGTAGGTCTGCTGCAGCGTGCGCAGCAGCTCGCCGAGGTCGAACGGCGCGCTCCAGCTCCATGCGGCCGGCCTCGATCTTCGACAGGTCGAGGATGTCGGAGATCAGCGCCGTCAGCGAACGGGCGCTGTCGACGATCTGCTCGAGGTAGCGCTGGCGCTGGCCGCCTTCCAGCGCCGGGTTGCGCGCCAGCGCGGCCAGGCCGACGATGCCGTTCAGCGGCGTGCGCAGCTCGTGGCTGGTGTTGGCGAGGAAGGCGCTCTTGGCGCGGCTGGCGGCCTCGGCGGCGCTGCGCGCCTCGTGCAGCGCAGTTCGGCTTCGCGGCGCGCGGTGATGTCCTCGACGATCCACACTGTGCCGCCGTCCTGCGGCTGTTGCGGGTCGATGCCGTGCGCGCACCTGCGCCAGCAGCGTGCCGCCGTCGCGCCGCGCCATCACCGCCTCGAACTCGACGCGCTCGCCGCGCGCCAGCGCGCCGCGCCGTGGTGGCGGCCGACGCCGCGGTAGGCGGCCTGGTCACACCACGCGGCCCTCGTGGCCGAGCAGCTCGCCCTCGCCCCAGCCGAACATCTGCTCGAAGTGCCGGTTGGCCAGCACGAAGCGGCGCTGGCGCGTGACGGCGATGCCCACCGAGGCGTTGGTGAGGATCGCCTCGCGCTCCAGGCGCAGCCGCTCGATCGCCGTGAGGTCGCGCGCGCTCAGCACGATGTACTCGCCGCCTGCGAGCGCGAAGCGCGCCGCCGACACCGACACCTCGAGGCGGCCGCCGGCGCGGGTGCGGAACGCGGCCGGGCGGTTGTAGATGCGGCCGCTTTCCTGCAGTGCGGCGATGAAGGCCGGCCGCTCCTCGCCGCTCCACCAGGTGCGCAGTTGCGCCGACGAGCGGCCGATCGCCTCGGCGGCGGTCAGCCGAGGTCGCGCTCGAAGGCCGGGTTGACCATGATGAAGCGGCCGCTCGCGACCTCGGTGACGGTGACGAGGTCGGGCGTCGTCGCCACCACGTGCGACAGCACGCCTCGAGCGGCGCACCGCCGCTTCGGCGGCCAGGCGCTCGGTGTCGTCGGCGATGATCGCCAGCACCGCCGGCTCGCCGTCGACCTCGATGCGCACGCCCGAGATGCGCACCGACAGCGCGCGCGCACCGACTTCGAGCCGGAAGTCGGCCATCGGCAGCACCGACCCGATCGGCAGCTCGCGGATCGCGTCGCGCCGTGCGTAGGCGCGCTGGCGGTGCTCGCCGTCTTCGAAGAAGTCGTACAGGTTCAGGCGGCGCAGCTCGTCCAGCGAGGCGGCGCCGTACGGCGCCAGCGCCGCCGGGTTGGCGTCGATGGCGACACCGGCGCGGTGCACCACCAGCGCCACCGGGCTCAGCGTGAAGAGGTCGCGATAGAGGCTTTGCGTCGCCAGCAGCGCCGCCTCGCGCTCGGCGGCCAGGCGCATCGGCAGCACCAGCGCGCGCGCGATCAGCAAGCCGGCGGCGGTGCCGGCGGCCACGTTGAGCAGGTGCAGCGCCAGGCGCGCCAGGTGCGCGCCCTGCGCGCCTTGCATCCCCTGCGCCGAGGCGTCGGCCGGCCAGAGCGTGGCGTGCACCGCCAGCAGCAGCAACACCTGCAACGCTGCCACCGCCAGGCCCGAACGCCGCCCCGAGCCGGCGAACGAGACGCAGGCGAGCACGCCAAGAGCGCCATCGCCGCTTCGCCGAAGCTGCCGGGCCAGGCCAGAGCCACGGCGGCCAGCGCCACGCTGTCGGCGGCGAGGAACGCGGTCAGCGCCGGCGGTTGCCTTTGCGCCGGCAGGCGCAGGGCCAGCGCCGCGGCGACCCCCAGGGCCGCGAACGCGGCGACGACACCACGGATCGGCTCGCCTGGGCGGCAGCAGCAGCGCCAACGGCGCCCCGGCCAGCGACATCGCCGCGGCGACGCGGAAGAAGGTGCGCCGGGCGCTCGCCGCCAGCGCTTCGGTCAGCGGCGCGTACTGGACGGCGCTCGGTGCTGCCATCGGCGGCTCGGCCAGCGGAGCAGCGCGCGAAGCGCTTCAGGTGCTGCCGCGCGCGCGCTGCAGCAGTTGCCGCGCTGGCGCCGGCGGCGGCGCGCGCCGCGGCGAAAAGGCGGGCGGCCCTTTGCGTGCTCGCCGTTCGGGCCGTTCTGGTCGCTCGGGCCGCTCTGACCTTCCTGGCCGGCGTAGAGCACGGCGCGCGACGAGCTGACGATCACCGGCGCGTCGGCGCGCCAGCCGGCGTGCACGGTGGCTTCGGCGTCGCCGCCCTGCGCGCCGATGCCGGGGATCAGGAGCGGCAGCCGCGGCGCCAGCTCGCGCACACGAGCCAGCTCGCGCGGGTAGGTGGCACCGACGACGAGGCCGAGCTGGCCGCCGCAGCGCGTGCTCCATTCGTTCGCAGCCAGGCGCGCGATGCGCTCGTACAGCAGCTCGCCGCCTTCGAGCTTCAGCTCCTGCAGATCGGCGCCGCCGGGGTTGGACGTGCGGCACAGCACGATGAGGCCGCGCCCTTCGTAGCGCATGTAGGGCTCGAGGCTGTCGCTGCCCATGAACGGCGACAGCGTCACCGCGTCGGCTCGATAGCGTTCGAACGCCTCGCGGGCGTAGTTCTGCGCCGTCGAGCCGACATCGCCGCGCTTGGCGTCGAGGATCACCGGCACCTCGGGCGCCACTTTGCGGATGTGCGCGACGAGGCGCTCGAGCTGGTCCTCGGCGCGCTCGGCAGCGAAGTGCGCGATCTGCGGCTTGAACGCGAGCACGAGGTCGTGCGTGGCCTCGACGATGCCGGCGCAGAAGTCGAAGATGCGCCGCGCGTCGCCGCGCCAGGCGGCGGGGAAGCGCGCCGGCTCGGGGTCCAGGCCCACGCACAGCAGCGAGCGTGCGCGTGCCTCGGCGGCCGCGAGCTGCGCGGTGAACAAGGGCCGGGCGCCGTTGCGCGCCGCGCCTGGGCTGGACGTCGCCGCTGCCATCAGCGCTTCGCCGCCTTCTTCGCCAGCGCCGCCGCGGCGCCGGTGTAGGTGGCCGGCGTCATCGCCATCAGGCGCGCACGCTCGGCGGCGGGCAGTTCAGTGAGCGTCGCGATGAACTCGCGCATCGCCGCCAGCGTGACTTCGCGGCCGCGCGTGAACGCCTTCAGCCGCTCATAGGGGTCGGCCAGCCCGTGCCGGCGCATGACGGTCTGGATGGCCTCGGCCAGCACCTCGGGCGCGCCTTCGAGGTCGGCGGCGAGCGCTTCGCGGTGCACTTCGAGCTTGCCCATGCCGATGGCGAGGCTGCCGTGCGCCAGCACCGTGTAGCCGAGCGCCACGCCCATGTTGCGCAGCACGGTGCTGTCGGTCAGGTCGCGCTGCCAGCGCGACAGCGGCAGCTTCTGGCTCATGTGCGACAGCAACGCGTTGGCGATGCCGTAGTTGCCCTCGGCGTTCTCGAAGTCGATCGGGTTGACCTTGTGCGGCATCGTGCTCGAGCCCACCTCGCCGGCCTTGAGCTTCTGCTTGAAGTAGCCGAGCGAGACATAACCCCAGACGTCGCGGCACCAGTCGATGCACACGGTGTTGGCGCGCGCCACCGCGTCGAACAGCTCGGCGATGCCGTCGTGCGGCTCGATCTGCGTCGTCAGCGGATTGAACGCCAGGCCCAGGCGCTGCTCGACCACCGTGCGCGCGAAGCGCTCCCAGTCGAACTCGGGCCAGGCCGCGAGGTGCGCGTTGTAGTTGCCGACGGCGCCGTTCATCTTCGCCGGCAGCGGCACGGCGGCGATGCGGGCGCGCGCGTTGGCCAGGCGCGCCAGCACGTTGGCCGCTTCCTTGCCCACGGTGGTGGGGCTCGCGGCCTGGCCATGCGTGCGCGCCAGCATCGGCGTGGCGGCCTCGGCCGCGGCGAGCGCGCGCAGCGACTCGACGATGGCGTCCAGCGCAGGCAGCAGCACCTCCTTGCGCGCCGCTTCGAGCATCAGCGCGTGGCTGGTGTTGTTGATGTCCTCGCTGGTGCAGGCGAAGTGCACGAACTCGCCCACGCGCTCCAGCCCCGGGTGGCCCTTCAGGCGGCCCTTGATCCAGTACTCGACCGCCTTCACGTCGTGGTTCGTCGTGCGCTCGATCTCCTTGATCGCCGCGGCGTCGCTTTCGCTGAAGCGATGCACCAGCGAGCGCAGCAGGCCGCGCCCGGCTTCGGTGAGCGGCTCGAACTCGGCGAAGCCCGCGTCCGACAAAGCGATGAACCACTCGATCTCCACCTGCACGCGGCGGTGCATGAGACCGTATTCGCTGAGCAGCGGGCGCAGCGCGGCCAGGCGCGCCGCGTAGCGGCCGTCCAGCGGCGACAGGGCGGTCAGCGCCGTCGGCGCGGCCGAGGCAGGGGTCTTGGAATTGGGCACGCGCGGGATTATCCGCAACGCGTGCGGGCCGCTATGCTGCCGGCCCACCATGCCACACACGGACATCGGCGCCCACATCCGCGCGCTCACCTTCGACATCTTCGGCACCGTCGTCGACTGGTACGGCAGCATCGCCGCCGAGGTGGCGCGGCTCAAGCTCGCCAGCGACGGCGGCCGCTTCGCGCTCGACTGGCGCGCCGGCTACCAGCCGGCGATGCAGGACGTGCGCTCGGGCGCGCTGCCGTGGACGAACATCGACGGGCTGCACCGGCGCATCCTCGATCGCGTCCTTGCCGGGCGCGGCATTGCGCTGCCCGAAGCCGATGCAGCGGCGCTGAACCGCATCTGGCATCGCCTCGACCCCTGGCCCGACAGCGCCGGCGGCCTGGCGCGGCTGAAGAAGCGCTTCGTTCTGGCGACGCTGTCCAATGGCAACCTGTCGCTGCTGGTCGATCTCGCGCGCCACGGCGGCCTGCCGTTCGACTGCGTGCTGTCGGCCGAGCTTTTCAACCACTACAAGCCCGACCCCGAGGTCTACCTCGGCGCGGCGAAGCTGCTCGACCTGGCGCCGGCGCAGGTGATGATGGTCGCCGCGCACCCGAGCGACCTGCGCGCTGCTGCCAAGTGCGGCCTCGCCACCGCCTGCGTGAAGAGGCCGCTGGAGAAAGGGCCCGGCGGCACGCCGGAGCCGTTTGCCGACGGCGAGTTCGACTTCACAGCCGAGGATTTCAACGACCTCGCACGGCAGCTCGGCTGCTGAAGACGGCCGAGACTGAACGTTCCACGAAGGACTGCGAACCCATATGCCCAAGACCTATCGCATCGCCGCCATTCCCGGCGACGGCATCGGCAAGGAAGTGATGCCCGAGGCGCTGCGCACGCTGCAAGCGGCGCAGCGACGCTTCGGCTTCCGCCTCGACATCCAGCCCATCGCCTGGGCGAGCTGCGACTGGTACGCCGCGCACGGGCAGATGATGCCCGACGACTGGAAAGCGCAGCTCGAAGGCATGGACGCGCGTGCTCTTCGGCGCCGTCGGCTGGCCCGCGAGCGGCTACCCCGACCATGTCTCGCTGTGGGGCAGCTTGCTGAAGTTCCGGCGCGAATTCGACCAGTACATCAACGTGCGCCCGGCGCGCTTGTTCGAAGGCGTGCCTTGCCCGCTGGTGGACGCGAAGGGCAACCCGCGCAAGGCCGGCGACATCGACTTCTACATCGTGCGCGAGAACACCGAAGGCGAATACACCAACCTCGGCGGCGTGATGTACCCCGGCACCGAGCGCGAGTTCGTCATCCAGGAAGCGGTGTTCTCGCGCCACGGCACCGACCGCGCTGCTGAAGTACGCCTTCGACCTCGCGGCGTCGCGCCCGCGCAAGAAGCTCACCGTCGCCACCAAGAGCAACGGCATCGCCATCAGCATGCCGTGGTGGGACAACCGCGCCGACGCGATGCATGCGAAGTACCCGCGGGTGGCGGTGGACAAGCGGCACATCGACATCTTGAGCGCGCGCTTCGTGCTGCAGCCCGACCGCTTCGATGTCGTCGTCGCGACGAACCTCTTCGGCGACATCCTCTCCGACCTCGGCCCGGCGTGCACCGGCACGATCGGCATCGCGCCTTCGGCCAACCTGAACCCCGAGCGCAGGTTCCCGTCGCTCTTCGAGCCGGTGCACGGCTCGGCGCCGAACATCTACGGGCAGAACATCGCCAACCCGGTGGCGATGATCTGATCGGCAACGATGATGCTCGACTTCCTCGGCGAGCGCGCCGCGCACGACGCCATCATCAGCGCCATCGAGCGCGTGCTCGAAGGTCCGCGCACACGCGACCTGGGCGGCCAGGCCAGCACCAGCGAGATGGGCGAGGCGGTCGCCGAGGCTCGTCGGCGGGTGAACGAACGCCACTGCGCCGCGGCCCGGCGCGCGCTCGGCCCCGCGCGGCCAAGGCGATGGTCAGGGGCAGGCAGCGGCGTTCGTCGTGCCGGCCACCGGCGTCAGCAGCAGTGGCCCGGCGATGACGCGCCCGAGCGAGTCGACAAGCGTCACGTTGACCCCGTTGCCGCTGCGCTGCACCTGCATCGAGGCCAGCTGCACGCGGCTGCCGCCTTCGATGGCGTTGCCGTAGTAGCGCGGCGCGGCCGGCCGACCTGCCCCAGTTGCCGATGAAGACGGTGTCGGCGCAGCGCAGACTCCACTGCGGCTTCGTTGCCGTCGAGCGCCAGCAGCGCATCGGCGCTGGCCGGCGACGACTCGGCGAGCGCGCCGCCGGCCGGCAGCGGCGCCGCGCCGGCGCTCGGCGCGTTGCAGCCGATCAGGTCGGCGAAGTCCGACTCGCAAACCGGCACGTCGCGCGCACCGTAGGCCGCCATCGCGTCGGCCGTGGCGCCGGTGCCGGTGCCGCCAAGGCCCGGGCCGCAGCCGCCGAGCAGCGCGAGCGCGAAGGCCAACACCACCAGCAACAGCGCGGCGAGGGCGGTGTGGGTCGGGCCGGCTGACGCAGCAGCAGGGACGACCGCGCGCAGCTTCGCCGGGCCTGCAGTGGACTCGCGCTGATGAAGTTCGCTCGCAAGGTATTCCTGCGCTTCGCTGAAGAAGTAGACACCGAAGCGCGCGCCGGCCACGCTGGTCCGCGGGCAGCGAGCGGTCGGCGTCGAAGCTCTGCCGGGCCACGCCCATCATCGCGCATCGCCGTCTTCCACGCCGCGACCGCGGCTTGCGAAGCTGCTTCACCGAGGCCTCGCCGATCTCGTCGACGAACACGGCCTGCTCGAGGAAGTTGGCCTCGCCGCGCAGGTTGGCCACCGCGGCGGCGGCGTGGTCGTGCAGGTTGGCCGCGAAGGCGCGGCCATCTCGTCGAAGCCGCGCTTCGGCGCGAAACCTTCGGCGAGCAGGCGCACGCCGCCGTCCTCCGGTTTCCTCGGCGACGCCGAGCCGCTGCAGCTCGTCGAGCACGGCGCGCGGCCGCACGTCGCGGCTGATGCCTTCGACGAGGTCGTCGAAGGTGCCGCGCTCGCCGGCGCCGGCCTTGCCGCGCGGCAGCACCTTGAGGTAGCCGCCACGGTCGAGGAAGCGGCGCGCTCGTGCATCCAGCGGCCCACCACTTCGGCCGCCAGGCTGCCCGCGAGGGCATGTCGCCGCGGCTGGCCGCCGCAGCGGCGCGCGGCTCGCGCGTCAGCGCTACGCACGTCGCGCCGGTGCGCCGGACAGAAGCGTCAAGGCGCTGTCGGTGACGGGCATGCCGCGCCGCTGGAGTTCGCGCTGCGCCTCGTCGAGGACGCGCTTCAGCGCCGCCGCTCAACGCGGGTAGGTGATGCCGTGATGCACGAGCAGGCGCACGAGCGGGCGCAGCGGTCATCAGCACGCGCGCCAGCACGACGCCCGGTTCGCCGGCGGCCTTCATCAGGCTGCCGACTCCGGTGACACCGGCAACTGCGGACCTTCATCGACGGCGGCACCCGATGCGGCGCTGACACCAGACGCGGCGGCGCCGGTTGGGTGGTTGACAGGTGGGCGGCATGTGGGATATTTTCCCACAACGCCGAAACCTCGCAAGCGCCTGGCGGGCAGACCTGCTGGAGTTCGTTCGATGTCGCCCGCCTCGTTTCCTTCACAGGCTCGCGCGGCTTTCGCGGCTCGTCACCCTCTCCGCCCTTCCTGGCCCTCGTCGCATGCGGCGGCGGTGGCGGCAACGCGGAGGACCCCGATCCCGCATCGCCGGCGCTCGAGCCGAGCCAGCCCGGCGACCTGACGACCTACGTGCAGCGCGTGCTGCGCGAACGCGCCGCGCAGCGCCAGGCCGGCAACGCGCCCGCCGCAGCCGGCACCGTCGTCCCGTTGCCGGTCGGCGCCGCGGCGCCGGCCACCGGCGCATCGCCGTCGTTCGCCAACGCGCTGACGCAGGAACGCGACGTGGACGAGCCCGACCTGCTGAAGACCGACGGCGTCCACCTCTTCAGCCTCGATCGGCACGACAGCGCGAAGCCGCTGCTGCGCACGACGCGCAGGCTCGCTTCGGGCGCGCTCGAGGAACGCGGCTCCGCACCGCTGGCGCTGGGCAGCGCTGCCGCGTTGTCGCCGCGCGGCCTCGTGCTCGCCGGCGACGGCAAGGCGCTCGCCGTGGCGAGCGAGGCTTGGGCCGACATCGTCGGCAACCCCTGCGTCGACCTCTGCCCGGCCCTGCTGCCCGGACCGGTATGGATGCGCAACCTCGTCGCCGTCGAGCGCTTCGACGTCGCCGATCCCGCGGCGCCGGCCGCCACCGCGCGTCTCGAGTTCGACGGCCGCGTCGTCGATGCGCGCCGCGTCGGCGACCACCTCGTGCTCGTCAGCGAGTACCTGCCGATGCTCGCCGCCGACCAGCTGCCGGCCGACACCACCCCCGCCGCCCGCGAAGCGGCGATCGTGGCGACGCGGGGTGCGGACCTGCTGCCGCTGCGCCGCCTCGCCGACGGCAGCACGCAGCCGATGCTGAACGAGACCGACTGCTGGGTGCAGCCGGCCAACGCGTCGCTGACGCTCGCGGTGACCACGATCACCGTCTTCGACCTGCGCGCGCCGAGCCTCGCGCCGGCGAGCCGCTGCTTCATCGGCGGCACCGAGGCGCTGTACATGACCCCGCAATCGATCTACCTTGCCAGCACGCGCTGGCTGTACACGATCGCGTCGGGTGGCGGCGCGGCGCCGCTGCGCTACCCGGCGGCGATGCGCACCGACATCCACAAGTTCGGCTTCGACGCGACCACCGGGCGCCTCGCCTACCGCGCCAGCGGCGACGTCGAAGGCCATCTCGGCTGGGACCCGGAACGCAAGAGCTGGCGCCTCGGCGAGCACGACGGCCTGCTGCGCGTGCTCAGCTTCACCGGCACGGTGGGTTGGCTGACGATCGACGACGCGACGAGTGCAACGCCACCGTCGCCGGCCACGCTCACCATCCTGCGCGAGGTGATGGGCAGCAACGGTGGCCGCCTCGAGGCGCTCGCGACGCTGCCGAATTCGCGCCGGCCGCAGCCGCTCGGCAAGCCCGGCGAGCAGGTGCACGGCGTGCGTTTCGCCGGCGCGCGCGGCTACGTCGTGACCTTCCGGCAGATCGACCCGCTCTACGTGCTCGACCTCGCCGACCCGGCCGACCCGAAGGTGGCCGGCGTTCTCGAAGCGCCCGGCTTCTCGGACCACCTGGTGCCGTTGTCGGAGCGGCTGCTGCTCGGTGTGGGCAAGGAAGTCGATGCGGCCACGAACCGCGTCGGCGGCGTCAAGGTGTCGCTCTTCGACGTGGCCGACGCGACGCGGCCGCGCGAACTGGCCACGCAGGTCTTCGGCAGCAGCGGCAGCCAGAGCGGCCTGGACCATTCGCGACACGGCCTCACCTTGCTGCAGCAGGGCAGCACGATGCGGCTGGCGACGCCGCTCTTCCTCGTCGACGCCAGTTACGCGAACCCGCGTGAGCGCCTGCAGCGGCTCGAGGTGGACCTGGTCGCCGGCACGCTGAGCGCCAAGCCGGCCCTGGCACCCCCTGCGCCGGCGCCAGCGCCCGGCGCGATCGCCGAGCAGCGCAGCGTGCTGATCGGCGACAACATCTACTGGTTGCAGTCCGGGGGGCTCAGCGGCTACGCCTGGTAGCGCTTCGCGCGCGGCGGCGCCTTCAGGCCCGGCGCGGGCGGCGTGATCAGGCCGCGTGATCAGGCCGCGTGAACCGCGGCCATGAACGCGCGAGCAGCGGCATCGAGCCGGCCCTCGCTGCGCACGCCGCTGCACAAGTCCACCCCATGCGGCCGCACGCGAGCCACCGCCTCGCCGACGTTGCCCGCATGCAGCCCGCCGGCCAGCCACAGCGGCAGCGGCTGCACCGCATCGCGGATACGCCGCGCCAGCGACCAGTCGTGCGTGCGGCCCGTGTCGCCGAGCTGCTTCACCGCGAGCTTCCAGGTTGCCCGAGTCGAGCAGCAGCGCGTCGACCAGCGGCGCGGCTTCCTCCGCTTCGGCGAGCACAGCTTCGTCGGTGACGTGGATGACCTGCACCAGCTCGACGCCGGGGCAGAGCGCGCGCAGTTGCGCCAGCTCGCGCGGCGGCACGTGGTCGACGAGCTGCAGCGTCGTCGTGCCGCACTGCCGGTGCTGCGCGGCGATCGCTTCGGCGTCGGTGTGCGCGGTGAGCAGGAACGTGCGCACCGGCTCGCCGCGCAGCGCCGCGGCCACCTCGGCGATCAGCGCCTCGCCGATGACGCCGGGGCCGCTGGGCATCGCCGAGACGAGGCCGAGCGCCTGCGCGCCGGCGGCGAACGCCTGGCGCGCTTCGTCCAGGCCGGCGATGCAGCAGACCTTGACGGCGACGCTGCGTTCGCTGCGCTTCAGTTGCTGCTCCCCGGTTGCGGGTTCTTCGCCGGGGCCGAGCCGGCGCCGAGGCACGCCGATGCGGCGCGCCGTGTTGTCCACCGCAACGCCCGCGCGCCGCGCGCGCCGTGCTCGACGGCGCTGGCGGCGCGGCGCGCCGCTGGCGGCTGCGTGTTCGGCCCGCGCGACGCCGCTGGCGGTGGCCGAAGCGGCGCGGTGCACGCCACCGGCGGTGGCTGAGGCGGCGCGCCGCACGCCACCGGCCGTGGCCGACGCCGCGCGCTCGACACCGCTCGCCGTGGCCGACGCGGCCCGCTCGACACCGCCTGCGGTGGCAGACGCCGCGCGATGCGCGGTGCCGCTGGCTGCCGATGGCGGTGCCGTCGTGGCTGCCAGGGTCGCCGTGGGGACGGCGAAGGCCAGCAGTGCGCAGCAAGACGCCGCCAGCCACGCCGCACCGGGGGTGCGAGCAGCAGGTCGGCCGATTGCGGCCGGGTTCGCGCAGGCCTCCCTGTCGGGACCGTGTTCGCGGTGATGCTGGGCGCGATGTTCGGGTCGATGCCTGCGCTGAGGTGGCATGACGTTCGGGCTGACGTTCACGCGGATGTCCGGGATGAGGTTCATGGCGATGGCTGGGCGGCGTGCCTGATGCAGCGTGCCTTCAGGCGGGTGATTGTGGTGCGCCGGGCGGGGCAAGCGCCGTGCCGGCGTCGATCGTCTCGATCCCGACGGCGGCCATGCCGTCGCCCGCGGCGCGCTCTCCGCGATGACGAACGCCGCGGCCACCACGGCGCAGGCGGCGCCGCGCTTGGGCATCGGCGGCGTGCACCTGCGCCAGTGGCTCGCCGGCAGCCACACGCTGCCCCGGCGCGCCCATGCGTGAGCCCCACGCGCGGGTCGATGCGCTCGTTGCCGCCATGCCGCCGGCCGCCGCCGAGCGCGACGATAGCCAGGCCCAGCGCGCGCACGTCGACGCGCGCGATGCGGCCTGCCATCGGCGCCGGCATCGCGAACGACCGGCGCCGTGAGCCCGGCGCGCGCAGCACGTCGCGCGGGCCACCGAGTGCGCATGCGCGCGAAGCGCTCGGCAGCGCCGCCGCCGGCAGCCGCTTCGGCCTTGCGCGCGCCTCATGCAAGTCCGCCGCCGCGCCGCCGAGCTTGCAGCGCCTGCGCGGCCAGTGTCAACGTCAGTTCCAGCAAGCGCGGCTCGCGAGTCGCACGTCCGCCGGCACCGCCGCGGCCGGCGAGGAAGTCGATGGCCTCCCGCACTTCGAGCGCGTTGCCGGCCGCGAAGCCGAGCACGCGGTCCATGTCGGTGATGAGAGCGCGCGCACACAAGCCGGCGCCTGCCGCGACGTCGACGAGGCTCCTGGCGAGCGCGCGCGCCGCCGGCAGCGCGGCCATCATCGCGCCGCTGCCCACCTTCACGTCGAGCACGAGCGCCTGCAATCCCGCGGCCAGTTTCTTGGCGAGGATGCTGGCGGTGATGAGCGGCACGCTCTCCACCGTGGCCGTCACGTCGCGGATCGCGTAGAGCCGCCGGTCGGCCGGCGCCAGTTCGGCCGAGGCGCCGACGATCGCGCAGCCGGCCTCGCGCAGCGTGCGCACGAGCGTTGCGTGCGGTGGGTTCACCGTGTAGCCGGGCAACGCTTCGAGCTTGTCGAGCGTGCCGCCGGTGTGGCCGAGGCCGCGGCCGCTGATCATCGGCACGATGACGCCGGCCGCGGCGCCGGCCTCGGCGACGATCGGAGCCAGCATGAGGCTCACCTTGTCGCCGACGCCGCCGGTGCTGTGCTTGTCCAGCACGGGGCCGTCGAAGCCCTCGGCGCGCCAGTCGAGCACGCGGCCGGAGTGCGTCATCGCGTGCGTCAGCGCCACGGTCTCGGCGCCGTCCATGCCGCGCAGGACGATCGCCATTGCCAGCGCCGCGGCCTGCGCGTCGCTCCAGCGCGCGGCATCCTGCTCGCCCGCCACGAGGCCGGCGACGAAAGCGTCGATCTGCTGCCGCGACAACGCTGCGCCGTCGCGCTTGGCGGCGATCACCTGCTGCGGCAGCACGAGCGTCTTCCTCCCCCTCTGCCGCCCGCGGAGCCGGAGGCTCCGCCTCCTGATGTGGGCGAGGGAGCCCGAGCACAGCGCGCCGAGGACACTGCCTTCAATTCAGTCGCGTGATGCGATCGAGCGTGCCAGGGGCCACGCCCGGTCCGGCGGCGCGCACGAACTCCTCGAACGCGTCGACGTCCATCATCCCGGTGCGCACCTCGCGCCCCTGGCGCAGCACGGTGAAGTTGTCGCCGCCGCCGGCGAGGAAGCCGTTGACCGTGACGCGCACGGTCGCGTCGGCGGCGATCGGCACGCCGTCGAACTTCACGCTGCCGGGCACGATGCGTTGCCCCGGCGGCTTGCTCGCGTCCCACGCATACGTGAAGCCGCGCGAGACCGAGAGCACGCGCCCGGCGGCGGTGGGCTGATTCAGCCACTGCTGCTCGAGCACCTGCACGAGCTGCGCGCCGGTGAGCGTCATCGTGACGAGGTTGTTGTAGAACGGTTGCACCGAGAAGAGGTCCTCGTAGCGCACCTGCCCGTCGTCGCCGGCGCGCGGCGCGAGGTCGGCGCGGATGCCGCCCGGGTTCATCAGCGCCAGCCGCGCGCCGAACTCGCGCGCCGTGGCGGCGAGCTGCGCATCGGCGATCACCTGCCCGAGCGCGCTCTCGCCGTTGGCCGCCGCCGTGCGCGAAAGCGGCGCCGCGATGCGGCCGACGACGCGCTGGGCGAGCGGCGCCACCAGCCGCTCGTAGGTCTCGATGAGCGCCGTCTGCCGCGCGTCCTTCGCGAACGACGTGCGCACGATCTGGTTGTCGGCGCGCGCGCTCGTCACGCCGCCCGTCTTCGGGTCGAGGACGATGTCGATCTCGCTCAGCACCGTGCCGTACTTGTCGGCGCTGGTGACCAGCCGCCCGCCGATGCGGCAGTTGTAGGCGCGGTGCGTGTGGCCGCTGATCACGAGGTCCACCGCGCGGTCCAGCTTCTCGACGATGCCGACGATGGCGCCGCTGATGCCGGGGCATTCGTTGTAGTCGCCCGTCGGCGCGCCGCCCTCGTGGATGAGCAGCACGATGGCGCCGATGCCCTGCTGTTTCAGCACCGGCACGAGCGCGTTCACCGTCTCGGCTTCGTCGCGGAAGGTGAGGCCGCGAACGCCGTCGGGCACGACGATGGTGGGCGTGTCCTTCAGCGTCAGGCCGATGAACGCGACCGGAATGCCCTGGAAGCGCTTGACGTGGTACGCAGGGAAGAGCGTCTGCCCGGTGGCGTTGACGACGGTGCTGGCGGCGAGGTATGTGAAGCGCGCGCCGGTGAACGGCTGCGGCCCCTTGCACGGCTCGGCGCTGCCGCTGCCGGCGGCGCTGCTGCAGCCGCCGCGCTGCATGCGCAGCAGCTCGTCGGCGCCCTTGTCGAACTCGTGGTTGCCGACGGCGCTCGCTTCCAGCCCCATCAGGCTCAGCGATTCGATCGTCGGCTCGTCGCGGAACAGCGAGGAGAGCAGCGGCGTCGCGCCGATCAGGTCGCCGGCGGCGACGAAGATGTGGTTCGGGTTCGTCGCGCGCAACTGCGCCACCAGCGTGGCCAGGTGCTCGCTGCCGCCCGCGGGGACGACGACGGTCTTCGTCGCGTCGGCCGGATCCTTGATGCGGATGCCGCCGGCGCTCGGCCGCAGGTTGCCGTGGAAGTCGTTGATGGCGAGGATCTTCACGGCCACCGGCTCGGTGGCGCGCGGCGGCTCGATCGCGCAGCCGGCGAGCGTTGCCGCGGCGACGACGGCCGCCCAGGTCGCAAACGTGGCGAACGTGCCGGACGCCGGGAACGTGGCGAACGCGTCGAAGGCCGAAGCGGCGCGGCCGCGCGCAAGGGCGATGCGGATGCGGATGGACGGCATGGTGTGGTGTTCGCCCTGCTTGATCGGTTCGTTCAGTACGTCGATGACCCCGGTTGCTGGCCCGTGCCGGCTGCGGCACTGCCGGCGAGCACCGCCTCGATGTCGTTCAGCAAGCCGCTGGCACCGATGCGAAAGCGCGCCGGTCGCAGCGCTTCGGCGCCCAGCCATTGCGCCACCAGCGCCAGATAAACGCCGGCATCGGCGACGGTGCGGATGCCGCCGGCCGCCTTGAAGCCCACGCGCGGCGCGGCCCGCAGGTCGGTGGCGATGGCGCGCAGCATCAACTCCGCGGCATGCGGCGTGGCGTTGACCGACACCTTGCCGGTGCTCGTCTTCAGGAAGTCGGCGCCGGCATCGAGCGCGATGCGGCAGGCGTTGCGGATCGCTTCGTCGCTGCCGAGTTCACCGGTCTCGAGGATCACCTTCAGCAAGCGGCCTTCGCAGGCGCGGCGCACCGCGCGCAGCAAAGCCGGGGCGGCGGCGAGATCGCGCCACGGCAGCACGACATCGACCTCTTCGGCGCCGGCGGCGACGATCTGGCGCGTGTCGCGAACCGCGGCATCGACATCGCTGCCGCCGGCGGGGAAGTTCGCTACCGCCGCGACGCGGATCGACGCCGGCAGCCGCCTCCGCGCCAGCGACGCGAAGCGCGGCCACACGCACACGGCCGCCACTGCGCCGCGGCCCGGCGCGCCGACGGCGCGTTCGCACAGATGCTCGATCGCCGCTTCGTCGTCGTTGTCGCTCAGGCTCGTCAGGTCCAGGCACGCGAGCGCGAGACGCGCTGTCGCTTCCGGGCTCCTGAGTGACGCGGGTGGCGCGGCTGACGTTGCCGGCGTCATCGGTGTTTGTTGCCCTGGCTTCGATGCCGCCATCGCGTTCAGACCTCCATCCGCTCGACGATGGCCGTGAGCTGCGCTACCGCTCGATCGCTCGCCTTGGCGGCCACGGCCAGCGTGTGCGCATGGCTCAGGCGTTCGTCCGAGAGCCCCGCGGCCATATTGGTGAGCAGCGACACGGCCAGCACGCGCAGGCCCGCGTGGCGCGCCGCGATCGTCTCGGGCACCGTGCTCATGCCCACCGCCTGCGCGCCGAGCACCTGGCACATGCGGATCTCGGCCGGCGTCTCGAACTGCGGCCCGAGGAACCAGGCGTAGACGCCTTCGCCGATCGGCGCGCGATCGGCGTTGCTTGCCTCGCCCCCGGCGTCGCTGCCTGCGTCACGGCCGGCCTTACGGTCCGGCTTACGGTCCGCCTCACGACCCGCGTCGGTCCCGGCAACGCTGCTGCTGAGTGCGCGCACCGCGGCCTTGGCTCCTTCGCGCAGCGCGCTGTCGTATCCGTTCACCATCGAGACGAAGCGGTCGTCGCCGGGCTCGCCGAAGAGCGGCGACGCTTGCGAGAGGTTCAGGTGGTCGCTGATCAGCATCGTCGAACCCGGCGGCAGCGCATGCGTCAGGCTGCCGGCGGCGTTGGTCTGCACGAGCACCTTCACTCCGGCCGCGGCCAGCGTGCGCACGGCGCCGGTCATGCCGTCGGCGCGGCCGGTCTCGTAGGCGTGCTGGCGCCCGGCGAGCACCGCCACTTCGTGCCGGCCGACGCGGCCGAGCGTCACCTTGGCCGGCATGGCCGCCGACGGCGAGCACCGGGAACGCCGGCAGTTCGGCGTACGAAATGACGAGCGGCTCGCGCAGCGTTTGCCGCGAACGGTCCCCAGCCGGAGCCCAGCAGCACGGCGATCGCCGGCCGGCGGCCGGTGGCCAGCAGGCGCGCGGCGCTCGCGTCGATGTCGGCGCGGCGGGCAGCGATCGCGGTCTTCGCGTTCTTGGCGTATGCGGCGGACGAGCCGGCGCTGGCCGGCGCGCGCATGGTAGGCCACCCCCGGCCCGGTGCGAGCGGGCCCTGGCCAGCCAGGCAACATCCGCCCTCTCGGTCCGGCAGCTTCCAGCCGCGCCCGGCGCGACTCGAAGCTACCCTTCCAGCGGCAGCCGCACGCAGGCGGCGGTGCCGCCGCCCTCGCGCTCGCGGTGTTCCACGCTCCAGCCGTTGGCGCTGGCGAGCTGGCGCACGATGGCCAGCCCCAGCCCGCTGCCGCCGGTGCTGCTGCTGCGCGAAGGCTCCAGGCGATGGAAGGGGCGGAACACCGCCTCGCGCTCCGAGACGGGGATGCCTTTTCCGCGGTCCAGCACGCAGACTTCGACGTGGCCGTCCTCGATGCGGTACTCGATGTCCACCGGCTGGCCGGCGCCGTAACGCAAGGCGTTGTCGACGAGGTTGGCGACGATGCGCCTGAGCGCCAGCGGTCGCACGCGCAAGCGGCAGTCCGGCCCCTGGCGGCCGCGGATCTCGATGCCGGTGTGCGCGAACTCGCCGGCCACCTCGGCGAGCAGATCGCACAGGTTCAGCTCCGCCGAGGCCTGTTCGGCGAAATCGCGGCTCACCTCCAGGCAGCGCGCGATCAGCTCGTTCATGCCCTGGACATCGCGCAGCACGCGCTCGATGAGATCGCGGTCGGGCTTCTCGGAAAGCATGCCCAGCGCCAGCTGCATGCGCGCCAGCGGCGTGCGCAGGTCGTGCGAGATGCCCGCGAGCAACGTGGTGCGGTTGGCGAGCAGCTCCTCCACCTGCTCGCCCATGCGGTTGAACTCGCGCGCCAGGGTGGCGAGTTCGGCCGGGCCGCTTTCGGGCAGCGGTTCGGGCCGCCGGCCCTGGCCGATGCGCTGCGTTGCCGCCGCCAGCCGCGCCAGCGGCCTGATCAGCCAGCTGGCCAGGCCGGCCGAGGTGTTGAGCGTGACGATGAGGCCCACCGTGAGGATCAGCAGCATCGCCAGCCAGGGCTGCACGTCGACACGACTGGCCGGAAAGCCGACGCGCACCTTGCCTTTCGCCGTGGGCAGGTCGGCCCAGTACCACTGCTCGCCGTCGCCGGCATGGCTGGCGCGCAGGACGATGTCTTCTTCGCTGCGGGCGCTGAGCGCCGATTCGAGCAACTGGAAATACGGCAGCATGCGCGTGAAGCCGGCTGTCTCGCCCGGCGGATCCTGCACCTGGATGCGGTACAGGCGGCCGATGCGCTCCTGCAGCCACGGGCGCTCCTCTGCGGGTTCGGCCTGCCACTTGTGGGCGGTCTCGACCATCAACGCGGCCAGGTCGCGCGTGGCGTTGCGGCCGATCGGCACCAGCGCGAAATAGGTGATGACGGCGATCGTGAAAATCTGGAAGGCGAACGACACCAGCGCGATCACCAGCGTCGTGCGCCCGAACAGGGTGCGCGGCAGCATCACGGCTTGCGCGCGCCGCCGGGCGAGAAGAGGTAGCCCTCGCCCCACACCGTGCGCAGGTAGACCGGGTGGGCCGGATCCGGCTCGATCTTGCGCCGCAGGCGGGTGACGCGCACGTCGACCATGCGGTCGAAGGGCGAGCGCTCGTAGCCCTTGAGCAGCTCGACGAGCGCGTCGCGGCTGAGCACGCGGTCGGGGTTCTCGATCAGCACCTTGAGCAGAGCGAACTCGGCGCCGGAGACGCCGATGTCTTCGCCGTTGCGGGCCACGCGGTGCGCCTCGAGATCGACTTCGAAGGGGCCGAAGCGGCGGATGCGCCCGCCTGAGGCGGCCGGCGGCCGGCGGCGCAGCACCGCGGCCACGCGCGCCAGCAGCTCGCGGTGGCTGAAGGGCTTGGGCAGGTAGTCGTCGGCGCCGACCTCCAGCCCGACGATGCGGTCGACCTCCTCGCCGCGCGCCGAGAGCATGATGATCGGCGGGCCGCCGTGGCTGCCCAACTCGCGCGCGAGCGCGAGGCCGTCTTCGCCCGGCAGCATGACGTCGAGCAGCACCAGTTCGACGGAATGCGACGCCAGGTGCTGCCGCATCGCCCGGCCATCGCCGACGCCGGCGGCTTCGTAGCCGTTGCCCGACAGGTAGCGCACCAGCAGCTCGCGCAGCCCCTCGTCGTCATCCACCACCAGGATGCGACCGCGGTGTTCGGCCATGTTTCGCCCGTGAAACAACCTGGAACAGAGGCGGCCGCGCTGCAATCGCGCTGCAACCGCTCCCTCCTAATCTCGCCGCAGCAAAACATAACACAAGAGGGAAACGGCAATGAACGCGAACGGGAAAACGCCAATGCGAACGCCAAAACGGTGGGGCCTGGCAACGACGCTGGCGATTGGCCTCGGCATGAGCGCGGCGGCCTGGTCGCAGGCGCCCTCGCCCGAGGACATGCAGCGCGGCAAGGATTTCCTGCAAAAGAGCATGGGCCTGATGAAGCCCGAGCTGCAGGAAAAGGCCAGGGCGCTGCCGCCCGAAATCCAGCAGTTCCTGCTCAAGATCGCCATCAAGCACCCGCGCCACAGCGACACGCTGACCCTGCGCCAAGTGATGGCGGAGATCCTCGCCGATTACCAGTCGGTCGCCGCCGCCATCGCCACCGACAACGGCGCCCTGGCGGCCGACGCGGCGCGCCGCGTCGCCCTCCATCGTTTGCCGCGCGGCGGCCTGCTGCCCTACCTGCCCTTCGAGAAGATCAACGCCCGGGACCTCGGTGTGCTGCCGGCGATGGAGGAAGCCGTCGAGGGCAGCGCGCTGCGCCTGGCCGCGGCGGCCGACAAGGGCGACATGGGCACGGCGGCCGCGGAGTTCGGCGCCATGAGCGCCGGCTGCGTCGCCTGCCACGCGCATTTCCGCGGCCAGCCCGGCATTTCGCCGCGGCTGAAGCAGTGACCCATTCGACGCCCATTCGGGGAAAAGGCATGACAGTCGATCGCATCGTTCATCTCGTCGCCGGCCTGATGGTGCTGCTCGGCCTGGCGCTGGCGCATTACGTCCATCCGTACTGGACCGCCCTGCCGGTGCTGGTCGGGCTCAACCTCGCCCAAAGCGGGATCACGCGCTTCTGTCCGCTCGCCTTCTTTCTCAAGAAGGCCGGCATCCGGGACGAAAGCTGCTGCCCTTGAGTCCTGCGCAATAGAAGCGCCTCGACGCGGAGGAAACGCCATGGAACAAAGGCGGGTGCTGTTGGCGGCCGGCGCATTCGCCGCGTTGGCGCTTTCGGGCCAGGCGCCGGCTGCCGACTGGGTGATGCTGCAGGCGATGGAGCCGCCGGCCACCACGCACAGGTTCTTCGGCATCGCGCAGGTTTCGTACACCAACTACTACGGCTGCAAGAAGCTGCAGGGGCTCGTCAACCCGCAGAACGACAGCGCAACCACCGCCCATGGTTTGCTCAACGGCTCTTACAACGCGCTGTGCCGCACCGGCCCTGAACTGCGCGACCGCCGGGACGATTTCAACGTCGACAACCTCGCCGTCGGCGTGCGCGGCAACCTGATTCCCGGGAAGATCAATTACTTCCTGATGGCGAACTTCGGCCAGAACGCCGCCAACTACCGTCCGCTCGACACCGCGCGCGCCCATTGGGTGAGCCTGACCGACGCGACGATGACCTTCAGCACCATCCCCGGCCTGCGCGTGCGCGCCGGCCTGATGAGGAAGCCCGGCCCGGAGGAGCTTTACCAGGCAGCCGGCGCCACGCCCTACATCTGGCCGTCGGACTTCATCGCCCGCGTGCAGACCGAGAAGTTCGTGCGCACCAATAGCAAGGGCACCGCCTTCATCCCGGGCCAGGGCTACAGCAACGCCGCCGCCTCGTACCACGGCTGGGGCGCCGATGCCGGCCGCGACTGGGGCGTGCAGTTCTTCGACGCCTTCAAGGCCGGCGCCTGGACGCACACCTATGCTGTCATGCTCGGCAACGGCAGCGACATCCACAGCCTGCGCGACTACAACAACGACAAGGACCTCAACCTCTACTTCGCCACCGAGTACGACCTGCCCGGAGGCAAGGGGCCCGACAAGCATGGCGTCAAGGGCTACGCCTATCACCAGAGCGGCACGCGCAATTTCGAGATCGACGCCGCCGGCAGCCTCAGCAGCGATTTCGACTTCACCCGCCACGGCTTCGGCGTCAAGGCGCTCGGCGAGGTCTTCGGCGCCGGCAGCGGCAAGCACCGCCTCGGCCTCGAGCTGATGTACGCCAACGGCATGATCTTCTACACGCCGACCGGCAACGTGGTCGACGAGGCCTTCGGCGGCCAGATCCAGATCGGTGCCGAAAAAGGCAACAAGGCGCGCGGCCTCACGCTCGACTACGGCTGGTACCTGAGCGACACCTGGGATTTCGGGTTGCGCTACGCCCGCCACGACGTGTTCTACGGAACCATCGGCACGGCCATCTGGAACGACGCCGACAAACGCGTCATCCGGCAACTCGCCTTCGCGGTGAACTACAACCACTCGCCGGCCACGCGCATCAGCTTCAACATCGAACTGCGCGACGCCAAGGCGCCCAATCCGGTGACCGTCGGACCCAATGCCGCCTTCCTGGCGCGGGCGACGAACAACGCCAACATCGTCACCGACGCCGTCGGCGCGCGGGCAGGCCTGCTGGTCACGCACCAGTTCTGAAGCGCAAGGACATGAAGCGCCTTGCGTTCCTTGCCGCCGCCCTGTGCGGGCTGGCCTGCTCGGTAGCGGCCCGCGCCCAGGCGGCCGCGGACTACTCGGCCTTTCCGTGCCTGAGCTACAGCCTGCCCTGCGGCAAGCTCGCCACGCGCCGGCCGGTGCTGAAGGTGCTCGTGGGGCCGCTCGAGGGCAATGCCGCGCGCGGCAGGCAGATCGCCCAGGCGCGCAACCGTGGCAACTGCCTGGCCTGTCATGTCATGCCCGGCGGCACTCAGCCGGGCTCGCGCGGGCCCGACCTCAGCCGCTTCGGCAGCAGCGGCCGCAGCGCCGCCGAGGCCTACGCCATGGTCTACGACATGCGCACGGTCAATCCCGAGACGCTGATGCCGCCCTTCGGCACCAATGAAGTCCTCACCGACCAGGAACTGCGCGACGTCGTCGCCTTCCTGCTGGCGTCGAAGTAGAGGATCGGCGATGTTGGGACGCCAGCGCGCCGCCCTGTTGCCGCCGCTCGTTCTCGCGCTGACGACGGGCTGCGCGGTCTACGGCGACGGGGTTTATCGGGAGCGCTATCCCGACGCGCACATCGATCCGTTCAAGGGCGTCGAGGGCGACGCCGGCTTCAGCGACACCCTGCGCTACTGGCGCACCGAGGCCGACCTCGCGCGCAACGCCGGCCTGGCCGCCAGGCCGGACGAGCAGTGGAAGCTCAACTGGAAGCACATGGACCTGGACCGCGTCGACCTGCACCCGGGCCACCTCGCCGTCGACGAGGGCGAGGCGCTGGTGGGTCGGCTCGCCGCGCGCGATCGCGCCTTTCTCGGCTGCCTGGGCGAGGGCTCGGCCGAGCTGAAGGGCAAGGCAGCGGCCTACCCGAAATTCGACGCCGCGCTCGGGCGCATCGTCACGGTCGAGGACCGCATCGAGGATTGCGCCAGGCGCGTGCCGAACGAGGCATTGCGCCAGGGAACGCCGGCGAACAACAAGGTCTCGGTCTACTTCAAATCGCAGAGCACCGGTGCGCCGATCGCGGTCGACCTGCGCAACGCGAAGGTGATGCAGGCCTATCGCCGCGGCGAGGAACTCTTCTACCGCAAGACCGGCCAGCTCAACTTCGCCTGCGCTTCCTGCCATGTGCCGGGCAGCATCATGGGCCACAAGCTGCGCGGCGAGACGCCGACCACGCCGTTCGGCGATACCGCGCACTACCCGACCTACCGCACGCCGGTGGGCGCGCTGGAGTCGCTGCACGAGCGCTTCGCGCGCTGTCACGTGCAGATGCGCACCCAGCCGCTGGAGGCCGGCGACCCGGCCTATGTCGATCTCGAGGTCTTCATGACCGTGTTGTCCAACGGTTATCCCGTTTCGGTTCCCTCGGCCCGCTGCCCGGGTTTTTCGAGAGAAGCCAGCGAATCATCTGCGCAGGTGGATCGTGCAACGAGGCGGCGCCGGCGGCGCACTCGCCTGCGCCTTCGCGGCGGCTGTTGTTCTCGACGCGGGCAGACGCGGCGGAATGGAACAAGGCGGCCTTCGAGTCGAAAACCGTTGCTGACGCGCTGCAGAAGCATCGGTGCGGCCGGCGCCGCCGAAAGCGCCGACATCCTCATCACGGCGCCCGAGGTGGCCGAGAACGGCGCCGTGATCCCGATCGAGGTGGTCTGCCGAATCCCGGGCGCCGAGTCCATCGCCTTGCTGGCGGAGAAGAACCCGTTCCCGCTGCTGGCCCACGCCGAACTTGCCAACGGCACCGAGGGCTACCTCAGCACCCGCATCAAGCTGGGCGAGAGCTCGGTCGTCAAGGTCGTGGTGAAGGCCGGCGGCAAGCACCACATCGCCAGCCGCGAGATCAAGGTCACCATCGGCGGCTGCGGCGGTTGAAGCACACAAGCAGGAGCAAGCCTTGGCAGACCCCATGAAGATCCGCGCCAAGATGATCGACGGCGCCGCGCACGTCACCGTCCTGATGATCCATCCGATGGAAACCGGCCAGCGCAAGGACGCGCGCGGCCAGGTCCTTCCCGCCCACTTCATCCAGCACGTCACGGCGACGGTGAACGACCGGCCGGTGCTGAACATGCAATGCGGGCCGGCGATATCCCGCAACCCGATGTTCGCCTTCCGCGTCAAGGATGCCAGGCCGGGCGACCGGGTGGTCATCACCTGGCAGGACAACAAGGGTGACAAGGCGCGCGGCGAAACGATGGTCGCGTGAGATCGAGCGCGAACCTCAAGCCATGAAGCCCATTCGCACCCTGTTGGTCGCGGCCATGCTCGGCATGCTGTCGATCGCCGGCGCCGCGCCGGCCGCGGGGCCGGCCAAGCCCGCCGATCAGCGTGCCCCGCTCGTCCTGCTCGACGAGGAGCGCCACATCGTCCTCGTCGAGATGCGCAACTTCCTTGCCGTGCTGCAAACCATCATCGACGCCTCGCTGCGCGAAGACATGAAAGAGGTCGCCCGCGCCGCCCGCACGATGGGCAGCGGCGCCGCCAACGAGATTCCGCCGCAGACGGTGGCCAAACTGCCCGAGGCGTTCAAGACGCTTGCCGGCGGCGTGCACACCACCTTCGACCTCATCGCGCTGGACGCCGAATCGCTCGGCGATTCCAGGCACACGCTGATGCAGCTGAGCGATCTGCTGCACAAGTGCAATGCCTGCCACGGCATCTACCAGATCAAGGTCGGCACGGTCGCCAGGAAGTAGGTCCGCCGCGGCCGATGGACTCTAGCGCGTGCGCATGTAGCAGGCGAAGAGGCGCGGCTGAAGCGCGCGCAGCTGCTTGCGCGCCGCCACGATCTCGTGGTGGCGGCCCTCGCGCTCCATGCGCAGCAGCGCGCCGACGAGGCGAAAGCCGGCTGCGGCCTCGCTGTCGGGCGAGCCATCAGCCGCGGCGAGCGTCGGTGCCAGCAGCGGCTGCTCGATCGCCAGCCAGGCCGGCCACCAGGCCCAGTCCGCCTCGCCGGCAGAGTCGAAGTCGTCTTCGAACCGCTGCATGGCCTGCAGCAACCGACGGTCGGCGAGGCGCTCGAGCAGCGCACGCGCCCGGGCCGGGGCAAGCCAGAACGCTTCGGCCAGCAGCGGCCAGGCCGCGTCGGCGCCGTCGGCGTGCCAGCGCGCCTCGGCCATCCACAGGAGCGGCTGCGGAATGCGCCGCCACGATTCGATGCCGGCAACAGCCGCGCTCGCTGCCGCCCAGTCCTGCGCCCGCAGCCACAACGACGCGGCATGCCCTTCGGCGAGCGCCGGCTGCCAGGGGAGAAGGCGCGCCCGTGCCGCCAAGGCGCGCCAGCGGCGCGTCATCCATGCGCCGGCAGCGCCGCCGAGCACGCGCGCCGCTGCCGGTCCGACCTGCTGCTCGAGCAACGATCGCGCGTCGAGCACTGCAGGGGCGGTCGCCGCCTCGCGGGCTGGTTCGTTCGCTTCTGCGCCGAGGTGCTCGACAAGCGCTTGTGCTTCGGCCACCAGGGCGTCGGCCGGCTGTGCCTCTCGCCAGATGCGCAGGCACGACTGCGCCCGCTCGGCGTCATCGGCCAGCGTCGCTTCGATGAAGTCGTTGCGCCGGCGTACGTCGTCGCTGTCGGCGAAGATGTCCAGCTGCGTGGGCTCGGTGTCGACAGGCAGCGCCGTCGCTGCGGCCAGAGGCACCGATGGCGCGGCAGCTTCGGCGCGTGCCGCAGTCGCAGTGGGCGCCGCGAGCGGGGTGCTCCCGGACGGCGCATCGAGTGCCGCGAGACCGGCGACGAAGCGCAGCGCCGTGGCCGCCTCGACACTCAGCTCGTAGGTCTCTTCGCTGGCCGCCTCGGGCAGGCGGCGCAGCAGCCACCCCTGGCGCAGCCAATCGGCGACGTACAGCGCCGCGGCCTGCGGCAGCTCCTCGCCTGCTTCGCGCAGCGCCGCCAGTTCCCTGGCCACCCGTTCGTGCAGCAGCGAGCCGGGCAGCGCTGTTTCGCCTTCGGGGAACACGGCGCGCAGCACGGCCAGGATCGCCGGTGCCTTGAGGGCGGCGAGCAACTGCCACAGCGGTTGCTCGCGCAAGGCGCGCAAGGCGGCGGTCGCTCGGGCGGCGTTCACAGGCTGAAGTCTGAAGCAAGTTCCGCCGCGGCTGGGCGGCAGGCGGGGCCCTACCATCACGGCCCGATGAACACGCTCGTCCGCAGCGCCGGGTTGCGCTTGGCTCGCCGCTTCGGCCGCACGTTCGCCGGGACCTTCGGCCGCCCCGCCTTGCCGCCGCTCGTGCTGGCCTGCCTGGCCGCCACGTGGTTCATCTGGGGCTCGACGTACCTGGCGATCAAGTTCGCGCTCGTCAGCTTCCCGCCCTTCTTCCAGATGGGCACGCGCTTCCTCGCCGCCGGTGCGTTGCTGGCGGCGTGGATGCGCTGGCAGCGCGGTGCGCCATGGCCCGATAGGCGGCAGTGGCGGCACGCGGCCATCGTCGGCACGCTGATGCTGGGCGGCGGCATGGGTTTCACCGCGGTGGCCGAGACCACCGTGGCTTCGGGTCTGGTGGTCGCCTTCATCGCCATCGGGCCGCTCGTGCTGGCGGCGTTCAACCTCGCCTTCGGCGTGAAGCCGCGCGCGCTGGAGGTCGCCGGGATGGCGGTGGGCCTGGCCGGCGTGCTGTGGCTCGTGCGCGGTGCGGGCTTCGCGGCCTCGCCTTCGGGGCTGGCAGCGCAACTGTTCGCCACCGTCACCTGGTCGCTGGGCAGTGTGCTCGCACTGCACCGCACGCCGCTGGCCCCCGGGGCGATGGGATTCGCCAGCCAGATGCTGGCCGGCGGCGCGCTGCTGATGGCGATGTCGGTTGCCACCGGCGAGGTGCCGCAGTGGCCGCCGACGGCGCTGGCGGCGTGGGCGTGGTTCTTCCTCGTCGTGTTCGGCTCGCTCGTCGCCTTCAACGCCTACCGGGTGCTGCTGGCGCGCGCCAGCGCCGCGGTGGCCACCAGCTACACGTTCGTGAACCCGGTGATCGCCATGCTGCTGGGCGTCACGCTGGGCAACGAGGTGGTGAGCGGCAGCGAATGGGCCGCCACCGGCGTCATCCTCGTGGGCGTGGTGCTGCTGTTGTGGGCCAGGCGGCGCTGAGGAAGAGCCGTCAGCGCAGGTGCCCGTCGCCGAAGCCGAACGGCAGCAACTCGCCGAGCGTGAACGTGCGCCGCGCGCCGCCGCGCGGGCCGAGCACGAAGACCGGGCAGTCGGCCGATGCGAACTCGGCGATCTTCTGCCGGCAGCCGCCGCAAGGCGTGGTGAGGAGCGGCGAGGCCGCCGCCACCGCCACCGCACGCACGCGCTTGCCGCCGGCGGCCACCATCGCCGCCAGTGCCGACGCCTCGGCACACAGTCCCTGCGGGTAGGCCGCGTTCTCGACGTTGCACCCGGCATGCACGCGGCCGCGCTCATCGAGCACCGCGGCGCCGACGTGGAACTTCGAATACGGCGCATGCGCGTGCCGCCGCACGGCGCGGGCGGCGTCGAACAAGGTGCGCTGTTCGTCCGTGGTCAGCGCGGGAGCTGGGCAGGTCGCGGTCATGAGAGGGGACGGATCTCGAACGGGTACTGCGGGAGCCTTCCCGTGGCTGATCTTGGCACGGTGTACGGCTTGAACGCTGTCAAGGTCCAACCGGCCAGCACGAGCCGGCTCAGCCTTCACCGCTCCTTCATGTACGGCCGCCCGAGCGCCTTCGGCGCCACCGCCCGGCCGATGAAGCCGGCCAGCAGTACGACGGTGAGCACGTACGGCAGCGCCTGGATCGCCTGCACCGGCACGGCGCCCACCAGCGGCAGCGCAACGCCTTGCAGCCGGATGCTCGCCGCGTCGAGGAAGCCGAAGAGCAGGCACGCGGCGAGCGCGCCCACCGGGTGCCACTTGCCGAAGATCATCGCCGCCAGCGCCATGTAGCCGCGGCCGGCGGTCATGTTGGGGATGAAGCTCGGGTTCATCGCCAGCACGAGGTAGCTCCCGGCCAGCGAACACAGCACGCCGTTCAGGGCCAGCGCGGCGAAGCGCATGCCGGTGACGGACACGCCGGCAGCGTCGACCATCGCCGGGTTCTCGCCGGTGGCGCGCAGGCGCAGGCCGAAGCGCGTGCGGTACAGCAGCCACCACACCGCGCCCACGGCGACGAGCGCGCCGTAGACGAAGGCGTCGTGGCCGAAGAGCGCCAGCGCGACCGTGGGGCCGACGAGCGGCCACTCGCGCACCACTGCCGCGACGCCGGTGAAGAGCGGGTGCAGCCGCACGGCTTCGGGCAACGGCGGCGTCTGGCCGCCGAGCGAGAACCAGGCGATGCCAAGCACGACGGTCAGGCCGGCGGCGATCATCGTGATCGCCACGCCCAGCACCACCTGGTCGCCGCCGTGCGTGACGCAGGCGTAGCCGTGCAGCATCGACAGCGCCACGCCCACGGCCATCGCAGCGGCCAGCGCCAGCGCCAGCGAACCGGTGAGTGCGCCGACGCTTGCGGTGGCGAATGCGGTCGCCAGCATCTTGCCTTCGAGGCCGAGGTCGATGACGCCGCTGCGTTCGGAGAGGCAGCCGGCCAGCGCGCAAAGCACCAGCGGCACGCTGACGCGCAGCGTGCTGGCGACGAGGGTGCCGATGAGGACTTCGTCCATCACCTTGTCGGCGCAGGCGCGCGCGAACGCGCAGCGAACAGCGCCACCGCCCGCGCCAGCCACGGCGCGGCCACCTGCGCCAGCGCGCCGGCGAAGAGCACGATGAGCCCTTGCAGCAGGAACACCATGTCGCGGCTGAAGCCCTTGATCTCGAAGGCGAGCTCGGCGCCGCCCTGGTACAGCGCGCCGAAGAGGACGGCCGCGAGCACGATGCCGAGCGGGTGGTTGCGGCCGATCAGGCTCACCGCGATGCCGGTGAAGCCGGCGCCGGCGACGAATTCCGCCAGCAGCCGCCCATGCGCGCCGGCGACCTCGTTGACGCCGACGAGGCCCGCGAGCGCGCCCGACATCGCCATCGACAGCATCACCAGCCGCGGCGGCCGGATGCCGGCGTACAGCGACGCTTCCGGCGCGAAGCCCACGGCGCGCAACGCGTAGCCCGGCTGCGACTTCCACACCGTGAGGTACACGGCCACGGCCGCGGCCAGCGCCAGCAGCAGCGAGACGTTGAGCGGCGTGCGCGGCCACTCGATGCCGAGCGCGCGCATCAGCTCGTGCATGCCCGGCACGCGCGCGCTGGCCGCGAACGCGGCCGTTTCGGCGGCCATGTTGCCCGGCTCCTTCAGCACGTTGACGAGCAGGTACACCAAGAGCGCCGCGGCGATGAAGTTGAACATGATCGTCGTGATGACGACGTGGCTGCCGCGCCAGGCCTGCAGCGCCGCCGGCACCGCCGCCCAGGCCATGCCGAACAACGCCGCGGCCAGCACCGAGAGCGGCAGCATCGCCGCCAGCGGCAGATGCGGCCCGAACGCGAGCGCCGCCAGGCCCACGCCGAGGCCGCCGAGCATCGCCTGCCCTTCGCCACCGATGTTGAACAGGCCCGCGTGCAGCGCCACCGCCACCGCCAGGCCCGTGAAGATGAAGGTCGTGGCGTAGTACAGCGTGTAGCCGATGCCCGCCTTCGAGCCGAAGGCGCCCTTGACCAGCAGCGCCAGCACCTCAAGCGGCTGGAAGCCGACGACGAGCACGACAACCGCGGCCACCGCCAGCACCAGCGCCAGGTTCACCGCCGGCAGCACGGCGACGTCGACCCAGCGCGGCAGCTCGACGGGTTGGCTCATGTCCTGCTTTCTCTCGCGCAGACCCTCACCCCTGCCCTCTCCCGCAAGCGGGAGAGGGAGGAATGCGCGCACGCGGCTGCGTCCATCACTGCAAGCCGCTGCCGCCCATCAGCCGCCCGAGCGTGTGCTCGTCGCATTCGCCGATCGGCAGCTCGCCGGCGACGCGCCCTTCGTTCATCACGACGACGCGGTCGGCGAGCGCCAGGATCTCGTCGAGCTCGGAAGAGACGACGAGCACCGCGCCGCCGCCGTCGCGCAGCGCGCGCAGCCGTGCGTGAATGAACTCGATGGCGCCGATGTCGACGCCGCGCGTGGGCTGGCCGACGAGCAGGATGCGCGGCTCGGCGGGGCGGCCGAACGCTTCGCGCGCGAGGACGAGTTTCTGCTGGTTGCCGCCGCTGAACTTGGCTGAAGCGAGCGCCGCGTCGCGCGGGCGCACGTCGTAGCGTTCCATCATCGCGGCGCAGTCGTCGCGCATCACGGCGCCGCGCAGCCAGCCGTGGCGGTCGTAGCGCGGCTGGCGCTGGTAGCCGAGCGTGGCCGATTCCCAGGCCGCGAACGGCAGCACGAGGCCGCGCTGGCGGTCTTCGGGCACATGCGCGATGCCGAGGCGCCGCGCCGTGGCCGGGTCGAGCCAGCGTGCCGGCGTGAACTCGCGGGGCTGGCTACCACCCACGGCTTTGACCGTCAGGCTCCCCGCCTGCGGCACCAGCAGGCCGGCGAGCGCGTCGAGCAGTTCGCTCTGGCCGTTGCCCGAGACGCCGGCGACGCCGACGATCTCGCGCTCGCGCAGCGCCAGCGACACGTCGGCCAGCCGCGGCACGCCGAGCGCGTCGCGGAAGCTCAAGCCGCGCGCTTGCAGCAGCACCTCGCCCGGCGGCACGGCCGCATCGCTGCCGCTGCGCCCCAGGTGCACGCGGCGGCCGACCATCGCCTCGGCCAGGCTGTCGAGCGTCACGTCGCCGATCGGTGCGTCGAGCACCACCTGGCCCTGGCGCATCACCGTCACGTGGTCGGCCAGCGCCATGATCTCCTTGAGCTTGTGCGTGATGAGCAGGATCGTCGTGCCTTGTGTGCGCAGCGCTCGCAGCGTCGTGAAGAGCTGTGCCGTCTCCTGTGGCGTCAGCACCGCGGTGGGTTCGTCGAGGATGAGGATGCGCGCGCCGCGAAAGAGCGCCTTCAGGATCTCCAGCCGCTGCCGCTGCCCCACCGGCAGGTCGTGCACGAGCGCATCGAGGTCCACCGCAAGGCCGGTGTCGCGCATCAGCGCTTCGAGCCGCGCGCGCGCGGCCGCACGGGCCGGCGCCAGCCGCCAGCCGGCTTCAGCGCCGAGCATCACGTTGTCCAGCGCCGAGAGCGTGTCGACGAGCATGAAGTGCTGGTGCACCATGCCCACGCCGAGCGCGATGGCCTCGCGCGAGCCGGCGATTCGCGCTGCCTTGCCCTCGACCTCGATGTCGCCGCTGTCGGCCTGGTAGAAGCCATACAGGATCGACATCAGCGTGCTCTTGCCGGCGCCGTTCTCGCCGACGATGCCGTGCACGCTGCCGGCGCGCACCGTGAGCGCCACGTCGCGGTTGGCATGCACGGCACCGAAGCGCTTGTCAATGTGGCGCATCGCGACCGCGGGGGCCGGCGCGGCTTGCGATGTGGTCACGGCCGGTGCGCTTCGCGTGCGAAGGTCGTGGCGGGATCGGCGAGCCGGGGGCCCTGCTCCGCTCATGTCCTCTTTCGGCCGGCTCGCTGGCGCGAGGCCGCCGAATGCCCCTTTACTTCGCTGAGCAGGGCCCCCGGCTCGCCGATCCTGCGCCGCCCGTGGCATGCCCCGAGGGTGTGCCACGGTCGTGGACCGCCTGGGCCGGTGGGTGCCCGATGGCGCGAAGTAAAGGGGCATTCCCCGGACTCGCGCCAGCGAGGCCGGGAAAGAGGCATGAGCGCTATCAGCCCGCCGGCCCAGGCCGCGCCGACCTCCCGCACGCTGAGCGCCATCGGGCACCCGCCGGCCCAGGCCCGCGCCGACCTTCCCCACGCTCGCGCTGATCGACCAGATCACTTGCAGGCGTTGCCCGCCATGTAGTCGACGACCTTGATCTTCCCCGAGATGATGTCGGCCTTCGCCGCGTCGACGCGCTTCTTCATCTCGGCGCTCACGAGCTTGGCGTTGTACTGGTCGAGCGCGTAGTCCACGCCGCCTTCGGCCAGCCCGAGCGCGGTGACGCCGGGCTTCACGCCCTTGAAGGCGTTGTAGACGGCGACATCGACGCGCTTGACCATGCTCGTGAGCATCGTGCCCGGCTGCAGGTGGTTCTGGTTGCTGTCCACGCCGATGGCGAGCTTGCCCGCGTCCTTGGCCGCCTGGTACACGCCAACGCCCGTGCCGCCGGCGGCGGCGAACACCACGTCCACGCCCGCGGCGAACTGCGCCTTCGCGAGCTCGCCGCCGCGCGCCGGGTCGTTCCAGGCGCTGGGCGTGGTGCCGGTCATGTTGGCCGTTACCTGCACCGCCGGGTTGACGAACTTCGCGCCCTGCTCGTAGCCGCACTGGAACTTGCGGATGAGCGGGATGTCCATGCCGCCGACGAAGCCGACCTTGCCGCTCTTGCTGGCCATCGCGGCCATCATGCCGACGAGGAAGCTGCCCTCGTGCTCCTTGAAGACGATGCTCTGCACGTTGGGCAGCGCCACCACCGCGTCGATGATCGCGAAGCTCACCTTCGGGAAGTCCTTGGCCACCGCCTCGGTGCTCGAGCCCTGCGCGAAGCCGATGCCGACGATCGGGTCGGCGCCGCGCTCGGCCATGCGCCGCTTCGCCTGCTCGCGCTGTGTGGCGTTGCTGATCTCGAAGTCGAGGTACGGCTTGCCCGTTTCCTTCTTCCAGCGCTCGGCGCCGTCGAACGCGGCCTGGTTGAAGCTCTTGTCGAACTTGCCGCCCATGTCGTAGACGACGGCCGGCTGCTTGCCTTGCGCCAGCGCCGTGCCGGCAGATGCGGCGAGGGCGCCAGCCAGGGCGAAGGCCAGCATCGAGGTCGGGCGTTGCGGCCGCGTGTTGCCAGTGTTCTTCATGCGGAGCTCCTCTTGTCTCGTGGCGGCCGGCAGGATAGCAAGGCGGCCCGGCGCGGCTCCCCCTGTTCGCCCTAGCATCGCGCGCCATGTCGATGCCTCCCGAAGCCGCGGCCGCTGCCGCCGCGGCTTTGCCCAAGGTCGTGCTGCACGAGCACCTGGACGGCGCGTTGCGCATCGGCACGCTGCTCGAACTGCTCGACGAGCGCGGCGTGCCGCCACCGGGGGCGGTGCGTGGCGAAGCGGCGATGGCCGCGTGGCTCGACGCCAATGCGCAGGCCGGCAGCCTCGAGCGCTACCTCAAGGGCTTCGCGCTCACCGTCGCCGCGATGGCCACACCCGCGGCGCTGGCGCGCGTGGCGCGCGAGGCGGCCGAGGACGCACTCGCCGACGGCGCGCTGCTGGCGGAGTTCCGCATCGCGCCGCTCTTGTTCGAGCCGTTCGGCATCGCGCCCGATGCCGCCGTCGAAGCGCTGCTCGCGGGCCTGGCCGCGTGCCCGGATTTGCCGAGCGGCCTCATCGTCTGCGCGCTGCGGCATCTGCCGCCCGGCGAGACGCTGCGCGCGGCGAAGCTGGCGCTGCGCTTCGCGGGCCGCGCCGCGCCGGCCCGTGCGTCGTCGGCTTCGATCTCGCCGGCGCCGAGCGCGGCCACCCCTGCGCCGAGCACGCGGATGCGCTGGCGCTCGTGCGCCGCGCCGGCCTGCCGATGACGCTGCACGCGGGCGAAGACGACGCCGCCGAGCGCGTGCTCGAAGCCGCGCGCCACGGCGCCCGCCGCATCGGCCACGGCGTGCGCCTGGCCGACGCGCTGGCCGACCCGAAGCGAGCGCACCTCGTCGACGAAGCGCGCGCATTCGGCCTGCACCTGGAGATCTGCCCAAGCAGCAACGTGCAGACGGGCGCCGCGGTGTCGATCGCGGCGCATCCGATCACGGCGCTCTGGCGCGCCGGCATCAGCGTTTCGGTGCACACCGACAACCCGCTCTTCTCGCGCACCAGCATGAGCGGCGAAGCGGCGGCGCTGTTGCGCGAGACGCCGCTCACCACCGCCGATCTGCTGGCGATGACGCGCGGCGCTGCTGCGGCCAGCTTCCTCGGCATCGCGGCGCGCGAAGCGGCGCTGAAGCGCATCGAAGCCGCCGCCCGAGGCGAGCCGGCCCGCGGCAGAATCGAGCGAACGAGGGACGGCAATGAACCCCGAGCAGATCGAGTGGAACGAAGCGCGCCTGGCGGCGCTGCGCGGCGTGGCCGAAGCGGCCGGCGCGGCGATCATGGGCGTCTACGCGCGCCTCGCCGGCAACGGTGCCGGGGGCGGTGAAGCCGTGCAGGTGGAGCACAAGGCCGACGACTCGCCGGTCACCGAAGCCGACCTCGCTGCCGACCGGCTGATCCGTTCGCGGCTGCGCATCATGTTCAATGGCGGCGCGGTTCTCAGCGAAGAAGGCGACCCCGCCGCTGATGCAGTGGACCCGGCGCTCGGCTACTTCCTCGTCGACCCGCTCGACGGCACCAAGGAGTTCCTCGCCCGCAACGGCGAGTTCACCGTCAACATCGCCTGGGTGCAGGCGGGGCGGCCGCTGGCCGGCGTGGTGCACGCGCCGGCCTTGGGCGAGACGTTCTGGGGCGCCGCGGGCGTGGGCGCATGGAGAGCTGCGTTGACGGGCGGTGTCGAGAGCACGCCGCAACCGATCCGCATCGCGCCGGTGCCGCCGGTAGGAACGCCGCTGCGCGTGCTCGCCAGCCGTTCGCACGGCGGCGCCGCGCAGCGCGCGTACCTCGCGCGTCTCGCAGCGCGCCTGCCGCAGCCGCCGCAGTGCATCGAAGCGGGCAGCTCGCTCAAGTTCTGCCGCATCGCCGAAGGTGCCGCGACCTCTACCCGCGCCTCAGCGCGACGATGGCCTGGGACACGGCCGCCGGCCAGGCCGTTCTCGAAGCCGCCGGCGGCGTGGTGCTCGGCACCGAAGGCGCACCGCTGCGCGTGCCGGCCGCCCGCGCGAAGCGCCGAACCCGCCGTTCTTCGCGGCCAGCAGCGCGGGGCTGGCGCTGAGGGCGGTGAAGCTGCTGTGACGTAACGGCGGCGTTGCCTGCGCGCGAGTTCGCGGTTCGCGCAGGATCGTTCTACGCCACGGTCTGCGCGAGATCGTGCCGCCAGGGGCGCTGCTGTCGCTCCATGTCCCCGCAAGCGGCCGCCGCTAGCGGCGGCCGCTTGCTCCTCCTCTACTTCCGCGACAGCAGCGCCCCCTGTCGGCACGATCCGGCACCACTGCTGCATGCGAGGCCTTGAGCGCCACCAGCCGTAGCCGGCCGAGGAAGCCGGGTGGGCCCTTCTGCGGAAGTAAGGAGGAGCACGCCGCCGCGTCAGCGGCGGGCGCTAGCGGGGACATGGAGCAGAAGCGGCCCACCTCGACTTCCTCGGCCCGCGCTACCGCGGGATACTGAATCGAGGGGAAGTCCGGGGAGAGGCTCGGGCGGGCACGCGGCCCGAATCTCAATCCAGCGGAAACGGTACCGCCCGCGGCCAGCTCAGCACTTCCACGGCCGGGCCGCGCTCGCGCGTCTCGACGCCGCGCCACCACGGCCGCACGCCGTCCACGGCGGCGGGCTCCACCGCTTCGCCGAGCAGCGGCATCACGAGGTGCACGCCTTGCGCCGGGGCCAGCTGCAACAGCGTCTCGGCCGGCTCGTCCCACGCGTGCATCGCCAGCGCGAACGTGCTCCAGTGCACCGGCAGGAAGGCGCCGCCGCCCACGAGCGCCAGCGCTTCGAGGGCGTTGCGCGGGCCCAGGTGGATGTCGCCCCAGCTCGGGTGCCAGGCGCCGACTTCGAGCATCACCAGGTCGAACGGCCGCATC
Source organism: Rubrivivax sp. (assembly GCA_046348035.1). Lineage (GTDB taxonomy): Bacteria > Pseudomonadota > Gammaproteobacteria > Burkholderiales > Burkholderiaceae_C > Rubrivivax. Next base: position 108,695 of record JAXMEZ010000003.1, on the reverse strand, counting down.
GCGGTGCCGAAGCGTTCGCGGATCTCGGTGTACTGGTCGGTGAGGCCGGTGTCGCCGCTGAAGAAGACGCGCGCATCGCCGCCGCCGCGGCCGGCGTCGCGCTCGTCGGCGATGACGAACGAAGACCACAGCGTCGCGTTGCGGTCCTTGAGGCCGCGGCCGGAGAAGTGCTGCGAAGGCGCAGCGGTGAAGCGGATGTCGGCGCCGGGCATGAGGCGGCTTTCCCACCAGTCGAGCTCGGTGATGCGCGCGGCATCGACGCCGAACGCTTCGAGGTGCGCGCCGACGCCGAGCGACGTGATGAATGGCGTTGCAGGCTGCAGCCGCGCCAGCTCGCGCACCGTGCCCATGCACAGGTGGTCGTAGTGGTCGTGCGAGACGAGCACGGCATCGAGCGGCGGCAGCGCCTTCAACGGCACCGGCACCGGATGGAAGCGCTTCGGCCCGGCCAGCTGCGAAGGCGAGGCACGCGCGCCCCACACGGGGTCGGTGAGGACGCGGCGAACGTGCTCGCCGTGGCCGAACTCCAGCAGCACCGTCGAGTGCCCGAGCCAGGTGGCACGCAGGCCACTGCGCCCGGGCGAACGCTGCCAGGCGTCGCGCGGGTCCGCCAGCGGCAACTCGCCGCTGGGCACGCGGCGGCCGCCACCGCAGAGGAAGTCCGAAAGCGTCGGCCGCGGCCCGGCGGTGTCGCGCAGGCCCGGGCGGATGGGCGCGCGGTTGCGAAAGCCGGCCGGCGACGTGGCCGTGGCTTCCACCCAGCCGTCGCTGGCGCGCATGCGTTCCAGCCGCTCGCCGGCGGCGCGCGCTCCGAAGCTCTTCATCGTGTCATGCCCTGTTGCATTCGATCTGGAAGAACCGTTCGCGCTGAGCTTGTCGAAGCGCCACCTTGGAAGCGGCCGGAAGGGGCTTCGACGGGCTCAGCCCGAACGGATTGCCGTGCGATACGGATTGCCATGCGATCGACGGCCGATCCGCGGCAAGCGCCTTTAGCGCCCGTACAGCCGCGCCAGTTCCGCGAGCCGCTCGCCGTGCCAGTGCTGCACCTCGCTCCACTGGAAGCGCCAGCTCCACCAGCCGCTGGCCTGGCCGGGGTGGTTCATGCGGCAGGCGCTCGGCAGGCCGAGCACGTCCTGCATCGCGTGCACGCAGGTGTCGGCGACGCTGGCCATCGCGCAGCGGATCAGCGTCCACGGCATGTCGTGGCCGTCGGTGTCGAGGTAGCCGCGCGCGAACGAGCGCTCGGCGTCGGAGGCGCCGGCCCACCAGCCGGCCGTGGTGTCGTTGTCGTGCGTGCCGCCGTAGACCACCAGCGCCGGCTCGTGGTGGTGCGGCAGGTAGCGGTTCGATGCGTCGCCGCCGAAGGCGAAGTGCAGCACCGCCATGCCGGGGAAGCCGAGCTTGCGGCGCAGCGCTTCGACGTCCGGCGTGATGATGCCCAGGTCCTCGGCGATGATGGGCAAGGCGCTGCCTGGGCCCGTGCCGGTTGCGGCGGCGTTGTCGTCGCCGGCGCCACCGGCGTTCGGCGACAACGCGCGCGACACGGCGGCGAAGAGCGCCTCGCCGGGCCCTTCGACCCAGCGGCCGTTGATCGCGGTGGGCTCGTCGGCCGGGATCTCCCAGTGCGCGACGAAGCCGCGGAAATGGTCGATGCGCACGATGTCCACGAGCGCCAGGATGCGCCGCATGCGCTCGATCCACCACGCGTAGCCCTCTTGCGCGTGCGCCGCCCAGCGGTACAGCGGGTTGCCCCAACGCTGCCCGGTGGCGCTGAAGTAGTCCGGCGGCACGCCGGCCACCACCGGCGGGCGGCCGGAAGCGTCGAGCTCGAACAGGTCCGGTCGCGCCCACACTTCGGCGCTGTGCGCGGCGATGAAGATCGGGATGTCGCCGACGATCGCCACGCCCTTGCTGCGCGCGTGCGCGTGCAGCCGCTGCCATTGGCGCAGGAAGCGCCATTGGCCGAACTCCGCCAGCGCGATGCGCGCGGCGTGCGTGCTGCGCGCTGCGGCCAGCGCCGCCGGCTCGCGGCGCGCGAGCGCGGTGTTCCAGGTCCACCAGGGTCGGCGGTCGTTCGCTTCGTCCAGCGCCATGAAGAGCGCGTAGTCGGCGAGCCAGCTCGCCTGCTCGGTGCGGAAGGCTTCGAAGTCGGCGCGCTGCTCGGGCGTTCCGGCCGCGGCGAAGCGCGCCGCGGCGCGCGCCAGCATCGTGCTGCGCATCGGCACGACGGCGGCGAAGTTCACCTTGCCTGCGGCCAGGCCGCTCGTCGCCGCGGCGGCGGCCATGTCGGCCGAGGTGAGCCAGCCTTGCTCGTGCAGTTCGGCCAGGTCCACCAGCAGCGGGTTGCCGGCGAACGCCGAGCTGCTCATGTACGGCGAGTTGCCCGGCCCGATGCCGGTGAGCGGCAGCACCTGCCACAGCCGCTGCCCGGCCACTGCGAGCCAGTCGACGAAGTGGTACGCCGCGGGGCCGAGGTCGCCGCTGCCGTGCGGGCCCGGCAGCGAAGTGAGGTGCAGCAGCACGCCGCTGGCGCGGGGGAATCTCATGATCGCTTCCTCGCCTTCATCGCCCCGCCCTCATGTGCGCGCCAACGCCTCGCGCACTGGTCGCACGGGTGTCGCGCAGCAGCACCACGCTGCGGGCCAGCAGCGGGTAGTGGGGCGACTTCGTTGCCGCAGCAGCGGCACCGCTGTTGCCGTTGCCTCTGTCGCCGCTGTTGTCGCTGCCCCTGTCGCCACCGTGTTCGCCTTCGGCCCGAGGCTCGGCATGCTGGCGCCAGGTCGTGCGGCCGTCGGGCTTCGTGCTGTCCAGCTCGGCCACCCAGTCGCCCGGCGGCAGCACGAACGTGGCGTCCATGTCGCGGCCGTTGATGAGCAGCAACAGCGGCTCGCGCCCGCGCCCCGGTGCGCCGATCCACGCGCCGAGGATGCGCGAGCTGCGGTTGTCCCAGTGCTCGGGCGTCATCGCCTCGCCGGTGCGGCGCAGCCACGCCAGGTCGTGCCGGCCTTGCGCGTCCGCGAGGCCCGTGTACCACGCGGCGCCGAGCGGCAGCAGCCGCTTGCGCAGTGCGATCAGGTGCGCGGTGAACTCGAGCAGCGACTCGTCGGCGCCGGCCCAGTCGAGCCACGTGATCTCGTTGTCCTGGCAGTACGGGTTGTTGTTGCCGCGCTGCGTGTGGCCGATGTCGTCGCCGGCGGCGAGCATCGGCGTGCCTTGCGAGAGCAGCACGCTCGCCAGCAGCGCGCGCTTGAGCCGCGCGCGCCGTTGCAGCACCACCGGGTCGCGCGTAGGGCCTTCGAAGCCGCAGTTCCAGCTCAGGTTGTGGCCGTGGCCGTCGCGGTTGTGCTCGCCGTTGGCCTCGTTGTGGCGCATGTCGTAGCTGACGAGGTCGGCGAGCGTGAAGCCGTCGTGCGAGCAGATGTAGTTCACCGATTCGAGCGGCGTGCGCCCGTGCGGCTGGAAGTGGTCGGCGCTGGCGGCCAGGCGGCGCGCGAAGTCGCCGCGCGTGCAGTCGCCGCCGAGCCAGAAGGCGCGCGCGGTGTCGCGGAAGCGGTCGTTCCACTCCAGCCAGCCGCCGGGGAACTGGCCGAGCTGGTAGCCGCTGGGGCCCAGGTCCCACGGCTCGGCGATGAGCTTCAGCCCCTGCAGCGTGGGGTCCTGCGCCAGGGCGCGGAAGAACGCGGCGTGGCGGTCGAAGCCGCCCGGCTCCTCGCGCCCGAGCACCGGTGCCAGGTCGAAGCGGAAGCCGTCCACACCCATCTCGCCGGCCCACAGGCGCAGGCTGTCGAGCACGAACTGCAGCACGCGCGGCTGATGCACGGCGAGCGTGTTGCCGCAGCCGCTCCAGTTCTCGTACTCGCCGCGGTGGTGCGCCGGCAGCCGGTACCAGGTGGCGTTGTCCAGGCCGCGCCAGGCGATCGTCGGGCCCTGCTCGTTGCCCTCGGCGGTGTGGTTGTAGACGACGTCGAGCAGCACCTCGATGCCCGCGGCGTGCAGCGCCGCCACCATGGCGCGGAACTCGGCGCGCGCGTCGCTGCCGGCGGCGGCGTAGCGCGGCTCGGGCGCGAAGAAGGCGAGCGTGTTGTAGCCCCAGTGGTTGACGAGGCCCTGCTCGACGAGGCGCTGCTCGTCCAGGTGCATCTGCACCGGCAGCAGGCTCACCGCGGTGACGCCCAGGCGCTTGAAGTGCGCGATGGCGGCCTCGCTCGCCAGCCCCGCGTAGGTGCCGCGCAGCGCCTCGGGAACGCCGGGCATGCGGCGCGTGAACGAGCGCACGTGCAGCTCGAGGATCACCGTGTCCGCGAGCGGCCGCTGCGGGCGCTCGTCGGCCGGCACCGGCGGCAACGGTGCCAGCACGCGCGCCTTCAGCGCGTGGCGGGCGTTGTCCTCGGCGTCGGGGTGCGCCGGGTGCGCGCGCTCGGCGCCGAAGTGCGGCGCGTTCCAGTCGAAGCCGCCCTCGGGCGCCACCACTTCGCGCGCCCACGGGTCGAGCAGCAGCTTGTGCGGGTTGAAGCGCTGGCCGCGCTCGGGCCGCCAGGGACCGAAGGCGCGCAGGCCGTAGACGAGCCCGGCGCCGGCGCCGGGATGCGGCCGTGCCACACGTCGCCGCTGCGCCCGGGCAGCGGCGCGCGCGCAAGCTCGGTGCGGCCATCGGCGTCGAAGAGGCACAGGTCGACGCGCGTCGCCGCGGCCGACGGGATGGCGATGTTGACGGCGGTGCTGCCGCCGTCGCGGCCTTGCTCGACCGTCGCGCCCAGCGGCCAGGGGCGCCCGGGCTGCAGTGCGGCGTAGGGCCCGAAGCTGCCGCCGCCAGCGACGGCCGCGGTCGCAGGCACCGTCATCGCCACGGTCATTGGCACCGTCATCGCCACAAAGGGCGCCGCGCCGCTCACGCCGTCCATTGCCAGAACACCGTTGCGAGCGGCGGCACCGAGATGACGATCGAATCGGGCCGGCCGTGGCTCGGCACGGGCTCGCTGTCGGCGCCGCCGAAGGGCTGGCCGACGTTGCTGCCGCCGTAGTAGGCCGAGTCGGTGTTCAGCCGCTCGACCCAGCGGCCGGCGCGCGGCACGCCGAGGCGGAAGTCGCGGTGTACTACCGGCGCGAAGTTGCTGATCACCAGCACCAGCGAGCCGGCGCCTTCCGGCTTGCGGCCGCGGCGGATGAAGGCCAGCAGCGAACGCTGCGCGTCCTCGTGCGTCACCCACTCGAAGCCCTCGGGGCCGAAGTCCTGCTCGTGCAGCGCGGGGCTTGCGCGCAGGAAGGCGTTGAGGTCGCGCACGAGCAGGCTCACGCCGGCGTGCTCGGGCTGGTCGAGCAGGTGCCAGTCGAGGCTCGCGTCGTGGTTCCACTCGCGCTCCTGCGCGAACTCGCCGCCCATGAACAGCAGCTTCTTGCCCGGGTGGCCCCACATGAAGCCGTAGTAGGCGCGCAGGCTGGCGAAGCGCTGCCAGCGGTCGCCGGGCATGCGGCCGATCAGCGAGCGCTTGCCGTGCACCACCTCGTCGTGCGACAGCGGCAGCACGAAGTTCTCGTGGAAGGCGTAGACGAGGCCGAAGGTCAGCTCGCCGTGGTGCCACGGGCGGTGGATCGGGTCGCGCGCCATGTGCGCCAGCGTGTCGTGCATCCAGCCCATGTTCCATTTGTAGTGGAACCCGAGGCCCCCGGCGTACGTGGGCCGGCTCACCGCCGGGTAGGCCGTGGATTCCTCGGCCACCATCACCGCCTGCGGCCGCTCGACGCCCACCACCTCGTTGACGCGCTTGAGGAAGGCGATCGCCTCCAGGTTCTCGCGCCCGCCGTGCACGTTGGGGATCCATTCGCCGGCGCGGCGGCTGTAGTCGCGGTACAGCATCGAGGCCACCGCGTCGACGCGCAGGCCGTCGATGCCGAACCGCTCCAGCCAGAAGAGCGCGTTGCCGACGAGGAAGTTGCGCACCTCGGTGCGGCCGAAGTTGTAGATCAGCGTGTTCCAGTCGGCGTGCAGGCCCTCGCGCGGGTCGGCGTACTCGTACAGGTGCGTGCCGTCGAAGCGCGCCAGGCCGTGCGCGTCAGCGGGGAAATGCGCCGGCACCCAGTCGAGGATGACGCCCAGCCCCGCGGCGTGCGCCGCGTCGACGAAGCGGCGCAGCCCGGCCGCATCGCCGAAGCGCGCGCTCGGCGCGTACAGGCCGATCACCTGGTAGCCCCACGAACCGTCGAACGGGTGCTCGGCCACCGGCAGCAGTTCGAGGTGTGTGAAGTTGAGGCTCGCCGCGTAGGGCACGAGCTCGCGCGCCAGCTCGTCCCAGTCGAGCCAGCGGCCGTGGGGGCCGTTCGCCTCCGAAGCCTTGCGCCGCCAGCTCGCCAGGTGCACTTCGTAGATCGCGATCGGCGCGTCGAGCGCGTTGGCGCGTTGCCGCTCGGGCGATGCGGGGCACTTGTCCGGGAGCGCGCCGACGACGCTGGCGGTGGCCGGGCGCAGCTCGGCGCGAAAGCCGTACGGGTCGGCCTTCAGCGGCAGCAGCGTGCCGGCGCGGTCGAGCAACTCGTACTTGTAGCGCGCGCCTTCGCCGACGCCAGGGAGGAACAGCTCCCACACGCCCGCCTCGCGGCGCAGGCGCATCGGGTGGCGGCGGCCGTCCCAGGCGTTGAAGTCGCCCACCACGCTGACGCGCGAGGCGTTCGGCGCCCACACGGCGAACGCGGTGCCGGCGACGCCTTCGATCGTGCGCCGGTGCGCGCCGAGCACCTCGAACGGCCGCAGGTGCGAGCCCTCGGCGAGCAGCCAGACGTCCATCTCGCCCAGCAGCGGGCCGAAGCGGTAGGGGTCGTCGAGTGTGGCGGTGCTGCCGTCGCCCCATGTCACTTCGAGCTGGTAGCGCGCACTCGCGTCGCGCGCGCCGGCGTCGGCTTCGAACAAGCCTGCGGCGTGCCGGCGGCGGCAAGGCCAGGGCGGCCCGTCGGCGAAGCGGACGGCCACCGCCTTCGCACCGGGCAGCAGCGCGCGCACGTGCAGGCGGCCGTCGCTGCCGCGGTGCGGGCCGAGGAGCGCGAACGGGTCGCCGTGGCGGCCGCCGACGAGCGCTTCGACGCTGGCGGCGTCGAGCGCGACGCTCGCCGTGCCCGTGGTCGTGCTGGCGGTCTTCACGCCGGCGCCGCAGGCGGCCGCCGCTGTCGCTGCCGTCGCTCCGAGTGCGGGCTTCAGCCCCCACACCCGGCTCGCGTACTCGCCGATCGTGCGGTCGGAGGAGAAGTGGCCCATGCCGGCGACGTTGGCGATGGCGCGCGCCGCCCAGGCGTCGGGGTCGCGCCACAAAGCGTCGACGCGCGACTGCGCCTGGACATAACTGTCGAAGTCAGCGAGCAGCATGTAGTGGTCGCCGCCCCACAGCAGCGAATCGACGAGCGCGCGGTAGCGCCCGGGCTCCTCGGGCGAGAAGGTGCCGTGGGCGATGGTGTCGAGCACCGCCTTCAGCACCGGATTGCGCTCGTACAGGCGCAAGGGCTGGTAGCCGGCGGCGCGCTGCCCGGCCACCTCGGCGGCCGAGAGGCCGAAGATGAAGATGTTGTCGTCGCCCACGTGCTGGCGGATCTCGATGTTGGCGCCGTCGTCGGTGCCGATGGTGAGCGCGCCGTTGAGTGCCAGCTTCATGTTGCCGGTGCCGCTGGCTTCGGTGCCGGCGGTGGAGATCTGCTCGGAGAGGTCGGCCGCAGGCATGATCAGCTCGGCCACCGAGACGCCGTAGTTGGGCACGAACACCACCTTCAGCGCGCCGCCCAGGTGCGGGTCGTGGTTGATGACGTTGCCCACGTCGTGGATGAGGCGGATCACGTTCTTCGCCGCCTGGTAGTTCGAAGCCGCCTTGCCGGCGAAGACGACGGTGCGCGGCACGCGGCCGGCGATGTCGGCCTGCGGCAGCGCGCGCATCGCCAGCCAGCGGGCGACGATCTGCAGCACGTTCAGGAGCTGGCGCTTGTACTCGTGGATGCGCTTCACCTGCACGTCGAAGAGGCTCGCCGGATCGATGGCGACGCCGGTGTTGGCGAGCACGTACGCCGCGAGCCGCTCCTTGTTCAGCCGCTTGGCGGTGCGAAAGCGCTCGCGAAAGCCCGCGTCGGCGGCCAGCGGCGCGAGAAGCGCGAGCTGCGCCAGGTCGAGCCGCCAGCCGCGGCCGATGCTCGCGTCCACCAGCGCTGCCAGCGCCGGGTTGGCCTGCGCCAGCCAGCGCCGCGGCGTCACGCCGTTGGTCATGTTGGTGAAGCGCTCGGGCCACAGCAAGGCGAAGTCGGCGAAGATCGTCTTGACCAACAGCTCGGAGTGCAGCGCCGAGACGCCGTTGACCTTGTGGCTGCCGACGATCGACAGGTGCGCCATGCGCACGCGGCGCTCGCTGCCGGGGTGGCCTTCGTCGACGAGCGACAGCCGGCTCAGGAAGCCGTCGTCGCCCGGGCGCAGCGCCGCGGCCTGGTCGAGGAACTCCTGGTTGATGCGGAAGATGATCTCCAGGTGGCGCGGCAGCACGTGTTGCAGCAACGACACCGGCCACGTCTCCAGCGCCTCGGGCATCAGCGTGTGGTTGGTGTAGCTGAAGACGCGCTGCGTCGCCGCCCACGCCGCCGGCCACGGCTGGCTGTGTTCATCGACGAGCAGGCGCATCAGCTCCGCCACGCCGATGGCCGGGTGGGTGTCGTTGAGGTGGATGGCGACGAACTCGGCCAGGTTATCGAGCTGCCCGTGCTCGGCGAGGTGGCGGGCGACGATGTCCTGCAGCGAGGCGCTGGTGAAGAAGTACTCCTGGCGCAGGCGCAGCTCGCGCCCGGCCGGTGTGCTGTCGTTGGGGTACAGCACCCATGAGATGTTCTCGAAGTCGTTCTTGAACTGCGCCGCGCGCGCGTAGTCGCCGCTGTTGAACGCCGAAAGGTCGATCTGCGCCGGCGCCACCGCCTTCCACAGGCGCAGCGTGCTGACACGCTCGGTGCCGTGGCCGGGGATCACCATGTCGTAGGCCTTGGCGGCCACTTCGACGGCGGGGCGCCAGACGTGCTTGCCGCCGGGCAGCGGTGAAGGTTCGACCCAGCCGCCGAAGCGCACCGGCCAGTGCACGCCCGGGCGCGGGAACTCCCACGGCGAACCGTCGAGCAGCCACGGGTCGGGTGCTTCGACCTGGCGGCCGCCGTGGATGCTCTGCGCGAACATGCCGAACTCGTAGCGGATGCCGTAGCCGAACGACGGCAGGCCGAGCGTGGCCATCGAATCGAGGAAGCACGCCGCCAGACGCCCGAGGCCGCCGTTGCCGAGCGCCGCGTCGGCCTCGGTGGCGGTGATGTCCTCCAGCGTCGTTGCGTGCTCGAGCGCGGCGTGCGCCATCGGGCCTTCGAGCCCGAGCGCGGCGAGCGCGTTGCCGAGCGTGCGGCCGATGAGGAACTCCATCGACAGGTAGTACACGCGGCGGGCGCGCGCAGCGCGGTCGGCGGCATCGGTGGCCACCCAGCGTTCGGCCAGCCGCTCGCGCGCCACCGCGGCGATGGCGTGCATCAGGTCGGTGGGCGAGGCATCGGCCGGCAGCGTGCCGACGGTGGCGACGAGGTGGCGGCGCACCGCTTCGATGACAGGGCCGGCAGCGGGCGCGGAGGAAACAGCGGTTTCGCAGGCAGGGTCGGAAGACATGGGCGGGCAGTGTCCCGAAGCCTTCGAGGGGCGTCAATCGGCCCGGCTTCGGGTGCGTGGCAAGACGAATGCCCGCGCATCATGCCGCTGCTTGCGCAGGGCGCTCGGCCGCGGCATGCCGGTTGCGGTAGTACAACCGTGAAAACAACGGCTGCGCCACGGTCCCTTGCCTTCAACGGGCCGCAGGGCGTGCGCCGTGCGCAGCAACGGGAGCCTTGACCGATGAGCGAACCCACCATCCGCTTCGACCTGCCGCGGCGCGCCGTGGCGCTGGTGCTGGCCGGCGGGCGCGGCAGCCGCCTGCGCAACCTGACCGACACGCGCGCCAAGCCGGCCGTCTACTTCGGGGGCAAGTTCCGCATCGTCGACTTCGCGCTGTCGAACTGCCTGAACTCGGGCATCCGCCGCATCGGCGTCATCACCCAGTACAAGAGCCACAGCCTGCTGCGCCACCTGCAGCGCGGCTGGGCGTTCCTGAAGAGCGAGATGAACGAGTTCGTCGACCTGCTGCCGGCGCAGCAGCGGCTGGACGAGGAGAGCTGGTACCGCGGCACCGCCGACGCAGTGTTCCAGAACCAGGACATCGTGCACGGCTACCGCGCCGACTACATCGTCGTGCTCGCCGGCGACCACGTCTACAAGCAGAACTACGCGCTGATGCTCGACGACCACGTGCGCCAGCGGCGCGAGGTGACGGTGGGCTGCATCGAGGTGGCGCGCGAGGAGGCGAGCGCCTTCGGCGTGATGCACGTCGACGAGCAGCGGCGCATCATCGACTTCGTCGAGAAGCCGGCCGACCCGCCGCCGATGCCGGGCAAGCCCGACCGGGCGCTCGCGAGCATGGGCATCTACATCTTCAACGCCGGCTACCTGTTCAAGGAGCTCGAGCGCGACATGGCCGACCCGGCTTCGAGCCACGACTTCGGCAAGGACATCATCCCGAAGATGGTGAAGGCCGGCGTCGCCATCGCGCACCCGTTCGAGATGTCGTGCGTCGGCCAGCGCCCGGGGCATCTGCCGTACTGGCGCGACGTCGGCACGATCGACGCTTACTGGGACGCCAACATCGACCTCACCGCCACCGACCCGCAGCTCAACCTGTACGACACGCACTGGCCGGTGTGGACCTACCAGCCGCAGCTGCCGCCGGCCAAGTTCGTGCACAACCAGGACGACCGCCGCGGCGTCGCCGTCGAGTCGCTCGTCTCCGGCGGCTGCATCGTCAGCGGCAGCGTCTACCGCTCGGTGCTCTTCAGCAGCGTGCGCGTGCACTCGTACGCGGCGGTGAACTGGAGCGTGCTGCTGCCCGGCGTGCAGGTGGGCCGCGGCGCGCGCGTGACGCGGGCCGTGCTCGACCGCGACTGCGTCATCCCCGACGGCCTCGTGATCGGCGAGGACGCCGCCGCCGACGCGGCGCGCTTCCACCGCACCGACCACGGCATCACGCTGGTGACGCGCGACATGCTGCGCGAGCTGCATTGAAGCTTGGGACCGGCGCGAGGATGAGCACGGCGAAGGACCCGGAGAAGGGCGGCGACAAGGGCCCCGAGAAAGCGACCGAGAAGGGCGGCGCGAAGTTCATCGACAAGGGCGCCGACAAGGGCATCGACAAGGGCGCAGCGCCGATGCCGAAGGCCGCCCCGCGGCCGATGCCGCGCACGCCGGTGAAGCCGCTGCCGGCGGAACTCGCCGCGACAACAACGCCGCCGCTGCGCGTGCTGCACGTGGCCGCCGAGATCTTCCCGCTCGTCAAGACGGGCGGCCTCGCCGACGTGGTGGCCGCCTTGCCGCCGGCGCAGGCGCGCCTCGGCGCCGACGTGCGCGTGCTGCTGCCCGGCCTGCCGGCGGTGATGGAAGGCGTGCAGGGCGCGAAGACGGTGCTCGACATCGGCGCCTGCTTCGGCGCCATGCGCGTGCGCCTCTTGCTGGCGCGCCTGCCCGGCAGCGGCCTGCCGGCGTACGTGATCGACGCGCCGTACCTCTATCGCCGCGACGGGAACCCCTACACCGACCGCAACGGCGAAGAGTGGCCCGACAACCTGCAGCGCTTCGCCTTGCTCGGCTGGGTGGCTGCGCACCTGGCCAGCGACGACGCCGACCCGCAGTGGCAGGCCGACATCGTGCACGCGCACGACTGGCACGCGGCGCTCGCCTGCGCCCACATCGACGACCACGCGCCCAGCACCGCCGGCACCGTGTTCACGGTGCACAACCTCGCCTTCCAGGGCCTGTTTCCGATGCACGACTGGCCGCTGCTGGCGCTGGCATCGCGGCACATGTCGCCCTCGGGGCTGGAGTACCACGGCCAGCTGAGCTTCATGAAGGCGGGCCTGCACTTCGCGCACCGCATCACCACCGTCAGCCCGCGCTATGCGCGCGAGATCGCCACGCCCGAGTTCGGCTGCGGCCTGGACGGCGTGATCCGCGCCCGCGGCGCCGACGTGGTGGGCATCCTCAACGGCATCGACCTGCAGGTGTGGAACCCGGCCGCCGACGACGCGATTTCCCAGCGTTACGACGCCGAGCACCTGGCCGGCAAGCGCGCCTGCCGGCTCGCGTTGCAGCGCGAGCTGGGGCTGGACCTGGACGACGATGCGCTGCTCGTCACGGTGGTGAGCCGCCTCACGGCGCAGAAGGGCCTCGACCTCGTGCTGGCGGCGCTGCCCGAGCTGCTGCGCGAAGGCGTGCAGCTCGCCGTGCAGGGCACCGGCGAGCCGGCCCTCGAAGCGGCCTTCCGCATGGCGCACGCGGCGCAGCCCAACCGCGTGCACGTGCACATCGGCTACGACGAGGGGCGCGCGCACCGGCTCGTCGCCGGCGCCGACGTCATCGCCGTGCCTTCGCGCTTCGAGCCTTGCGGCCTGACGCAGATGTACGGCCTGCGCTATGGCACGCTGCCGCTGGTGCGCAACGTCGGCGGCCTCTCCGACACCGTGTGCGACGCGACGCCGGCGCACCTGGCCGACGGCAGCGCGACCGGCTTCGTCTTCGACGCCGGCACGCCGGCGGCGCTGCTGGATGCGGCACGGCGCGCTATCGCCTTGCACCGCAAGGGCAGCGCCTGGAGCGCAGTGGTGCGCCAGGCGATGGGACGCGAACTCGGCTGGGCCGGGCCGGCCGGCGAGTACCTGGCGCTGTACCGGGCGCTGCTGGCGGCGCGGCGCTGACGTCGAGGGGCACACCGGGCGCTCCGCTCACTTCGGCGGTAAGGCTCCCGGCAGTCGGCGCGCAGATCGCGCCGCACGGGGCGCTGCTCAGGGGCCAGCGCGAGATCGTGCCGCCGACCGCTGCTCCGCGCCATGTCCCCCGCAAGCGCCCGCCGAGGGCGCGCGGGGGGCATGGAAGGGAACACCCGGCTCCTCGGCCCGCGCCACCGTCGAACGCGGATGCGCGGCCCTCGAGATCAGGGCTTCCGCGCTGCCAAAGCGCACCTCCTCCCAAACGCTTACCCTTACGCCCCCGACAAAGCACGCGGCTTCCCCGCCAGGCCCCAAGAACATGACGCAGCCGCTCGAAGAACGCCTCGCCCGCATCGGCGCCCAACGCCTGGCCGGCATGCGCCGCGGCATCGAGAAGGAGAGCCTGCGCGCGCTGCCCGGCGGCGGCCTGGCGCTGACGCCGCACCCCGAGGCGCTGGGCGCGCCGCTGACGCACCCGCACATCACCACCGACTACTGCGAGAGCCAGCTCGAGCTGATCACCGGCGTGCACGCCGGCGTCGAGAGTTGCCTGGCCGAGCTGGGAACGAGATCCACCAGTTCGTCTACCGCACGCTGGCGGCTACGCCCAGCGGCGAGAGCGTGTTCGGCAGCCTCACCGGCGAACTGCCGGGCGACATCGGCAACGACATCGGCGAGCGGCGCGAGCGCCTGTGGGTGGGCAGCATGCCGTGCGGCCTGCCCGCCGACGAGAACATCCCCATCGGCCGCTACGGCAGCAGCAACATCGGCCGCGCCAAGAGCGTGTACCGCATGGGGCTGGCGCAGCGCTACGGGCGGCGCATGCAGACCATCTCGGGCATCCACTACAACTGGTCGCTGCCCGGGCTCACCAACGAAGAGGCGTTCGCGCTCATCCGCAACTTCCGCCGCCACTCGTTCCTGCTGCTGGTGCTGTTCGGCGCCAGCCCGGCGCTGTGCACCAGCTTCGTCGCCGGGCGCGAGCACGGCCTGCAGCCGTTCGGCGGCGCCGATACGCACACGCTGCACCTGCCGCATGCCACGAGCCTGCGCATGGGGCGCCTGGGCTACCAGAGCGACGCGCAGGCCAAGCTCGCGGTCAGCTACAACAGCCTGGACAGCTACGCCGCCTCGCTGCACGAGGCGCTGACGGTGCCTTCGCCGCCTACGAGAAGATCGGCATCCGCAACCTCGGCGGCAGTACAACCGGCTCGCGACGACGCTGCTGCAGATCGAGAACGAGTTCTACGGCACGATCCGCCCAAGCGCGTCATCAAGAGCGGCGAGCGGCCGCTGCACGCTTGCGCGAGCGCGGCGTCGAGTACATCGAAGTGCGCTGCATGGACCTCGACCCGTTCGAGCCGGCGGGCATCGGCGCGCCGGCGATGCCTTCCTCGACATCTTCCTCTTGCACTGCCTGCTCTCGGACAGCGCGCCGGACACGCCCGAGGAGATCGCCGCGCTCGGCCGCCAGCCAACACCGCGCCGCGGCCGGCGGCCGCGAGCCGGGGCTGCGGCTGGAGCGCTTCGACGCCGGCCGCACCGCGCCGCGCGAGGTGATGCTGGCCGACTGGGCGGCGGAGATCCTGGCGCAATGCGTGCCGATCGCCGCTGCGCTGGACGCGGCGCACGACGGCGGCAGCGGCGCCGCGCGCGGGCGGCCGTATCGCGGCGTGGCCGCCGCGGGGCCGGCGCTGGCAGCGCCGCACACGCTGCCCTCGGCGCGCGTGCTGGCGACGATGCGCCAGGAGTTCGACAGCAGCTACACCGCCTTCGTGCGCGCGATGTCGGGCGGACGCGCGCGCACTTCGCCGCGTTGCCGTGGAGCGCCGCGCAGCAGCAGGCGTTCGAGACGGCGGCGGCGCGATCTGGCGCGGCAGGCGGCGATCGAGGCCGCCGACCAGGCAAGCAGGGTCGACTTCGAAACCTGGCGCCGCGCTTATCTCGACGCGGCGCGGCTCTTGGTCTGACGCTTCGGCCGGGTGGCTCTCAGGCGGCCAGCGGCAGCAGGTCGCCGGGCAGCGTGACGCGCCCGTCGGCTTCGAACGCGATGTCGAGCTCGAACGCGCTCTGGGGGGCCGGAGCCTGGGCCGGCTCGCGCGGCGCCGGCAGTGGCGGCGGCGTGTGGCGCCAGGCCTCGCGCATGCGCAGCGCTCGCGCAGCGCCTCGGTGGGCACGGAGCGCACGCCGATCGCCTTCACTTCGACGCCGCGGCGCAGTTCCAGCGAAGACAGCCAGTAGCTGTGCACGTCGGGCGTGCGTGCGCGCGGCGCATCCTCGGTGCTAGCGGCCGGTGCATCCGGCGTGCGTGCTTGCGGCGCAGCGGGAACCTGCGCGGCAGATGCGGTCTCGGCGGCGGGGCGGATCGTGGGTTCCATGTCTTGCAGCTATTGCAGTTGCAACACTAGCGCTTGTCACCCCACCTCAGGAGGGGACTGTGCATGCGCGCCACGTCCTGGATCAAAGGCGCGTTCGAAACCCGGGTCGAGGTTCCGCCGCGATGCGCGGCGCGGGCAGGGCCCGGCCGGGAAGGGGCTGCCGGCGCGGGCGCCACAATGCGCGCCCTATGACGCTGACGGAGCTGAAGTACATCGTCGCCGTGGCGCGCGAGCGCCATTTCGGGCGCGCCGCCGAGGCCTGCTTCGTCTCGCAGCCGACGCTTTCGGTGGCGATCAAGAAGCTCGAGGACGAGCTCGACGTGAAGATCTTCGAGCGCGGCGGCAGCGAGGTGTCGGTGACGCCGCTGGGCGAGCAGATCGTGCGCCAGGCGCAGCAGGTGCTCGAGCAGGCCAGCGCCATCAAGGAGATCGCCAAGAGCGGCAAGGACCCGGTGAGCGGGCCGCTGCGCCTGGGCATCATCTACACGATCGGCCCGTACCTGCTGCCCGACCTCGTGCGCGAGGCGATCGCGCGCGTGCCGCAGATGCCGCTGGTGCTGCAGGAGAACTTCACCGCCAAGCTGCTGGAGATGCTGCGCACCGGCGAACTCGACTGCGCCATCATGGCCGAGCCGTTCCCCGACACGGGCCTGGCGGTGGCGCCGCTGTACGACGAGCCGTTCGTCGTTGCTGTGCCGGCGGCGCACCCGCTGGCCAAGCGCAAGCAGATCAGTGCCGAGGAGTTGAAGGACGAGACGATGCTGCTCCTGGGCACGGGGCACTGCTTCCGCGACCACGTGCTCGAGGTGTGCCCGGAGTACGCGCGCTTCGCGAGCCCCGGCTCGGTGGGCAGCGAAGGCATCCGCAAGAGCTTCGAGGGCAGCTCGCTGGAGACGATCAAGTACATGGTCGCCTCGGGCATGGGCGTGACGGTGGTGCCGCAGCTCTCGTTGCCCAAGGATGCGGTCGTGCGCACCCCGGCTCGGGCCCTGGCGCGTGCAACGGCACGCCGCGGTGGTGCTGCAACAGGCGCCTCTGCGGACGCGCCCATGGGCGCCTCCTCGGGCAGCGACCACCTGCGCTACATCCGCTTCTCGCCGCCGGTGCCCACCCGGCGCGTGGTGCTGGCCTGGCGGCGCAGCTTCCCGCGCTACGAGGCGATCGCGGCCCTGCGCAACTGCATTTACGCGTGCCCGCTGCCGGGCGTGAAGCGGCTGACCTGACGTGAGCGAGGCCGCGCCGCCGCCATCGGATTCCGGCGTGGCAGCCGCGCCGGGCGCGCCGGCCGGGCCCGTGGATGCGGCGCTGCCGGCCGGGCGCGTGGAAGCGGCGCTGCGCGCTGAGCGGCTGCGCCTGTTCCGCAGCGGCAAGTGGCCGGCGCTCTTCGGCCAGGCGGTGATCGCCGCGCTGCTGGTGTCGGTGCTGCACGGCAGCGTCGGCGACAGCGCGTTGGCGTTGTGGCTGGCGCTCGTGGCGTTGTCGCTGGCGCTGCGCGGAGTGGCCGACCTGCGGCTCTGGCGGAAGGCAGCGGTGGCCGCAGGCGGCGATGCCGATGCCCGTGGCGATGCCAGCGCCGACTCCGATGCCACAACTGACACCGCAGCCGACGCCGCCGAGCTGGCGCGCACGCGAGCCGCTTTGCTGACGATGGGCTGCGCCTTCGGCCTCGCCGGCGTGCTGGTGTACCCGGCGGGCGACTTCCGCGGCGAGGTCTTCATGGGTTTCATCGCCGCGGCGCTGGCGGCCGGGGCGCTGACGCTCAGCTCGTTCGACCTGCGCTACGCGATGGCCTACTCGTTCCTCGTCATGGCGCCGCTGGTGGTGCGCCTGCTCGGCGAGGGCAATGCTGCCGCCACCGGCGTGGCGCTGGCGATGGTGCTGTTCACGCTCTACCTGGCGTTGAACGGCGCCCGCGCGCAGCGGCACATGCAGGTGGCGCTGGCGATGCGCGAAGCCGACGCGCAGCGCACCGAGCGGCTGCTGCAAAGCCGGCGCCAGCTCGAACTCGCTTCGGCCGAAGCGAAGCGCGCGTCGGAAGACCTGCGCCTGACCTTCGAGCACATGGACCAGGGCATCTTCTGCCTCGGCGCCGACGGTCGCACGAGCTTCTTCAACCGCCGCATGTGCGAGCTGACCGGCCTGCCCGAAGCGTTCATGGCCGCGCGCCCCACCGGCCCCGAGATCGCGCGCTACCAGGAGGAGCACGGCCACTTCGACGGCGGCCAGGCGCGCATCGAGGCGCAGGTGCGCGCCAGCATCCGGCAGTGGCGCGAGGGCATCCAGGCGCCGTTCCCGCCGCAGTACTTCCGCCGCACGCACCTGGGCACGGTGCTCGACGTGAAGACGGCGCCGCTGCCCGGCGGCGGCTTCGTGCGCACCTTCTCCGACGTGACCGCGCTCGTCGACGCCAACCAGCGCCTGCGCGACAGCGAGGCGCAGCAGCGCAAGCTCGCGCTCTTGGCCGCGCACACCGACGATGCGGTGGTCATCACTGACGCCGAGCGGCGCATCGAGTGGGTGAACGACGCGTTCACGCGCCTTTCGGGCTACACGCTCGCGGAGGTGCTGGGACGGCGCACCGGCGAGTTCCTGCGCGGGCCGCTCACCGACGCCGTGGTGGCCGCGCGCATCGACGAGGAACTCCGGCGCACGCAGAAGGCGCGCGGCGAGATCCTGCACTACCGCAAGGACGGCAGCAGCTACTGGTTCGCGCTCGAGTCGCGCGCCGTGCGCGCCGACGACGGCACCGTGCAGCAGTACATCGGCGTCGGCCGCGACGTGACGGCCAAGCGCGCTGCCGACGAGGCGCTGCGCGCCGCGCGCGACGAGGCCGAGCGCGCCAGCCGCGCCAAGAGCGACTTCCTCTCAGCGATGAGCCACGAGCTGCGCACGCCGATGAACGCGATCCTCGGTTTCGCGCGACTGCTCGAGGCCGACCCGCAGCAGCCGCTGCCGGAGCGCCAGCGCGAGCAGGTGCGGCGCATCCGCGAGGCCGGCACCACCTGCTGGCGCTGATCAACGACGTGCTCGACCTCGCGCGTGTCGAGGCCGGCCGCGAGGCCATCGCGCTGGCGCCGGCGAGCCTGCCGCCGCTGGTGCAGGAGTGCCTGGACCTGACGCGGCCGCTGGCGCGCGGCGCGGTGTCGAGCTGCCGGCGCAGGCGACGCTGGCGTGCGCGTCGCCGCCGGCGGCGATGGCCGACCGCACGCGCGGCTGAAGCAGGTGCTGTTGAACCTGCTGGCCAACGCGATCAAGTACAACGCTGCCGGCGGGAAGGTGCAGGTGCGCATCGCTGCCGACGACGCCGCGAGCGTCGGCGTCGAGGTCACCGATACCGGGCCGGGCTTGCCCGCGGCGGCGGTGCAGCGCCTGTTCACCGCGTTCGAGCGGCTGGGCGCCGAACGCGGGCCGTCGAAGGCGCCGGCATCGGCCTGGCGCTGAGCCGCCGCCTCGTCGAACTGATGCACGGAACGATCGACGCGCGCAGCGCACCCGGCAAGGAAGCACGTTCACGGTGACGTTGCCGCGCGAAGGGCGACGCCGACGCCGGCCGTCGCGCTGCCCGCCGGCGGCCAGGTCGGCGCCGCCTTCGGCACCGCCGGCGAGGATGCGGCCTGGCCCGGCGGCACCGTGCTCTACATCGAGGACAACGCGGTCAACGTGGTGCTGATGCAGGCGATGCTGGAGCCGATGGCCGCCGTCGAGCTGCTCGTGGCCGAGCGGCCGGAGCCCGGGCTGGCGCTGGCGCACGAGCGGCAGCCCGGGCTGATCCTGCTCGACATCCAGCTGCCCGGCATCGACGGCTACGAGGTGCTGAAGCGCCTGCGCGCCGACGAACGCACGCGCGCGACGCCGGTGATCGCGATCAGCGCCAATGCGATGAACGGCGACATCGAGCGCGGCCTCGCCGCCGGCTTCGACGACTACATGACGAAGCCGCTGGACGTGGCGCGGCTGCGCGCCGCGGTGCACGAGCGGCTGGTGGCGGCGCGGCGCTTGCAGGGCGTGAAGGAGCCGTAACCTTCAGCCGTCGTCGAGCGTCCGCGGCCAGCTCGCCTTCAACAGGCGGCTGAGCGCGCGGTCGGCGAGCAGGCGGCCACCGGTCTGGCAGCGGGCGCAGTAGTTGCACTCGTTCTCGGCGTAGACGATGCGCTGCACCGGGCTGCCGCACACGGGGCACGGCTGGCCGTGGCGGCCGTGCACGGCCATCTGCGGGTGAAAGGCGGTCACCTTCTCGGGCCAGCCGGGCGATTCGGCGGCGAGCCGCGCGGTCCATTCGCCGAGCACGGCGAGCGCCGCTTCGTGCAGGCGCAGCGCGTCGCCTTCGGGCAGCGTCTTCGTCAGCGCCAGCGGCGACAGGCGCGCGCGGTGCAGGATCTCGTCGGAGTACGCGTTGCCGATGCCGCTGAACAGGCGCGGGTCGGTCAGCGCGCGCTTCAGCGTGTGGTTCTCCTGCTTGAGGCGCTGCGTGAACGCGGCGGCATCGAGCTGCGCAACATCGACGCCGCCAGCGTCGAGCGCGGCCAGCGCTGCACGCGAATCCACGAGGTGCAGCGAAGCGCGCCGCTTGCTGCCCGCTTCGGTGAGCACGAGCGTACCGGCGTCGAACTCCAGCAGCGCCAGCGTGATGCGCCCGGGCGGCATTTGCCGCCCGGCGCCAGCCGGGCGCA
The DNA here is from genome assembly GCA_046348035.1 of Rubrivivax sp. Classification (GTDB taxonomy): domain Bacteria; phylum Pseudomonadota; class Gammaproteobacteria; order Burkholderiales; family Burkholderiaceae_C; genus Rubrivivax. The sequence continues at coordinate 88,819 of JAXMEZ010000003.1, read as the reverse complement.
GGCGGCCCGCGATCATCAGGTGGATGACGAGCCACAGGTCCGGCTGCTCGGCTGCGCGTCTGCATGCAGGCAGCGCCAGCACGATGCGCTTGTCGATGCTCGACGCCGCCGACGCGGCGGCCTTCGGCGCTGGCAGCGGCGGCGAGCGCGGTGCGCAGCACGAAGGGGGCTCAGGAGCTTCACGCGCTGACAGCACCTGCCCGATCAGGTGCTCCTGCGCGCGCAGGACGATCTCGATTGCCGGCAAGTCAGGCATCGCGCGTCGCAATGGCCACGGCGGCGCCGCAGTCGAGGTGAGCGAGGTTGACCATGAACGCAGCATTGTCGGCGCGCCGGATAATTGCCGATTGGCCTGTCGCAGGCCCTGCGCTACCGAAGCCCATGTCCACCGTTCCCGTTGCCGGCACTGCCGCCCCTGTGGCGGGCGCTGCCCCTGCCGCCCCTGCCGACACGCGCCTGCGAGCCGAAGTGCGCCGCCGCCGCACGTTCGCGATCATCAGCCACCCCGACGCCGGCAAGACGACGCTCACCGAGAAGCTGCTCTTGTTCAGCGGCGCCATCCAGATCGCCGGCAGCGTGAAGGCGCGCAAGGCGAGCCGCCACGCCACTTCCGACTGGATGGAGATCGAGAAGCAGCGCGGCATCTCGGTGGCCAGTTCGGTGATGCAGATGGAGTACCGCGGCAGCGTGATCAACCTCCTCGATACGCCCGGCCACCAGGACTTCAGCGAGGACACCTACCGGGTGCTGACCGCGGTGGATGCGGCGCTGATGGTCATCGACGCGGCCAACGGCGTCGAACCGCAGACACGGCGCCTGTTGCAGGTCTGCCGCGCACGTAACACGCCGATCCTCACCTTCGTCAACAAGATGGACCGCGAGGTGAAAACGCCGCTCGATCTCTTCGACGAGATCGAGCGCGAACTCGGCATGAGCGTCGTGCCGTTCACGTGGCCCGTGGGCATGGGCAAGGTCTTCGGCGGCGTGCTCGACCTGCGCAAGGATCAGATGCGCGTCTTCACGCCCGGCGAGGACCGGAAGAAAGACGGCGCCGACGAAGTGATCGAAGGCATCGGCAACCCGGTGCTGGCCGAGCGCTTCGGCAGCCTGTACGAGCACGCCGCCGGCGAGGTGGAACTCGTGCGCGAAGCGGCACCTGCGTTCGACGAGGCGCAGTTTCTCGCCGGCCACCAGACGCCGATGTTCTTCGGCAGCGCCATCAACAACTTCGGCGTGCAGGAAGTGCTCGACGCGCTGGTGGAGCTGGCGCCGCCGCCGGGACCGAAGGCGGCGATCCAGCGCACCGTCCAGCCCACCGAGGAGAAGTTCTCCGGCGTCGTGTTCAAGATCCAGGCCAACATGGACCCGGCGCACCGCGACCGCATCGCCTTCGTGCGCGTCGCGAGCGGCCACTTCGAGCGCGGCATGCGGCTGAAGGTGGCGCGCAACGGCAAGGAGCTGCGCCCGAACACGGTGGTGAGCTTCCTCAGCCAGCGCCGCGAACTGCTCGACGAGGCTTTCGCCGGCGACATCATCGGCATTCCGAACCACGGCGTGCTGCAGCTCGGCGACACGCTCACCGAAGGCGAGGCGCTGCAATTCACCGGGCTGCCGTTCTTCGCGCCGGAGATGTTCAGGAGCGTCGAGGTCGCCGACCCGTTGAAGACCAAGCAGCTGCGCGCCGGCTTGACGCAGCTCGGCGAAGAAGGCGCGATCCAGGTTTTCCGCCCCGTGGCCGGCAGCGTGCTGCTGCTCGGTGCGGTGGGGCAGCTCCAGTTCGAGGTGGTGGCGCACCGCCTCGAGCACGAATACGGCTGCAAGGCGCGCATCGTGCCGGCGCGCTACAACGTGGCGCGCTGGGTCACGTGCGAGACGGGCGAGGGCGCGGCGGCCGACGAGCGCGAGCTGAAGCGCTTCATCGACGGCAACGCGCATCGCGTGGCGCTCGATGCGGTCGATGCGCCTTGCGTGCTGCTCGAGTACGCCGGCGAACTGCGCGCGATGCAGGAGAACTGGCCGAAGATCAAGTTCCACGCGCTGCGCGAGCACGCGGGGCTGGTGTTCCAGAAGCAGCTGGAGGGGTGAGGCGGCTCCGTGCTGGGCTTCCCAGAAGCGGCCGCAGCGCCGGTTTGACGGCTGGCCAGGCAGGTAATACCATCGGTATTACCGAATCCATCCATCAAGAGCCGTCCCATGACCATCACGATCAAGCTCGAGACCGCGCTCGAAGAGCAGCTGCGCCAGCGCGCCGCGACCACCGGCCGCAGCACGAGCGAGGTCGTGCGCGCCGCGCTGCAGAACTATCTGGCGCAAGGCGAGGAGGCGCCGCCGCGCTCGGCGTTCGATCTGGGCGCCGAGTTCTTCGGCCGTCACCGCGGGCCGGCCAACCTGGCGCAGGACCGCAAGCGCGCCCTGGCCGACGCCTGGGGTGAGCGCCACGACCGCCGGCGCTAGAAGGCGGCAGAAGCGTGCCTGCGCGCAGGCTCGCGGTCGCCGAGCCGCCGGCCAACTACTTCATTCATGCCGGGCCGGTGCTGGTCGACAGCGGCCCGCTCATCGCGCTTTTCAACGGTGCCGACCGCTGGCACGCGCCGGTGCTGGCGTGGCTGAAGGCCAGCCCGTCCGCGAGGCTGATCACCACGTGGCCGGTGGCCACCGAGGTCTGCGCGCTGCTGGCGCGCCGCATCAACAACGACTGCGCGCTCGACTTCCTGCGCTGGGCGCAACGCGGCGGCATCGCGCTGGAGGGCGCAGTGGAGGGCACGACCACCGAGGTGCTGCGCATCAGCGAGCGATTCGCGAGCTTGCCGTTCGACCTGGCTGACGCTTCCGTCGCCGAAGCGGCGGCGCGCCTGAAGATTCGCCACGTGCTGTCCATCGACGCGGACTTCGATGTCTACCGCGACCGTGCCGGGCGGCCGCTGGTGAATCTGCTGCGGGTGTGAAGAAGATCAGGCCGGCTTTGGCGCAGCGGAGTCGAGGCGCTGTCACGGCGGCGAGCGCGGGAAGGCGCATGCAGACGTGCAGGCGTTGTCGCGTGCTCTGATCAGAGGACGGCCGGGGAGCGAGGCTCGGACCCGGCGGGTGGCGCGACCGGCAAGAATCGAACTTGCGACGCGGCCTTCGGAGGGCCGCATGATATCCACTTCACCACGGTCGCTGCGGGCCGCGCATTCTAGCGGCGGCCCTCGTTGCATGACGGCTGCGCCTCACGCGTGACGACGGATCGCTGGAGCGACCGGTTGCGACCGGGCCGGCGCGTCGAAGGCCCCTCCTATAATTCGCGGCTTTGCGGCCAGCCCTTTCGCCCCGAGGACGTTGCGTTCGACGCCGAAGGCACCGGCACCCGTGAGCCGTAAGAGGACAACAACGATGAGCGACGCGCCTTGCCCCCCGATGACGCTGCCCGACTCGCACGACGCGCACGCGACGCCGATCCGCACGCCGCGGCAACTGGTGACGGTGATCATCGCGGCGTTCGTGCTGCCGGTGACGATCATCATCCTGCTGGTCAACTTCGTCGCGCTGGGCGAGCGCTCGGGCGCCGGCAGCACGGGCATGTCGCCCGAGGCCGTGGCGCGGCGGCTGCAGCCGGTGGGCACGGTGGAACTGCGCGCCGAGGGCGCAGCGGGCAGCCGCGGCGCGCAGCGGCGAACAGGTCTACCAGGCGCAATGCTCGGCCTGCCACGCAACGGGCGCGGCCAACGCGCCGAAGTTCGGCGACGCTGCGGCATGGAAGCCGCGCATCGCCACCGGCTTCGACGCCCTCGTGCAGTCGGCGACGAAGGGCAAGGGCGCGATGCCGCCGCAGGCCAGCGGCGACACGACGGAATTCGAGGTGTCGCGCGCCGTGGCCTACATCGCCAACAACGGCGGTGCCAAGTTCGCCGAGCCGGCGGCACCCGCTGCTGCTGCAAGCGGCGCAGCAGCCGGCGCGGCCAGCGCGCCGAAGTAGCGGGCCGCTACGGGCACCGGCAGGCGCGCTGAGTCGCGCTGAGTCGCGCCGCCGCGCTGCCCTTCATCGAGCATCAAGCCGCGGGCTGCGGCACGAGCCGGTAGCCAAAGCGCGCCGGCAGTTCCTCGAAGGCGATCTCGCTCGGCTGCCAGTGGCCATGCTCCACGGCGTCGGCTGCGGCGCCCATGTCGAGCGTGTGCACGATGCCCAAGCCGATGTCGCTGTCGATGAAGAGCCGCCCGCGCTCGTCGACCCACGCCGCGCGCGGTTGCGCCGCCTGCCCCGTGTGCGCCGTCAGCGGCCACGGCGGCGCGCTGCCGATGCGCCACACGTAAGGCGCCGCTTCGAGCTGCACGTACACGCGCTGCGGCCCGTTCTGGAAGAACCAGGCGCCGTCGTCGTCGCGGGCGTAGTTGCGGTGGATGAAGGCGAGCAGCTTGTCGTGCAGGATGCGGCTGCCCTTGACGCGCGGGAAGGGCCCTGCGGCCTGGATGCGTTCGTCGCGCATGTACCAGTCGCCGCGCGCGTCCAGCGCCAGCCAGCCGTAGCAGTGCGGTACGTTCGGCCACTTCTTCAGGGCCGCCTTGACGAGTTCGTCCACGTGGGCGAGGTTACGCCGGCTGCACAGTTCGCGCAGCTTGCGCGGGTCACGCCGGCTGCGCCGGCACCTCCTGCACCGGCACTTGCTACGCCGGGACCAGCGGCGCGGCCAGCCAGTCGCACACCGCTGCCGGCATCGCCTGCACGTGCGAGGGGAAGGCGCCGCTCGGGAAGCCCACGTGACCGCCGTGGTCGGTCTGCCACAGCGCCACCGGCGCGCGCGTGCCGCCGGCGCGGCGCGGCGCTTCGCGCGGCAGCGAGGCAGCGGGAACGAAGGGGTCGTTGCGTGCGTTGAGCAGCAGCGAGGGCACGCGCAGCGCCGCCAGGTGCGGCTTGGCCGAGGCCCGCGCCCAGTAGTCGGCGGTGTCGCGAAAGCCGTGCAGCGGCGCGGTGAAGACGTTGTCGAACTCGGCCAGCGTGCGCGCGGCGCGCAGGCGCGCTTCGTCGAAGAGGTTCGGGTGCTGCGCCAGCTTGGCCAGCGCCTTGGGCTTCATCGTCGAGAGGAACATGCGCGAGTAGACGAGGCGGTTGAAGCCGCGGCCGATCGCCTCGCCGGCTGCGGTCAGGTCCACCGGCGAAGACACTGCGGCGACGGCCTGCGCCACCGCCGCTGCGCTCTCGCCGGCTTCCTCGGCCCAGCGCAAGAGCGCGTTGCCGCCGAGCGAGATGCCCACCGCGAGCAACGGCGCGGCGTGCAACGCGCGCAGCCGCGCCAGGATCCAGCCCACTTCCTCGAAGTCGCCCGAGTGGTAGGCGCGCGGCGCCAGGTTCGGCTCGCCCGAGCAGCCGCGGAAATGCGGCACCGAGAAGGCCCAGCCGCGCGCGCGCCTCGGCAGCGAAAGCATGCGCGTAGGCGCTGGCGCTGCTGCCTTCGAGGCCGTGGAAGAGCACGAGGTGGTGCGAGCGCGGCTTGCTGCTGATGCGGTGCTGTTGCTGCGCGTGGCCGCGTTCGTCGGTCCGGTCGAGATGGTCGACATCGACGAAGTCGCCGTCGGGCGTCAGTCCAGCGCTCGCGCTTCCAGCGCGGCGGCGCATCGCTGCCGGCGAAGCGGCGGGCCAGCTTGGCGGCCCAGATCGTCTGCGCGTTGCCGCCGGGCAGCCAGGCCGGCGAGCGGTAGGCGGTGGTCCAGGCGGGCGGCGCGACGGTGCCGTCGCCGAAGCGGCGCGGGCGACGAGCAAGGACGGGGGCGAGGACGAGGACGAGGACGGAATGCGATGGCGCGGCCGTCAGTGCAGCGTCGTCGGCGCGTCGCCCGGGCCGATCGACGGCAGTTCCTGCATCGAAGCCGGGCTCGCGTGGTGCGCTGCCATTCGCCAGCCTTGCGGCGTCTTCACGTACACGTTGGTCACCAGCACCCATGCGCTCTCCCTCCGGCCGCCTTCGAGCACCACCTCGACGCGCTCGACGAGGTGGTGCATGGCGGCGGAAAGCCAGTGCAAACGGCGTACCTGCTCCGGTACCGCCGGCACGGCGCCGTTGCTGAAGATGGCGCCGAAGCTGGCGCGGATGGCCGCCGGCCCGACGACGCGCGCCCCGCCCGGGTGCACGCAGACCACGTCGTCATCGTCGGCCCACAGCGCCATCATCCGTTCCAGGTCGGCGGCCTGCATCGCTTCGTAGAACTCGGCTTCCACTTCGTCGGGCGTGTTGCCGGCCACGGCAGGGCCGGCGCGGGGGTTGCGGGGCACAGGCAGCTCGCTGCGGTTCGCGTCGCGTCTTGTGTCGCGTCAGCCGGCTAGCGGAACACCACGCACTTGCGGCCGTTCTGCAGCACGCGGTGCTCGACGTGCCAGCGCACCGCGCGCGCCAGCACGATGCATTCGATGTCGCGGCCCACCGCGGTGAAGTCCTCGGCCGAGAGCGTGTGGTCCACGCGCTCGACGTCCTGCTCGATGATGGGCCCTTCGTCGAGGTCGGCGGTGACGTAGTGCGCCGTGGCACCGATGAGCTTGACGCCGCGCGCGTGCGCCTGGAAGTACGGCCGCGCGCCCTTGAAGCTGGGCAGGAAGCTGTGGTGGATGTTGATGGCGCGGCCGGCCAGGCGCTCGCACAGCGCCGGGCTCAGCACCTGCATGTAGCGCGCGAGCACCACGAGGTCGATGCGCTCGCACTCGATGAGCGCTTCGAGCGCGGCCTCTTGTGCTTGCTTCGCGGCCGCCGCGTCGCCGCCGTGCGCCGCCTTGTCGATCGGCAGGTGGTGGAAGGCGATGCCGTAGCTGCCGGCCAGCGATTCGAAGGTGCGGTGGTTGGAGACGATGGCCGGGATGTCCACCGCCAGCGTGCCGCTCTTGCAGCGGAACAGCAGGTCATTGAGGCAGTGGCCGTGCTGGCTCACCATCAGCAGCACGCGCGCGCGCCGCGCCAGCGCGTGGAAGTGCACCTGCATGCCGAACTGCTGCCGCGTGTGCTCGAACAGCGTGGCCAGCGTGCGCGTGTCGGCCAGCTGCGGCGGCGCCTGGAAGTGCACGCGCATGAAGAACAGGCCCGTCGCGTCGTCGCCTTCGAGGTCGCCGAACTGCTGCGAGTCGATGATGTTGCAGCCGGCCTGGTAAAGCAGGCCCGACACGGCATGCACGATGCCCTTGGCGTCGGGGCACGCCAGCGTGAGCACGAACTGCTGCTCGATGGGCACGTTGGGCATGGGCGCGATTCTAGGGAGGCGAGACAATGCCCCGGCGCCCCATCGCTGCCTTCATCGCCGCATTCGCCGAGGAGAGAACACCGTGCCGACGTTCGCGCCCGCTACCGCCCCATTCCGCGCCGACCACGTCGGCAGCCTGCTGCGGCCGGCGGCGCTGGATGGCGCTGCGCGCGCTTCAAGGCCGGCGACGCCGCTGCGCTCGCGCGCGCCGAGGACGAGGCGATCGCCGAAGCCGCCGTGTGCGCCGGCAATGCGACGGGCTTGAGGAGCCTCACCGACGGCGAACTGCGGCGCGACTGGTGGCACCTCGATTTCTCGGCCAGCTCGACGGCGTCACGCTCAAGGCCAACGAAGGCCCGAAGTTCACCGTGGCCGGGCAGGGCGAGCAGCCGCGATCGCCACCGTCAGCGGCCGCGTCGCCTGCACGCGGCCGATCATGGCCGGCCACTTCGCGTACCTGAAGTCGCTCACCGACAAGGTGCCCGGTGCGATGGCGAAGATGACGATCCCCTCGCCTTCGATGCTGCATCTGCGCGGCGGGCGCGCGGCGATCTCGCGCTCGGCCTACCCCGACCTCGATGCGTTCTGGGACGACGTGGCCGCCGCCTACCGGCAGGCGATCGCGCACCTGGGGGCGGCCGGCTGCCGCTATCTGCAACTCGACGACGTCGCGTTCGCCTACCTGTGCGACCCGAAGGTGCAGGCCACCTGCCGCGCCAACGGCGACGACCCGGCGGCGCTGCCGCGCACCTACGCCCGCGGCCATCAACGCGGCGCTGGCCGGCAAGCCGGCGGACATGCACGTCACGATCCACACCTGCCGCGGCAACTTCAAGAGCGCCTGGGTCGCCGAAGGCGGCTACGAGCCGGTGGTGGACGCGATGTTCTCGACCAACGTCGACGGCTGGTTCATGGAGTTCGACAGCACGCGCGCCGGCGGCTTCGAGCCGTTGGCGCGGTTGGCGGCGGCCGGCGGCGGTGCAGGGGGCAAAGGAAGGTCGTGCTCGGCCTCGTCACGACGAAGTTCGGCGCGCTCGAGTCGAAGGACGACTTGAAGCGCCGCATCGACGAAGCCGCGCGCTTCGTGCCGGAGCGCCCAGCTTGTCGCGTAATAAAATCTTCGAGCACGCACCACGGCAACGCGCTGTCGCACGAAGACCAGTGGCGCAAGCTCGTGCGGGTGGTCGAAGTCGCGCGCGAAACCTGGGGCGATGGACAGGGGAATGAAGCGGCGTGTCGCTGGCGCCGCGCGCTCGTCGGCCTGCTGTAGCATCAGGAGCGGCGCGGGCCGCGGCCCACGCATTGGGCCGCCGCCGCGTGGCGCGGCAGTTGGCGATTGACACCCCCGGGGGTTTGTGAGAAACCTCGCACTCTTGCGCACCATCCCAAAGTCGCAAGCACCTGCCGGCCCTCGGTCGGGCCAATAGTGGCTCGCACCGGAGCGCCCGTCGTTGGGCAGACCCGCAGAGGTCTCATACCTACAAATGGACACCACCGCGATGACCCGCCGCCCTTCTCGCGTTCCACGCGTTCGCCCTGCCGTCCCCGCAACGGCCCGCGCCGCGCTGCGCCGCACGCTGGTCGCGTGCGCTGCTGGCCATGCCGGCCCTGGCCGCCTGCGCAGGCACCGCTCACCGTGCTCGTCAACTCCGCGACCAGGGCGAGCAGAGCCGCGCCGCGAGCTACCTCGTGCTGCGCGCGGCGCTGGCCGATGCGCTGAAGGAAGCCAAGGTCGGCGACGCCAACTGGGTCATCTCCACCGACGCCACCGCCGACCTCGCGACGACGCGCTCGCAGATGCACGACATCTTCGTCGCGCCGGCGCACGTGGTCAGCAGTGCGCTGCGCCACGGCTACGTGCCGCTGGTGGGCAACCCCAAGGGCGCGCAGGCGGTGCTGGTGGCGCTGAAGGACCGCGGCATCGGCACGCTGGCCGAAGCCGCCGGCAAGCGCCTGGGGCTGCCGCTGCAGGACAGCGTCGTCACCTACCTCGTGCGCGGCGAGCTGAACGCGGCCAACACCTCGCTGAAGAGCCATTTCCGCTCGGTGCTGAACATGCGCTACCAGGACGCGCTGCTGGTGTGCCTGCAGGTGCACGAGTGCGACGTGGTGGGCGTCGAGAAGGCCGTCTACGAGCGCTGGGTGGCCGCCGGCGCGCCGGTGGCGGCGGTGATGCAGAGCCGCCCGGCGCCCGGGCTCTCGGTGGCGCTGAAGCAGTCGATCGCCGCCAGCGGCGCGGCGCGCAGCCTGCAGCCGGTGCTGCTGCGCACGCTCACCGGTTCGCCGCAGGTGGCCAAGAGCGGCATGGACCAGGTGGCGCCGATCGAGACGCGCGACTACGAGTACGTTTCGACTCGGCTACCTGGTACGCCGCGCCAGTCCGGCGCGAAGGTCGTCGACGCCGCCACCGTGGCGCAGTTGATGGGCAGCGGCGCTGTCTACGTCGACACGCGCACCGAGGCCGAGTTCAAGGCCGGGCATGTGCCGCGAGCCATGCTCGTTTCCTACGTCGAGAAGAGCGCCAAGGACACCGACTACGACGCGCGAGCGGACACCTTCGACATCGGCAAGCTGCCGCAGGACAAGGCGGCGCCGATCATCTTCGCCTGCAACGGGCCCGAGTGCTGGAAGAGCTACAAGGCCAGCCTCGCCGCGGTGAAGGCCGGCTACAAGCAGGTGCACTGGTTCCGCGGCGGCTTCCCCGAGTGGCGCAACGCGAGCCGGCAGGTGGCCAGCGCCACGACGCCTTGACGCCCTGAAGACGTTGCGGCGCTGAGGCGGTGAGGCGCTGAGGCGCTGAGGCCCTGACGCCCCGAGGTCCGCCAGCCCGCGCAGCCGCGCGCCCGGCGGCCCCGCGGTCCGCGCCGTGGCGGTTTGTGCCACAGTGGCGCACCGCCCGCACCGCGGGCCCGATGCCATTGCGCACGAGCCGCCCTTGACACCGCTGCCCCTGCTCTTCGTTGCCGACCCGCTCGAGTCGTTCAAGACCTACAAGGACACGACCTTCGCGATGATGCGCGAGGCCGCCTCGCGCGGCCACACGCTGCTGGCCTGCGAGCCGCGCCACCTGCGCTGGCAGCGCGGCGAGCGCGTCACCGCCACCGTGCGCGAGATCGCCCTCACCGGCGAGGAAGACGACTGGTTCACCGTGCGCGCCACGCGCGAGCTGGCGCTGGCCGAAGCCGGCGCGGTGCTGATGCGCAAGGACCCGCCGTTCGACAGCGAGTACTTCTACGCCACGCACCTGCTCGGCCAGGGCGAGCGCGAAGGCGCGCGCGTCTTCAACAAGCCCGCGGCGCTGCGCGACCACCCGGAGAAGCTGGCGATCCTGGAGTTCCCGCAGTTCATCGCGCCGACGCTCGTGACGCGCAACGAATCCGAGGTGCGCCGCTTCCACGCCGAGCACCGCGACATCATCCTGAAGCCGCTGGACGGCATGGGCGGCATGGGCATCTTCCGCGTCGGCGCCGACGGGCTGAACCTGGGCAGCATCGCCGAGACGCTGAACCGGCACGGCGCGCAGACGCTGATGGCGCAGAAGTACCTCGGCGCCATCCGCGAAGGCGACAAGCGCGTGCTCGTCATCGGCGGCGAGCCGGTGCCGTTCTCGCTGGCGCGCATCCCGCAGGGCAGCGAGATCCGCGGCAACCTCGCCGCCGGCGGCAAGGGCGTGGCGCAGCCGCTGTCCAAGCGCGACCGCGAGATCGCCGAGACGCTGGGCCCGGTGCTCGCCGCGCGCGGGCTGCTGCTGGTGGGGCTGGACGTCATCGGCGACAGCCTCACCGAGATCAACGTGACGAGCCCGACCTGCTTCCGCGAGATCAGCCAGCAAACCGGCTTCGACGTGGCGAAGATGTTCATCGACAAGCTCGCCGAGGCGATGGCCTGACATGAAGCTGCCACGCTCCGGGCGCTGCTGAGATGGCGCCGCACGGCCCGGCCGAACTGCCGCGCGCCTATGCGCGCTCGCACGGCCGCGCGCTGCCGGTGACGCTGCGCGAAGTGACGCGCCATAACGTCCAGGCGGTGATGGCGCTCGATGCCGGCGACGGCGGCCGCCAGGTGGCGCCCAACGCCAAAAGCATGGCGCAGGCGGCGGTCTACGGCGAAGCGTGGCCGCGCGCCATCTACGCCGGCGACGAGCCGGTGGGCTTCGTGATGCTGTACGACCCGAGCCGCGTCGCCGAGCCCGAGGATCCCGACTTCTTCCTCTGGCGGCTGATGATCGACCACGCTTGGCAAGGCCGCGGCATCGGCCTGGCGGCCCTGCGCCTGGTGATCGAGCATGTGCGCGGCCGCCCGCACCCGGGCGAGATGTTCACGAGCATCGTCGAGCCGGCGCCGCACCTCCTGGCCTTCTATGCTTGCGCCGGCTTCGAGCTGACCGACGAGTACGCCGACGGCGAGCGCGTGCTGCGCCTGGCGCTGTAGCCGGCGCGCATCGCTGACGAATGACTGCGCCCTCTGCTTCCCCCGTGGACGCCGCGCTGCTGCACGCGCTGCTCGACGAGGCGGCGGCGTGGGACCCGGAGTACGGCGGCAGCCTGTCGAGCCACCTGCCGATGGCGCTCGTGGCGCTGGCGCGGCTGGGTGCGGGCGAAGCGCGGCTGCACGAGTTCAGCGCACGCTACGCCGCTTACAAGCAGCTCGTGCCGGCGCGGCCGCGCGGCGAGTGGCCGGCCGGCGACGCGTGGCGAGGCCGGCTCGGGCGGCGTGCCGCGTGGCCGCTGTACCTCGACCTCTTCCGGCAGTGGATCGCGCACGACGGCGCGTCCGAGGCGCTGGCGCAGCTGCTGCCGGGGCTGATGCCGGGCGTCGGCGCGGCGGCCTTCCACGGCCTCATCCGCACCGCCGCCGGTGTCCGCGCCGGGCATGCGGGCGAAGTCGCGCAGGGGCTCGCGCACTGGGCGGCGTGGTACCTGCCGCTCGGAACGATGGTGCCGCTCGCCGAGGCATCCGGCCGCCCGCAGGCCGATCCCGTGCGGCTGCTGCGCCAACTGCACGCCGGCGCAACGGGCACCGGGCTCATCACGAACCGCATGAAGGCAGCGGCCGCTTCGGGCGAGGTGAATGCCGTGGCCGCTTCGCTCGTGATCGACGAACGCACGCCCGAACGGCTCGCGCGCGCGCCGCGTTCGCCTATGCCGAGAGCGCAGCTTCACCGCGCTGCACCTCGTGACCGGCACGCACGCGATGCGCGTGCTGGGCGCTTCACCGCCGAGGGCGAAGAACGGTTCGCGGCGTGGCGCTGGTTCTGGCAGGCGTTCGCGCATGGCGTCGTCGCGGCGCGGCTGGCGCCGGCCGCGGCACCGCTCGTGCTGCGCGATTGGCCGGCGCTCGTCGATGCGGCGCTGGCGTCCGACGACGAGCACGTGATCAAGCTCGTCGAAGCCGCGCGCGAGGAAGAATCGCACTACGGCGGCGACGACTGGCGCCGGGCCGCTTCGCGCGCCGTGTTGTCCGGCGCCTGAGCGGCGCCAGGCTTGCCGTTGCCCCTGGCCCGCCTGCGCCCGGGTGCAAGGCGGTGGCCCTGCCGCGCCTTCGACGCCGGTCAACGAAGTGGAAACGGGCCTGTGCTAGCGTGGCTCGAAGCTTGCCGTGTGCTGCCGTCGACAGGCGCCGCGCCACGAACGAAACGGAGGTCCGCATGTTCCCATCGTCGTCGTTGAAGTCCGCCGGGCGCCAAGCCCGGCGCGGCGCTGCCCTCGCGGCGGTGCTCGCCGGCTTTGCCGGCACTGCCGCCGCGCAAGCCGCGGGCCCGGGGTTGCCCTGGTACACCGAACGTCCCGGCCCCTACGTGCTGCTGGCCGCCGGCGGCACGCAATACGAGTTCGACTGCCGCAGCAGCTACTACTACTACGACGACTGCTCCTACGGCCGCTCCGGCGCCGGCAAGGTCGGGCTCGGCTATCGCTTCGGGCCGAACTTCGGCGTCGAAGGTACGTGGATCGACTTCGGGCGCGCGCGCATCGACAACGGCCGCACGCCGCGCGATTCGCTGCGCATGCAGGCACTCGGCGTGAACGCGGTGTTCTCGCTCGCTTTCAGCCCGGGCACCGAAGGGCTCTTGCGCGTCGGCCTGGCCGACGTGCGCCACTCGCGCAGCGACGACCTCGGCGGCGCGCAGCGCCTCTTCAACGTCACCGCGGGCCTGGCGGTGGTGCTGCACCTGTCGTCGCAAGTGGCGCTGGAAGTCGGCTGGGACGCCACCAGCGGCGAAGGCCGCGACACCGGCACCACCGTGGGCAGCATGATCTCGGCCGGCCTCAGGCTGGCGTTCTGAGCGCAGCGCTGCACCTCGCTCAACCTGGTCGCGCCTGACCGCGCCTGACCCGCGCCGGAACAACCGACGCGCGCCGGCGCCTTTCCTCATGACGTTGCTGACGCTGGCCGACGCGCACCTGGCCTACGGGCATCGCGCGCTGCTCGACGGTGCCGCGCTGTCGCTGGCAGAAGGCGAGCGCGTGGCGTTGATCGGCCGCAACGGCGAAGGCAAGAGCTCGCTGCTGAAAGTGCTGGCGGGGCTGGAGCGGCTCGACGCCGGCGAGCTGCAACTGGCTTCGACCGTCGGCCCGGCGCGCGCCTACGTGGCGCAGGAGCCGGCGTTCGCGCCCGGCCACACCGTGTTCGACGCCGTCGCCGAAGGCGTGGCCGAGGCGCGCGCGCTGCGCCAGCGTTTCGAGCGCCACGACAGCGGCGAAGACCTCGACCGCTTGCAGACGCTCGTTGAAGCGCATGGCGGCTGGACCTGGGAGCAGCGCGTTGCCGAAGCGTTGCAGCGCCTGGCGCTGCCCGGCCACCTGGCCGTCGACGAGCTTTCGGGCGGCACGAAGAAGCGCGTGGCGCTGGCGCGCGCGCTCGTCGCCGCGCCGAGCCTGCTCTTGCTCGACGAACCGACGAACCACCTCGACATCGACGCCATCGAGTGGCTGCAGGACCTGCTCGTGCGGCAGCGGCAGCGCGGCGCGCTCGTCTTCGTCTCGCACGACCGCGCCTTCATCGACGCGGTGGCCACGCGCATCGTCGAGCTCGACCGCGGCCGCCTGCGCAGCTACCCCGGCAACTTCGCCGCCTACGAAGCGGCCAAGGCGCGCGAGATCGAAGCCGAGGCGCTGGCCAACGCGCGCGCCGACAAGCTGCTGGCGCAGGAGGAAGCGTGGGTGCGCCAGGGCGTCGAGGCGCGCCGCACTCGCAGCGTCGGGCGCGTGGCGCGCTTGCAGCGGCTGCGCACGCAGCGCGCCGAGCGAAGAGAGCAGCTCGGCCGCGTGCGCCTGGGGCTGGAGGCCGGCGTGCCGCCGGGGCGCATCGTCGCCGAGCTGAATGAGGTGACGATGCGCTTCGGCGAGCGGCTGCTCATCGACCGCTTCAGCGCCACGCTGCTGCGCGGGGACAAGGTCGGCCTCATCGGCCCCAACGGCGCCGGCAAGACGACGCTCTTGCGCCTGATCCTCGGCGAACTGCAACCCACGGCGGGCACGGTGAAGCTCGGCACGCGGCTCAAGGTGGCGTACTTCGACCAGATGCGCGCCGCGCTCGACCTCGAAGCGACGCTCGCCGACACCATCAGCCCGGGCAGCGAGTGGATCGAGTTCGGCGGTAGCGATGGCAGCGGCAAGCGCGCCACGCGCAAGCACGTGATGAGCTACCTCGGCGACTTCCTCTTCGCGCCCGAGCGTGCCCATTCGCCGGTGCGCACGCTCTCCGGCGGCGAGCGCAACCGCCTGCTGCTGGCGCGCCTCTTCGCGCTGCCGGCCAACGTGCTGGTGCTCGACGAGCCGACCAACGACCTCGACATCGACACGCTCGAACTGCTCGAGGAACTGCTGCAGGACTACGAGGGCACGGTGTTCCTCGTCAGCCACGACCGCCGCTTCCTCGACAACGTGGTGACGAGCACGATCGCCTGGGAAGGCGACCCGGCGTTCGGCGGCCGCCCCGGCCTGTGGCGCGAGTACGAAGGCGGCTACGAGGTGTGGAAGGAGCAGCGCGAGCGCGCGCGTGTCGTGCCGCCGGCGGCGGCTGCGGCGGCTCCTGCTGCGGGCAGCGCGGCTTCGTCATCAGCGAAGGCGCCGGCCGCCGCTGCGCCGGGGGCTGCACGCGGCAAGCTCAGCTACAAGGAGCAGCGCGAACTCGAAGCGCTGCCGGCGCGCATCGAAGCGCTCGAAGCCGAGCAGCGCGAGATCGCCGCGACGCTGGCCGACCCGGCCTTCTATGCCCGCGAAGCGAAGCGCGCCGGCGAACTCAGCCGCCGGCACGGCGAGATCGAGGAAGAGCTGATGGCGTGCCTGGAGCGCTGGGAGGCGCTCAGCAACCGCTGAGGTCGCCGCGACAAGGGCGCATCGCGTTCGGCCGGCGCGCCTCGCTTCGCCTCATTCGCTTCTCATGTGGTAGCCACGGCCGGCGTAGTCGAAGTCGTGCAGCTGGTTGATCGCCACCGACCGGTCGGCCGGTGCCGCGTAGTAGGCGCGGATCTCGGCGATCTTGCCGCTCGCGGGATCGAAGCGGTACCACTCGTCGCCGCGCAGCGCGGTGCCGCTCTTGTTCTTCCAGTGCGTCCACTCGATCACCGCCTCGGGGCTGTCGTGGCTGACGAGGATCTTCTCGATCGTCCACTGCGAGCCCAGCGTCTGCACGCACCACACCCATTTGCTCGCGATCGTTTCGGCGCCGCGCCACGGGACGTCGGGCAGGCCGGGCGGGAAGTAGTGCACCGCGTCGGGGGTGAAGCAATCCACCAGCGCGGCGCGGTCGGCATCGTTGCAGGCCTTGAAGTAACGGCGGATCAGCGCCGCATGGTCGGCGGGGGTGAAGCGGCTCATGGCGTGGCGATGCTAAGGCGCTGCCTGGCTATCGCGGCGCAATCCGCAACGCGCAGCGGCCGCCCGAGTTTCACGCATCGGGAAAAGGCCAACGGCCAACAGGCCGGCCATCCCGCGGCGGCGGACGCCGGCCGTCACCCAGAGGCCGCCGTCGCCGATGCGCGAGCCGGCGCTCGGGGGCCAGCGCGCAGTTCCGCCATCGGCACGCCGACGTTGCCGCTGCGGTGGGCGAACAGGCGCCCCGACAGCGGCGCCGCCTCGAGCGAGCTGCGATCCACTGCATCGCGCGCGCTGGCGATGAACAGCGTCGCGCCATCGGCACCGCCGAAGCAGACGTCGGTCGGGCAGGGCACCCGTAGAGGTCCGAGACCTGGACCCGGCAAGCGGGCCGTGTCCGGCGGGCCCAACCAGCGCCGCGGCGGCGCTCAGTGCTGCGTCTGCTGCGCCCAGCCGTCGTTGGTGGCCGCCGGGTGCGTGCGGCTCACCAGCAGCGCGGCCTGCAGGTACAGGCCGTTGAGCAGCCGCTGCGCACGGCCCTTGTCGAAGCCGGGCCAGGAAGCGATCTCGCGCAGGTTCGTCGTGCTGCGGCGCAGGCGCTCCACCGCGTTGAGCATCGTGCCGGTGAGTTCCAGCAGCCGCAGGTCGGCCGAGGGCGTGACGCGGTAGGCCGCGGTGCCGGCGATCTCGGGCAGCAGCGACTGCCGCGAGCCGCGCTGCGCCACCGCCCACAGCAGCAGCGGCAGCGGCGTGTAGTTGTGCACCAGCGCCTGCAGCTCGGTCGCGCCGGGCGACTTCATCTGCGCCGGCGCCACCTGGATGAGCCGCCAGTCCTGCAGGTTGCCCGACAGCAGCGAGACCATCGGCAGCGGCGAATGCGCCACCCGCGCCGTCGGGAAGAGGGTGATCGGTACCTGGTGCGTTTCCACCTGCACCAGCGCGCGCAGCGCACGGCCATGGCGCACCGAGGCGGCGAGCATCGCCAGCATGTCCAGCGCGCCGGCGCCGGACTCGCTGCCGAAGCGTTGCAGGTCGGCCATCAGCGAAGGGGTCAGCGAGCTCAGCCGCGTGGCGCCGGCAATTGAATCGAGCGTCTCTTCACCGGCGCGCCCGGCCATGAACTCGGCGGCCCGGCCCGAACCGGCGGCTGGCTGCGTGGACTGGAACGGCATTGCGGGTCTTCGCCTTCTTTCAGCTCGCGTGCTTCGGCTGGCGCTCATTCGGTTCGCGCGCGCCGGGCGGCCGTCCCCCTGATTGGCGGCCGCGCCCCTGGATTGAAAGCCGGCGTGCAGAGTTCACGAACGGCCGACCTGTTTCAATTGTGTGCAAATGTGGCTGGTGGCCATTGCAGGCCCTTCCTTCTAGGGATGTCGGCGGTCTGCCGGCAGCCTGTAGCGCGGGCGTCCGATGCGATTGTTCGGGCCCGGCGCAGCTCAGGCGCCCTTCCTTCGCAGGGCTTGCAGCCTGTTCCAGAAACGGGCGTCCTGTGCCGTGGCGAAGTTGATGCGCATCAGCGTCGTCGCGCGCGGCGTGGCGTGGAAGAGCGTTCCCGGCGCGGTGAGCCAGCCTTCGTCGAGCAGCGACTGCGCGAGCTGCTCGGTGTCGGTGCCGGTGTCGATCCAGCCGAAGAGGCCCTCGGGCGGTGCGACGAAGCGGCAGCCGGCCTCGCGCGCCAGGCGCACGGTGCGCGTGCGCGCCGCGGCCAGCAGCGCGCTCACGCGCTCGGCGTGCCGGCGCAAGGCGCCTTGCTCCAGGCACCACGCGACCGCCTGCTCCAGCGGCGCCGGCGTCGTGAGCGTGGACAAGAGCTTGGTGTCGATCAGCCGCTCGGCCAGTGCCGGCGCCGCAGCGACATAGCCCACGCGCCACTGCGGCACCAGGATCTTCGAGAAGCCGGAGACGTAGACGGTGCGCTCGAGCGCATCGAGCTGCGCCACGCGCGTGGCGTGCAGCGGCGCCAGCCAGGCGTAGGTGTCGTCTTCGACGAGCGTGAAGCCGTGCTTGTCGGCCAGCCGCAGCAGGCGGTGCGCGTGCGCCGGTGCCAGCGAAGCACCGGTGGGGTTGTGCAGCACCGACACGGTGACGTAAAGGCGCGGCCGGTGCGCGGCGGCCAGCGCGTCGAGCACGGCGAGGTCCGGGCCCTCGGCGCCGCGCGGCACCGGCAGCAGCGTGAAGCCGGCGCGCGACAGGCGCGCGAACTCGACCGCCCAGCCCGGCTCATCGACGAGCACGGCGTCGCCGGGCTGCAGCAGCGTTCGCGCGACGAGGTCGAGGGCGTGCGTGGCGCCCACCGTGGTGACGATCTGCGCTGGCGTCGCGGCGATGCCGATGTCCGCGAGCCGCCGCGCCAGCGCCTGGCGCAGGCGAACGTCGCCGGCCGGATCGCCATACGACAGCCAGCTCTGCGCGCCGGCGCCGGCAGTGACGCGGCGCAGCGCCCGTTGCAGCAGCTCGGCGTCGAGCCACGCTTCGGGCAACGTGCCTTGCCCCGGGGCCGGCGGCGCGCCGCGGCGCGGGCGGAACATGCCCAGATCAGCGCCGTGGCATCCACCGGCCGCGGCGAGGCGACATCGTCGCGGTCGGGCGCGTCGCCGCCCTCGGCCGCCGTACGCCGCGACATCGGTGCGAGCGACGCTGGCAGCGCCGCCGGCTCGCGCACGAAGAACCCGCGCTGCGGCCGCGCCTGCACCAACCCTTGCGCCTGTAGCAGGTCGTAGGCGCCGACGACGGTGCTCGGGCTCACGCCATGGCGCGCAGCACAGTCCCGCACCGAGGGCAACCGGGCGCCCGGCGCGAGCAGGCGCTGGCGGATGCGCTCGGCGAAGCGCCCGGCGAGTTGCTCGGCCAGCGTGCTGCCGGCCTGGCGGCTGAAGCCGCCAGGGGGACGACGGGTGCTTCGGACTGTGCCGCTGGCATGGTCGATACAGATGCTCGGAACTGTGAGGTTCGGCGTATTGCGGCTGTGCCGGTGGCGGAAGCTAGACTGGCTGCGCCATGACGCCCGCCTCAGCTGCAACCGGTGCCACAACTGCCGAGCCGCCCGAGGCGCTCTCGGCCGTGCATGTCGCGTCGCGCGGCTTCGCCTGGGGTGCGCTCGGCGTGTTGATCTTCGCGCTGACGATGCCGATGACACGGCTGGCCGTCGGCGGCGCAACGGCGCCGCAACTGCCGCCGGCCTTCGTCACCGCCGGCCGAGCCGGTGGCCGGGCTGCTGGAGCCTCGCCTGGCTGTGGTTCGTCGGTCGTGGCCGCCTCGACATGCCGCCGCGCACGTTGCTGCCGGCGCTGGCCGTGTCCGCTCTCGGCACGGTGCTCGGCTTCCACTCGGGCTGGCGATGGCGCTGCGTGATGTGCCTGCCATGCACGCCTCGGTCGTCACCGGCGTGATGCCGCTTGCACCGCGGTCGCCGCGGCAGTGGCGCTGCGCCAGCGCGCTTCGGCCGGCTTCTGGCTGTGCGCCGTGGCCGGCTGCGCGCTCGTCATCGCCTTCGCGTTCATTGCCGGCGGCGGCCGCGTCGTCGCCGCCGATGCCTGGCTGGCGCTGGCCGTCGTCGCGGGCGCCATCGGCTACGTCGCCGGCGTGCGCGCCAGCCTGCGCCTGGGTGCCGAGCGCGCGATCTGCTTGGTGCTCGACGTCTCGCTGCCGCTGTCGCTGCCGGCGATGCTCTTCACGGCGCCGGCCGCCGCAGTGCTGCAAGCGGCGACGCCTGCGGCGTGGGCCGGCTTCGCCTACGTGGCCGTGTTCTCGATGTGGCTCGGCTTCTTCGCCTGGTACCGCGGCCTGGCGCTGGGCGGTGTGCTGCGCGTGAGCCAGGTGCAGCTGGCGCAGCCGTTCATCGCGCTGCTGGCTGCGGTTCCGCTGCTCGGCGAGGCGCTCGAACCGCTGACCGTGGGCTTTGCGCTCGCCGTGGCCGCGGTGGTGTTCGCCGGCAAGAGAATGCCGGTGGCGGCCGCGCATGCGCCTGTGCCGACACCCGCACCCGCACTCGCGACGACGGCTCGAGGCCGTGCAACGAAGTGACGCGCCGAAGTTCTCTCGACAACGCACTGACGATCGACCGACGCATGAATACGCCCACCGCCAACGCGCCCTCTGCGCTCTCTGCGCCCTCTGCGCTCTCTGCGCCCTCTGCGCTCTCTGCGCTTTCTCCGCGCTGGCAGATGGCGCGCCGTGCCGCGCGCCTGAACCCCTCGACGATCCGCGAGATCCTGAAGCTCACCGAGCGGCCCGGGATCATTTCGCTCGCCGGTGGCCTGCCCTCGGCCGACACCTTTCCGGTGCAAGCGATGCTCGAAGCCACCGAGCGCGTGCTGCGCGAGCAGCCGCGCGAGGCGCTGCAGTACGCGGCCAGCGAAGGCTACGCGCCGTTGCGCGAATGGGTGGCCGGTGAACTGGCGACGATGGGGTTGAAGTGCGAAGCCTCGCAGGTGCTCATCACCACCGGCTCGCAGCAAGGGCTCGACCTCGTCGGCAAGGTGCTGATCGACCCGGGCAGCGTGGTCGCTGTCGAGTCGCCGACGTACCTCGGCGCGCTGCAGGCCTTCGCGCCGTTCGAGCCCGAGTTCCATGCGGTCGTTGGCGACGACGAAGGCCCCGATGCGCAGGCTTTGACGGCCGCGCGCGGCGCGCGCTTCATGTACCTGCTGCCGAACTTCCAGAACCCGAGCGGCCGCTGCCTGAGCGCCGCGCGCCGCGAAGCGCTGGCCAGCGCGGCGCTCGCCGCTGGCGTGCCCGTGGTCGAAGACAACCCCTACGGCGACCTCTGGTTCGACGCGCCACCGCCGCCGCCGATGGCCTCGCTGCTGGGCGACGCCGCGGTCTACCTCGGCTCGTTCTCGAAGGTGCTGGCGCCGGGGCTGCGGCTGGGCTACGTGGTGGCAGCGAAGGAGCTGTTCCCCAAGCTGCTGCAGGCCAAGCAGGCGGCCGACCTGTACACGCCCGGCTTCAACCAGCGCGTGGTCTACGAGGTCATCAAGAACGGCTTCCTGCGCCAGCACGTGCCGACGATCCGCGCCCGCTACAAGGCGCACCGCGATGCGATGCGCTCCGCGCTGGCCGCGCACCTGCCGGCGGGCTGCCGCTTCAACACGCCGGTGGGCGGCATGTTCTTCTGGGTCGAGCTGCCGCGCGCGCTCGATGCCACGGCGCTGCTGCCGAAGGCGGTGGAGCGCGGCGTCGCCTACGTGCCCGGGGCGCCGTTCTTCGTCGACGGCTCGCACGCGCACACGCTGCGCCTGTCGTTCGTGACGGTGCCGCCGGTGAAGATCGAAGAAGGCGTGCGTGCACTCGGCGCGGTCGTGCGCGAAGCGTTGGAGGGAACGGCACGATGAGCACGCACCGCTTCGACGAAGTCGATGTCTTCAGCGCCGTGCCGCTGAAGGGCAACCCGCTCGCCGTCGTGCATGGCGCGGCGGACCTGAGCGACGAGACGATGGCCGCGTTCGCGCGCTGGACCAACTTCTCCGAGACGACCTTCCTGGTGCCGCCCATGGACCCGGGCGCCGACTACCGCGTTCGCATCTTCACGCCCATCGGCGAGCTGCCTTTCGCGGGCCACCCGACGCTCGGCACTTGCTGGTGCTGGCTCGCTGCCGGCGGGCAGCCGCGCGAGCCGGGCGTCGTCGTGCAGCAGTGCGGCGTCGGGCTCGTGCGCGTGCGGCGCGACGCGGCGCGCCCTTCGCGGCTCGCCTTCGCCGCGCCGCCCACGCGCAAGAGCGGCCCGCTCGAGCCCGAGGTGCTGGCGCGCATCACGCGCGCACTGGCGCTGCCCGCTGCTGCCGTCGTCGATCACCAGTGGGTCGACAACGGTCCGGGCTGGGCGGCGGTGCGGCTCGACAGCGCCGAGCGCGTGCTCGCGCTGCGCCCCGACTGGCCGGCACTCGGCGACCTGAAGCTCGGCGTCGTCGGCCCGCATGCCGCGGGGAAGGAAGCGGCCTTCGAGCTGCGCGCCTTCATCGGCGGCGGCATGTTCGAGGACCCGGTCACCGGCAGCCTCAACGCCAGCGTCGCGCAGTGGCTGATGCGCACGGGCGTCGCCGGCGACTCCTACGTCGCGGCGCAAGGCACGGCGCTCGGCCGCGCCGGCCGCGTCTACCTCGAGCGCCTCGGCGACGACGTGTGGGTCGGCGGCGACGTCGTGCGCTGCGTGGCGGGCACCGCCACGCTGTGACGGTGGCTGCCCCTTTGCCGTCCTTGTTGTCTTCGTCGCCCTTGCCGCTCTCGCTGTCATCGTGGCCCAGGGCGCACGGGCTGCAGCAACGGCGCATCGTCTGCGGCCCGGCGCAGCGCTGCTGTATCGTGGCCGCGGCACCGTGACCCTGGAGAGCGAATGACCGAAGAGCTGTTCCGCGAAGACGCCACGCTGCTCGAATGCGAGGCGCTCGTCGTCGCCGTCGACGAGGCCGGCATCGCGCTCGACCGCACCGTGTTCTATCCGGTGGGCGGCGGGCAGGCCGGCGACGCGGGGCAGCTCGTCGCAGCGGACGGGACCGCTGTCGCCATCGCCGACACGCGCAAGCATCCCGACAAGCCCGGCGAGATCGCGCATGTGCCGGCCGCCGGCTCCGACCTTTCGCACTTCGCTCCGGGCACGCGCGTCACCGCGCGCATCGATGCCGATCGCCGCCGCGCCCACATGCGCTTTCACACCGCCACGCACCTGCTGTGCGCGCTGGTGCCGCACGCGGTGAACGGCTGCTCGATCACCGCCGGCTACGCGCGGCTGGACTTCCACATGAACGAGCCGCTGGACAAGGAAGCGCTGAGCGCGGGCATCGCCCGCTTCGTCGCTGCCGCGCACCCGGTGCGCCACCGCTGGATCAGCGAGGAGGAACTGGACGCCAACCCGGGCCTCGTGCGCAGCATGAGCGTGCAACCACCGCGGGGGTTGGGCCGTGTGCGCGTGGTCGACATCGAGGGCGTCGACCTGCAACCCTGCGGCGGCACGCACGTGGCCAACACGGCCGACATCGGCGCCGTCGTCGTGACGAAGATCGAGAAGAAGTCCGCCATGACCCGCCGCGTCGTGCTCGGATTCGCCGCTTGAGAGGGAGGAAGGCCATGAAGGGAAGGAACCTAACGGTCGACGTCGAGGCCGGCGTCAAGGCTGCCGTCGCGCTGGCGCTCGCCGCCGCGGGTCTCGTCGCCGCTGCGCCGGCCGCCGCGCAGGACAAGGGCCAGCTCAACATGCTGTGCAGCGTCGAGCTGGAGTGGTGCGCGCTGATGTCGAGCACGTTCGAGCGCGAGACCGGCATCAAGGTCAACATGGTGCGCAAGAGCACCGGCGAAGTGCTGGCGCAGTTGAACGCCGAGCGCGCCAACCCGAAGACCGACCTGTGGTTCGGCGGCACCGGCGACCCGCATCTGCAGGCGGCCGAGCAGGACCTGACGCTGGTGCATGTGTCGCCGCTGGCGCCGCGCCTGCACGACTGGGCGCGCGGGCTTGCCGCGGCATCGGGCAACCGCACGGTGGCCGTCTACCTCGGGCCGCTGGGCGTGGCCTACAACCCGGAGGTGCTGGCGCGCAAGAAGCTTCCGGTGCCGCAGTGCTGGAAGGATCTCGCCAGGCCCGAGTACCGCGGCGAGGTGCAGAACAGCAACCCGAACAGCTCGGGTACTGCGTACACGGCGATCGCCACGTTCGTGCAGCTCTTCGGCGAAGAGGGCGCCTTCGACTACATGAAGGCGGTGCACCGCAACACCTCGGAGTACACGCGCTCGGGCGCCGGGCCGGTGAAGAACGCGGCGCGCGGCGAGACCGGCATCGCCATCGGCTTCCTGGCGCTGGCCGCCGGCGAGATCAAGCAGGGGCTGCCGCTGAAGACGTTCGTGCCGTGCGAAGGCACCGGCTACGAGATCGGCGCGATGAGCCTCGTCAAGGGCGCGCGCAACCTCGACAACGCGCGCCGCTTCTACGAGTGGTCGCTCGGCGCGCCGGCGCAGGCGCTGGCGGCGGCTTCGGGCTCGTTCACGATTCCCTCCAACCGCGACACGCCGCTGCACCCGCTGATGCCATCAGCGGCGCAGATGAAGTTCGTCGACTACGACCTGAAGAAGTTCGGCTCGAAGGAAGAGCGCACGCGCCTCATCGGCCGCTGGGAGCGCGAGGTGCTGACGGCGCCGAAGTGACTTCGACGGCTCTCCCGCCGCGCGTGAGCGCAGGCGCGGGAGAGTGGCCAGGACGCCTCAGCTCACTGGTTGCGGAAGTCGTCGTGGCAGGCCTTGCAGGCCTGCCCCACCGGGCCGAAGGCGGCCTTCAGGTTGTCCAGGTTGTTGGTGCGCGCGGCGGCCAGCAGCTTGGCCACTTCGTCCTGCATCTTCTTGGCCGCGGCCTCGAACTTGGCGTGGTCGGTCCAGATGTTGGCCTTGGCCTTGCCCTTCTCGGTGCTGGCCGTGCCTTCGACGAAGCCGACGAACGGCAGGCGCGACATCGTCGACACCACTTCGGCGTTGGCCAGCGCCGTGGCCGCGTCGTACGGGGCCTTGCCTTGCACCATCGCGCCGATGCGGCCGAAGTGGTTGGCCATCACGAACATCGCGCTCTGGCGGTACTTGACCGCGTCCTCCGGCTTCTGGAACTGCGCCGCGGCCGGCAACGACACTGCGGCGGCGGCTACCGCGACGGCGGCGACGAGCGAACGATTGAGCATGCGTGGAACTCCGTGTGGGTTGTTGTGGGCGACTCCGCACCGATGGCGCCCGGCTCAGGCGGAGGGCGCGGCGGCGGGCGGGCGGCGATGCTACCGGCCCGTCGCGTATACGGGCCGCGCTTGGGCGCGATTCCCGAGCGCGACCCTGGGGAAACCCCGAGGCGAGGTAGCCTGCGCCGCGGGCCGGCCCTGCGCCGCGTTATGGTTGCGCTCGTGAACACTGCCGCCACTGCCGCTGCCACCACGCCGGTGCGCATCTGGGACCTGCCCACGCGCGTCTTCCACTGGGTGCTGGCCGCCAGCGTCATCGGCTCGCTCGTCAGCGGCACCATCGGCGGCAAGGCGATGGTGGCGCACTTCTGGTTCGGCTACATCGCGCTCGGGCTGCTCGCCTTCCGCATCGTCTGGGGCTTCGTCGGCGGGCGCTGGTCGCGCTTCGCGAGCTTCATCCATCCGCCGGCCGCGGTGCTGCGCTACCTGCGCGGCGAAACGCGCGCTGGTGAGCATCTCGATGTGGGCCACAGCCCCGTTGGCGCCGGCTCGGTGTTCGCGATGCTGGCGATCCTCGCCGTGCAGGTGGGCACGGGCCTCATCGCCGACGACGAGATCTCGGAGCGCGGGCCGCTGAACAAGTACGTGTCCGGCGCCACTGCGGTGGTGGCGACCGCCTGGCACAAGAACTACGGCCGCTGGATCATCCTCGCGCTCGTCGTGCTGCACGTCGCCGCGATTGCGTTCTACCGGCTGCGCCGCCAGCGCGACCTCGTCGGCCCGATGTGGCACGGCGACAAGGCGCTCGACGCCGGCGTGCCCGCCTCGCGCGACGACGCGCGCACGCGGCTCTTGGCGCTGGTGCTGGCGCTGGCCGCGGCGGCCGGTGTGGCCTGGGTGATGCGCCAGGGCTGACGACCGTGAACGCCTTGTGAGCGCCCGAGCGCTGCCATAGCGCAATGCCTCCCGAAGAACCACGCACCGAGATCGTCACGGTCGGCACCGGCGAGCTCGCCGGCCTCGAAGCGGTGCGCGAGCTGTTCCGCGAATACGCCGCCGGCCTCGGCGTCGACCTGTGCTTCCAGAACTTCGACGACGAACTCGCGGCGCTGCCCGGCGACTACGCCGAGCCGCGCGGCGTGCTGCTGCTGGCGCTGGTGGACGGCGCGCCGGCCGGCTGCGGCGCGATGCGGCTGCTGCCCGAGGTGGACTACGCCAACGCCTGCGAGATGAAGCGCCTGTACGTGCGGCGCGCCTTCCGCCGCTTCGGCCTCGGCCGTGCGCTGGCGCAGGCACTGATGGACCAGGCCACGCGTGCCGGCTACTCGACGATGCTGCTGGACACGCTGGACGACATGGAGTCGGCGCGCGGGCTGTACGAGACGCTCGGCTTCGCCGAGGTGCCGCCGTACTACTACAACCCGATTCCGGGGGCGCATTACCTGAAGGTGGACCTCGGAGCACCGGGCACGCGCTGGTGAGTGCAGCGTCCTGGGCGCCGAGCCGCGCACGCCTGCGGCATCATCGGGGCCACCTTCTTGCCCTTGCCCTTGCCCTTGCCCTTGCCCGCGACTTCGCCGACGCTTCGCCGATGACGCCTCGCTTCCACCACCGCCACGCCGCCTGCCTTCGTCGAACTGACCTCGGGCCCGCTGCGGTTGGCGCTCAGGCCCGACCTCGGCGGCTGCATCGCCGGCCTGTGGCTCGGCGACGTGCCGGTGCTGCGCAGCACGGAACCTGGCGAGCTGACCGGGGCGCGCCTTTCCGGCTGCTACCCGCTGGCGCCCTACAGCAACCGGCTCGGCTACCGGCGCTTCCGCTGGCTGGGCCGCGACTACACCACCGAGCCCAACTTCGACGACAACCCGCATTCGGTGCACGGCGTGGCCTGGCAGCGGCCGTGGCAAGTGCAGGAGCAGTCGGCTACCGCGGCGCGGCTGCGCTACCAGCACGGCGGCGATGCGCACTGGCCTTTCGCCTTCGACCTCGAGCAGCGCTTCGATCTCGGTGGCGGCGGCGCGCTCGAAGTGCAGCTCGCGTTCACCAACCGCGCGGCGCACGCGCAGCCGGTGGGCCTGGGCTGGCACCCGTACTTCCCCAAGCGCGCGCGCAGCCGGCTGCACATCGAGCTCAGCGACCGCTGGGACAGCGACGCCAGCGGCCTGCCGGTGCGCCGCGTCGCGCAGCCCGGCGGCATCGACGCCGATATCGCGCATCTGGACTTCGACAACTGCTTCGAAGGCTGGCGCGGCGCGGCGCGGCTGCGCGACGAGAAGCTGTCGCTGCGCCTCACGTCGTCGCTGCGGTATCTCGTCGTCTTCACGCCGCAGACCAAGCCGTACTACTGCGTCGAGCCGGTGAGCCACGTCAGCAACGCCATCCACATGGCCGAACCCGCCGCCTGCGGCCTGGTGGCGCTGGAGTCCGGCGCGGTGCTGCAAGCGACGATGCGGCTGGAGGTCGGCGCTGCATGACCGAAGGTGCGGCCGACGGCTGGACGGCGCTGCCGGTGCCGCCTTCGCTGCTCGGCGAATCGCCGTTCTGGCACCCGGACGAGGCGGCGCTGTACTGGTGCGACATCCCCGGGCGCGCGCTGCACCGTTTCGTGCCGGGAAGCGGCGAGCACCGTTGCTGGTCGCTCGATGCCGAGCCCGGCTGCTGCGCGCCGTTGCCCGGCACAGCGCTGCTGCTGGCGATGCGCGACGGGCTGTTCCGCTTCGAGCCGGATGAAGGCCAACGCGGCGAGCGAACGCTGCTCGCCGCGCCGCCGTACGACACGAGCGAGCAACGCTTCAACGACGGCAAGGCCGATCCACTCGGGCGCCTGTGGGTGGGCACGATCCACGAGCCGCGCGACGGGCCGCGCGCGGCGCTGTACCGCTACGCAGTCGGCCGCATCGACCGCATCGCCGGCGACGCGACGGTGGCCAACGCGCTCGCGTTCAGCCCCGACGCGCGCACGATGTACTGGGGCGACACGACGAGCCACCGCATCGACGCGTTCGATTACGACCTCGCGGCAGGCGCGGTGTCGAACCGGCGCGTCTTCGTGCAGTTCGCGCCGAAGCCTGTGGGCTTCGACCCTGCGGCCGTCGCTGCCGGTGACTTGGCTCGTTATGGCGGCCGACCCGACGGCGCCGCGGTCGACGCCGAGGGGTGCCTCTGGGCGGCGATGTACGAAGGGCAGCGCCTCGTGCGGATCGACCCGCAGGGCCGCGTGTGCGAGACGCTGCCGCTGCCGGTGCGCTGCCCGACGATGCCGTGCTTCGGCGGCGCCGACCTGCGCACGCTCTTCGTCACCACGGCGCGGGAGGGCCGGCCGCCCGCGGAGCTCGCCGCGCAGCC
Organism: Rubrivivax sp.; assembly: GCA_046348035.1. Classification (GTDB taxonomy): domain Bacteria; phylum Pseudomonadota; class Gammaproteobacteria; order Burkholderiales; family Burkholderiaceae_C; genus Rubrivivax. Next base: position 60,822 of record JAXMEZ010000003.1, on the reverse strand, counting down.
GCTGGCCGGCGCGGTGTTGACGAAGCGCGTCGCGGTGCCGGGGCTGCCGGTGAACTTCGCGCGGGTTTAGTGCGACGACCGCGACGACAGCGATGACGGCCATGACAGCGACGCAGCGGCTCGACCGCGCCGAATTGCTCGCACGTTTGGGCGAAGCGCGCACGTGGGACCTGGCGGTCGTCGGCGGCGGCGCCACCGGGCTCGGCGTGGCGCTGGACGCGGCGGCACGCGGCTTCTCGGTCGTGCTGCTGGAGGCCGAGGACTTCGCCAAGGGCACGAGTTCGCGCGCCACCAAGCTCGTGCACGGCGGCGTTCGCTACCTCGCGCAAGGCAACGTGGGGCTGGTGCGCGAAGCGCTGGCCGAGCGCAGCACGCTGCTCGCCAACGCGCCGCACCTGGCGCAGCGGCTGCCGTTCGTCGTGCCCACGTACCGGCGCTGGGAGCAGCCTTTCTACGGCATCGGCCTGAAGCTCTACGACGTGCTGGCCGGCTCGCGCGGCCTCGGGCCGACCGAGTGGTTGTCAGCCCGCCGCACCGCCGAGATGCTGCCCACCGTGATGCGCGAGGGCCTGGCCGGTGGCGTTCGCTACTGGGACGGCCAGTTCGACGACGCGCGCCTGGCGGTGGCGCTGGCGCGCACGGGCGCGGCGCGCGGCGCGCTCGTGCTGAACCATGTCGCGGTCACGGGGCTGCTGCGCGAAGGCGGCAAGGTGAAAGGCGTGGTTGCGACCGACGCCGAGAGCGGCCGCCGCCACGAGGTGGCCGCACGCTGCGTCATCAACGCCGCCGGCGTGTGGGTGGACGCGGTGCGCGACATGGACCGCGACCCCGGCGCGCCGGCGCGCGCGCCGATGGTGGCGCCGAGCCAGGGCGTGCACCTCGTCGTCGACCGCGCCTTCCTCGCCGGCACGCATGCGCTGATGGTGCCCAAGACGAGCGACGGCCGGGTGCTGTTCGCGGTGCCGTGGCTGGGCAAGACGATCCTCGGCACGACCGACACGCCGCGCGACGACCTGGCGTGCGAGCCGCAGCCTTTCACCGCCGAGATCGATTTCATCCTCGGCGAGGCGAAGCGCTATCTCGCCCGCGCGCCGGCGCGTGCCGACGTGCGTTCGGTATGGGTGGGTCTGAGGCCGCTGGTGCGCCCGCCGAGCGATGAGCGCGGCGAGGGCGAAGGCGGCCGGGCCGACACGAAGGCGCTGTCGCGCGAGCACACGGTGGTGGTGGGCCGCTCGGGCCTCGTCACGGTGACCGGCGGCAAGTGGACCACCTACCGTTCGATGGCCGAGGACGTGCTCGAGCGCGCGATGGCGCGCGGGCTGTTGCCCAAGCGCCCGGGCGGCGTGACGGTGCGGCTGCCGCTCGTAGGCGCTGCGGCCGGCCGCCCGCTGGCCGAGCCGCCCGGCGAGCATGGCTACGGCAGCGAAGCCGAGGCGCTGCGCGCGCTGCCCGGCGCCAAGCGCTGGCTGTGGCGCGATGCCGAGTCCGGCGAGGGCGGGTTGAGCGAGGCGATGGTGCGCTTCGCGGCGCGGCACGAGATGGCGCGCACGGTAGAAGACGTGCTGGCGCGGCGCTGCCGGTTGCTGTTCCTCGATGCGCGCGAGGCGGCGCGGCAGGCGGACGCTGTGGCCGCGCTGCTGGCCGAGGAACTTGGGCGCACGGTCGACGCAGGGCCTTTCGTCGAACTGGCGGAGCGCTACGCGACCGTGCCCTGAGCGGTGCGCGGTCGTGCCCTGAGTGGTGCGCGGTCGTGCCCTGAGCGCGCGGTCGTGCCCTGAGCGGTACGTCGCGTCAGGTCACGGCGCGGTGAATCGAAGGCAAGGGCGGTGCATTGAGGTCGCCGCGCGCCAAGGACGCCGGGGAGTCGGCTCCGCTCGTGTCCTCTTTCGGCCGCCCAGCTTCGCTGGGCGCCCGAATGCCCCCTCTACCTCGCTGAGCCGACTCCCCGGCGTCCTTGGCGGGGCACCCGGGTTTGTGTTCGATGGTTGGCGGGGCACCGGGGTTTGTGTTCGATGGCGGGTGTCGTCAGGTGCTTGAGGGGTACTTGACGGAGCAGCCGTAGGCGCGCGTGAGTGGCGTGCTCACGGGCTTGCCGGCCAGCGATTCGGCGAGTGCCACTTTCACGTGGTTGGTGGCGCCTTCGAGGTCGGCGATGCGCACTGTCGGCCGGTTGTCGATGGCGCCGGCGTAGACGAGCGTGCCGGCGGGGTCGATCACGTACATGTGCGGCGTCGTGCGCGCACCGTAGGCGCGGCCGACGATGCCGTCGCTGTCCATCAGCGTCGTCGTGGCGGCGGACTGGTGCGACTTCATCCAGTCGGCGAGTGCCGGCGGCGCGAGGTAGTCGGCATGGTCGGTGGCCGTGGTGTTGACGGCCAGCCAGACGACGCCCCTGGCCGTTGCTTCGCGCTGTGTGCCCGGCATGTTGCCGCTGCGGTAGTGCTTCTGCACATACGGGCAGCCGGGGTTCACCCACTCGAGAACCACGGTCTTGCCCTTGAAGTCGGCGAGCGACACGGTGCGGCCTGCGGTGTCCTTGGCGGTGAAGGCCGGGGCCGGCTGGCCGACGGTGGCCACCGCGGCGGCCGCGGTTGCGGCGGTGAATGCGGCGGCGAGACCGAAGACCGAGAATGCAAGCAGCTTCTTCATCGCAAGGCTCCTCCAGAGGTTGCGTGGGCCGCGCGCGGTCCTTTAATCGGGCAGAGGTGCCAGCGCGCCGGTGACTTCGGCGACGGTGAGGATTTCGCTCAGCAGCCGCGGCGCCGCAGCGCCCGGAACGTGCAGCGCATAGACGGGAACGCCGCTGCGCTGCATGCGCGTCAGCTCGGCGGCGATGGTGGCGTCGCGGCGCGTCCAGTCGGCGCGCAGGAGAACCACGCGCTTGCGCTCGAAGGCGGCCATCACGTCGGCGCTGGCGAGCGTGGTGCGCTTGTTGAACTGGCACGTGACGCCCCACGCGGCGGTGAAGTCGACGAAGACCGGCCGGCCTTCGCCGAGGGCCTGCGCCACGCGCTCGGGGACCAGGGTTGCCATGCGGTTTCGCGAGGTGAACTGGAGCCACCGACATCGCCTGCTGCGCTGCCCGTGCTGCCCATGCCGACCGCGCGCGTCGCCGCTGCGGCGTCTTGTCGCCACGACGGCACGGCCCACACGAGCGCCGCGGCGAGCAGCAGCACCGCCACGGCCAAGAAGGTGCGCCGCGCGCCGCGGCCGAGCGTCGGCGAGCCGAGCGCCCAGGCGCCGAAGGCCACCGCGACGAGAAGGCCGAGCAGCGCCGCGGCACCGTCGATGCTGGTCTGCTGCCCGAGCACCCACGTCAGCCACACGACCGTGGCGAACATCGGGAACGCCATCAGCGCCTTGAAGGTGGCCATCCACGGCCCGGGCCGCGGCAGCGCGCGCCAGCGGCGCGGCCAGGCGCTGGCAGCGAGGTAGGGCAGCGCCATGCCGAAGCCGAGTGCCGCAAACACAGCGAGCGCTTCGACAGCCGGAAGCGACAGCGCCAGCCCGAGCGAGGCGGCCATGAACGGCGCCGTGCAGGGCGATGCCACGGCCACCGCGAGCACGCCGGTGAGCGCGGCGTCGATGATCGGATGCTTCGCCTGCGCCGCGGCCAGGCGGCTGGGCAGCACCGAGCCGAACTCGAACACGCCGGCGAGGTTCAGGCCGATGAGGGTGAACAGCACCGCCAGCGCCGCGACGATGCCCGGCGACTGCAACTGGAAGCCCCAGCCGATCTGCTCGCCACCGGCGCGCAGCGCGAGCATCGTCGCCGCGAGCGCCACGAACGACAGCACGACGCCGGCCGTGTAGGCCACACCGCCGGTCACCAAAGCTTGCGGCGATCCTCGGCCTTGCGTGCGAAGCCCACCACTTTCAGCGATAGCACCGGGAAGACGCACGGCATCAGGTTGAGCAGCGCGCCGCCGACGAGCGCGAAAACGATGGCGAGGCCCAAGCTGAGCGCTGGTGTGGACGGCGCGCCCGGGACGCCTGCGCCCGGCGCGGCGGCAACGGCGTCCGGCGCCGGGCTTCTTGCCGGGGCGGCCACGGCCGCCGGCGCGGCCTGGGCCAGCGGCGGCCACGGGCTCGTGATGCGCACTTCGACCGTCAGGCCGGCACGCTCGCCGGGCGCCGCGAGCACGGCCGGCAGCGTTGCCGGGCCGGCGCTGCGCTGCGGATCGAGCGGCAGCGCTGCGCTCCACGCGTCGCCATCCCAGCGGCCCTCCACCTTTGCGGCGTTGTGCAGTACCCCGGCGGTTTCGGGAAGAACTGCAGCGCGCGGCCGCGCACGCCGCCGGCAACGCCGCGATGCGCACGTGCAGCGCGTCGCCCTTCACCGTTGCCTCGGCTTTCGCGCCGGTGGCCGGCTTCGGTGCCGCTTCGGCAGCCGCGGCGAAGGCCGCCGCGTGCGCGGCCGTGGCCGCCTTCACCGCCAGCTGCAGCGTGAAGTCGCCGCCCTCGGGGATGCACACGTCCTTGCACACCAGCCAATCGGCGCGCAGCTTCACCGGCAGCGTCTCGCCGGCGAAGCCCGCGGGCACCTGCACCGCCACCGGCAGCAGCAGCTTGCCGTCGTAGCCGTAGTTCATCAGCGGCCCGATCGGCAGCCGCTGCGGCGTCGGCCAGGCGATCTCGCCGGCCACGAAGCCCGCCGGCAGCGTGAACGCCAGCGTCGTCGGCAGGCCCGAGTCGCCGGGGTTCTTCCAGTACGTGTGCCAGTCGCGCTTGTGCTCGATCAGCAGGCCGAGCAGCAACGGCTGGCCCGCCGCCACGCCCTGTGGCGCGTGCGCGACGAGTTCGGCCCGCACTTGCGGGGTCGTGACCACCGCCGTGTCGGCAGCATGCGCGCGCGGCGCCGCGACGAGGGTGACCGCCGCCAGCAACGCGGCCGCGGCACGCAGCGCAGGGAACAGCGGGGAGGAGAGCGGCTCGGACATGGACTGGCTGTGCAAGGAAGGAGAGTGTCGCGCAGTTGCGGCTCAGCCTCATTGAGCAAGGCCAAGGCGCGCATGCGAGCGCCGCTCATCGCGCCTGCCGCCCAAACCTTGCGGGCAGGGATGGTTCGGGACACCTCAGGTTTCTCCCTATAATCGCCGGGCTTTGCCGGTCGCGTCTGAAACCTGCAGTGAATTCACCCGCTGTGGACGACAAGACGAGCCCGCCGGCGGGCACATCCAAAGCCTCCCGCGCCAGCGGGCGCTGGGATGACGAAGACGGAGGGGATCGCGCGCCGGCCAAGGTGCTGACGCGCGAAGAAGTGCTTGCCCTGCGTGCCGCGAACCCGCCGCTGAACCCGTGGCGGGTGGTGGCTGCGCAGGCGGTGGTGGGGGTGGTGGTGGCGCTTGCGGCGTTGCTGCTCACCTTCGAGCCAGCGGTGGCGTGGTCGGCGCTGTACGGCGCCCTCTGCGTGGTGGTGCCGGGTGCCTTGATGGCGCGCGGCATGACCAGTCGGCTGACGAGCCTGACGCCGATGGTGTCGGCCGCCGGCGTGTTGGTGTGGGAGATGGTCAAGATCGCGGCCACGGTGGCGCTGCTGGCAGGGGCCCCGCGTTTCGTCGATCGCCTGAGCTGGCCGGCTTTGCTGGCGGGCTTGGTGGCATGCCTGTCGGTGTACGCGTTCGCGCTGTTGTGGCGCGAGCCGCGCACGCCGGCGCAAAAGCGAACAGTCAGTTAGCAGCGGCATATTCCGGACATGGCTTCAGAAGCAGCATCGCAAGGCGGCCAGAGCGCGGGCGACTACATCGTCCACCACCTGACGCACCTTCAGAACACCAAGCCCAAGGGCCTCGTGGACCTCTCGGTGGTGAACTGGGACTCGGTGTTCTTCTCGGTGCTGCTCGGCGCGCTGGGCTGCTGGGTGATGTGGCTGGTGGCGCGCCGCGTCACCTCCGGCGTCCCCGGGCGGCTGCAGGCGGCTGTCGAGTTCCTGGTCGAGATGGTCGACGACCAGGCCAAGGGCATCGTCCACAACGCGCACAGCCGCAAGCTCGTGGCGCCGATGGCGCTGACGGTGTTCGTCTGGATCTTCCTGCTCAACGCCATGGACCTGTTGCCGGTGGATCTGCTGCCGCTGGCCTGGCAGGGCGTCAACGTGCTCGCCGGGCACGACCCGCACCACGCCTATCTGCGCGTGGTGCCCACCGCCGACCTCTCGGTGACGATGGGCCTGTCGGTGGCGGTGCTGCTGGCCTGCCTCATCTACAACATCAAGATCAAGGGCCTGGGCGGCTGGGGCCACGAGCTCGTGGCGGCGCCGTTCGGCAGCGTCAAGCTCACCGCGAACCCGCTGTCGTGGATCGGCTTCGTGCTGCTGTCGGTGGCCAACTTCGCGATGCAGATGCTCGAGTTCGTCTCCAAGACGGTCTCGCACGGCATGCGTCTGTACGGGAACATGTATGCCGGCGAGCTGATCTTCCTGCTCATCGCGCTGCTCGGCGGTGCCTTCACGCTGTCGCTCGGCGGCCTCGCGCTCGGCGCGATGCACGTCGTCGCCGGCACCGTGTGGGCCATCTTCCACATCCTGATCATCACGCTGCAGGCCTACGTCTTCATGATGCTGACGCTGGTCTACATCGGGCAGGCGCACGACGCGCACTGACACAACAAACGCCTGCCCTTCTCGCCTGCGGGGGCGGCCTGCGCTGCCTCCGCTTCTCACCAAACCTTCCCAAAACTCTCTCACGAGGAACACAAATGGAACTCATCGGTCTCGTTGCGGTCGGCGTCGGCCTCATCATCGGTCTGGGCGCTGCCGGCGCTTGCATCGGCGTGGGCATCATGGCCAGCAAGTACCTCGAATCGGCGGCCCGCCAACCCGAGCTGATGGGCGAACTGCAGACCAAGGTGTTCCTGCTGCTCGGCCTGATCGACGCGTCGTTCATCATCGGCACCGGTATCGCGCTGTGGTTCACCACCGCGAACCCGTTCCTGGCGCAGCTGAGCCAGATCGCTCCGAAGTAAGGCGCGCTGCGGCCGCCCAAGCCGCTGCCGACGCAAGCACGCCTGGCCGGCCCGCCCTTCGCGGCCGGCGCGCGTGCCGTCACCGCCGAACCCGCCCGCCGTTTCCCCGCGCCCGAGGCACTGCCGTGAGCATTACCGCCACCCTGATCATCCAGATCATCGTCTTCCTGATCCTGATCTGGTTCACGATGAAGTTCGTCTGGCCGCCCGTGACGGCGGCGCTCGACGAGCGCAGCCGCAAGGTCGCCGAAGGCCTTTCGGCCGCCGACAAGGCCAAGGCCGAGCTGAGCGCCGCCAACCAGCGCGTCGAGCAGCAACTGGCCGGCGCCCGCACCGACGCCGCCAAGCGCCTGGCCGACGCCGAGCGCCTGGCGCAGCAGATGATCGAAGAGGCCAAGGGCCGCGCCAACGACGAAGGCGCCAAGATCATCGCCGCGGCCAAGGCCGAGGCGGCGCAGGAGCTGGTGAAGGCGCGCGAGAGCCTGCGCGAGCAGGTCGCGGGGCTGGCCGTCAAGGGCGCCGAGCAGATCCTGAAGCGCGAGGTCAACGCTTCGGTGCACGCCGAGTTGCTCGGCCGCCTCAAGGCGGAGCTCTGAAATGGCCGAGCTCGCCACCCTGGCGCGCCCGTACGCCGAGGCCTTGTTCAAGGCCAGCAGCGCTGCCGAGCGCGGCGCGCTGAAGGAGCAGCTTGCGGCGCTGGCCGCGCTGGCCGGCAATGCCGAGCTGCGCCAGTTCGCCGACAACCCGAAGGTGGCGGCGAGCCAGGTCTTCGACGTCGTTGCCGGCGCCGTGCAGCACAAGGGCGGCGCGGCACTGCACGCGAAGGCCGCCAACCTGCTGCGTACGATGCTCGACAACGGCCGCCTCGCGGCGCTGCCCGAAGTGGCGGCGCAGTACGCGGCGCTGGTCAACGCGCAAAGCGGCGTCTCCGAGGCGCTCGTCGAAAGCGCGTTCCCGATCGAAGGCGCGCCGCTCGCCGACGTGGTGGCCACGCTCGAGAAGCGCTTCGGCCGCAAGCTCGCCGCCACGGTGAAGGTGACGCCCGAGCTGATCGGCGGCATCCGCGTCACCGTCGGCGACGAAGTGCTGGACACCTCGGTCAAGGCGCGGCTGGAACAGATGCGGCTCGCCCTGGTCGCCTGAAGACGGTTGCCTGAAGAAGTCGCCTGAAGACGGTTGCCTGAAGAAGCCGCCCGAAGAACACACCGATCGCCTAGACAACGCCTAGGACAAACTCATCATGAATCTCAACCCCGCCGAAATCTCCGAGCTGATCAAGAGCCGCATCGAAGGCCTCGCGGTCAGCGCCGACGTCAAGAACCAGGGCACGGTGATCTCGGTCACCGACGGCATCTGCCGCATCCACGGCCTGTCGGAAGCGATGGCCGGCGAGATGCTGGAGTTCCCGCCCACGCCCGGCGGCCAGCCGACCTTCGGCCTGGCGCTGAACCTCGAGCGCGACTCGGTGGGCGCGGTGATCCTGGGCGAGTACGAGCACATCTCCGAGGGCGACACGGTCAAGTGCACCGGCCGCATCCTCTCGGTGCCGGTGGGTCCGGAGCTGATCGGCCGCGTCGTCAACGCGCTGGGCGCGCCGATCGACGGCAAGGGCCCGATCAACGCCAAGATGACCGACGTCATCGAGAAGGTCGCCCCGGGCGTCATCGCGCGCCAGAGCGTGAGCCAGCCGGTGCAGACCGGCCTCAAGTGCCTGGACTCGATGGTGCCGATCGGCCGCGGCCAGCGCGAGCTGATCATCGGCGACCGCCAGACCGGCAAGACCGCGGTGGCGATCGACACGATCATCAACCAGAAGGGTCAGGACATGACCTGCATCTACGTCGCGATCGGGCAGAAGGCCAGCTCGATCAAGAACGTGGTGCGCGCACTCGAACAGGCCGGCGCGATGGAGTACACCATCGTCGTCGCCGCATCGGCTTCCGAATCGGCGGCGATGCAGTACGTCTCGGCGTACTCGGGCTGCACGATGGGCGAGTACTTCCGCGACCGCGGCCAGGACGCGCTGATCATCTACGACGACCTCTCCAAGCAGGCCGTCGCCTACCGTCAGGTCTCGCTGCTGCTGCGCCGCCCGCCGGGCCGCGAAGCCTTCCCCGGCGACGTGTTCTATCTCCACAGCCGCCTGCTCGAGCGCGCCGCGCGCGTGAACGCCGACTACGTCGAGAAGTTCACCAACGGCGCCGTCAAGGGCAAGACCGGCTCGCTGACCGCGCTGCCGATCATCGAGACGCAGGCCGGCGACGTCTCGGCCTTCGTGCCGACCAACGTCATCTCGATCACCGACGGTCAGATCTTCCTCGAGACGAGCCTGTTCAACGCCGGCATCCGCCCGGCCATCAACGCCGGCATCTCGGTGTCGCGCGTCGGCTCGTCGGCGCAGACCAAGCTGATCAAGAACCTCTCGGGCGGCATCCGCACCGACCTCGCGCAGTACCGCGAGCTGGCGGCCTTCGCGCAGTTCGCCTCCGACCTCGATGCGGCGACCAAGAAGCAGCTCGACCGCGGCGCCCGCGTCACCGAGTTGCTGAAGCAGGCGCAGTACCAGCCGCTGCCGATCAGCCTGATGGCGGCGTCGCTGTTCGCGGTGAACAAGGGCTTCGTCGACGACATCGACGTGAAGAAGGTGCTCTCCTTCGAGCACGGCCTGCACCAGCACCTGAAGAGCAGCCACAAGGCGCTGCTGGACAAGCTGGAAGCCGACAAGGCGATGGACAAGGCGGCCGAGGAAGAGCTGACCAGCGCCATTGCCGCGTTCAAGAAGAGCTTCGCCTGATCGAGCACTGAGGCCTAAGCGCACGAGGAGTCGGTCATGGCAGTGGGCAAGGAGATCCGCAGCAAGATCAAGTCGGTGGAGAACACCAAGAAGATCACCAAGGCCATGGAGATGGTCGCTGCGAGCAAGATGCGCAAGGCGCAGGAGCGCATGCGCCAGGCGCGGCCGTATGCGGACAAGATCCGCAACATCACGGCCAACCTGTCGCGCGCCAACCCCGAGTACAAGAGCCCGTACATGCGCGCCGGCGACCCGGCCAGGAAGGGCAAGGCGGTCGGCTTCATCGTCGTCACCACCGACAAGGGCCTGTGCGGCGGCTTGAACACCAACGTGCTGCGCGCGCTGACGAACAAGATGCGCGAAGTCACCGATGCCGGCGGCAGCGTGCAGGCGGTGGCCATCGGCAACAAGGGCTTCGGCTTCCTGAACCGCATCAACGCCCAGGTCGTCAGCCACGTCGTGCAGCTGGGCGACGCGCCGCAGCTGGAGAAGCTGATCGGCCCGGTGAAGGTGATGCTCGACGCCTTCGTCGCCGGCAAGCTCGACGCGGTGTACCTGTGCTACACGAAGTTCATCAACACGATGAAGCAGGAGCCGATGGTCGAGACGCTGCTGCCGCTGGGCGCCGAGCGCTTGACGGTGAGCGAGGAGTCCAAGCGCCAGTACGGCTGGGACTACATCTACGAGCCCGACGCGCCCACCGTCATCGACGAGCTGCTGACGCGCTACATCGAGGCGCTGGTGTTCCAGGCCGTGGCCGAGAACATGGCCAGCGAGCAGAGCGCGCGCATGGTGGCGATGAAGGCGGCCACCGACAACGCCGGCAACCTCATCGCCGAGCTCAAGCTCATCTACAACAAGACGCGCCAGGCGGCGATCACGAAGGAGCTTTCGGAGATCGTTGGCGGGGCGGCGGCTGTCTGAGTATTCGTTTCAGAGGAACGACAACATGCAAACCCAAGGCAAGATCGTCCAGTGCATCGGCGCCGTCGTCGACGTCGAGTTCGCGCGCGAGCAGATGCCGCGCGTCTACGACGCGCTGAAGATGGACGGCAGCGCGCTGACGCTGGAAGTGCAGCAGCAGCTCGGCGACGGCATCGTGCGCACCATCGCCCTCGGCAGCTCCGAGGGCCTGCGCCGCGGCATGGTGGTGAAGAACACCGGCCAGCCGATCACCGTGCCGGTGGGCAAGGCGACGCTGGGCCGCATCATGGACGTGCTCGGCAACCCGATCGACGAGCGCGGCCCGGTGAGCCATGAGCTGACGGCCAGCATCCACCGCAAGGCGCCGGCCTACGACGAGCTGAGCCCGAGCCAGGACCTGCTCGAAACCGGCATCAAGGTCATCGACCTCATCTGCCCGTTCGCCAAGGGCGGCAAGGTGGGCCTGTTCGGCGGCGCCGGCGTCGGCAAGACCGTGAACATGATGGAGCTCATCAACAACATCGCCAAGGCGCACAGCGGCCTGTCGGTGTTCGCCGGTGTCGGCGAGCGCACCCGCGAGGGCAACGACTTCTATCACGAGATGATGGATTCGAACGTCGTCGTGAAGGACAACCTCGGCGAGTCGAAGGTGTCGATGGTCTACGGCCAGATGAACGAGCCGCCGGGCAACCGCCTGCGCGTCGCGCTCACCGGCCTCACCATCGCCGAGAGCTTCCGCGACGAAGGGCGCGACGTGCTCTTCTTCGTCGACAACATCTACCGCTACACGCTCGCCGGCACGGAAGTGTCCGCGCTGCTGGGCCGCATGCCTTCGGCGGTGGGCTACCAGCCGACGCTGGCCGAGGAGATGGGCCGCCTGCAGGAGCGCATCACGTCCACGAAGGTGGGCTCGATCACGTCGATCCAGGCCGTGTACGTGCCTGCCGACGACCTGACCGACCCGTCGCCGGCGACGACCTTCGCGCACCTGGACGCCACGGTCGTGTTGAGCCGCGACATCGCGGCGCTCGGCATCTACCCCGCGGTTGACCCGCTGGACAGCACCAGCCGCCAGGTCGACCTGAACGTGGTCGGCGAAGAGCACTACACCACCACGCGCGCGGTGCAGGCGACGCTGCAGCGCTACAAGGAACTGCGCGACATCATCGCCATTCTCGGCATGGACGAGCTTTCGCCGGAAGACAAGCTGGCGGTGGCGCGCGCGCGCAAGATCCAGCGCTTCCTGAGCCAGCCGTTCCACGTCGCCGAAGTGTTCACCGGCAGCCCGGGCAAGTACGTGCCGCTGAAGGAAACGATCCGCGGCTTCAAGATGATCGTCAACGGCGAGTGCGACCACCTGCCGGAACAAGCCTTCTACATGGTCGGCACCATCGACGACGCCTTCGAAAAGGCCAAGAAGATTCAGTAACCGGCGAACCCTCTTCAGATCGAGGAAAACCGCCATGGCCACCACCATCCACGTCGACGTCGTCTCCGCCGAGGCGAGCATCTTCTCGGGCGAGGCGCGCTTCGTCGCGCTGCCGGGCGAGAGCGGCGAACTGGGCATCCTGCCGCGGCACACGCCGCTCATCACGCGCATCAAGCCGGGCGCGGTGCGCATCGAGCGCGCCAACCCCGACGGCAGCGCCGGCGAGGAGGAGTTCGTCTTCGTCGCCGGCGGCATCCTCGAAGTGCAGCCGGGCACGGTGACCGTGCTCGCCGACACCGCCATCCGCGGCCACGACCTCGACGAGGCCAAGGCCAACGAAGCGAAGAAGCTCGCCGAAGAGGCGATGCGCAACGCCAAGAACGACATCGACCTGGCGAAGGCGCAAGGCGAGTTCGCGGCGATGGCCGCGCAGATCGCGGCGATCCAGAAGCTGCGCCGCAAGTAGCGGGCGCCGCTGCCCGCTGGTCCGCAGCGGCTGGCGCGCGGGCGGCGCACCGAGCCCGCACCGAGCCCGCACCTCGCCGCGGCTGCGGGCTTTCCCCTGCACCGCCGCCGCGGTCGGCCGCTACGCTTTGGCGCATGAGTCCGCCAGCGAGCATCGCCACGGCCCGCAAGGGCGAGCGCGTCGCGATCCTGGCGCGCCACTGGCAATGACAGGCAGCGAGGCCATGGGAAAGAAGAAGGACAAGGGCGCGAAGAAGGACAAGGTCGCCAAGAAGGGCGAGTCGAAGGCGCAAGCGACAGCTCAAGTGAAAGACAAGCCGCGCAACGGCAGCAAGGGCTTGTCCAAGGCCGCGTACTACGAGGCGCTGGCGCCGCTCGAACTGCAGCTCAACGACATCGCGCGCTGGCTGCAGCACACCGGCAAGCGGCTGCTCGTCATCGTCGAAGGGCGCGACACGGCGGGCAAGGGCGGCGTCATCGCCGCCATCGCCGACACGCTGAACCCGCGCCAGTGCCGCGTCGTCGCGCTGCCCAAGCCGAGCGAGCGCGAGCGCACGCAGTGGTACTTCCAGCGTTATGTCGAGCACCTGCCGGCGGCCGGCGAGATCGCGCTCTTCGACCGCAGCTGGTACAACCGCGCCGGCGTCGAGCGCGTGATGGGCTTCTGCAGCGAGGGCGAGGTGCAGGCGTTCCTGCGCCAGGCGCCGGTGTTCGAGAAGCTGCTCGTCGACGACGGCATCCTGCTCGTCAAGTACTGGCTCACCGTCGACCAGGCGCAGCAGGAAGAGCGCTTCGCCGAACGCCGCGCCGACCCGCTCAAGCGCTGGAAGCTCTCGCCCATCGACTTGAAGGCGCGCGAGAAGTACGACGCGTACACGAAAGCGCGCACGGCGATGCTCGAGGCCACGCACACGAAGCACGCGCCGTGGGTGCTGGTGGACTTCAACGACCAGCGGCGCGGCCGCCTGGCGCTGATCCGGCACCTCATCGACGTGCTGCCCGAGACCACCGTGCCCGAGGCCCTGGTCGAGTTCCCGCCGCTCGGCCACTCGCCGCTGAAGGAGCGCTTCAAGGGCGCGCTGCGGCCGATCTGACTTTCGAAGAAGGCGCGACGATGGAAATCGACTTCGACAAGCGCTACCCGGTTCGCGCCAGCCCGGAGCAGGCCTGGGCCGTGCTTGCCGACCTGCGCGCCAGCGCCACCTGCTGGCCGGGCGCGGCAGTCACCGCGCAGCAGGACAGCCGCCGCTTCACCGGCACCGTCAGCACGCCGATCGGCGCTCTCACCACGCGCTTCGACGGCCACGTCGAGCTGCTGGCGCTCGACGCGCCGCGGCGCGAGCTGCGCCTTACCGCGCAAGGCGTCGACCAGGGCGGCTCGTCGGCTTCGATGCAGCTCACGGCTCGCATCGAGGACGGCGAAACGCCCGCGGCCAGCGTGCTCGTCGGCCGCGCCGGCATCGCCATCGGCGGGCCGCTGGCGCAGCTCGACCGGCGTTTGCTGATGGCCCCGAGCGATGCGCGGCTGGCGCAGTTTGCCGAACGCTTCCGCGCCGCCGCGGCGGCGATGCCCGTGCCCAACAGCGCGCTCGCCCGTGGCGAAGCGAGCCCGGCGCTGCAATCGGCCGGGCCCGATTCGACGCTGACGCTGATGGTGCAGGCCGGCCAGGCGCCGGGTGCGGCTTTCGCGGGCAAGGTGCCGCAGGCGCAGCAGCGTCGGCCGCGGGCTCTGGCGGCAACGGCGCCGTGCGCCGCGCCTGGACCGCGCTGCGCAATGCCTTCGGAGGCGGCGACAAGGCTTGAGCCGCCGAGGGTGAGCCGCTGCTGCTGCGGCGGTGTACCCGTGCACTCCGGCGCGAGCCTGCGGTCTACCTCAGGTCCGGCGCGTCGGGCAATTCGTTCGGGTTCGCTTCGCCTTCGGCGAGCGGGAAGTGCAGCGTGAGCATCGCGTCCACGGCCTGCACGGCTTCGGCCAGCCCTTGCTCGAAGCGGCCGGCGCGGAAGGCCGTGCGCATGCCGGCGAGCACGCGGTCCCAGTGGTCCGCGCCGACATGCCTGGCCAAGCCGCGGTCGGCGACGATCTCGATCGCGTGCTCGGCCAGCAGCAGGTAGATCAGCACGCCGTTGTTGCGCTCGGTGTCCCACACGCGCAGCTTGCCGAACAGCGCCACGGCGCGCTCGCGGGCGCTGGCGCCGCGCCACAGGTACGACAGCGGCAGCCCCGCTTCGACGCACAAGCGAATCTCGCCGCTGTGGCGGCGCTGCTGCCGGCCACCTGCTGCTCCAGGCGCGCCAGCGCCGGCGCGCCGAGGGCGCGCGCGGCGTCACGCTCGTCGAACCAGCGGTGGCGCAGGATGCGCATGAGCCGGCCCGGCGCGCCGGGGCGGGCGGCGGCCGCCTTGCCCGAAGGCTTGGACTGCTGTGGCTGGGCGCTACGCATCGTCATGCTTGCCCTTCTGTGCTCGCCATCGTTCCGTCGTTAGCTGCGCGCCGTGGCTACCAGTCGCCCGAGGCGCCGCCGCCGCCGAAGTCGCCGCCGCCGCCCGATGAGAAGCCGCCGCCGCTGGAGCCGCCGCCGCCGCCGCTCCAGCCGCCGCCCCAGCCACCGCCGTCCCAGCCGCCCACGCGAGGCAGGCCGCCGCGCCGGCCGGCAATGTTCGGCCAGCGGCGCCGAAGCCGATGATGCCCACCAGCACCAGTGCCACCAGCGCCACGCCGCCGGCCAGCCAGGCGCTGGCCGTGAACCACCACGCCGTGGCGCCGGCGCCGCCGGCCGCCAGCAGCGAGCCGAGCTTGCGCCCGAACAGGCTCGATCAGCACGGTGGCGATGATCGGCACCGCGACGAAGAGGAACATCGCGATCTCTTCGAGCTGCAGCCCGGGCTGCGCGCCATCGCGCGTGGGCAGCGGCGGGGCCGGCGCCGGCAGCCCCTCGCCGCGGATGCGCGCCATCAGCTGGTCGAGCGCGGCGTTCAGGCCGCCGGCGTAGTCGTCGGCGCGGAAGGCGGGACGGATGGCGTTGTCGATGATCTGGCGCGCGGCGAGGTCGGGAACCGCGCCTTCGAGCGCCTTGGCCACTTCGATGCGCACGCGGCGGTCGTTCTTCGCCACCACGAGCAGCAGGCCGTCGCCCTGGTCGCGGCGGCCGATCTTCCACTGGTCGGCGACGCGCTGCGCGTAGGCGGCGATGTCCTCCGGCGCCGTCGTCGGCACGAGCAGCACGACGATCTGCGGCCCCGCCTGCGCCTCGAAGCCGGCGAGCTTGGACTCCAGCGCGCTGCGCTGCGCCGCGTTCAGCGTGCCGGTCTGGTCGATGACGCGGCCGCTCAGTTCCGGCACCGGCAACTGCGCCCCTGCGGGCAGCGCGGCGCCGACGAGCAGCGCCGCGGCGAGGAGGCAGGCACCAACGGCTGCTCGCGCCATCTGCCGCGCAGAGGCGAACGATGACGCCAGCAAGCGCATCGGGCTCATCGCTGGCTTCGGCTGCGGCGGCTGCCTGGGAGGCGCGGCGCGAGCGGCCGGCGGCAGGTGGCGGATGACGCGGCTACTTCGAGGCCGCGGCCGACGCACCGGCCGGCGCAACGCCGGCGCCCGGCTTGGCGTCGAAGTTCACCACCGGCGGCGTCGAGATCTGCGCTTCGTTCTGCACCGTGAAGCTCGGCTTGACCTGGTAGCCGAAGACCATCGCGGTGAGATTGGTCGGGAACGAGCGCGCCAGCACGTTGTAGTCGGCCACCGCCTTGATGTAGCGGTTGCGCGCCACGGTGATGCGGTTCTCGGTGCCTTCGAGCTGCACGCGCAGGTCCTGGAAGCCCTGGTTCGCCTTCAGGGTCGGGTACTGCTCCACGACCACCATCAGGCGCGACAGCGCACTCGTCAGTTCGCCCTGCGCGGCCTGGAACTTGGCGAACGCCTCGGGGTTGTTGATGAGCTCGGGCGTGGCCTGGATGCCGGTGGCGCGGGCGCGCGCCTGCACCACGCGCGTGAGCGTCTCCTGCTCGAAGTTCGCCTCGCCGCGCACCGTGTTGACGATGTTCGGGATGAGGTCGGCGCGCCGCTGGTACTGGTTCAGCACCTCGGACCAGGCGGCCTTGACCTGCTCGTCCTGGCGCTGGAAGTCGTTGTAGCCGCAGCCGCCCAGCAGCAGTGCCGGCAGCAGCGAGAGCAGCGCAGCCGCGTTGCGCCACCAGCGGCCCTGCGCATGCGCAGCGGCCGGCCGTTCGATCGTCATGGTCGTGTCCTCCTGGAGCTTTGCGAGCCTGATGGCCTTCTGAGCTTTCCTGCCCTTGCGAGCCTTCTCCTGCGCCGCGCGTGCCTTGGCGCCGCGCGACGGGACGGCATCGTACCCGGGCTCGGATAATGCGCCGCATGAGCCCGAACAGTGCGGTGCCGTCGACGCGGCTGCTGAACGACACCTTCCTGCGCGCCTGCCTGCGCGAGCCGACGCCGTACACGCCGCTGTGGCTGATGCGCCAGGCCGGCCGCTACCTGCCCGAGTACAACGCCACGCGCGCGCGCGCCGGCAGCTTCATGGGCCTGGCGACGAACCCGGCCTTCGCCACCGAGGTGACGCTGCAGCCGCTCGCGCGCTGGCCGCTCGACGCGGCGATCCTGTTCTCCGACATCCTCACCGTGCCCGACGCGATGGGCCTCGGGCTCTCGTTCGCCGCCGGCGAAGGGCCGCGCTTCGCGCACCCGGTGCGCGACGAGGCCGCGGTGGCGAAACTGGCGGTGCCGGACATGGAGCGGCTGCGCTACGTGTTCGACGCGGTGCGCTCGATCCGCCGCGCGCTCGTCGGCAAGGACAGCGAAGGGCGCGCCGCCGCGCGCGTGCCGCTGATCGGCTTTTCCGGCAGCCCGTGGACGCTGGCGTGCTACATGGTCGAAGGCAGCGGCTCCGACGACTACCGCACCGTGAAGACGATGCTGTATGCGCGGCCGGACCTGCTGCACCGCATCCTCGACATCAACGCGCGCGCCGTCGCCGCCTACCTCAACGCGCAGGTCGAAGCCGGCGCCCAGGCGGTGATGATCTTCGACTCCTGGGGCGGCGTGCTCGCCGATGCCGCCTTCCGCCGCTTCAGCCTGCACTACACGCGCGCCGTCGTCGCGGCGCTGAAGCGCGAGGCCGAAGGCCGCCGCGTGCCCTGCATCGTGTTCACCAAGGGCGGCGGCGGCTGGCTGGAAGAGATCGCTGCGTGCGGCGCCGACGTCGTGGGCCTGGACTGGACCACCGACCTCGGCCAGGCACGACAGCGCATCGGCGACCGCGTGGCGCTGCAAGGCAACCTCGACCCGACGGTGCTGTTCGCGCCGCCGGAAGTCGTGGCGCAGGAGGCGCGCGCTGTCGTCGCCAGCTTCGGGGCGGCGCAGCGCGCCGACGGCCGCTTCGGCGGGCACGTCTTCAACCTCGGCCACGGCATCAGCCAGCACACGCCGCCAGAGCACGTGAGCGCGCTCGTCGAGGCCGTGCACACGGCCTCGCGCCGGCCGATGCCATGAGGCGGTTGCGCCGCCGCGACGCGGGCACCGGCGTCGCCATGTGCGTCGCCGGTAAGTGAGTGCTAAGGACTTGACTTATCCCCATGGGCCGTGGTTTAGGGGGGTCGGCCCCATGCCCTCGGTGGGGATGCGCGCGAAACGCACGCGTTGCGTCCCAAGTGCTTGATTCATAAGGCATCGCCGACTTGCCTGCTCTTCGGGCAGTCTGTTGCCGGGGCCGAAAAATCAAGCACTTGCGGGGGCTTGCCGCAGCTTGATCACATTGTTATCCACAGATTCTTGGGATTACCGGAAAAGTCCTTCCGAATCATGAGGTTGCCTGCGGATCTTGAGGCGCTGCCTCGCTTCTCGTCAGCCCCGCGGCAAGAAGCTGATGGCTGGCAGTGAGACAGTGCCGGCCGTCCGTGTGACGGTGGCGGTGGAGGCGCCCCGCCACGTCGCGCTGGGTGATTCGACCGGTCTGCTGGACTACACCTGCGAGCGAGCACTCGCGCCCGGAACGCTGGTGCGCGTGCCGCTGGGTCGGCGCGAAGTGGCCGGCGTGGTGTGGGACAGCTCGGCGGCGGCCGCCTCCGCGGCGGCGGCCGGCCAGGCCCCTGGTGAGCCGCTGCCGGACACCACGCTGCGGCCGGTCAAGGCGGTGCTCGATGCGATGCCGCCGCTTTCGGCCACGTGGCGGGGGCTGATCGACTTCGCGGCCGGCTACTACCAGCGCAGCATCGGTGAGCTGGCGCTGGCGGTGCTGCCGCCGGAGCTGCGGCGCATCGACGACACCCAGCTCGCGCGGCGGCTCAAGCGCCTGGCGAGGTTGGCGCCCGCCGCAGCAGAGGACGACGAGCCGCCCGCGGCTGACAACGCGATCAACGTCGACGGCGCGCCAGCTGCGTCGAGCAAGGTGAATCAAGGCGAAGGCGCCACCGCGTTGACCGCCGACCAGGCCGCTGCGCTGGCGGCATTCGCCGCGGGCGGCACGACGCCGGCGCTGCTGCACGGCGTCACCGGCAGCGGCAAGACCGAGGTGTACCTGCGCGCCGCTGCCGATGCACTTGCCGCCGGGCGCCAGGTGCTGGTTCTGGTGCCGGAGATCAATCTCACGCCGCAGCTCGAGGCGCGCTTCGCGGCGCGCTTCCCCGGCCGCGTGCTCGCTTCGCTGCACAGCGCGCTGACGCCGGCGCAGCGGCTGCGCCACTGGCTGCTGGCCCACCAGGGGCGCCGACCTCGTGCTCGGCAGCGCCTGGCGGTGTTCGCCTCGTTGCCGCGGCTGGGCCTCATCGTCGTCGACGAAGAACACGACGCGTCGTTCAAGCAGCAGGAAGGAGCACGCTACTCGGCGCGCGACCTCGCCGTGTGGCGCGCGCACCAGTTGCGCGTGCCGGTGCTGTTGGGCTCGGCGACGCCCTCGCTGGAGACCTGGCAGCGGGTGCAGGAGGGGCGCTACCGGCGGCTCGTGCTGCCCGAGCGTGTGGGTGGCGGCGAGCTGCCGCGCGTGCGCCTGGTGGACATGCGCTCGCTCGCGATGCGGCCGGCCGCTGCGCCGCCGCCATCCGCAGGCAGCGTTGGCGCAGCGACGCCGACGCCGCTGTCGCCGCCCCTCCTGGCGGCGCTGAACGAACGCATCGCGCGCGGCGAGCAAAGCCTCCTGCTGCTCAACCGCCGCGGCTATGCGCCGGTGCTCCATTGCGCTGCCTGCGGCTGGAAGAGCGGCTGCCCGCATTGCTCGGCCTGGCGCGTCTTCCACAAGATCGACCGCACGCTGCGCTGCCACCACTGCGGCTTCGCCGAGCGCGTGCCGCGCGCCTGCCCCGAGTGCGGCAACCTCGACATCACGCCGCTGGGCCGCGGCACCGAGAAGCTCGAGGAGCAGCTCGCTGCGGTGCTGCCACCGGGCGCGCGCATCGCGCATCGATGCCGACAGCACACGCCGCGTCGGCGAGCTGGCGCGCCAGCTGGGCGCCGTGCATGAGGGTGAGGTCGACGTGCTTGTGGGCACGCAGATCCTCGCCAAGGGCACGACTTCCGCCAGGTCGCGCTGGTGGCCGCGGTGGACCCCGACGGTGCGCTGTACAGCGCCGACTTCCGCGCCCCCGAGCGCTTGTTCGCGCTTCTGATGCAAGCCGCCGGCCGCGCCGGCCGCGACGCGGGCCAGGCCGCGCGCAGCGAGATGTGGATCCAGACTTCCACGCCCGCTCACCCGCTCTATGCCGCGCTGGCGCGGCACGACTACGAAGCCTTCGCGCAGGCGCAGCTCGACGAGCGCCGCGCGGCCGGCCTGCCGCCGTTCGCGCACCTCGCGCTCGTGCGTGCCGAGGCGCGCAGCGCCGAAGCGGCCACCGCGTTCCTGCGCGACGCGCAGTCAGCGCTGCGCGCGCTCGACGCCGCCGCCGGCGTGGTGGCCTACCCGCCGGTGCCGCCGGCGCTGGCGCGCCTGGCCGACGTCGAGCGCGTGCAGATGCTCGTCGAGTCACGCTCGCGCCCTGCGCTGCAACACGCGCTCGCCGCCTGGCTGCCCGGGCTGAACGCGCTGCGCGCGCAGCACAAGGGCGTGATTCGCTGGGCGGTGGACGTGGATCCGCTGGCGATCTGATCTGATCTGATCAGATCAGTTGCCCATCACGCGCTGGTACTGCAGCGCCTCGGCCAGGTGCGCCACCTGCACGGCTTCGCTGGCGGCGAGGTCGGCGACGCTGCGCGCCACCTTGAGCACGCGATGCAGGCGCCGGCCCGACCAGGCCAAGCGCCGCGCCGCACCTTCGAGGAACGCCGCGGCGCGCTCGTCCAATGCCGCATGGCGGTCGATGCCGGCCGTGTCGAGCTGCGCGTTGGGCACGCCTTGTCGCGCGAGCTGGCGTGAGCGCGCGGCAGCGACGCGTTGAGCGACCGTGGCGCTCGGCTCGCCGGCAGGAGCGGCGAGCATCTCCTCCGGCGCAGCGGCGATGACTTCGACCTGCAGGTCGATGCGGTCGAGCAGCGGCCCCGAGAGCCGGCCGCGATAGCGCGCCACGGCATCGGGCGTGCAGCGGCAGGCGCGGCCGCTGGCGGCGGCGGCGCCGAACCAGCCGCACGGGCACGGGTTCATCGCCGCAACGAGCTGGAAGCGCGCCGGGAAGCGCGCCCGCCGCGCAGCGCGTGCGATGTGGATGGCGCCGGTCTCCAGCGGCTCGCGCAGCGCTTCGAGCGCGCTGCGCGGGAACTCGGGCGTTTCATCGAGAAAGAGCACGCCGCCGTGCGCGAGCGAGATCTCGCCCGGCCGCGGCGGGTTGCCGCCGCCCACCAGCGCCACCGCGCTGGCGCTGTGGTGCGGCGCCCGCAGCGCACGCCGGCCGAAGGGCACCGAGTCGTCGCCGGCGAGGCCCAGCAGCGCGGCGCTGTCGAGCGCTTCGTCGTCGGGCATCGGCGGCAGCAGCGCGGGCAGCCTTTGCGCGAGCATCGACTTGCCGGTGCCCGGCGGCCCGACGAGCAGCAGGCTGCGCCCGCCGGCAGCGGCCACTTCGAGCGCGCGCTTGGCGGCCGCCTGGCCCTTCACATCGGCGAGGTCGAGGCCTGCGATTGCTGCGTGATGGCCGTTGGTTCGCAGCCGCTGCGCACTCGCCGCGTTCGCTTCGTTGGCAGCCACACACGCCGGTGCCGACAGCGGCACCGCCGCATCACCGGGCAACAGCGCCGCGGCCACTTCGCTCAATGTGTCGGCAGCCAGCACTTGCAGCCCCGGCACGCGGCGCGCGGCTTCGGCATCGGCGCGCGGCAGCACCAGCGTGCGGCCACTGGCCGCGCGCCGCGCTCCGAGCGCCAGGGCCAGCGCGCCGCGCACGCTGCGCACCGCACCGGCCAGCGACAGCTCGCCGGCGAATTCCAGCGACGCGAGCCGCGCCGCATCGACCGTGCCCGCTGCGGCGAGGATGCCCACGGCGATCGGCAGGTCGAAGCGGCCGGAGTCCTTCGGCAGGTCGGCCGGCGCCAGGTTCACGGTGACGCGCTTGTTGTGCGGAAACGCGAAGCCGCTCTGCAACAGCGCCGCGCGCACGCGCTCGCGCGACTCCTTCACCTCGATGTCGGCCAACCCGACGAGCGTGAACGAAGGCAAGCCGTTGGCGAGCTGCACTTCGACGCGCACTTCCGGCGCTTCCATGCCGAGCACGGCGCGGCTGTGGACGATGGCGAGCGACATGGACCGTGGGTTCGCGGGGTTGGAGTGGATCGAGTGCTTCGAGCCATTCTGTTGTGCCGGGCCGCAGCGCGAGCGCACCACATGCGTGCATGCCGAAGAGGGCAGCCGGCGGTGCGCACCCAATTGGGTGCCGCGCGGCGCTGCGGCGCGCATGGCACGGAAGCTGCAAACCGGTCGCTCGCACGCGGAGCATGGCCGGCCTGAATCGCCGGCGCAGTGGCCGCCGGAACCTTCCGCAGAACCTTCTCACTGGAGTCCGAAGCAAGTGAAAGCGATGAAGAAATCCTCTTCCCTGGTTTCCCTGATCGCCTTGGCTGCCTCGGCGGCCGCGTTCGCCGCCGCGCTGGCGCTGCCCTCGGTGGCACTGGCCGACCTCGCGTTCAACGCCGGCGCGGTCACCGAGTACCGCTACCGCGGCATCTCGCAGTCGCGCCTGAAGCCGGCCGTGCAAGGCGGCGTCGACTTCGACGCCAACGGCTTCTACGTCGGCTTCTGGGGTTCCTCGATCAAGTGGATCAAGGACATCGGCGGCAACGCGCCCGCCGAACTCGACTTCTACGGCGGCTACAAGGGCGACATCGTCAAGGACAGCCTCACCTACGACGTCGGCGTGCTCACCTACCAGTACCCGCGCCACAAGCTCGCCACGAGCCCCAACACGACCGAGATCTACGGCGCGCTCACCTACGGGCCGGCGACGCTGAAGTACTCGCACAGCGTTTCGAACCTGTTCGGCTTCGCCGACAGCAAGAACAGCGGCTACCTCGACCTGAGCGCCAGCTTCGAGGTCGGCCCGGTAACGCTGGCGCCGCACCTGGGCTACCAGAAGGTGGCCCACAACGGCAGCTTCTCGTACACCGACTACTCGCTCATCGTCAGCAAGGAAGTGCTGAAGGGCCTCACCGTCAGCGGCGGCGTCGTCGGCGCCGACACCAAGAAGATCGCCGGCGCGCCCGCCTACGCCAGCCCCGCGGGCAAGGACCTCGGCAAGGCGGCGGCGGTGGCCGGCATCAAGGTCGTGTTCTGACGCGCGTGCGGCCGCATCCCATCCAACGTTAGGACTGAACAAGGACTGAAGCCATGAAGATGGTCACCGCGATCATCAAGCCCTTCAAGCTCGACGAGGTGCGCGAGGCGCTCGGCGGCATCGGCGTGCAGGGCGTTACCGTCACCGAGGTCAAGGGCTTCGGGCGCCAGAAGGGCCACACCGAGCTGTACCGCGGCGCCGAGTACGTCGTCGACTTCCTGCCCAAGGTGAAGATCGAAGCGGCCGTCGACGACGCACTCGTCGAGCGCGTCATCGAAGCCGTCGAAGGGGCGGCGCGCACCGGCAAGATCGGCGACGGCAAGATCTTCGTCACCTCGCTCGAGCAGGTGGTGCGCATCCGCACCGGCGAGACCGGCAAGGACGCGCTGTGACGGCCGGCGTTGCGCCGCCTTGCCCGCCATCCGGCTTCGAAGCGCTGAAGACCCGCACTGACGCGGCTCAACGCGCGCTGACGACTTCCCCACACGAGACACACGAACCATGAAAAGACTGCTTTCGATCCTGGCCCTCGGCCTGGTGCTGCTCGGCACCGGCGCCGAGGCGATGGCCCAGGCGGCCGCTTCGGCGCCCGAGGCAGCCGCGGCCTCGGCTGCCCTGCCACTTCCGCAGCCGCTGCTGCTGCGCCCGCGACCGCAGCGCGCTGCGGCCGCTGCCGCGTCGGCGGCTCCTGCACCCGTGCCCAACAAGGGCGACGTGAGCTGGATGCTCGTTTCGACGTTGCTCGTGCTGATGATGGCGGTGCCGGGCCTGGCGCTCTTCTACGGCGGCCTCGTGCGCAGCAAGAACATCCTGTCGGTGCTGATGCAGGTGTTCGTCACCTTCTCGCTGATCGCGGTGCTGTGGGTCGTTTACGGCTACAGCCTCGCCTTCACCGAGGGCAACGCCTTCGTCGGCGGCTTCGACCGCCTGTTCCTCAAGGGCGTGTTCGACCCGGTGAAGGGCGACTTCGCGATGGCCCCCACCTTCAGCAAGGGCGTCGTGATCCCGGAGATCGTCTTCGTCGTCTTCCAGGCCACGTTCGCCGCCATCACCTGCTGCCTGATCGTCGGTGCCTTCGCCGAACGCATCAAGTTCAGCGCCGTGCTCGCCTTCATGGTGCTGTGGTTCACCTTCGCCTACGCGCCGATCGCACACATGGTGTGGTTCTGGACCGGCCCCGACGCGTTCAAGACGGTGGCCGACGTCGCCACCGAGACGAAGAAGGCCGGCCTCATCTGGCAATGGGGTGCGCTCGACTTCGCCGGCGGCACCGTGGTGCACATCAACGCGGCGGTGGCCGGCCTCGTCGGCGCGGTCCTGATCGGCAAGCGCGTGGGCTACGGCAAGGAGGCGCTGACGCCGCACAGCCTGCCGCTGACGATGGTCGGCGCCTCGTTGCTGTGGGTGGGCTGGTTCGGCTTCAACGCCGGCTCGGCGCTCGAAGCGGGCAACAGCGCTGCCTTGGCCTTCATGAACACCTTCTCGGCCACCGCGATGGCGGTGCTCGCGTGGAGCGCCGGTGAAGCGCTGATGCGCGGCAAGGCCTCGATGCTGGGCGCGGCGTCGGGCGCCGTGGCGGGGCTCGTGGCCATCACGCCGGCGGCGGGCAACGTGGGCATCGTCGGCGCGCTGGTCATCGGCGGCGTCGCCGGCTTCGCCTGCCTGTGGGGCGTGAACGGGCTGAAGAGGATGCTGGGTGCCGACGATTCGCTGGACGTGTTCGGCGTGCACGGCGTCGGCGGCATCATCGGCGCGCTGCTCACGGGCGTGTTCAACAACCAGGCGCTCGGCGGGCCGGGGCTGGTGGGCGACTGGGTCACCGCGGCGGTGTCGAGCAACGGCATCGGGGCGCAGCTGTGGATCCAGGCCAAGGCGGTGGGGCTGACGATCGTGTGGTCGGCCACCGTGGCGCTGCTTGCCTACAAGCTCGTCGATCTGACCATCGGCCTGCGCGTGGCCGAGGACGAAGAGCGCGAGGGGCTGGACATCACGGCCCACGGCGAAACTGCCTACAACTAGGGTTGCGCGCGCTGGGGGGCGCGTTGGAGCGGATCAGCGCCCGGCGCTCGGCGCCGGCGCGCTGCGGAGGCGGCGTGCCGCCGGGCCTGCCGCTCAACGCGCCTTCTTTGTCTGGGACGGCGGCTGACGGCGAGGCGCTTCCCTGGAGGCGGTGCTCGCGGGCGGGTCTGACCGCAGTCTTGGGAGGAGGGCGGTTTGCGGGAGCGCCGCCTGCCTAGAATCCTGCATGGTTCCGCACCTGATCACCGCCCTGACCGGGCCGATCAACGAACTGGAAGCGCGCATCCTCGAGTCGATGCCGGCCATCGAGCGCTGGTTCCGGCTCGAGTGGATGGAGCATACGCCGGCCTTCTACACCTCGGTGGATCTGCGTAATGCCGGCTACAAGCTGGCGCCGGTTGACACCGAGCTGTTCCCGCGCGGCTTCAATCACCTCACGCCGCAGATGCTGCCGCTGGCGGTGCAGGCGGCGATGGCCGCCATCGAGAAGATCTGCCCCGAGGCGAAGAACTTGCTGCTCGTGCCGGGGCCGCAGGCGCTGGAAGGCAACCCGTTCTACCTGACGCATCTGCAGCGGCTGGTCGAGGTGTTCACGATGGCCGGGCTCAACGTGCGCCTGGGCAGCCTCGCGCGCGGGCTGGAAGCGCCGCGGCCGCTGGCGGCGCCCGACGGCGGCGAGTTGCTGCTGGAGCCGCTGGTGCGCAGCGGCCATCGGCTGGGACTGCGCGATTTCGACCCCTGCACGATCCTGCTCAACGACGACCTGGCCGCCGGCGTGCCGGGACTGCTCGAAGACCTGCACGAGCAGTATCTGCTGCCGCCGCTGCACGCCAGCGCCGCGCTCCGGCGCAAGTCGCGCCACTTCCAGAGCTACGAGGAAGTCGCCAAGCGCTTCGCCAAGCTGCTGGGCATGGACCCGTGGCTGCTGCACACGATGCACGCGCAGTGCGGCGAGGTCGATCCGGCCACCGAGGCCGGCATCGACTGCGTGCGCACGCACGCCGACGCGCTGCTGGCCAAGATCCGGCGCAAGCACAAGGAATACGGCATCGCCGACCGGCCGTTCGTCGTCGTCAAGTCCGACGGCCCCGGCGGCACCGACGTGCTCACCGTGCGCGACGCCAAAGACCTGGACGACCCCGAGCGGCGCGCCCGCCTGGCGAAGAGCCTGCCCGCCGGCCGCCACGACGTGATCGTGCAGGAAGGCGTGCCCACCTACGAGCGCATCCACGACGCGGTGGCCGAGCCGGTGGTCTACATGATCGACCGCTACGTCATCGGCGGCTTCTACCGCGTGCACGCGGCGCGCGGCATCGACGAGAGCCTGGACGCGCCGGGCTCGGCGTTCGTGCCGCTGGCATTCGCCGAAAGCCACCAGTTGCCGCGCCGCGGCGTCAAGCCGGGCGCGAGCGCACCGAACCGCTTCTACATGTATGGTGTCATCGGCCGCCTGGCGATGCTGGGTGCGGCCTACGAACTCGAAGCCACCGATCCGGCCACCACCGAACTAGAAGAAGCCTGAAGCCCGCGGGAGGAGGGGCCGGAGCGCGGCATCGCGGCGCCCGGCTGCTCGGCCGCGCGGCTTTGCCGCAACGCCCCAGCGCATGCGCTCACCCTCTGCACGCACGCCCCGCGCCACCTCGCCGGCGGCACTGGCGTCGCTCAGCCTGGCGGCGCTGGGCGTGGTCTACGGCGACATCGGCACGAGCCCGCTCTATGCGCTCAAGGAGGTGTTCGCCGCCGGCCGCGTGCCGCTGACGCCGGTCAACGTGCTGGGCGTGCTGTCGCTCGTGTTCTGGACGCTGACGGTGGTGGTGTCGCTGAAGTACGTGGTGCTGATCCTGCGCGCCGACAACAACGGCGAAGGCGGCCTGATCGCGATGCTGGCGCTGGCCAGCAACGCGGTGCGCGAGCGGCCGGCGCTGCGCACGCGCCTGCTGGTGGTGGGCATCTTCGGCACCGCCATCTTCTTCGGCGACGGCGTCATCACGCCGGCGATCTCGGTGCTGTCGGCGGTGGAAGGCCTCGAAGTCGCGGCGCCCGCGCTGCACCACTACGTCGTGCCGCTGACGCTCGTCGTGCTGACCGCGCTCTTCGCGGCGCAACGCTTCGGCACCGCGACGGTGGGCCGCTTCTTCGGGCCGGTGACGCTGGTGTGGTTCGTCGCCATGGCCGCGCTCGGGCTGCCGCACGTGCTGGAGCACCCGCGCGTGCTCGAGGCGATGCTGCCCCACCATGCGCTGACGTTCCTGTTCGCGCACCCGGGCATCGCCTTCGTCGCGCTCGGTGCGGTGGTGCTGTGCGTCACCGGTGCCGAGGCGCTGTACGCCGACCTCGGCCACTTCGGCCGCCCGCCGATCCGCTGGGCCTGGTTCGCGGTGGTGATGCCGGCGCTGGTGATCAACTACTTCGGCCAGGGCGCGATGCTGCTGCAGCACCCGGAGAACGTGAAGAACCCGTTCTACGAGATGGCGCCGGCCTGGGCGCTGTTCCCGCTCATCGCGCTGGCGACGCTGGCCACGGTGATCGCCTCGCAGGCGCTGATCACCGCCGCCTACTCGGTGGCCAAGCAGGCCACGCAGCTCGGGTACCTGCCGCGCCTGCGCATCGCGCACACGTCGATCCGCGACACCGGCCAGATCTACGTGCCGTTCGTCAACTGGGCGCTCTTCGCCTGCGTCGTCTTCGCCGTCGTCGTGTTCGGCTCCAGCAGCGCCCTGGCTTCGGCGTACGGCATCGCGGTGACGATCGACATGACGATCACCACCGTGATGACCTTCTTCGTCGTGCGCTTCGCGTGGCGGCTGCCGCTGGCGCTGTGCCTGGCGGCCACGAGCGTGTTCTTCGCCGTCGACATCACCTTCTTCGTCGCCAACATCGTCAAGGTCGTCGAGGGCGGCTGGTTCCCGCTCGTCATCGGCGGCGTGATGTTCGCGCTGATGGTGACGTGGAAGCAGGGCCGCGCGCTGATGGCCGCCAAGCTGCGTGACGAGTCGATCGACCTGCCGGCGTTCATCGAGAGCCTGTTCCTGAGCCCGCCGCAGCGCGTGGCCGGGACGGCGGTCTTCCTCAACGCCGAGAAGGGCGCCACGCCGTTCGCGCTGTTGCACAACCTCAAGCACAACAAGGTGCTGCACGAGCAGAACCTGTTCGTCACCGTGCTGCAGCACGAGGTGCCGTGGATCGGCTTCGACAAGCGCGTCGAGGTCGAGTCGCTTGGCCACGACTGCTGGCAGGTGGCGCTGCACTTCGGCTTCAAGAACGACCCCGACGTGCCCGAGGCGCTGCGGCTGCTCGAAGGGCGCGGCGTGCAGCTCGACGAGATGGAGACGAGCTACTTCCTCAGCCGCGACACGGTGGTGCCCACGTTCGGCGGCGGCATGGCGCTGTGGCGCGAGAAGGTCTTCGCCAGCATGCACCGCAATGCGGCCGCGGCGGCCGACTTCCTGAACCTGCCGACGAACCGGATCGTCGAGCTCGGAACGAAGATAGAAATCTGAGCCCCCGCGCTCCCTCCGGTCGCTGCCCCCGAGGGGGCTCGCGCAGCGGACCGGCAAAGCCGGATCCGTGCACGCCGGCTGGGCTGGGCAGGGCGGGGCGCTCTACGCCGCGAGCAGCGGTGCGAACAGCGGATCTTGGCGAGAACGCGGCCGGTAGCTCTTCAGCCGCCGTGCGATCTCGGCCACGTGCTCGGGCGTCGTGCCGCAGCAGCCGCCGGCGATGTTGAGGAAGCCGCTCTTGGCGAAGTCCTCCAGCAGCGTGCCGGTCACTTCCGGCGTCTCGTCGAAACCGGTTTCGCTCATCGGGTTGGGCAGGCCCGCGTTGGGGTAGCAGCTGACGAACGTGTCCGCGGCCACCTTCGACAGCTCCTCGATGTACGGGCGCATCACCGCGGCGCCGAGGGCGCAGTTCAGGCCGACCGCCAGCGGCTTCGCGTGCCGCACCGAGTGCCAGAAGGCCTGCACCGTCTGCCCGGAAAGGATGCGCCCGGAGGCATCGGTGACGGTGCCGCTGATGATCACCGGCACACGTTCGCCGCTTTGCTCCATCAGCTCGTCGAGCGCGAAGATCGCCGCCTTGGCGTTGAGCGTGTCGAAGATCGTCTCGACGAGGAAGAGATCGCATCCGCCTTCGAGCAGCCCTTCGGCCTGCTCGCGGTAGGCGTCGCGCAGCTGGTCGAAGCTGACGTTGCGTGCACCGGGGTCGTTGACGTCGGGGCTGATGCTCGCCGTCTTCGGCGTCGGCCCGAGCGCGCCGGCCACGAAGCGGGGCTTGTCCGGCGTGCTCGCGCGGTCGGCCGCCTCGCGCGCCAGCTGCGCTGCGACGCGGTTCATCTCGCGCGCCAGGTGCGCCAGGCCGTAGTCTTCCTGCGCGATCGACGTGGCGCCGAAGGTGTCGGTCGAGATGATGTCGGCGCCGGCGTCGAGGTACTGCTCGTGGATGCGGCGCACGACATCGGGCCGCGTCAGCACCAGGAGGTCGTTGTTGCCTTTCAGGTCCTTGCCGTGGCCGGCAAAGCGCTCGCCGCGGAAGTCGGCCTCGGAAAGCCGCAGCCGCTGCAGCATCGTGCCCATCGCGCCGTCGAGGATGAGGATGCGCTCGGCCAGCAAGGCCGGCAGCGCGGCACCGCGCGTGTAGGCGGCACCGGGAAGGGGAAGGCGGGCAGCAGCAGGGTTCATCTCGATCGGCGGCCGGTGCAGGCGCGGTGGATCAAAGGGCGGGATCAAGGAAGGCGTCAAGGGACGGGCGCCTGTTCGGCGTCCGGCGCGGACGGCGTCGGCGACGCCGCCGATGCGGCCAGCGGGGTCGGCGCCGGCGCGGCCAGCGGCGCGGGCGCTGATGTCGCCAACGGTGCAGGTGCCGAGACTTGCCCCGGTGCAGCGTGGCTGCGCGAGGGGTAGCGGGACGGCTGCGAATCCGTGCCGGGCAGCATCGAATCGCCGTACGTCGAAGCCGCCGGCTCGCCGCGCCGGCGCTGGCGCCACTGGCGGCGGCGCTGGCGGCGGCGCGTTTCCAGGTCCATCACCAGCAGCAGCAGCAGGATGGGCAACAGGCCGCCGCCGATCAGCGAGATCGCGCCGCCGGGCAGCTCGTGCCGGTAGACCGAGCCGATCTGCGTCGGCAGGTCCGCGGCATAGAGCACGAGCGCGAAGCCGGCCAGGAAGCTCAGCGCGATGAGCCCGGCGGCGGCCACCCGCCACGAGTAGCTGTAGTTGCGCGCTCGTTCGCCGTAAGGAAGGCGATGGCCATCGCCGTGCCGGCGCCGCCTGCCGAGACCAGCGCCGCCGCGACGATGAACGCCATCTGCCACTGCATCCCAGGGCGGAAGCCCACGGCGAGCATCCAGCCGACCTGCAACCCGGTGATCGCCAGGCCGATGAGGACACCGGCGCCGGCGGCGGAGACCGCTTCCTCGCGCCACACCGGCACCAGCGACAGCAGCGAAACGACGACGATGGCACCGAGCCACAGGCCGACGGCGAAGGCGGTGTTGTAGCCGAGCGGGAAACCGAGCGCTTCGCCGGCCAGCCCCAGCGGAATGGCCACCGACAGCGCCGTGCCGAACGCAGCGCCGCCCAGGGCGACCTGGCGGACGCGGCCGAAGTCCACTCCAGCTCTTCCTGCGCCTGCCGCATCAGCCGAGGAGCACATGCGCGCCCATGCCGACGATGAGCGCGGCCAGCGCCCACATCAGGAGCGAGTTCGACGGAGGACTGCAAGGACGACATGCGGGGAGCAAGCACGGCCCGGCGGGGGTGCCGGGCGGGGCCCGCATCATCGCATTGCCGCGCCTGCGCCTGCACCCTCGGCAGCCTGGCCGAGGGGTGCGACGTCGCTGACTCAGTGGAATAGGCCTAGTGCAGCATCGGCGCCGGGGCCGTGGCGTCGAACAACGACGGCCGGAAGGCCGTGCCGACGCTCTGGCCGGGCTCGCCCTCGGCCCGCAGGGCCAGCGCCACGGCGCTCATCGGGCGCGCGAACAGGTAGCCCTGCAGCTCGTCGCAGCCCATGCCGACGAGGATGTCCCGCTGCGCCTCGGTCTCCACGCCTTCGGCGACGACGCGCAGGCCGAGCGTGCGCGCCACCGTCATCACCGCTTCGACGATCGAGCGCGCCGACTCCGACGCTTCGAGGTCGACGATGAAGCTGCGGTCCACCTTCAGCTCGGCCGCCGGCAGCCGCCGCAGCACGGCCAGGCTCGAGTGGCCGGTGCCGAAGTCGTCGATCGAGACGTGGAAGCCGGCACGGCGCAGGCGCTGGAAGGCGATGCGCGTCTGCGCCGTGTCCTCCATCGCCACCGATTCGGTGATCTCGCAGGTCAGCCGCGCCGGCGGAATGCTGTGCTTGCGCGCCTGCTCCTCGAGCTGCGCGACGAAGCGATCGTGCCGCAGCTGGTGGCCGGAGATGTTGATGGCGATGCGCATGCGCAAGCCGCGCTCGCGCCAGGCGGCGGCCTGCCGGCACGCTTCGGCGACGACCCAGTCGCCGATCAGGCCGGATGAGGCCGTGCCGCTCTGCCAGCGGCACGAACAGTGCCGGCGGCACGACTCCGCGCACCGGGTGTTCCCAGCGCAGCAGCGCCTCGGCGGCGGTGATCTGCAGGCTCGCGGCGTCGATCTTCGGCTGGTACAGCAACTTCAGTTCGTTGCGCTCGACGGCCATGCGCAGGTCCTGCAGCAGCAGCGCCTGCTCGCGCAGGTCCACCGCCATCGCCGGCGCGTAGGCGCGTGGCTGTTGCCGCCGGCGCCGCGCACATGG
The DNA here is from genome assembly GCA_046348035.1 of Rubrivivax sp. Lineage (GTDB taxonomy): Bacteria > Pseudomonadota > Gammaproteobacteria > Burkholderiales > Burkholderiaceae_C > Rubrivivax. The sequence continues at coordinate 28,775 of JAXMEZ010000003.1, read as the reverse complement.
CGCATCGCTGCGCCGGCGTGCGGCAGCAGGCGCGACCACGCGCCGTGCGCCGGGTAGCAGGCCACGCCCACGGAGGCGGTGACGCCCACCGACTGGCCTTCGATCTCGAAGGGCCGTGCGAGCACCGCGCAGACCTGCACCGCCACCGCACTGGCCGTCGCCTCGTCGGCCAGCAGCCGCACCGCGAACTCCTCGCCGCCCAGGCGGGCCAGTTCGGCTGGCCGGGCCGGGCGCCCGCGGCGATGGCGGGCAGCTCGGCCAGACGGCGCGCTGCCTGGCGACACCGTCGCCGGCGCGCTGGCCGAAGCCGTCGTTGATGCCGCGCAGGTCGTCCAGGCCGACGTGCAGCACCGCCACCGGGGCGCCGCCGTTGTTCTCCGCTTGCCACACCGCTTCTTCGAGCGCCGCTTCGAAGCCGGGGCGCAGGGCCAGGCCGGTAAGCCCGTCGCGCGTGCCCGTGGCCTGCGGCGGCGCGGCTGTGCCCGCCGGCGCGCGGCCTGCAGGCGGATTACCAGCACGCTGCCGGCCACGCCGAGCCCGGCGGCCAGCGCCGTCAGGCCGAGCAGCACCAGCAGCATCCAGCCCGGACCGGCTTCCTGGAGCCGCGTGGCCAGCGGATGGGCGAGCTGGGTGAGGGCCTGCATGGGAGGCATATCGGTCCAACGCGGCGGCGGGTTGAGGCGCAGTGCGCGAGTTCACGGGCAGGGCGTCCTGCCACAGCGCCGGCAGTGAACTTTTCGCCGCCGGCGCGCCCAGCGCCTGTGCCGAAGGCCGGGGCGTCGCCGGGAGCGAATCGCCGGGAGGGGCGCCGCTTCAGCCGCGCTTGGCCGGTCCGCCGGACGATCCGCCGGCCGCCGCGGCGCCGAAGCCGATGCCGCGCCGCTGCCGCACCTCCGGCTTGACGCGGTGTTCGCTCTCGAGTTGGCTGAGGAACTCGTCGGGCTCGAACGGCACGCCGAGGATCTCCACCTGCCGGCGCACCGCCGCGAAGTCACCCGGCACCAGCACGTCCAGCGCCGCCAGGCGCTGCCGCTGCTCGCCGCTGAGGCGCGCCGCGTCGCCCGCCAGCGCCTCGGCGATGAACATGCGCAGCCGCTGCTCGGGCGTGAGCGGGTGGAAGCGGATCTTGAACGTGAAGCGGCGCAGCGCCGCCTCGTCGAGGTCCTCGAAGAGGTTCGTCGTGCAGACGAAGATGCCGGCAAAGCGTTCCATCCCCTGCAGCATCTCGTTGACCTCGCTCACCTCGTAGTGGCGTTCGGCCAGCCGGCGGCTGCGCAGGAAGCTGTCGGCCTCGTCGAGCAGCAGCACCGCGCTCTCGGTGGCCGCTTCCTCGAACATGCGGGCCATGTTCTGTTCGGTCTCGCCGACGTACTTGCTGGCGATGTCGCTCGTCTGGCGGATCATCAGCGGCCGCCCGAGCGCATGCGCGATGTGCTCGGCGAGCGCCGTCTTGCCGGTGCCGGGCTGGCCGTGGAAGCACAACGTGCCGTGGCCGCGGCGCTCGAGCGCCTCGATGATCTTCGGCACCTCGAAGCGCGTCTCGACGTTGAGCAGCGTCAGGTCGTAGCTCGTCACCACCGGCCGCGCGCCGCGCTCGGCCGCTGCGCCGCCGAGCGCCTTGTCGGCGTTGGCGAGCTGGCGCTGGATGAGCGACTCCATCGAAGCGGTGTCGGCGCCGCTTTCACCCGCAGCCGGCTGCGCCAGGCGTGCGAAGCGCACGGCGGTGCGGATCTGCGCCGGCGTCAGCGAGCGCCGCTCGGCCAGCTTCTCGGCGAAGCCTTCGCCCACGCCCGAGCCGGCGAGCGCGCGCCGCACCAGCCCTTCGCGCGCGCCGGGCGGCGGGCTCTTCAGCAACAGGTGGTACTGGAAGCGGCGGCGGAACGCCGGGTCGATCTGCTCGATGCGGTTGGTGACCCAGATGACCGGCACCGGGTTCGTCTCCAGGATCTGGTTCACCCAGGCCTTGCCGCTGACGCTGCCCGACGCCGGCGCGTCGGAGCTGTCCAGCCGCGCCAGCAGTTGCGCTGCTTCGCTGCTGATCGGCGGGAACACGTCCTCCACTTCGTCGAAGAGCAGCGCCACCTTGTCGCTGCCCTTCAAGAACACCTGGCTGATCTGCAGGCTGCGGTAGCGGTCGCGGCCCGAGAGGCTGTTGCCGTCGCGGTCGGCGTATTCGACTTCGTACAGATCCAGCCCCGCGGCGGCGGCGCACACGCGCGCCAACTCGGTCTTGCCAGTGCCCGGCGGCCCGTACAGCAGCACGTTGACGCCGGGCTCCTTGCGCGCGGTGGCGTTCTTCAGCAGCGCCGTCAGCATCGCCGCGTCTTCGTCGACGAAGGCGAAGTCGGCCGGCGTCAGCTCGCTCTTCACCGCCGGGCGCGTGAACACCGCCATCAGCTCGCCGGGGGCGCGGTACTCGCGCATCAGCACCGGCGGCAGCTGTTCGCTCACCTTCATCAGGTCGGCGAGGTCGGTGATGTTCTGCTCGGAGATCAGGTTCTCGACCATGCCGATGCGTTCCAGCCGCGAGCCGGCGCGCAGCGCCTCGGCCACCTCGGTTGCCTCGACGCCGGCCACGGCGGCCAGCGCCGCGTAGGCCTCGTGCGCGTTGCTGACCTTGAACTCGACCAGCAGGCCGCGCAGGTCGCGCTGGTAACGCGCCAGCGTGCCGTACAGCAGCAACGCGCGCTCGGCGGGGTTGAGCTGCAGCAGGCCCGCCAGCGCGTCGATGTTCTTCTCGACCAGCGTGTGCTCCTTCTTCAGCCGCCGCGAAATCCAGTCGCAGCTGGCACCGAGCACGGTGAGCAGGTCCTTCGGCGAATCCTTGATGTACTCGTCGATGTAGAAGAACAGCGTGCCTTCCTCGTACGGGCCGCGCCAGGGGCCGTACTTCTCGACGAAGGCCTCGTCGGCGAGCTGGTCGTGGCCGCGCCACAGCGTGTTGCCCTTGCAGCGCTCGCGCAGGTAGGCGCGCACGCGGGTGAGCACCGGCACCGTCCACACGAGATGGCGGCCGACGATGGCCAAGAGGCTGTTCCAGTCGCGGCGCAGGTTGAAGCGGCCGCTGCTGCGCAGCGCCAGCGTCAGCACGAAGTGCGACGACAACAGCTCCAGCACCGGCGCCTCGGCCAAGCCAGGGGACAACACTTGCCGCTGCGGCTCGGCGCGCTCGCGTGCGCTCGCTCGTACCATGCAGGCCCTCCAAAGCGGACGGGTCAGGACGATGACGGGGAGGATCTGACCGGTCCGCGACGATGTTGTCGCAGGCCGGTCAGGTGCACAAGTCCCGCCTTCCGAGGCGGGCTTCGCTACAGTCAGTGGCGCCTTGCGGGGGGTGCCGAGGCGGGCTTTGCGGTCAGCCGGGGAGCGAGCGGTCGCTCGGCTCAGTGCATCGCAACCGGCTGCTGCGCCAGCGCGGTGAAGCGCGCGATGTAGGCGTCGAGTTCCTCGACGCTCGGCTCCTGTTCCGCGAGGTGCTCGACACCGGCCTTGAAGCTCTCGGCGAGCATGCCGTCGAGGAAGATCTCCTTGCGCGCGAACTTGTCCACGATCTCGTAGCCGCCGCGGCCCAGCGTACCCGGCGCCTCGGCGGGCACGTCGAAGCGCACGACGACGAAGCTGTCGGAGTTGTAGAGCAGTTCCATGACTGTGCTGTCCTCGGATGGCGAACGGCTTGCAGATGGGTCGCGGGCGTTGGAATTCAAGGTGCGTGGCCCTCCTGGCGTACGGCTGGCGATCCGGCTGCTCAAGGGGCCTGCAACGCGCGCAACGTGAATTCGGTGGACTCGCCGCGCTGCGGCAGCGACAGCTTCAGCCTCACCGGCAGGTGGTGCAGTGCCGGCGCCAGCCAGACCTCGACGTCGGGGTCGTACGCCTGCGCCGACGCGCGCGCCAGGTGCAACGCCGCCAGCGGTTCGCCGGCCGGTCCCGGCCCAGGCACTTCGGCGCTGCCTTGCACGAAGAACGTCCACACACCCGCTTCGCCGTGCGCACCGACGACCATCATCGAGACCTGCTCGCCGGGCCGCGCGAGCGCCGGGTTGCCTTCGAGCACCGCGGCCAGTTGCACCATCCAGCTCAGCCGGTCCTGCACGCCGGCCAGCAGCGGCCAGGTGCGTGCGGGCCCGGCGAAGCTGACGATGCCTGCATCGCGGCGGAAGTTGGCAGCGTTGCGCTCGCGGCCGCGGCGCCAGACGGCGAAGCGCTCGGGGGCGATGCCGGCGGAGTCGAGCGTGCCGTGGCTCGTCCAGTGCGGGGCGAGGGCGGGGGCGAGAGACGCGTTGACTCCAACGCCGCGCCGCCGGCCAGTCGCGGCCGCGCTGTCCCTGCTCGCGCCCTCGGTGGCGACGGCAACGCCCTGCAGCTCGAGCCGGTAGTGGCCTTCGGCATCGAGTTGCCAGCGGAGCACTGCCGCGCCGGTGTTGTCGCCGCGACGAACTTCGTACAGCAACGTGGCCGAAGGCGGCAGCACGGTGCTGTACGTGGGCAACGGCGCTGCGGCCTCGGCCGCCTCCGCTGCCTCCGCCGCCTCCGCCGCCTTCGAGGCCGGCTCCGCCGCCGGCGCCGGCGTCACTGCCCTCGGCGCGGCATGCGCGTCGGCGTCCGGCGCTGCATGCGGCTCGGCCTTCGATCGCCCCGGCACCATTCGGGCTGAGGTATCGAAGCCCCGCGCGGCACCGCCCTTCGATACGCCGCCAGGCGTACCCGGTCCTGAGCTTGCCGAAGGATCAGGGCGAACGGACGACGGGCTCGCGGGCGCGACGACGGCGACGACGATTGGCCGCACTTCGAACGGCTGCGCCGCTTGCAAGCGCGGCGCGCCGGCGGCCGCGTCGTGCTCGCGCTCGTTGCCCCGGTCGCCCAATTCACCCGGCAGCCTCGGCGACCAAGGCGCCGGCCACAAGCCCAGCACCCACACGTGCATCGCCACGGCCACCGCCACCGCACCCGCCAGCGCGCGCCGCCGCGCCGCCCGCAACGGTGGCGGCGCAGCGTGTGGCGGAGGCGGCGCCGAAGCGCCTCCCCGGCCGAAGGGGTGATGCCGCCGCGCGTCCGCGCCGCTGTGCGGCGGCCTTGCCGAGGTGTCACCGCACAATAGTGCCACCCGTCGCCGCCGCAACGCCTCCCCCACAAGCAGATGAAGCTCGCCACCCTGAAGGACGGGTCCCGCGACGGCCGGCTGGCCGTCGTCTCGCGCGACATGAGGAGCGCGCACTTCGCCACCGGCATCGCCACGCGGCTGCAGCAGGTGCTGGACGACTGGAACTTCATCAGCCCGCGGCTGGAGGACCTGTACGCCACGCTCAACGGCGGCAAGGCGCGGCATGCCTTCCCGTTCGAGCCGCGCGCCTGCATGGCGCCGCTGCCGCGCGCCTACCAGTGGGCCGACGGCTCGGCCTACCCGAGCCACGTGCGACGCACGCTGCATGCACGTGGCGCCGAGCCGCCGGCAACGCTGCTGGACGTGCCGCGCATGTACCAGGGTGGCAGCGACGACTTCCTCGGCGCGCGACACCGCCGTCTTCGCCGACGCCGGCTTCGGCATCGATCTCGAAGCGGAGCTCGCCGTCGTCACCGCCGACGTGGCGATGGGCAGCACGCCCGAAGCGGCGCTGGAAGCGGTGCGGCTCGTGCTGCTGGCCAACGACTGGAGCCTGCGCGCGCTGGTGCCCGCGGAGGTGGGCAGCGGCTTCGGATTCCTGCAGAGCAAACCGGCGACCGCCTTCGCGCCGGTGGCGGTGACGCCGGACGAACTCGGCTCCGCGTGGCGCGGCGGGCGCGCCCACGTCGAAGTTCGCACGCAAGTCAATGGCGAGCGGCTCGGCGCCGTGGACGGTGGCGCGCAGATGCACTTCCACTTCGGCCGCCTGATCGCGCACCTCGCGCGCACGCGCAACGTGCGCGCCGGCAGCATCGTCGGCGGCGGCACCGTCAGCCACGACGATGAAGCCCAAGGCGTCTCGTGCCTGGCCGAGCGGCGATCGCTGGAGATGCTGCACGGCGGCGAGGCGACGACGCCCTGGTTGCGCGAGGGCGACATGGTGCACATCGAGGCTTTCGATGCCGCGGGCGAGTCGGTGTTCGGGGCGATCGAGCAAGTCGTGCGCATTGCCGGTGGCCATGAAGTCCAAGGCGGCAACGGCGGCAACGCTTCGCAGCGAACGGCGGGCTGATGAGCACCAGCGTCTGGCGCCGGCGTGGCGCGAGCGATGTCCGCTCGTTCGCGAGTGCGGTGGCGCTGGCCGTGGCCGCTGCTCGCGTCAGGCGCGTGGACCGGCGCTTCGGCGCAGACGGCGGCGCCTGCCGAGCCGGCCGCATCGGCGCCGGCCCAGGCCGCATCGGCACCTGCTGCTACCGCGTCAGCGCCCGCTGCCTGCTGCCTCCGCACCCGCTGCTGCCGCCTCGGCGCCAGCGGCGGCAGCATCCGCGTCAGCGCCTGCTGCTGCTGCGTCGGCGCCCGCTGCGCCGGCCTCCACTACGGCCGCCGCCTCGCCGCCCGCGGCTCCTGCGTCCGCGCCCGCGCCAGCGGCCTCAGCACCCGCGGCTGCCTCATCGGCGCCGGCCGCGCCCGCTTCTTCGCCCGCACCCGCCGCGCCGACCACCGCGACACCTGCCCCGCCTTCCGCCGCCGCTGCTTCCCTGGGCTGCCCGCCGCAGCTCGACATGAGCGTGCCCGCGCGCGGCGAAGACCGCGGCATGCTGTGGCGCCTCAGCCGCGACGGCCGCACGTCGTACCTCTACGGCACCGTGCACGTCGGCAAGCCGGCCTGGCGGACGCTCGGGCCGCTCACCGCCGCGGCGCTGCGTTCGGCCGACACGCTGGCCCTCGGGATTGACCCCACCGACCCGGCTGTCATCGCCGCGTTGGAAGACAAGACGCCGGCGCCGCCGCTGCCCGAGGCGTTGCGCAAGCGCCTGCTTGCGGCCACCGAGCGCGCCTGCGTGCCGCTCCTGGCGCTGGCCGCGCTGCACCCGGTGCTGCAGGCGACCACGCTCACCGTGCTCGACGCGCGCTGGCTCGGCCTCGACCCGAACCACTCGCTGGAGATGCTGCTCGTGCGCCGCGCGAAGGCGGCGCGCAAGCGCGTCGTCTCGCTCGAGACGGCCGAGCAGCAGAAGCAGGTGCTCGTGCCCACCGACGCCGCCGAAGCGGTGGCCGTGATCGAGCAGACGCTCGACCAGCTCGACAGCCTCGCCAGCCGCCGCGTACTCGAACGCCTGGTGCACGCCTGGGAGATCGGCGACCTGGCAACGCTGGAGCGCTACGAGGACTGGTGCGAGTGCGCCGCCAGCGACGACGAGCGCGCCTACCTGCGGCGCCTGAACGACGAGCGCAACGGGCCGCTCGCCGACCGCATCGCGGCGCTGCACCGCGACGGCCGGCGCCTCTTCGCCGCCATCGGCGCGCTGCACATGACCGGCCCCGTGGCGCTGCCGCGCCTGCTGGCCGAGCGCGGCTTCCAGGTCGAGCGCGTGACGATGCCGCCGCTGGCCGCGCCGACGCCGCTGTCACCGCCGGTCACACCGCCGAAGCCCGCGGCCCCGCAGCCGCGGCGCTGAAAGCCGGCCGCGTCGGTGGTGTTGCCGCCACGCTGCCGCACAATGGCCCGCAGGACAGCCGGCCGCGCGCGTTCGAGAAGAAGAGCCCGAGCGCGCGGGCCGCAACAACACGGAAGGCGGGCGATGGGGAAGACTACGGGAACGGGCTCGGGCGCAGGCGACCTCACGCGGCTCGTGCCCGGCTTCGACTTCCTGCAAGGCCTGATGAAGGCCGGCGGCGCGGGCCTGCCCGGCATCGGCCAGTGGATCGCGCCCACGCTCGACCCGGCCGAGCTGCAAAAGCGCATCGACGAACTGCGCACGGTGCAGTTCTGGCTGGAGCAGAACGCGCGCCTGCTCGGCACGACGATCCAGGCGCTCGAAGTGCAGCGCATGACCGTGGCCACGCTGCGCGGCATGAACCTGCCGCTGGCCGACCTCGCCGATGCGCTGAAGGTGGGCTCGATGCAACTCGGCCCGGCCGAAGCTGCGCGCGCCGGCACTGCGCCGAAGGCGGCTTCGGCTCCATCCGGCACCGGCACCGCTTCCGCCGCAGCAAGCAGCCGCGCGCAGCCGAAGGCCTCTGCCGGCGGCAACGGCCGCAGCGGCGGCGGCGCTGCCGTCGACCCGATGCAATGGTGGGGCTCGCTCACGCAGCAGTTCACCGAGCTGGCGGCCAAGGCGATGAAGGAAGGCAGTGCCGAGATGGCGCGCATGAACGCGGCGCGCGACGCGGCGGGCGCATCGCCTTCGTCAGATGCGTCGGCTTCCCCGGGCACGTCGGCTGCATCGAGCGGTTCAGGCGGCTCAGGTGGATCAGGAACGCCGGCTGCTGCGGCGCCGAAGCAGCCGACCCTTGCCGAGGCCGCGGCCACCAGCATCGAGCGCGCGATGGCTGCATCGACGCAGTTCGCCGGCGCCGCGGCCAAGGCCAGTGCCGCGCTGGCGGGCGCGGCGATGCCAGCGGCTGCGAAGCCCTCGCCGAAGGCGGCGCCTTCGGTGCCGAAGGCGTCGTCGGCGTCCTCGCCTCCGGCCCCATCCAAGACGGCCACCGCTCCGCGCCGCCGCGCCCGCAAGAGTGCGTGAAGCCGAAGCGACCCAGCGATCGAGCGATGAAGCGATGAACCGCTTGAACGCCCTGTCCCGCCACACCGCCGGCACTGGCCGCGCGCAGCTGCGATGAGCCCTCCGTTGTTCGTCGTCGGCCACGCTGCGCACGCGCAGTGGAGCGAGGCGCTCGAAGCCGCGGCGGCGCAGATCGAGCGCCAGCTCGCCGAACGCGCCGCGGCGCATGGCGACGGCCTGCGCGGCCCGGGCACGCCGACGCTCGGCTGGGTCTACATCACCGAGCCCTACGCCACTGCTGCGCAGGCGCTGCTGGCGGCGTTGCGCCAGCGCTGGCCGGGCGTGGCGTTCGTCGGCACGGTGGGCGTCGGCGTCGCGGCCACCGGCGTCGAGCACTTCGACGAGCCGGCGCTCGTGGTGATGCTCGCTTCGCTGCCGCGCGAGCAGTTCCAGGTCTTCAGCGGCACGAGCGGCCTGCGCGGTGCGCAGCCGACGGCCAAGGGATCCGCCCGGCGCGCCATCACCGCGCTCGTTCACGCCGACCCGGCGACGCCCGAGCTGCCGGAGCTGCTGAGCGAACTGGCTGACCGAACCGAGAGCGGCTACCTTTTCGGCGGCGTGTCGGCCTCGCGCCAGAAGCATGTGCAGTTCGCCGAAGGCGTGTTCGAAGGCGGCTTGTCGGGCGTCGCGTTCGGGCCCGGCGTGCGCGTCGTCTCGCGCGTCACGCAGGGCTGCACGCCGCTCGGTGCAAGCCGCCGCGTCACTGCCTGCGACGGCACCGTGGTGCTGGCTTTGGACGGTGCTCCGGCGCTGCCGCAGCTGCTGGCTGACCTCAAGCTCGTCGGCGATGGCGGCGTGGCCGCGGCGCTGGAGCCGCGCGCGTTGCGCGAAGCGCTGCCGCGCCTGCGCCGCACGCTCGTCGGCTTGACCGAAGCGGCGCCGCAGCGCGCTGGCGCCACCCTGCTGCCGCGCGCGGCGCGCGCTTCGATCGGCATCGCGGTGCCGGGAGACGCCTCGAAGCCGCGGCGCGGCGGCAACTTCGGCGAGGAAGTGCGTGTGCGGCACTTGATCGGCCTCGACCCTGCGCGCCAGGGCTTCGCCATCGCCGAGGGCGTGCACACGGGCATGGGCCTCACCTTCTGCGAGCGCGACGCCGCCGCGGCGCGGCGCGACCTCGTGCGCATGTGCACCGAGATCCGCGACGAGGTCGAGTCGCGCGCCGAAGCGGCGCGGCCGCCGGAGCGCGCCGCGGCACCACCGGCGGTGGCCGCGCACGCCGGCGCTGCTGCCGAGCCCGCTGCCGCGCCGGCCATGCTCGGCGCCATCTACGTCGACTGCTCGGGCCGCGGCGGCCCGCATTTCGGCGGCCCGTCGGCCGAGCTGCAGATCGTTCGCCACGCGCTCGGCGACGTGCCGCTCGCGGGCTTCTTCGCCGCCGGCGAGATCGCCCACCGCCAGCTCTACGGCTACACCGGCGTGCTGACGGTGTTCTGCGCCGCATGAACGACCGCGCGCCCATCGAGCTCGCAGCGCGCCGGCAGCAGGTGGTGGCGGCGCTCGGCCCGCTGGTGCCGGCGCACGCACTGCTGTCGCGGCGCGAAGACACCGTGCCGTACGAATGCGACGGCCTCACCGCCTACCGCCAGCAGCCGCTGGCGGTGGTGCTGCCGGAAACCGAAGCGCAGGTGGCCGCGGTGCTGAAGGCGTGCCATGCGCTGCAAGTCCCCGTGGTCGCGCGCGGCGCCGGCACGGGGCTTTCCGGCGGCGCCTTGCCGCATGCCGAAGGCGTGACGCTGTCGCTGGCGAAGTTCAACCGCATCGTCGCCATCGACCGCGCCGCGCGCACTGCCACCGTGCAGTGCGGCGTGCGCAACCTCGCCATCAGCGAGGCGGCGGCGCCGCTGGGCCTGTACTACGCGCCCGACCCGAGCAGCCAGATCGCCTGCACCATCGGCGGCAACGTCGCCGAGAACTCCGGCGGCGTGCATTGCCTGAAGTACGGCCTCACGCTGCACAACGTGCTCGCGGTGCGCGGCTTCACTGCCGAGGGCGAGGCGGTGCAGTTCGGCAGCGCCGCGCTCGACGCGCCGGGGCTCGACTTGCTCGCTGCCGTCATCGGCAGCGAAGGCATGCTCGCCGTCGTCACGGAAGTCACCGTGCGCCTGACGCCGAAGCCGCAGCTCGCGCGCTGCATCATGGCCAGCTTCGACGACGTGCGAAAGGCCGGCGACGCGGTGGCCGCGATCATCGCCGCCGGCATCATCCCCGCGGGCCTGGAAATGATGGACAAGCCGATGACGGCGGCGGTCGAAGACTTCGTGCACGCCGGCTACGACCTCGACGCGGCGGCGATCCTGCTGTGCGAAAGCGACGGCACGCCCGAAGAGGTGGCCGAGGAGATCGACCGCATGCTCGGCGTGCTGGCCGGCGCCGGCGCCTCGCGCATGGAGGTGAGCAAGGACGAAGCGCAGCGGCTCACGTTCTGGAGCGGGCGCAAGAACGCCTTCCCGGCGAGCGGCCGCATCAGCCCCGACTACATGTGCATGGACTCGACCATCCCGCGCAAGCGCTTGGCCGACATCCTGCTCGCGATCTCGACGATGGAAGCGAAGTACGGCCTGCGCTGCTGCAACGTCTTCCATGCCGGCGACGGCAACCTGCATCCGCTGATCCTCTTCGACGCCAACGACCCCGACCAGCTGCGCCGCGCCGAGCTGTTCGGGGCCGACATCCTGGAGACGAGCGTGGCGCTCGGCGGCACCGTCACCGGCGAACACGGCGTGGGCGTGGAGAAGCTCGCGAGCATGTGCGTGCAGTTCAGCCCCGCGGAACTGGCGCAGATGCGTGCGCTGAAGCTCGCCTTCGACCCTGCCGGCACGCTGAACCCGGGCAAGGTGATCCCGACGCTGAACCGCTGCGCCGAGTACGGCAAGATGCACGTGAAGAAGGGCTTGTTGCCCTTCGCGCACCTGGAGCGGTTCTGACGATGGCCTTGGCGGGGATGGCCGGAGGGGGCGCCGAAGCAGCCGCCGGCAGCGGCTTCGCGCACGACGACCCCGCACTGGCGCGGCTCGTCGAACAGGTGCGCTCGGCGGCGAACCGCAAGGCCGCGCTCGAGATCCGCGGCGGCGGCACGAAGGCGTTCTACGGCGAGGCGGTACGCGCCGGCAGCGAAGTGCTGTCGACGCGCGAACTCGCCGGCATCAGCAGCTACGAGCCGAGCGAACTCGTCGTCACCGCGCGCGCGGGGACGTTGCTTTCGGAACTCGAAGCGGTGCTGGCCGCGCAAGGGCAGTGCCTCGCATTCGAGCCGCCGCGCTTCGGTGAAAGTGGTGCCAAGGGCGGCACCGTGGGCGGCATGGTCAGCGCGGGCCTGGCCGGGCCGGCGCGCGCAACGGTGGGCGGCGTGCGCGACTTCGTGCTCGGCGCCACGCTGCTCAACGGCCGCGCCGAGGTGCTCACCTTCGGCGGCCAGGTGATGAAGAACGTCGCCGGCTACGACGTCTCGCGCCTGCTCGCCGGCTCGCTCGGCGTGCTCGGCGTCATCCTCGAGGTTTCGCTGAAGGTGCTGCCGCTGCCGCCGGCGACGATGACGCTGCGCTTCGAGTGCGATGAAGACGCGACGCTCAAGCGCCTCAACGCCTGGGGCGGCGAGCCGCTGCCGATCTCCGCCAGCGCCTGGTGGGAGCGCACGCTCGTCGTGCGCTTGTCCGGCGCCGCGGCTGCGGTGCAGGCGGCGGTGAAGAAGCTGGGCGGCGAAGTCATCGCGCCGGGGCTGGCCGAGACGTTCTGGCGCGGCCTGCGCGACCACCGCGACGAGTTCTTCACCAGCGCCGAAGCGGCCACGCAAGGCCAGGCGAGCCTTTGGCGGTTGTCGGTGCCTTCCACAGCACCGGCGCTGAAGCTGCCCGGCGAGCAGCTCGTCGAGTGGGGCGGCGCTCAACGATGGCTGTGCACCGGCGCGCCGCCGCAGGCCGTGCGCGACGCCGCCGCGGCCGTGGGCGGGCACGCGACGCTCTTTCGCGCCCGCGACAAGAGTGCCGGCGTCTTCGCGCCGCTGCCGGCGCCGCTGGCGCGCATCCACCGCGACCTCAAGCGCGCCTTCGACCCCGAGCGCGTGTTCAACCCCGGCCGGCTGTACCCGGATCTGTAGCATTCGGCGGCATGACGAACGAGGACAGCGAAGCCGTCGAGCGCATGCGTGCGTACTACGCGCAGCGCGCCGCCGTCTACGAGCGCGTCTACGCCAAGCCCGAGCGCCAGGCCGACCTGCGCGCGATGGAGGCCTGGCTGCCGTCGCCCTTCGCCGGCCGCTCGGTGCTCGAAGTCGCCTGCGGCACCGCGTGGTGGACGCCGCACGGCGCACGCGACGCCAGGCGCTGGCTCGCCACCGACGTGAACGAGGAGGTGCTGGCGATCGCGCGCGCGAAGAAGCCGATGCCATCTGTCGTGTCTTTCGCCAACGTCGATGCGTACACGCTGACGGGTCTCGACAAGATCCTCCCTGCAAACGCTCGCTTCGACGCCGCCTTCGCCGGGTTCTGGTGGAGCCACGTGCCGCTGGCGCGGCTGTCACCGTGGCTCGAAGTGCTGCACGCTCGGCTCGCGCCGGGCGCGCGCGTCGTCTTCTGCGACAACCGCAACGTCGAGGGCAGCAGCACGCCGCTTTCGCGCACCGATGCCGACGGCAACACCTGGCAGCAGCGCACGCTGGACGACGGCAGCCGCCACGAGGTGCTGAAGAACTACCCGGGAGCCGACGAAGCCATCGCCCGCCTCGGCCCGCGCGCCGCCGAGCCGCAGTGGATCGAACACGCGCACTACTGATCCTGAGCTACCTGCTGAAGTGATCTGACCGGCCGCCTTCGCCCTCCGGAGCCAGGGACCGGCCGCCCGAACCGACACGACGCCCCCAGCGCATGCAGACCACCCTCGCCGCCGAGTTCAAGGGCACCCCTGCCGGCGAGGAGGCCGAGGCGATCCTGCGCAAGTGCGTGCACTGCGGCTTCTGCACCGCCACCTGCCCGACGTATCAACTCCTCGGCGACGAACTGGACGGCCCGCGCGGCCGCATCTACCTCATCAAGCAGGTGCTCGAAGGCGCCGTGCCGACGCGCGCGACGCAGCTGCACCTGGACCGCTGCCTCACCTGCCGCAACTGCGAGAGCACCTGCCCGAGCGGCGTGCAGTACGGGCGCCTGGTGGACATCGGCCGCGAGCTCGTGGAAGCGCGCGTCGAGCGCCCGCGCGTGGAACGCACCGTGCGCTGGCTGCTGAAGGAGGGCCTCACGTCGCCGCTCTTCGCGCCGGCGATGAAGCTCGGCCAGCTCGTGCGGCCGCTCCTGCCCGCGACGCTGAAGAGCAAGGTGCCGCCGCGCGGCGCGCCGGGTGCGGCGCGCGCGAGCCTGTGGCCGCAGAGCACGCACAAGCGCAAGGTGCTGCTGCTGCTGGGCTGCGTGCAGCCGGCGCTGGCGCCCAACATCGACAGCGCCACCGCGCGCGTGCTCGACGCCGCCGGCATCCAGGCGCTGGTGGCCGACGGCACCGGCTGCTGCGGCGCCATCCGCACGCACCTGGGCGACGTCGCCGGCGGCCTGGCCGACATGCGCCGCAACATCGACGCCTGGTGGCCGCTCGTCGAAGGCCTCACGAGCGAGGGCAAGGTTGAGGCGATCGTGATGAACGCTTCGGGCTGCGGCGTCACGGTCAAGGACTACGGCCGCGCGCTGGCGCACGACCCCGAGTACGCGGCGAAGGCGGCGCGCGTGGCGGTGCTGACGAAGGACCTCTCGGAGTTGCTGCCCGAGCTCGTGCCGGCGCTGGCGAAGAAGGTGCACGGCGCCAAGGGTCGGCGGCTGGCGTGGCATTCACCGTGCACGCTGCAGCACGGCCAGCAACTGCGCGGCGGCGTCGAGCGGGCGCTCGCCGATCTCGGCTACGACGTGAGCGTGGCCGCGAGCGAGAGCCACCTGTGCTGCGGCTCGGCCGGCACCTACAGCGTGCTGCAGCCCGAACTCGCCTACGCGCTGCGCGACCGCAAGCTCGCCTTCCTCGAACCCAAGGGCCCGGGCGACATCGACGCCATCGTCAGCGCCAACGTCGGCTGCATCCAGCACCTGCAAAGCGGCACCGGCACGCCGGTGCGGCACTGGGTGGAGGTGGTGGACGAGGCGCTGGCGTGAGAGGGCCTTGAACGCCTGACGCGACGGTGCGGGCCGTCGCTGTCAAGCGCGCGTGCGTGCCGCAAGCACGCTGCGCACCAGTTGCCGCCACGCCGCGCCGATGACGCTCCAGTCGAGTTCCGGCTGCATCGCGATTCGGCGCGCCTGCCGGCCCGCGTCGGCGCGAAACGCCGTGTCCGCATACAGGCGCTCGAGCATCTGCAAGGCAAGCCCTTCGTCGATGTCGGCGCACCCGAACGAGGAAACACCGTCCGGCGCGCGGGCCGACGTTGGAATGCAGGCCCGGTAGCCGCGCCAGGCCCCGGCGCTTGCATGGTGCGGCACGATCTGCGCGGCCCCCGCGGCGGCGTGCTCGTAGGCGATCAGCCCCCAGCCTTCACCCTGGCTGGTGTTCAGACCGACCTCGCAGGCGTTGTAGAGCAGGTTCAGCGCGGCATCCGGCATCGGGTGTGGCAGGCCCAGCGCGTCGGTCCAGTGCACGCGCTCAGCCAGGTCGAGGGCCTGAACCTGATCGCCGAGGTCCGCCGGGCGCGAGGCCGGCCCGGCCGCCTTGAGCAGCAGCCGCACCGAAGGCGGCTTGCCTCCGGCGAAGCGCGCGAACAGCCGCAGCGTCGTATCGAGCCGCTTGCGCGACGGGTCGATTGGCATTGAGAACGAGAAACGAGGTCTCGGCCGCGAAGGCTTCGCCGAAGAGCCGCCGGCGCGCCCCGTCGGCATCGCCGAGCGGTACGAACGACGAGCGCTCGATACCGTGCGGGATGGCGGTGATGGTGCCCGGGCTGCGGCCCGCGCGTTGATGGAAGCGCCGGGCCACGACCGCTGCGTCGCCGGGCGTACAGGACCACGGCAGCGGCTGCGTCGAGTGCCGTCACGGGCGCTGTGGGCGCCAGCGTGCCCTCCAGCGGGCAGTGCGCGATCACGGCACAGCGCGCGCCCGCCCGCGCGATCAGCTGGGCCACCTCGGCGCAGTACTCGAGGTCGTGCAGCACCAGTGCGACGTCGGGGTCCCGCTCGACCGCGGCCTGCGCAATGAAACGACGAGCCCCGAAGTCGAAGCGGTACGGGTTGTGCAGAAGCGTTCCCGGCGCGCTCAGGCCGTCGTCGGGCCCGACCTGGATGCAATCGATCGGACCCAGAGGCGCCAGCGCATGGCCGATCTGCCGCAGCACGCGGCCGTAGCCACTGGCCGACCGCGCGCCGCCGATGAGCAGCGAACGCACCGTCGCGCCGCCCCGGCCCGCGCCGGCCCGCCCCAACCGGCCTACCCTACCGATGCGAGCGCGAACGTGTACGGAGCGTTCTTGCCGTCGCGATAGAACATGACCTGCATCACCGGGTTGTGCACCTTCGGTTCCCCGGCCCTGGCGAAGTCGCTGCCGGACGCGAAGTCCACACCCATGCCGGTGCCCGAGTCGAAAGCGCCGACCAGCAGGTAGTTGGTGAATGAGGAGTTGCCGCTGCCCACTTCCGAGGCCTTGACCCAGTCCAGGTTACGGGCGCTGCCGCCGCACGAGTGCAGCAGCCCGAAGAAATCGCCGAGCGGCCCCCAGTTCTGCTCCAGGCCATAGCTCACCGCGACCATCAGGTACCCGGAAGTCGCGCAGCCGCTGCCCGTGATGTCGCGGTACATCGTGTCGTACATCTGCGCAATACCGACGTGGCGCTCGGAGTCCGTGGCGCCTGGCAGCGCGTAGTGCCGGTTGAACTTGACGCCGTCGTCTCCGAGCACGTTGGAGCGGTCCAGGATCACGATCTGCCAGCCGCCGTAACGGCCGGGCGATGCGGCCGGCGCGGGCTTGAGCTGGCGGCCGAGCGTGATGATGGGCAACTGCGTCGGCGCCGGCAGGCCGTAGGTCTGGATGGTCAGCTTCGGGTGCATCAGCTGCGAATACAGCGCCCAGGCGGTCTCGACCGCCTGCCGCTTGTCGCCGCACAGTTCCCAGATGCCCTTGAGGCTGAAGTCCACCGGAGCCGGGGACGCCACGACGCTGCCGACCCAATCGGCGAACAGCTTGACCGAATCGGCACTCGGGGCGTTCGGGTCCACGAGTCCGAGTTGGGCGGCGAGCTTGAGGTCGCCGCCGATCGCGCTCACGCTCGTCGAGGCGTTCTTGTTGAACGTCTCGCGCCGCGTCGAGGTGGCCACCTTCATGCCGGCCTTGAACAGGGCGCCGTACGAAGCCTCGGCCTCCACCGAGATGTCCTGGGTGCTGAGTCCGCTCGACTTGTCCACAGCCGTATAGAGCTGCAGCGAGCCGCCGAAGACGACTCGCCAGATGAAGTACACGCCGAAGCGCTGGAAGAAATCGGCGAACGCCTGCAGATTGCCCGGCTCGCCGGTGGCGGGCAGCTGGTCGATGGCCTTGGCCAGCGAGCCGGTGATGTTCGACGGGTCCACGCGCAGCTCCAGCGTGCCGAGCTTCGAGTACGACGTGTAGCGGTCGAACGCGAACTCGGATGCCGTCTGGAACTCCCGGGAGAACGAGGCCTTCAGGTCACCACTGAAGGCACCGATGCCCACTTGCACATTCGCCGATGTCGCGAGGTTGTCCTGGTAGCTCTCGCGCGTCGAACCCGAGACATGCTGGTAATACGTGTTGACGCTCTCCGCGCCGAGCACGGTCTTGGGAATCAGGAAGGTCTTGCCCTGGAAGTCGAAGTCATGACCGTCGTTGTCGGGGAAGTCGAACAGCAGCCCCGTGGTGCTCGTCATGTCGTACGAGCCGTAGACGTTGAAGCCCTGGCCCACGTAGTTGGCCAGGCTCCAGTAGCCGGTTGCATCGCTGGGCATTTCGTCTCCGTGCTCGTTGTAAGGGGCGCGGAGCATGCGCTCGTGGTCCTGCTGCGTCAAGCCACGCTGGGACCGCTCCTCGCAGCCCCGCGGGCAGCGCGCACGCGCACGGCGGCAGCGAGCCGCAGCCGCACGCCTACCGCTTCGTGTACCAGAACAGCTTCGGTTGATCGACGGCCAACGCAGTGGTGTCAGCTGCCCAGCTCATGTCGTGCGAGGCACCCGCGCGTTCGTCAGCACCAGGCATGCAGGCCCAGCGCGTCGCAGGTCAGATCAGATGGCTCCGAGCAATCCTGCGGCCGGCGGTGCGGCAACCGGATAGGCCGAGTAGAAGATGGGCTTCCCGTCGCCCCCCTTGCCGATAACGACCAGGATGTTCTTGCAGGCCGCCCCGCCTGGGTTCGTGCTGCCGACCTGATTGGTGAATGTGCCGACGATGATCACCTTGTCGGGCTGGCCGGCTACCGAATAGGCGTTGCAGGCAACCAAGGCGCCTCCGCCAGCGCCGCCGAGTTTGATCGCCTTGGCAATGAGGTTCGGCACATCGTTGGCACTGTTGGACATGAACTGCGTGCCTTCGCCGGCAGGCGGCAGATGTCGCACCGTCATCTTCGTCCAGTTCGACGTGATGAGGGCCATCGAGCACGCTTCCTTGAGCTTCTTCGCATCGTCGAGGTTCATCGCGGTGTTCCTTCGGTGCCGATCCGAGGCGGGCGACGCTACTCCGATGCGGGTGGCCGAGGGCTGGGGTGAACCCGAGCACGCGGGGCACGGCGAACGGACGCCCGAACCCGGTCGAAATCATGAGCGGGTTGCGGCGCTCGTGGCTGCCGATGCGGCGGCCGCGGCAGCCGCGCGCGGCCCAGGTCACCGCAAGCCGGCAAGCTCAGTGCCGTGCCTCGAGCGTAGCCGCTGCGGCCGAAGCCGGCCATTGCGGCTCGGTGGACGAGGCGCTGGCGTGAGGATTGCGATGGCCGGCTTCACCGGGTTGCGGAGGCCGCTGCGCCTTCAACGAACGTGTAATCGACACTCACCGAAGCGTCGCATGCCGTGGCCCGGCCTCGGGCTCGCCCCGGGCTGAACCGCAGTTCGCGCAGCAGGATGACGTGGCTCCCGATGAGCCCGATGGAGTACATGCCGCTGCCCGTGGCCCGCGCGCTGACGACGCGGCCCGTCTCGTCGATGCGCAACCGGTAGGCGATGCCATCGTTGAACGTGTTGAGATCCTCGTAGTCCGACTTCAATGCCCCGGCCAGGTTGCGCGCGTGCACCTCGCGCAGCATGTCGGGCAGGGCGATCAGCGCCTGCACTTCAGGTAGATTGAGCGGGCGCGGGTACTCGTCCAGGCGCCGCTGTTGCCACGCCGCATACAGCTCCTCGTCAGCCATCGTGCTGAGCACTACCGCCGGCCGGGGTGCGTCGAACTTCGGATGATGCCGGGTCGCGCCTTGCACGCCATGCTCGTATTGCGTCACGCTGCGAACGCGGCCGTTGTCCCAGTACAGGGTGGCCTCGCCATGCAGCGCGCCGTCCTCGAAGTGCCTTACGCTCCACAGCGCGCCCGCATGCCAGGTGATCTCCTTGCCATGCGGACGACCATCGCGAAGCTCGATCGTCCGCGGCCAGGAAGACTCGAAGAACAGGTCGTAGAACGGCGAGATCCGTCGCCCGTCGTCGCGGAAAGTCCCGGTGCCGTTCTGCACGACGCGGCGGCGGTCATCGCTCCAGGCTTCACGCACCACCAGCTCGCCGCCCGGTCTCCATTCGGCAACGAGCTTGCTTGCGCCATCGTCGAAGAACTTGAGCCAGGGGCCGAGATGCGCGACTCCTTGAAGATGCTCTTCTTCGGCAAGCTTCCCGCACTCGTGGAACAAGCGCACCGGTTCGACCGCGGCGTACCCCTTGTCCCCGACAAAGCGCTTGTGCAGTGCGCCGCTCTCGTAGTACCACTCGACGATGCGTTGGGGCCCACGCCTGAACTCTTTCTTCCGCACTTGCCCGGTCAGCCACAACTCCGCCGCTGTCTTGCCGTTGCGGTAGAGGGCCGCGTCGCTGGGCGTGCCGTCGTCGAAGTACTCGCGATAGGCTCCGTGCGGCCTGCCGCGCCGGACCTCGAGCGATTGGCTTACGGCTCCATTGGGATGCGTGGTCACGATGCGGCCCGTATACGTCGGGTCGATCGCCGCGCCTCCGTCGTCACCGGCAAACAGGATGGCCGCCTGCTCACGCGCCCACGCCTGCACGGCTCGCGTGCCCGGGCCCATCACACGGCAGAAGGCGCGATCGAACCTCCCGAATTCCGGAATGCTGCCGAACAGTCCGTCGAACGGGTTGGCTACGGCAAACGCCGGGCGGTGCCGGCGGTACACGCCGAGTGCGTCGCGCACCACCGCGGCAGCCCTGGACACTTCCAGGCTGTCGAGAAGCTCGGCAGCGCGCTCTACACCGGAGTCGCCGCGGTGGTTGTAGAAGAACTGCACGAAGCCGCCGTTGGGAACGTCGACGCACATCGCAGCAAAGGCGGCCAGCGCGAAATGGTCGGCAGAGAGCGTGGCGCGCGGATGCGGGCGCCTTGCGCACTGCGTCGGTGAGCAGCACCAGGAAGTCGGTGCCGTCCAGGCGGTAGAAGTCGACGCGGTTGAGGTGCGGGAGGGAGCCCTGGATCTGGTGCGCCTTCATGCCTCGCGCGTACATCGCGACGGTATTGTGGTCGAGGTCCGTGAGGCGCCGCGCGTGCTTGGGGTGAGCGCAAGCTCGACCTGTACCAGCCGCGCCAACGTCAATCGCCACTGACGACCAGAGCGCCCTTGCAGGAGACGGCGCCATCGATCAAGCGCCGCAGCGCCTCGATCTTGGCCGGGAGCTTGGCCTTGTCGACCACTTGCCAACCCTCGGTCTCCACTCGGCGGTCGTTGCTTGTCCAACCGACCAACTCGCGCCATCGACCGGGCCGGCGCGAAGCGTCCAGCACCGCCACAGAGAGCTCGTCCTTCAGGCGTTTCTGCTGATACCCCGAGATGACTCGATCGGCATAGACGTCGACGAGTTCGCTCACCCATGGCTCGAGGTTCGCTGTCTCGAAATAGCGGCGGAGGAACTGCAAGTCTGCGTTCCATTCAAGCTCGACCGACGGCATCGATGCGTCTGGATCGGCGCCATCTGGCCCCTTGGTGATGTACAGCTGGGCAGCCGTGGCCACTCGACATATGAGCTTGCCACTGACCCTACATTTCCGAGAACATCTCTGAGAAGAGCGTCGCGGGCACGTCGGGATCAAACCTCCGGAATCTACCCGGAAGCGGATCGTCCATGGTTTGGTCTGGAAGCATGAGTCGCCGTCCGAACTTGTTGCAAAGTACCTGCGCGTTATCCCTCGCAAACCCAAAGACCCTCGACGTGTGATCAAGCGTCCACCGCCGCTCGCTCTCCCACCAAGGTCTCTCATCCAGCCTTCGAATGCGGAAGGTCGCGATCGGCGCTCTGTTCGAAGCGTAGATCGTCACTTGCTGCGTTGCAGTCCGATCGTCCTTCTGCCTCCTTGCCGGTCGGTTTGCGTCATCAAGGAAGATGTGCACTGAGAAGCTGCAATGCGGGGGCCAATAGAAATAGTCATCGAGCGCGACTGCAAGTCGTGTGGCCAGAAGAACCTGCATTGCTCTGCGCTCGCGCTCCTCTGCCTCCCCGTCGCGCCAAGGACTATCGATCCAAGCCGCAGCATCCCGGGGCGTCATTTCATGTATCCCGGGAACTGAGCAATCACATCGTTCTCTCAATGCTTCGACATCTTCCACGGGCACGGGCCTTGCGCGATGAGCGTGACCGATCGCGTTGGCCGGCCTCTGGCATCGGTGCCAGTCAGGGCGATCCAGAAAGCCGGATGCGGGCCTGTCGGCGTATTCGCGTATGAGCTTCACCAAGTCCGCCTGGGGCCTGCTTCGATGCACAAGCTGATCCTTATCTGCTGTCGGCGTGGTCGCACATGCGCATCGATCGACGAGCGTTTGATCGTCAGTCGTTCTCGTCGACCCAAACGCAACCCGAGATGGTCGGTCCGAGGGCAATCAGCCCGCCGTCGAATACTGCGCTCGTGAGTGGGTTCCAGGATGGGGCGTCCGAGCTAGCCCAGTTGCCGTTCGTATAGAAGCTGCAGGCCTGCGCTCGAAAGGTCTCGATGAAATCAGCCGACGCGCGCCGCGCCACATCTCGGGGCATCGCGTCCAGGTTGTCAACGAGGCTGGTTGCCAGCAGGCGCTCGAGAAGCCTGGCCCCTCTTCGGCCGACACCTGCGTCAATGACTCTTCGTCTTGCCGCAGCCCGAAGACCGACAGTGCTTCGTGGAGACTCAGGCGCGCAGAGCTGACGCAGCAGCAGCGCGTCAGTCCGTACTGCCGGCTCTTGGCGATGTCATCTGCCCACACGATTTCTCCGACTGTCCGGGGAGCTTTGGCATTGCCTCGAGACCCACATTCACTATGGCAGGTATCGACGCCAGAAGAGCGACAAGGCAGGCTCAGCGTCGTCCATGTCGCCTGCGGGCTGATAGCGATCGCGCTGAGCTCGAGGAGAAACTCGGCACCAATTGCGCGAAGTTGAGGGTCTGAGTAGGCGGCCAGAAGCGGGCGCAGACGATCATCGTGCTGGCCTTGGGCCATGCGCAGGAAGCCGTTCGCAAGCGCATCGGCGAGTTGTGCAGCACCTTCTTTTTCGAAATCGTACAAGGCCACTCGGAGAAAGGCGGGCAAGAAGAAGAGATAGGCCTCCTCGTTTAGGTAGTTGTGGGCTGCCCACCAAACGCCTCTGTAACTGCTCGATAGGGTCTGGTAATTCACATCTCGAAGCGCTCTCCCGCGGAAGAACCTCTCGGTCTCGTCGCCGACCCACTTGTCGCCTATCAAGTTAAGAGGGGCCGCGTGACGCGCCGCTCCAAAGACACTTTCACAGTCGAACACCGCCAGATTCATGGCGTGCGCTCCAGGAGCGACTCACAGTTCGTGACCGCTCGCCACGCATCGATCGCCGCGTTTCTGTGATTGACGTCGCCGCCGGCAAAGCAAGTCTTGTTCAGCCTGTCTCTTGCGACAGCGCAAGCTCTATTCATTTCGGCATTCGACAGCAGTGTGCTCCTTGACATACCGCCCCCGCAGCGCATCGATGTCGACTTGCAGGCGTTGTCCACCTCGTTCTGCAAGTCCTTGTGCTTGTTCGGATCGCAGTACCCGGGAGCCGCCAGGCAGGACTTTGGACTGACAAGCAGGCCTGCCTTGTCATACATCGGCCCGGCTGGAGGCGGCGCCGACACCATCTGTTCGGTAAGCAGTATCGCGATCTGCCGAGCCCATTTTGCAGCCGAAGAGTCGTCACTTCCGTTCGGTGCGGATGGGCCATCAGGGCCGCAGCAAGCCCTGCCGCTCGGCGCTGCGCTTGCCCCACGCCTGCCGCTCTCAACGATGAAGATCAATCCAAGCACAATACCAGCCGGAACCACGAGTTGTCCTTGCGCCCTTGCAGGCGGAACAAGCGCGGCCGCAAGCTCATTCCCTCTCCAAGCCAGCCACGCCAATGCCGCACGGACGCTATCCTTTGAGCGCAGGTGGCCAACGCCAGCGAATTGCTCGACGAGTCCGGCGCTGTCGGTCATGCGCACAAGACGGCCGGACATGTCGTAGGTGTAGCGGATCCAACGCCCGTCGCTGAACCGAATCTCACTTGTCTGGCTCGTCTCGTTGAGGATGTACTCCGTGACGAGTTGCGGAGTTGCCGCCCTGATCATGTAGCCGCGCAAGTTCGGCACGAAGGATGCCTGCGCGCCGTTGCTGCTGACCGTCTTGGTGATGCGGCCCGACGCGTCGGTCGTCACCGTGGCCGTCGCGGCGCTGATTGCGTCGGTGATCTTGCTGAGACTTCCGTCGGCTTTGTACGTAGCGCTCCAACGTCCTGTTTCGTTGGCGGCTGTGGCCCCTTGCGCCGTCTCTTGGGTCACGAGGGTCGTTGGGAGGTTGCTGGAGTTGTAGCCGATACCCGTAGTGATGGTGCTCCCCGTCTTCACCGCGTTGAACTTCGCCGCCCCGGTCGCATCCGTCGTCGCCGTCCAGCTTTCCCCGGTCAGCCGCCCGCCCGTGCCGTACGTGTACGCGGTCACCCTCGCCGGCTCGGCGATCTGCGTCGGCAGGTTCCACGTCGCGTGCCACTTGGTGCTCACCACGCGTTCGGCCACGCTGAGCGCCGGGCGCTTCGTTGCGCTGTTGTAGGCGGCGGGGTAGGTCGCCCGCTCGGTCTCGCGGCCCTTGGCGTCGTAGGTGTAGAAGGTGATGCGCCCGTCGTGATCGACGCGCCGGGCCACCTCGCCGGTGGCCGTGTACGCCGTGGCCGCGCTCGTGCTGCCGCACTGCGGGCACGGTGCGCTCACGGCAATGGGCCGGATCACGCCCGCGGCCGTCTCCCACGTGTACGTGCTCGTCACCGGCGTGGCGCCGCTGCGGTCGGTGACGAGCGTCGCGCCGCCGATGTACACGAAGTCCACGGCGTTCATGCCGTTGGGCCCGGCGCTGCGCTCCAGCTGCCCGCTGGTGTTGTAGGTGTAGGTGCCGATGCGCACCCCGAGTTCGTCGGTGCGCCCGGTGAGCAACTGGGGGAACTGCGCGTTCTCGTAGTGGTAGCGGCGCACCGCCCCGTCCTGCCAGACGACGCTGGTCGGCTGGTTCAACCTTGAGGACACCGCCGCCCAGGCTCGCCGGCTCGTTGTGCACGTAGCGGATCGGGCTGGGCTGCCGTGCCCGGCGCCGTGCCGCTGACGGCCCCGGGCGGCAGCAGTTCGGCCAGCCGCTCCGCCGCGTCGTAGGTGAACTTCGGCGCTCGCGGCCGAAGTGGTTGCGCACCGAGATCAGCAGGCCCGGCCGCGGGGCGATCGCTGCGGGCGTGCTCGCGTCGCTGTAGGTGAGCGTGTGGGTTCAGCCGTTGCGCTGCACCTTGAGCAGCCGGCCGGCGCCGTCACGTAGTACTCGACGCTGTCGTCGGCCCACAGCGTGTACTGGAAGCCGGTTCGGGCACCCGAGGCATCGCGCTGCTCGGTGAGCGTGTTCCTGTCGCCCACCTGCGCGCTGGCCCAGGTGCCCTGCCGTCGCTGCTGTAGATGCGCTGGCTCGCGTCGTCGCGGATGACGTATGCGCGCGCCCGGTAGCCGGGCTCAGGGTAGACATCGATGCGCCGGGCCCAGTTGTGCACCCAGTGGCTCCAGGCACCCGGCTCGACGTAGGGCCGGGCGCCCTGCGAGCGGAAGCTGCGCGTGAACGACAGCGGGTGCGCGCCGGCGCCTTCGTAGTCGGTCTCGGTGTGCACCTTCGCGGCGATGCCCGGCAGGCCCAGGTTGCCGACCGGGCAACTCCCGTCGCCGCGGTAGCACGCGGGGTTGGCGACGCTGGCCACCTGCGGCACCGCGCAGCGCCACTCGCCGGCAGGGTTACGTTCGAGCTCCGTGCCGGCAGGGCACTCGCAGCGGTTGGGTCCGTTGCCGGAGACGAACGTCCAGTCCACCGGGCAATCGGCGCGCATGTTGTAGGCGAACTGGGTCGGGTCGTCCCGGCAGGAGTAGTCCGCACAGGCGTTGCCGTTCCAGCTCCAGCAGTTGGCGGTCTGGCGAGTGATGGGCTTGAACGGCGTTTCGGCCGAGGAGTTCCCCGCAGGGTTGGGGGCGACGAACTCGGACTTCGTGAACTCGATGGCCGCCGCTGGGCAATACCGCGTGGCGATGACGGTGCCGTTGGACATCAGGGTCCAGGGCCAAGACAGGTGCACACCCTCGATATAGGCCCTGGCCGCCATGGGATCCCTGAACGTCGGCACCGGCACCCCGAACCCCAGGCCGTTGTTCTTGATGAAGTACGCCGGCTCGGGTGCCAGCTTGGGGTCGCGCGCCGGCGGCGCCTGGGCGAAGACCTCCGCCTGGCCAAGTGCAAGAAGCGCCAAGAGCGTTGCGAACGCCCGGCCTGCGGCAATCCATCCCATGCTTGCTCTCCCTCGCCTCGTTTGAGCGGCAGGGTAGAGAAAGGCGTGGAATCGCGAACCTACAAACCCTTGTAGGTAGCACTCATATGAGGGGGTCCCAGTTGGCGAAGCGGGTCAAACGATCCGTACGCTCAGATTCGGCAGCCGGTCGATGTGGATCTCGATCACGTCGCCCTTGACCACCGGGCCCACGTTCTCCGGCGTGCCGCTGTAGATGATGTCGCCCGGCATCAGCTCGAACGCTTCCGAGAGGCGGCTGACCTGCTCGGCCACCGACCAGATCATGTGCTTGAGCGTCGCGTTCTGCTTCGTCTGCCCGTTCACCTTCAGCCAGATGGCGCCGTCGGTGAAGTGGCCGACCTGCGCCACCGGATGGATCGGGCCCACCGGCGCGCTCTTGTCGAAGCTCTTGCCGATCTCCCACGGCTTCTTCTCGTCGCCCATCGCGCGCTGCAGATCGCGCCGCGTCATGTCCAGGCCGAGCGAGTAGCCGAACACGTGGTCGAGCGCCTGCGCCGCCGGGATGCTGCGCCCGCCCTTGCCGAGCGCGACGACCAGTTCCACCTCGTAGTGGTAGTTCTTCGTCAGCGTCGGGTACGGGTGGTCGGCCATCTGCCCCGGCGCGACGAGCTGGATCGCGTCGGTGGGCTTCTGGAAGAAGAACGGCGGCTCGCGCGTCGGGTCCGAGCCCATCTCGCGCGCGTGCGCGGCGTAGTTGCGGCCGATGCAGTAGATGCGCCGCACCGGGAACACCATGTCGCTGCCGACGATGGGAATGCCGACGCTCGGCACGGTGAACGGTGTGCGCGCCGCCTGGTTCGCGCCTGCCGGCGCAGCGCAGCCGATGACGGCGCCGGTGCTCACCGCGGCGTCGGCGGCAAGCAGGCGGCGGCGGGTGCTCGCCGTGGTGCTGTCGGTGCGCTCGTTGCGGTCAGTGCGATCGTTCGTGCGGTCGGGCATAGCGGGCTCCTCGATGCCGGCAGAAGGGCGAAGCGGCGGGGCCAGCAATGTGCCACCGCAGGTAGCGCGTCGGTCTTCTGGCAAACCACCGGGCAGCGCGGGAATGCGGGCCCCGTGGGTACGCAGGGTTGCGCAGCTCCGCGGCCTGGTGCGGCGCTTCGGTCAGGTGCCGCTGCTGCCCGGCCGCGGCGGTGGACTCAGCGCCCACGCGACGCCGAAGACGAGCAGCGCGATGCCGCCGAGCGTCAGCAGCCATTCGCCGCGCAGCGCGAACGTACGCGAGCGCGGCCAGCGTCTCGAAGACGATCAGCTGCCCCGACAGCGTCGTCGGCAACCGCTGGCTCGCTTCGTTCCAGCACAGCGTTTCAAGCCACGAGGCGAGCAGGCCGACCGAGAACATGAGGCCGACGAAGAGGAGCGGCTGCGGGCCGAAGGGCATCTGGAACGACGCAGTTGCAGCGGCAGCCGATGCGTTGCTGGCGCCTCAACGCTGCCAGTGCCGCCATCCCCGCTAGCAAGCACCGTCCACAGCCAGAACCCCGCGAAGCCCACCGCCGCCAGCGGCAGCGTCGCCACACCTTGCGCGGTAGCCCAGGCGCGCGGGTTGCGCGGGCGATGCGCGCGCAGCCAGTCAGCGTTGCGGATCGGATACCACGTCCAGCACACCACCGCGCCCACGGCCAGCAGCGCGCCCAGCGCGTAGCGGCGCAGGTCCAGCGCGGGTGCACTCGCGGCACCGCCGGCAGCACCATCCGCCGCATGCCTTGCCAGCTCTGCCTGGTTCACCGCCGCGATGCCGAGCGCAATCAGCACCAGCGAAGGCGCCAGCCGCGCCCACGGCAGCTTGCCGTCGCGCGCGTGGTCGCGCAGGTTGGAGACGATCGCGATCACCACCGGCAGCGTGCCGATGATCATCGTCGGCAACGGCGCGCCGGCACGCTGGATCGCCGCGGCGAGGAAGAGGTAGTACAGCACGTTGCCCACGAGCGCGAGCTTCAGCGCCTCGGTCCAGTCTTCGCGCGTCAGCTCCGCCAGGCCCGCGCGGTCCAGCCACGCGAGCGGCAACGCGATCAACCCGAACGCGAGATAGCGCGAGAACGACAGCATCGCCGCCGGGTACTCCGGCAGCAGCACCGGCACGACGAAGACGAGCCCCCAGGTCAAGCCCGCGCCGAGGGCGAAGAGCGTGCCGGTGGCAACGGCGCGGCGGTGGGCGGTGGGCATGCGCTCGGGTGATGTCGATGCGGGCAAACGAGCGAGCATAGCGGCGCGTGGGCCGCGTCCCGCCCGCGCCAGAATGGGCGTGCCACGGCGTGCCGGCGCGCCTGCGAACGCCGAGTGAACGCTGTGCGAACGCTGCGCGAACGCCGTGCCACGATGCGCCACGAGGAGGAACCGCTCGATGTCCAACCGCAAGGAACACCTGCTCGCGCTCGACCAGGGCACGTCCAGCTCGCGCGCCATCGTCTTCCACGCCAGCGGCCGCATCGTCAGCTCGGCACAGCGCGAGTTCCGGCAGATCTTCCCGCAGCCCGGCTGGGTGGAGCACGACCCCGAGGAGATCTGGGCTTCGCAGCTTGCGGTGGCGAAGGAGGCGCTGGCGAAGTCGGGTCTCGAGCCCATCGACATCGCCGGCATCGGCATCACCAACCAGCGCGAGACCACGGTGCTGTGGAACCGCGCCACCGGCCGCCCGGTGCACAACGCCATCGTCTGGCAGGACCGGCGCACCGAGCCGCTGTGCGCACAGCTGCGCGCGCAGGAGGGCTTCGCCGACACGGTGCGCGAGGCCACCGGCCTCGTCATCGACCCCTACTTCAGCGGCACCAAGCTGCGCTGGCTGCTCGACCACGTGAGCGGCGCGCACATCGCCGCGGCCAAGGGCGAACTCGCCTTCGGCACCGTCGACAGCTGGCTCTTGTGGAAGCTGACCGAAGGGCGCGTGCACGCCACCGACGTGAGCAACGCTTCGCGCACGATGCTGTTCGACATCCGCCACAACCGCTGGGACCACGGCCTGATGAAGGCGCTGCACATCCCCGACAGCGTGCTGCCCGGCGTCGTGCCCTCGGCGCATGTGGTGGGCGAGACGACGCTCTTCGGCGCGCCCATCCTCGTGGCCGGCATGGCCGGCGACCAGCAGGCGGCGCTCTTCGGCCAGGCGTGCTTCAAGGCGGGCCTGGCGAAGAACACCTACGGCACCGGCTGCTTCATGCTGATGCACACCGGCACGCGCT